>CAZJSU010000024.1:39037-51930 GCA_964548765.1 uncultured Anaerolineaceae bacterium
GCCTGTGCCTCCGCCGTGACCGTCGCTTCGATCTCGGCGGTGGCGGTCGCCATCAGGTTAACGGTGGGTGTTGGGCTGATGGTAGGCGTATTGGTGGGCGCAAGCGCGGTTGCTGTCAGCGATGGCCCTTCGCCGACGATAAAGGCGAGGTCGGTGCTGGTGGTCTGGCCGCCTTCGTTGCTGACCGCGATGTTCAGCACATGCGGCCCCGGCGACAGCGCCAGCACTTCCAGCGGCAGGGTGTACTGGTCATCGGCGGGCTGGATGCTCTGCCCGTCCAGATGATAGGTGACGATGCTCACGGGAGTCTGGCTTTCGACCTCGATGTTCAGCGTCACGTCGTCTTCAAGGGTTTCACCGGGTTGCAGCCCGGTCACGGTGACGACGGGCGGCAGCGCGGCGACGGTGAAGCCGATGCTCTCCGTACTGGACTGGCCGCCTTCATTGGTGACGGTGACATCGAGCGTGGTCTGTCCCGGCGGCAGGTTGGCCGCTTCCAGCACCAGCGCACCCGGCGCGCGCTCCTGATCTTCGACAGGCTCGCCGTTGAGCGCGAAGGTGATCTCGGTCACGGGCGACTGGCTGGTGCGTACATCTACGCGCACCTCGGTGCTGTCTTCCAGCGTTTGCCCCTGTTCCAGCCCGCTAATGGCGAAGGTGGGCGGCAGGTCGGCGACGGTGAAAGTGCGCTCGATAGTCGTGGTTGTGCCGCCTTCGTTCACCACCTCGACGGTCAGTGTGTGTTCGCCGGGGGCGAGGTTGAGCGGGTCTATGGTCAGGACCGGCGCGGGCGCTGGCAGGGCGACTGGCGGCGCGTCGTCCAGCGTGTAGCTGGCTTCCGTGGTAGCTGTCTGCCCGGTGATGCCGAGCGTTATGGTGAGCGGTTCGGTCAGCGGCTCGGTCGGGATTTCCGGCACAAATGTCACGGTCGAGGGCAGGGCGGCGACTTCGAACTCAAGCGCTGTGCTGCCTGTCTCGCCGTCTTCATCGGTGGCGTTCACCGTCAGGGTGTGCGCACCGGGCGTGAGCGTCTGCGGGTCGAGCGTGAAGGTGTAGGGCGCTTCGGCAGTGGTGGCGGCCTGCTCGCCATCCAGCAGGAAATCCACGCTGGTGATCGGATCATCGGCCACGACATCGGCCACGATCTCCGTTGGTGTTTCGATCGGGCTTTCGACTGGCTCGATACGCACGACAGGCACCGGCACCGGGGTGCGGACTTCGGCGGTGTCGGACTGTGCCTCGCCTTCCTCGGTGTTCACCGTCAGCCCAATATCATAGACGGTGCCATCGGACGGCAGATCAAGCGCCTGAATGACGATTTCATACTGAGTGCGTAAACGGTTGGCAAGCGCTTCATACAGCGCGGGCAGGTCTTCGGGAACGGGGGATTCCAGCACCTGCGCGTTGGTGCTTTCGGCAAGCTGCTGCAGGTAGGTGCGGTCTGTGCCGTAACCCAGCCCGATCGTGTACATCGGCACACCACGCGCGATCGCCTCGGTCACGGCGGCCTCGCGCGCGGCGGAGGGCGGCCCGCTGGTGCTGTACTGCGCGCCGTCGCTGAGCAGGATGACCGCGCGGCGCGGGGTGGGTGCCTGGGCGGCGGTCTGGGCGGCCAGCAGCGCGCCCTCGTAAAGCTGTGTCTCGCCGCCGACGGGTAAGTTATCAATGGCCTGTAATAAGATATTTTTGTCGCTGGTGAAATCCTGCACGACCCGCGCCCCGTTGGAGAAGGTGACGATAGCGACCGGATCATTGGGGCCGATGTTCTCCACAAACACGCGGGCGGCTTCGCGCGCGCTGCGGATGGGCGAGTCGCTCATGCTGGTGCTGACATCAATCGCCAGTACCACGCTGACCGGGAGGTTCTGGTCGGTGATGCTGGAAACGCGGACGATCTGCGCCTGCCCGGCGAGGTCGCCCGAAAGCTGGAAGTTCTCCTCGGTGAGGCCGGAAACAGGCTGGCCGAGGCTGTCCAGCACGACAGCAGTGACGTTAATAAGTGGCAGTTCTGTGGGGTTGATGCCGCTGATTTCAATGGTTGGCCCCTGCTGTGCATGGGTGACAACCAGCGCCGCAGGAACGAGCGCCAGAATAGTGATGAGTGCGAGCAAGAGCTTCTTCAAAGCGGCCCCCTTAGAATGAAGGAATTTTCGTAAAATAAAGCGGATTCTTGTATCTTAATATTAACCCACTTTAATTTTCGCGCAACCATAATGCGGCAGCATTCCAAGCATATTTTGCGCTAAAATGTTACAATCAAGCCTTGAGACCGAAACCGCACACCCGCGACTTTAACTGCTGGCAAGGGTAATGAGTCAACCATCTCTTTTAGAGCTTTTGCGGCGCATCCAGAACGGGGAGGAAGAAGCCCTGGTGACGCTGCATGGGCAGTTTGCCAATCTGGTGTACTCGGTTGCGTACCGGGTGCTGAACGACCAGATGGCCGCCGAAGAAGTGACGCAGGATACATTTTTGCGCCTTTGGGATAAATCGCATACCTATGATCCGCAGCGGGGTGAGTTTACTGTCTGGCTTTTGACGATCACGCGGCGGCTGGCTATTGACGCGCTGCGCCAGCGCCAGCGCCAGGAACCGCGCCCGGACACGCTGTTTATTGATGAAGACCCGAACCTGTGGGAGCGCATCGCGCCCAGCAGCAGCAGCGAACTGCGGCGCACGCTGATGGCGGTGGTGCGCCAGCTTCCGCCAGAGCAGCGCGAGGCTATCGGGCTGGCGTACTTCTACGGGATGACGCATTCCGACATTGCCGAGTACCTGCGGGTGCCGCTAGGGACGGTGAAAACGCGCATCCGGCAGGGCATGAAAAAGCTGCGCGTGGCGTGGCTGGAGGAAAATCCGAAAACAGAGTATTAGGCGTATTAGTCGTTGACGAGGATTCATACGCTTTTACGATGAGAGTTGTGTAAGCTGGTAATTTAGAAGTGTCGTTACGAAAAAGTTGTACGGCTGAATGGACAGAGAAACCCTCTTAGATTTAATACCCGCTTATGCGCTGGGGGCGCTGGACGCTGATGAGCAGCGCGAGGTTGCGGCGCTGCTGGCGCAGGATGCCGAAGCGCGCGCCCTGTTGGCGGAGTATGAAGAAATGACGGACATGCTGGTGCTGGCTGTCCCGGCACAGGCCGCGCCCGCGCATCTGTCCGATGATCTGCGCCGCCGCCTGCGGGGGGACGCTGCGCCGGTTTCGCCGCGCCCACAACCCGCCACAACGCCGGTCACGCCGCTGCTGCCGCGCTTGCTGGCGCTGGCGGCGATGCTGGCGGTCGTCATCGGCCTCGCGGCGCTGCTGGCCGCGCTGCAACCCGCCGCACCCGCAGGCGCGCAGTTGTATACCCAACTGGCCGGGCAGGAAAACGCGGTGCGCGTGGCGCTGGTCCCCAATGAGGAACAGCCGCAGCTTGAGGGGGAACTGGTGGCCGCGCCAGGCAGTACGCAGGCCGTGATTGAAGTGCGTAACCTGGCGGTGCTGTCGGAAGACCAGATTTACCAGTTGTGGATCGTCGGCCCGGAAGGCGTAACCAGCGGCGGTTTGTTCAACGCGGCTGAGGACGCGCCCACTTATGTCGTCGTGCCGATCACGCTGCCTGTCGAGAATTACTCCGTTTTCGGTGTGTCGCTTGAGCCAGCAGGCGGCAGCCCGTTCCCCGACCGTCCCACCGGGTCGGGCGTGTTCCGCGTGCCACTGGAGCCAGCCTGAGCCGCTGCATTTCTGTTTTGCGTTCCTAAACCTGTGTGATGACATTTGTGCGCGCCCCTTATGACATACGGCGCTTTTTTGCGTGGGGTAAATGGGAGGATAATAAAAGTAAGCAGGGATCGTTCAAAATTAAAGTTCCTGGAAAATTACCTCAAGAGGGACACTAATCCGGTGTCCCTTTTTGGTTGTACAGGGCGCGTTTTCCCGCTGCTGGCTATAATTTATGCGACGTAAACAGGGACTGAGGCTTTGGCTTTGAAGAAACTATTTTTGCTACTGGTGGCTTTGCTGGCGTTGGGAACAGGGGCGCAGGCGCAGGACGCGCGGTGGTGGAACGAGCGCGTGTTTTACGAGATTTTCGTGCGCAGCTTTTACGACAGCGACGGCGACGGCGTGGGCGACCTGCGCGGGGTGATCGAAAAACTGGATTACCTCAACGACGGCGACCCGGCGACAACGGATGACCTCGGCATTACCGGAATCTGGCTGATGCCTGTGGCCGAGGCGCTCAGTTATCACGGTTACGACACCCTCGATTACCAGCAGATTGAGCAGGATTATGGCACCGCCGAGGACTTTCAGCAGTTGATGGCCGAGGCGCATGAGCGCGGTATCGCGGTGATTGTTGATCTGGTCATCAATCACACGTCTGTCGAGCATCCCTGGTTCGTCATGTCTGCTGCGGAGCCGCAGGGGGCGTATGGCGATTATTACGTGTGGGCAGACGATCCCCCCGGCACGACGGGCTGGCATGAGCGGGATGGTCGCGCTTATTACGGCTGGTTCTGGGGCGGGATGCCTGACCTGAACTACACCAACCCGGCTGTCACCGACGAGATGCACGAGATCGCGCGTTTCTGGCTGGAGGAGATGGGCGTGGATGGCTTCCGGCTGGACGCGATCAAGTACATCATCGAGGAAGGCGAACAGTTAGAATCCACGCCAGCGACGCTCGACTGGTTGGCGGACTTCCACGCGCACGTCGAGGCGGTGAAGCCGGACGCGCTGTTGGTGGGCGAGGTGTACAGCGGCAGTCTGGAAGTGGAGAAATACGTACCGGAGGCGGTGGACATCGCTTTTGAGTTTGATCTGGCGGCGATGATCCTCGACAGCGTGCGGCGGCGCAGCAACCAGTCGGTGCTGGCGATTCAGCAGCGCGCGCTGGAACTGTACCCGCCGGGGCAGTACGCCGCCTTCCTGACCAACCATGACCAGAACCGCGTGATGACCGAACTGCGCGGTGATGTGCGCGCGGCAAAGCTGGCCGCCTCGATTTTGCTGACCAATCCGGGCGTGCCGTTTATCTACTACGGCGAGGAAATCGGCATGAGTGGGCAGAAGCCCGACGAGCGCATTCGCACGCCGATGCAGTGGGCCGATGAAGCGGAGACGGCGGGCTTTACCACTGGTACGGCGTGGCAGCCGCTGGACGCAAATTATGCACAGGCCAACGTCGCGCAGCAGGACGACGACCCGGAGTCGCTGCTCAACCATTATCGCCAGTTGATACACCTGCGGAACGCGCACCCGGCCTTGCAGCATGGGGAGATGTGGCTGGTGGAAAGCCCGCGACAGGTGTACAGCTTCCTGCGGCACAACGCCGACGAGACGCTGCTGGTGGTCATCAACCTGCACACCGCCGAAGTGACGGACTACACGCTGACGCTGGCCGAGGGGACACTCAACGGCACGCTGAGCGCGGAGGTGCTGTTCGGCGAGGGCGAGGTCGCCGCGCCGCTGGTCAACCCGGCGGGCGGCTTTGAAGGCTACGTGCCGCTGGCTGTGCTGCCGCCGCGCAGCACGCTGGTGGTCAAGCTGAGATAGACGGTGTAGCAGGGGGGCGACACAGCGCGTCGCCCCTACGGGTTTAGAGTTCGATAATGCCCGGCCTGCTCACGGACGTGCCATTTACGTCTACCTCAATCATCGGCCAGTCGCCAGAGGCGGCGCTGACGATCTCGAAGCTGTCCTCCTTCACCAGAATCGTATCCTCAGACTTGCAGCCGACGATGGACGGATTCCAGGCGAAGGACATACCCGCCTGTACCCGGCGCGAGTCTTCCGGCCCGCTGATCCACTCGCGTGCGTTGTAACCCGCCGGGCCGCCCTGATGATGGTTGCGCCACTGATCGGCCTCGCCCTGCGCGGCATAGGCGGTCAGCAGGTCGGCAAAGACTTCGGAGAGGGCGCGCCCCGGCTTGGTGGCAGCTATCACCGTCGCGTCAATCGCCGCGACTTTACGCGCTTTCTCGGCGATATCGGCGGGCAGGCTGCCGAAATAGGCCAGCCGCGTCCCGGAGACGACCAGCCCGCCGCGCCGCATACAGACCACCATCATCAGGTATTTGTCCACCTTTTTGTGGGTCGCCAACGGGTGGCGGTACTGGGAAATGCGCTCATCGCTGGCGATCAGGTTGACCACAGCCAGCCCGCCACGCGCGCGGCAGGCGGCATCCAGCCGGGCGGCGACTTCGAACTCGGTATCGCCGGGTCTGGCGGCGCGGATGGCCTCGTCCAGCGCGGCGGCGGCATCGCGCCCCAGCGCCCGGAAACGCTCCTGCTCCGGCTGCATCAGCACCACGCGCAGCGGCTGGATGGCCGCTTCAACGGCGGGGTCGGTGTCCAGCAGCAGGCGGGCAGCGGTGGGTTCCTCGGCGGCGTGCCATGGGAACTCGTGGATTTCAAAGCCAAGTTCCTCAAACTTTTCTTCGCCGCGCAGGCGGGTGGCCTCGATGTTGGTGGTATAGATCACGCGGCGCTCTGGCGTGACGAGGACGCTGTACGCGCCTGTGTCGCTGTCGGTCGGGATGCTGGCATCGGCCCCGGCGGTCAGCCAGGCGATGTTGCGGGTCATACGCAGCCACAGCGCGTCGGCCTGCTGCTCCTCCAGCAGCGCGCGCAGGCGCTTGTGTTTGGCGTTTATCTCTTCGATACGGTTCATGGCTTATTCCTGCAGTGTGTAGTCAAAATAAGAATTTTATTCTAACCCAAAAATCCGAAGTCTTTAGGAGGATAAACCCCCAACTGGACAAGCGCTTTTCGCATTTCTACAGATAATTTCAAATTCAGGCGTAAAGCCTCGACAGTCGCTCGCCCGATGTCTGTTTTGCCTACAATTGAAGCGTTATCTTCACCCCATTCAAAATGTTCTGTCCACAATTGATCTCTAGGGTGGAATAAAGCTGCTCGTTTTCCCGTTAGAGGGTCAACCGCATCAGACCGGGCTTTTTTGTATTTATTACAGCGCGGGCAGGCGAGGCACAAGTTGTGTTCATCATCACTCCCCCCAAGCGCACGTGGAATGATGTGGTCAAGTTCCATGGAGGCGTAAATATAGCGTGAATCGACCAGACAGTAACAACAGCGATGCTTAAAGTGCAGAGATACATTAGCGCGGGTAAGCTGCGAGATTGTCACGATGCCGACAGTTTGTAAATACCCCGTTTCACGGCTTCATTTATTGCTTTTATCTTCCGAAGCGATCCCTCTTCATAGATATAAACCAGAAATGCCAGTTCTCGGTCTTCAAAAGGGTCAAGTTGCGTGATCTGCTGTTTAGCCAGGAGTTCGCTCATACGAGCGTTCTGCTGCTCGCTCATCTGGCTGTTTACCAATTCAAGCAGCTTATTATCGGGAAGTGATTCCAGCGACTCAGATGCCAGTTGATCGGTTAATGTCGGCAGCGATATTTCCAACGCAGTTAAAAGAATATCTCCCAGTTCCTGCCCTGTCTGATTAGCCAGACGCTCAGCCTCATCATAGATTTTGCTAGGTAAATCAACTGTGACTTGCATCAGATCAATCATCCGTAAACCGAACTACACCCATACTATAGCACAGGTTGTCAGCCATTTTCCCTTACTCTGCCAGGTAGGTGTGCGTGAACGCGGATTTTGCGCCCAGTTGCAGCAGATAGCCCAGCCGCAGGGCGGCGCGTTCCAGCAGTTCAGGCGCGTTCGCCAGTGCGTCGTCGAGCGATAGCGGCTCGGTGACGATGGGCAGGGCGGCGTGAATGCCCGCTTCGTGCAGCGCGGCATCGTCAAGCGCCAGCGCGCCGACGAGGGCGACGGTTGGCACACCTGCGCCGCGCGCCAGCTTCGCCACGCCCAGCGGCCCCTTGCCGTGAATGGTTTGCACGTCCATCCTGCCTTCGCCCGTGATGACCAGATCAGCGCCCTGCAGGTGCCGGACAAAGCCGCTGTGCCGGAGGACAAGCTCAACCCCCGGCTCAATTTTCGCGTTGAGGAACGCCAGCAGCCCGGCGCTGAACGCGCCCGCCGCGCCGCCGCCGGGGACATCGCGCACGTCCACGCCTAGCTGGTCGTTGACCAGCGTGAAGAAGTGGCGCAGGTTGGCTTCCAGCACCTCGACCTGTTCGGGCGATGCGCCCTTCTGTGGACCGAAGACCGCCGCCGCGCCCTGTGGCCCCAGCGCCGGGTTATCCACGTCCGAGGCGATCAACACCTCGACATCCTTCCAGCGCGGGTCTAACCCCTGTGTGTCAATGATGAACAACTGGTCAAGCCCGCCGCCGCCGCGCGGGATGGGCTGGCCGTAAGGATCGTACAGGGCGACCCCAAGCGCCTGCAAACAGCCCGCGCCGCCGTCTACCGTCGCGCTGCCGCCCATGCCGAGGATGATGCGCCGCGCCCCGGCTTCCAGCGCGGCCTGCATGAGCTGGCCTGTGCCGTAGGTGCTGGTCAGCAGCGGGTTTAACTGCCAGTTGCCGAGCAGTTCCAGCCCGGAGGCCAGCGCCATCTCAATCACGGCGGTCTGGCCGTCATCCAGCAGGCCGTAAGCCGCCTCGACCGGGGTCCCCGCTGGCCCCTCGACCGTCTGGCTGATGCGCTGCCCGCCGCTTGCCAGAAAGGCATCCAGTGTCCCGTTGCCCCCATCAGCCATCGGGATAGTGAGCAGGTCGGCCTGCAGGCCGGAACGCTGTAGACCGCGCGTGATGGCCTGCGCGGCAGCGGCAGCGCTCAGGCTGTGCTTAAACGCGCCCGGCGCGATGATGATTTTACGCATAGGTTTATGCCTCTAAGTGTGCATTGACTCCCATTAGGTGCTATGTTAACGTTTTTTAACTTTTAAACACAAGGAAATCACGTCACAGATGAATCGCATTGTCATGTCTTTTGGCGCTGCGGCGCTGCGGGATGGCGACAGCCTTTTGCAGGCTGCGGAGGTGCTGTACCAGTACCAGCAAAGCGGCCAGCGCATCACGGCGGTGGTTTCGGCGCTGGAAGGCGTGACAGACATGCTGGCGGAGAGCGTCCAGATTGGCAATTATGCGCGGGTGTATAACAAGCTGCTTTCCATCCACCAGAGCCACGCGCGCAAGCTCATTCGTAATGAACGTGACCGGGCGCTGCTGATTCAGGATGTGGGCGATATTCTGGGCGCGTATAACTGGCTGGGGCGCTCGATGGTCAACCGGGGGCCAACACCCGCTGAGGCGGCGACGATCCTCGCCACCGGGGAACGGCTGGCGGCGCGGCTGCTGACCGGGCATTTACAGCATCGCGGGGTGCGGGCGACGCTGCTCAACGCCAGCGAGATCATCATCACCGACGATCATTACGCGCTGGCGGTGCCGGATGTGGAAGCCAGCCGCGCCCATATTCATGAACGGCTGCTGCCCCGGCTGGAAGAGGGCTATGTCGTGCTGGTGAACGGCAGCACAGGCGGCACGACCGATGGCCGACCGACACGGCTGGCCGATGGCGCGCACCAGAGCGCGGCGCTGCTGGCGGCGGCTGCGCCTGCCGAGGCGCTGTGGTTGTGGTCAGACCGCGACGGTATTATGACCGCAGACCCGGCGCTGGTGGCAGATGCGCGGACGCTGCCCGCGCTTTCCGCCGCAGACCTTGACGAACTGGCGCGTTATGGCATGAACGTGCCATCAGCGGCCACGCTTGCGCCTGTGCTGACGGCTGAAATCCCGGTGTTTATCCGCAGTATTTACCAGCCGTCGCAGACAGGGACTTACATTCAGCCGGATCGTCGCACGAACGATGTGCGGGCGCTGGTGGTGAAGGATCGGCTGCGGCTGATTAGCGTCAGCGGGCATGGGCTGAACGCGGCGCAGGGCGTGAGCGCACTGGCGCGGCAGAACACGCAGGCCATTACCGCCAGCGAAGCACCGGACATGCTGCTCTATTTTGTCAGCGCTGCCGAGGTTAACTCTGCGCGGCTAACGCTGGAGGACACCTTCCGCGCCAGTCAGGTGACCTGCGCTGTGGTAGAAGGTCATGTCGGGTTGGTGACGCTGATCGGCGGCGGGCGGGACAGCCTTGCCGCGATTCACCAGCAGATTGAAGCGGCGCTGCGCGCGCAGGGCATCCCCCTGCTGCGAACCGTGCAGACGCTTACGGCCAGCGCTGAACACGCCGGAATCTCCGCCATTGTCCCGACGGATGTGGTGCGCGAAGCGGCCAATGTCATCCATCAGGCGGTGCTGGCTCAGGCTTTGTGAAGACGGCATGAATGCGGGCTGAAATTTTCTTGAAAAAGCCGTGTTGAAAGTAGACAAATCTCCCGGTCATCCCCACAATGAAGAGATAAAGTGAATTATGGGGAGCTTCGTTATGTTGAAAAATAAGGTGGTGCTGGTTGTCGAGGATGAGGCGCTAAACCTCATCGCCATCGCATCTATTCTGGACAAGCTCAACATGCGCTATAAGCGCAACACCTCTGGCGCAGACGTGATCGGCCAGGCGCAGAAGATGAAGCCGCACCCGGATGTCATCCTGCTCGATATGGACTTGCCGCGCGGCAACTCGCTCGAAATTTACGACGCGCTGAAGGACTCGTGGGAACTGCGGGATATTCCGGTGATCGCGCTGGCGGCGGGCAGCCTGCCCTCGGCCATGCTGAACGAGATAGAGGTGCGCGAATTCGCAGGCGCGATCCCCAAGCCGTTTTCAGAACAGGCGGTGAAGCAGGTGCTGCGGCAGGTTTTCCAGAACAGCAGGGCTTAACCTTCTGCCCAGTGCAGGTCGGTCATGGTGCCTTCGGTATGCGCCGTGATCTGAGTCGGGATACCGCCCTGCCGCGCGACGATGTAGATTTGCTCGATCCCCGCGCTGTCCAAATCCACGTACGCCACCAGTTCCGAATCCGGGCTGAAAACCGGGCGCGGGTCTACCTGTGCGCCGCGCACCACCGGCACCGACGTATTGAACACCTGTGTCTGCGCCAGCACGTCGCCATCCTGCACCAGCAGCAGGTAATCTCCTGACGGGCTGAAGCGCAGGGCATCGTAAAATACCAGCGGGCCGATGCTTTCGTTCGCCATTTCTTCGATGGTGGTTGTGTTTATAAACGACAGCACCGCGCCGTCCTCGCCTGTATCAAAATTACGCCGTCTTTTCAGGTAATACAGGCGGTCGGTGATTGGGCTGTGCGTCAGTTCAAAATCCGCGCCGAAGCCGCTTGGCATGGTCAGCGCCGGAGAACGCGCCCCGGTTTGCAGGTCTACCGCGTAGATGGCATCATCGCTGAAGAACACCCGATCCCCTGTCGCGTTCCAGACCGGCTCGCGCAGGTTGGCGCTTTGCCCCTGTGTAAGCTGGCGCTGGCCGCTGCCATCCACGCCGACGATGTAGACTTCCAGCGGTGTTTCCGGCGCTTGCGAGGCGAGAAAGACCAGCGCGCTGCTGTCCGGCTTCCATGCCGGGCTGAGGACGCGGGCAAAGCCCAGCCGCGAAACCTGCACCGTATTGGTTCCGGCGCGGTCGGTCACGTAAAGCTCGCGGGCGCTGCCGCTGCCGGGGGCGACATACGCCAGCCACTCACCATTGGGCGAGAGGCGCAGGTCGGTGACGAGCTGGCCGATATGGGGGATGGGCAGCAGGTCTTCAAACGAGCCATCGGCGGCCAATTCGGCAATCGAGTCGTTGTTGAAGATATAATAGAGGGTGCCGAACGGACGGAAGCCCAACGGCGTGGGGGTTAACTGGTCGGCGGCATCAGTTGGCGGTTGGGTGGGCGGTGGCGACGGTGTCCATGTGGGCGGCAGTGATGTGCGCGTGGGCGGCTGGCTGGTCTGGGTGGCGGCGGCGTTTTCCGTCGCCAGCGTGTCGAGGTTGACCAGCGTGGGCAGCGCGGTCTGCTGCTGCTGGCAGGCAGTGAGGGTAAGCAATGAAATCGTCGCAAACAGAACAGATATGCGCAGCCACATAGAACGCCCTTATGTTAGCGCCGCAGGTTAAAACCGTGCGGCTGACAAAAACCAAGCGCACTAACCGCGCTGGGTCGCCGAAACGGTTGTTACAGGCCCTTTAGCGGGCTTCAAATCGCAGCCAGATGGCTTTAGTCTCTGGCGACGCAGTTTATTATAGTCTACAAGACGGGAGCATAAAAATGGATATCACAACAGTTCTGGCACGGATCGAGGACAGCGGGCTGGTGGCCGGGATGCGCGGGCATTTTCCGCCGGAGGTCGCGCTGCAAGTGGCGGGCGCGCTGGTGGAGGAGGGCATCAGCGGCTTCGAGTTTACGATGAACTCCACGCAGGCGATTGAGGCTATGCAGGCGGTCAAGGCCGAGTATGGCGACGAGGTGTGTTCCGGCATGGGGACGGTGCTGGACGTGGAAACGGCGCGGCGTGTGCTGGACGCGGGCGCGGATTTCATCGTTTCGCCTGCCTTCAACCGTGAAGTGGTGCAGGCGGCGCTGGACGCGGGGACGTTGATCGCGCCGGGGGTGCTTACGCCGACCGAGTGCGTGGATGCGTGGGCGATGGGCGTGCCGCTGCTGAAGATTTTCCCGATTGGCCCGATGGGGGTGGAATACTTCAAGGCAGTGCGCGGGCCGCTGGATCACATGAAGTTCATGGCGAACGGCGGCATTGACCCGGAGACGACGCGCGCGTTCATCAAGGCGGGCGCGGTCGCGGTGGGTGCGGCGGGCTGGCTGACCGGGAAGGGCGACATGCCGCTGGCGACCATCCGCCAGCGGGCGCAGCAGCTCAAAAACGCGGTGGCCGAGGGGCGTGGCGAACCACGCCGGGTGACGATTTAGGCAGATGATCCGGTGATTATTCAGGGGCATGATGCGCCATGCCCCCTACGGCTGTACGACCGGCCGGATGGTCATCTGCTCGACCAGCACGTGCGGCGGCAGGCCAGCGACGAAAACCACCGCCTGCGCGATGTCTTCCGGCTGCAAAAAC
>CAZJSU010000025.1:0-28539 GCA_964548765.1 uncultured Anaerolineaceae bacterium
TTTTGCTGCGCGGTATCCTGCTTCACTTCCTGAGCGGTGGTCGGGCGTTTGTTCGCCATCTCGACCAGCAGGCGGGTGATGTCGCCCTGAAGCCGCTGCGGGAACGTCTTCATCGTCTCGTCCGGGCGCATCCCGTGCAGGGTATAAGTGAAGTTTTCTATGACGAATTTGCCGCTGGCGTTGGTTTCGACCTCCCAATGGTCAATCAACCGCCACTGACCGCCCTGTACCATAAACAGCTCGAACCACACCTGCACCTCGCCGTATGCCCCCTGAAAGCGCACATCCAGCGCGAGGGGCAGCATGGCGCTGCGGGCGAGGACGCGGCGGCGAAACTGGTTGACCAGCACCCGCGCGATCGGGCGCATCTGGCGGAGGGTCTGTTCGGTGCTGCGGGCGCTGCCGCGATGCGCTGCCCGGTTCAGGCGGCGCGCCAGCCCGCCGGAGGCGATCACCTGACTGCGCGCGACGCGCCCGTACTGGTCGTACTGGCTGAGGCGCAGGCCAGTGATGCGCCAGTTTTGCAGGTTCGCCCCGTCCAGCCCGGTGAGCAGCTTACGGATATGGGTCGCGCCTTCCTGCTGTGGCGCGGGGGGTGGCAGGTCGTTCTGGGCATGAAACTGCCAGCCCTGCCGCCGCGCGGCCTGCGAATTAGGGTTGAGGTTGGGCGTGGTGGCGTAGGGCGGCTGCCAGGGTGGGAACTGTGGCGAGCGGCGCAGCAGCAGCCAGAGCGCGAAAAGAATGAGAAACACGAACAGCAGCGCGGCGATGCCAAAGCCCACCAGCGCCAGCACATGCAGCGGGTTGGTCAAGTCCACGCGGATGTCGTAGATCATGAAGCCGGGGGAGGCTGGCTCTGGCGGTGTGGTGCCGGGCGTGGTGGGTGTACCCGTGTCCGGCGCAGGCGCGCCTGCCTCCGGTATCGTCACCATAGTGCGCGAATCGGCCAGTTCGTTTCCGGCGCTGTCGCTCAGCCGGATACGCAGCGATTGCAAACCCGGCTGTAAGTCGCTGACAGGCAGGTTGAAGGTGATCGTTTCAAGGTCGTTGCTTTGCTGCGGCGGTACAGACTGCTGCGCGATTTCACGGTTGGTCAGCGTATCCAGCACGGCAACCGTCGTCCCCTGCGCCGCGTCGCTGCCCACATTAATCACGTTAAATTGCAGGCGCAGCTCTGTATTGTCGCTAACCAGCGCTGTGCTGAGGTTGCGAATCACATAAACCGGGCTGTCCTCCTGAGCAGTCACCAAAAGCCCGGCCAATAGCAGTAAAAGAAGGGTGAGCAGTAATTTTAGCGCGTGCATAATTTCCTCTGGGGCAGTTGTACCTCCTTAATCTTATGCCGAATGCGCCCGCTTTCCAAGTCGGTTAGACAACGCCAGTCCAACGTATGGCGGGCGCTTGTCAAGTTTTTGTGTGATTCCCTGAGTATTTCCTTTATCTTTTGTGTAATAACCCGTTTCTGCGAGTAAAATGAGCGTTATGGTATCTTACACGTATCCTAAAACACTTCGTCCGGCATGGACGCGGCGCGACCATCCTATCGTGCGCCAGTATCTGCGGAAGGCGCTGCCGATCCGCTTCGGGTTTTTGATTGTCGGCGGGGCGGTCGTCCTGTTCCTGCTGTTTGGCGGCCTCAGCCTGCCGATGCTGTACTTCCTGTTTTCGCTCATCATTCTGCTGCAAATCGCCATTCACACGTCCGATAAAATCCACGAGGCACGCGAGGGCTACACATGGGACCTTGTGCTGGCGACCCCGTACAGCCAGCGTGAAGTGCTGCTCAGCCTGTGGGCGGCGACGGTCTGGCAGGTGAACCGCACCTGGCTGATGTTCTTCTACCGCCTGCTGCAAGGGATGATCGTCACGGGCGTGATCGTCTTTTCGCTGCTGTTCGCTGAAATCCCGGTCATGCATTGGACGCTGGTGCTGGTAGGCGGCACGCTGGTGATCGCTGTCCAGCCCTTTGCCGATATGTACTACAGCGGGATGACCGGTCTGCTGAGCGCGAACCTGACCTATGACCGCATGGCGGCTTATGGTTTGGCGGTGGGCGCGGTGCTGGTGTACTGGCTTGTCTGGCTGGGGCTGACCGGGCTGGTGCTGGTCACGAACGCCGGGCGGCTTGAACTGGCCGCTATCCTGAGCGTGCTGGCGCTGCCTGTGGTGCTGCCGGGGCTGGCGGGGTATGCGTTTTTCCGGCTGGCGGAGCGGCTGGCGCGCCTTCAGCGTTAGGGCGCGGCTTCGGGCTTCAGGTGCTTCTCCACCAGCAGCGCCGCCAGCACAGCGCTGATCCACGCCAGCACCGCCCCGATGATGGCAATCTGACGGAATGTTTCCACAAACGACAGCTTGATCGCCTCGCTGACCTGCGTTTCCTGCTCCGCAGGCAGCCCGGCGGGCGGCTGCGCGTCGCCTAGTTTGCCCGCTTCGGCTTCCAGTGCTGCCCGCGCTTCTGGCGCAAGGGGGATGGCCTGTGTTTGGGTCGCCAGCGTGCCGCTGAAGCTGACAAGCGCAAGCCCGCCAGCAATGGCGACCGCCAGCACCCCGGCGGTGCGGGCGACCGCGTTATTGATGCCCGACGCGGTGCCGCTGCTCTCGGTGGGCGCGGAACCCATCACGGCGGTGGTGAGGGGCGCGATGGTGATGCCCATGCCGATTCCAGTCACCAGAACGGCGGGAAAGTAGGTTGTCCAGTAATCGGCGGGGCCGCTGGTGAGGCCGGGCAGCGAGAACATGAAAAAGCCGATCCCCGCCAGTGTCGGGCCGACCACCAGCGGAAGCCGCGCGCCGACACGATCAACCAGCCCGCCCGCCCAGCGCCCCATTAACGTGAGCAGAATGCCGAATGGCAGAAACGCTACGCCCGCGATTTCCTGCGGGTAGCCCTGAATCTGCACCAGATTAAGCACGAAGAAGAATGGCACGATACGCAGGGCGGCGTAGAGAAACAGGGTGAGCAGGTTGGTGCCTGCAAACGTGCGTGAGCGGAACAGGCGCAGCGGCATCATCGGGTGATCGCTGCGCGCTTCAACGATCACGAAAGCGACCAGCGACAGCACCCCGACGACTAAAGCGATGATAATGCGCGGGCTGGTAAGCCCCGCGCCCGGCGCTTCCAGAAAGCCGTAGGTGATGCCGCCGAGGCCGAGCGTCGCCAGAAACGCGCCGGGATAGTCGAGCCGGGCAGAGGCGGTGGAGTCGCGGCTTTCCGGCACACGGGTAAGCGCCACGAGGGCGATGAGCGCCAGCGGCACGTTGATGAAGAAGATGACACGCCACAAGTTTTGCCCGGCCAGCAGGCCGCCCAGCACCGGCCCGGAGAGCGTGGTTAACGTGCTGAAGGTGGACCATGTGCCGATGGCCCGCCCACGCCGTTCTCTGGGGAAGGTGGCCGAGAGGATCGCCAGGCTGCCCGGCACCATCAACGCGCCGCCGATGCCCTGAAGCCCGCGCGCGAGGATGAGCAGGTTGGCGTTGGGCGCAAGGCCGCACAGCACCGACGCACCCGTAAACACCACAATGCCGATAGAAAAAACACGCTTGCGCCCGTAATGATCGCCCAGCGAACCGCCGACCAGAATAAGCGCGGCCAGAAACAGGGCGTAAACGTTGATGATCCAGAACAACTGGCTGCTGGTGATGCCGAGATCACTTTGCAGGGCGGGGGAGGCGACATCGAGCGCGGTGCCATCAATAAAGGCCATGCTGGAGGCGAGGATGGTTGACAGCAGCACCCAGCGTTCCGCATGGGCAGGGACGGTAGCAGTGGTTGTATGCATGGTGGTCGCTTTCTGTTTTGCGATGGGCAGCACAGCACCGCAAAAGGTTGGGCGGATAAGATATTTTAAGCTGCGTGGCCGGGTTTGACTGCCTACCAGCGCACAGCTATACTTAGACGACTTTGGTGGGCATTATCTTATGGAGTTAGCGATGGCAGAAGCGCCGATTGATCTTGATTTGCTAGACCTGCTGCGCTGCCCGGTGGCAGTGCATTTTAAGGATCGGGGTGATGACCCCGGACGGCTGGAACTGTACAGGGACTCGTGGCTGGTCTGCGCCGACTCTGGTTATAAGTACCCGATCCGCAACGGCATCCCGGTGATGCTGGTGGACGAGGGCGAAAAATGGAAGGACACCGCCCCGGAAGACCTGCCTGTTCCACCCCCCGAAGCCTGACCAACCTCACAGCCTCCGCATAAAACGCGAGGCTGTTTTTTTGCGAATTTCTTGACAAAAGCCGCAAAACTCTATACTCTCTTAGCAAGTTATGTTAGCGCTAACCTAAAAAGCATAATTTAGCAGCGTCAGGTAAAGCGCCTTTTGTAAATAATAGTTTTGATAACAGGCTCAACTTAGAAGTGCCAAGACCAAAAGACCGTGTAACGATTGCCGATGTCGCGCAGAAGGCGGATGTGTCTATGATGACCGTCTCGCGCGTTATCAACAACCATGCTTCCATCAGCGAGAAGACGCGCCAGAACGTCCTGCGCGTGATGGATGAGATTGGCTATCGTCCCAACCGCATCGCGCGCAGCCTCGCCAGCGATAAAACCTTCAAAATCGGAATCGTCATCCCCGGCGTATCCAGCGCGTTTTATGCGGAAATCCTCGAAGGTGTGGAACGCCTGCTTTGGCAGCACAATTACCATATTCTGCTGTGCAACACCGGGCGCAGCCGCGAGCGCGAGCAGGATTTGCTGCGGATGCTGGAAGAAGACTGCGCCGATGGCGTGATCGTGCTTAGCTCGTTCCTGTCTGCTGACAGGCTGGCGGCGATGCTGGAACAGCAGCGCGCGGCGGTGGTCTTTAGCACCGACATCGAGCCACAGATCGCCGGCATCATCAACATTGATGAACGCGCTTCGATGCTCAAGGCTGTAAAGCACCTGATCGCAGGCGGGCGGCGTAAGCTGGCTTACATCGGCACCAGAGGTTACAACCGCGCTGGCCGCGAGCGCCATGATAGTTTCATAGCGGCGCTGCACGAGACAGGGCTGCCGTTAGACCCGGCGGCTGTGGTTGTCTGCGATGATGCCCCGTGGGAAGAAGGCTTTGATACCTCACAGCGGCTGCTGCAAGCTGTCCCTGATGTGGACGCGATTATCTGCTACAACGATTACGTGGCGGCGGGGACGCTGCGCGGATGCCAGGTGATGGGGCGGCGCGTGCCGGACGATATAGCCATCATCGGCTATGACGACATCCTGATCGCCCGGCTGACCTCTCCGCCGCTGACCACGCTGCGCTACACCCTTTCAAATCACCGGGTCGGCGAACTGGCCGCCGAGATGCTGCTTGAGCGTATTCAGGGCAACACCGAACAGGGCGAAGTTATCTTGCAGCACGAGCTGCTCATCCGGGAGAGCGCCCCTTAACATGCAGATTTCCTGCGGCCAGGTTGGGCCGTATAGTATATAGGATATAGTGTTTGCTGGCTGAAGCGAAAGGAGAACGCCCCTGAAAAGTGAATTGATAACCAATACAAACGAACTTAAATGCCAGTGACTGGTTAACAAAAGAGAGGCAATATGAGTAAAACACTACGCTTTTTGATGATTTTGTCTTTGGCTGCCCTGCTTCTGTCTACTGTCGTCCTTAGCGCGCAGGAGATGACATACAAGCAGGCTCCCATGCTGGATGCTATGGCCGACCTCCCGCCTGTTGAGGAACGTCTGCCGGCCAACCCGCTGGTTGTAGAGCCGCATGATAGCATCGGCGTGTACGGCGGTACGTGGCGTTTGGGGCTGCGCGGTACGGGCGACAATGCGAATTTTGTGCGCCACATCGCCTATGAAAATCTGGTCAGTTGGGACCCAGAGTGGCAGGAAGTGATCCCCAATATCGCCGAAAGCTGGGAGACGAACGAGGAAGGCACAGAATACACCTTCCATCTGCGCGAAGGCATGAAATGGTCGGATGGCGCGCCGTTTACCGCGCACGACATCCTGTTCTGGTACGAAGCCCACGCGACCAACCCCGAAGTCAGCCCCGCGCCGCCAAGCTGGATGGTCGTCGAGGATGAGGTTGGTCTGGTGGAAGCGCTTGATGATTACACCGTCAAGTTCAGCTTCTCCGCGCCCAACGGCCTTTTCCTGCAGCGGCTGGCGACCCCGGATGGCCGCCCGCCTGTGAATATGCCGAGGCACTGGGCAAGCCAGTTCCACCCAGAGTACAACCCCGAAGGCATTGACGCGCTGATCGCCGAGGCCGGCGTGGCGACCTGGGTAGACCTGTGGAATCTGAAAGTGTACGATACGGGTGAGTGGACAACCCCATCACCGAAACTCTGGGCATGGGTGCTGGAAAACGGCTACACCGCCGATGCGGTACAGGTCACGGCGGTTCGTAACCCCTACTACTGGAAGGTAGACCCGGAAGGCAACCAGTACCCCTATATTGACCGGGTGCAGTGGGATTTTGCCTCGGATGTCGAGACGCTGGTGCTGAAAGCCCTCAGCGGCGAGATTGACTTCATGGATCGTCACATCGCGTCGCTGGGCAACAAGGCGCTCTTTGCGGACAACATGGAAGTCGGCGATTATCACTTTACCGAGATCGTCCCCTCCAGCATGAACTTCGTGGCGATTGCCCTCAACCTGACGCATCTGGACCCGGTGAAACGCGAAATCTTCCAGAATAAGGATTTCCGTATCGCGCTGTCGCACGCCATTGACCGTCAGGCCATCATTGATCTGGTGTACGTGGGGCAGGGCGAGCCTTACCAGTTGGCTCCGCGCCCGACATCGCCGTTCTACAACGAGCAGCTTGCCAAGCAGTACACAGAGTACGACGTTGATCTGGCAAACCAACTGCTTGACGAGGCCGGCTTCGACCAGCGGGATGCCGATGGCTTCCGTCTTGGGCCGGACGGCAACCGCATCACCTTCAACGTAGATGTCATCCCGACCCTGTACCCTGAACAGCCAGATGTCATCGAGCAGGTGGTAGGCTACTGGCAGGCAGTGGGGATTGACGCGCGAACTAACGTGATCGAGCGTGACCTGCTCTACCAGCGCAAGGCGGCCAACCAGCAGGACGCGAGCGTGTGGGGTGGTGACGGCGGCCTTGAGGTCATCCTTGAGCCGCGCTGGTACTTCCCCTTCAGCAACGAATCGCACTTTGCCGAGGCGTGGCAGTACTGGTACAACAACCCCGAGGATGAGCGTGCCGAGGAGCCTGCTCCGGCGGCCAAGCGCCAGATGGAGCTGTACGACCAACTGAAGGCGACGGCTAACCCGGAGGAGCAGAACGCGCTGATGGCGGAAATCCTTCAGATCGCTGCTGATGAGTTCTGGGCGATGGGCATCACACTGCCCCCGCCGGGCTATGGTATCCAGAAGAATAACTTCTTCAACGTGCCACAGTCTTACCCGAACGCATGGCTGTACCCGCATCCTGCGCCGACCAATCCGTTCCAGTATTACATCCAGAGCGGTACCTAAATAAGTTTTGCGAAGGGCTGCGCTGTGCTTTCACGGGCGGCGCAGCCCTCGTTTATCAGGAGTTCTTATCTGATGGCTCAGTTTATTATCCGTCGTATCCTGATTATGATTCCGACCCTGTTTGTTGTGTCGGTGGTGGCCTTTATCATTATCCAGCTTCCGCCGGGCGACTTTCTCACCTCCTACATCGCCAACCTCGCGGGGCGTGGCGAGACGGTGCAGCAGGACGTGATCGAGGCCATGAACCAGCGCTTCGGGCTGGATCAGCCCATCCATGTACAATACTTCAAATGGATCAGCAACATCCTCCTCAGAGGCGACTTCGGCCAGTCCTTTGCCTGGAACGCGCCGGTCGAGGGCCTGATCTGGAGCCGCATGGCGCTGACAGTCGTGCTTTCGCTGGCAACCCTGCTCTTTACATGGTTTCTGGCGTTTCCGATAGGTATTTATTCGGCGGTCAGGAAATACTCGATCGGTGATTACATCGCTACGTTCTTCGGCTTTCTGGGGCTGGCGATTCCCGACTTCCTGCTGGCGCTGGTGCTGATGTACATCGCCTTCAAGTATTTTAACCAGAGCGTCGGCGGGCTGTTTTCGCCGCAGTATGTGGATGCCCCATGGGATATGGCTAAGGTGCTTGACCTGCTCGGCCACCTATGGATTCCTATGGTGATTCTGGGTATGGCAGGCACAGCCAACCTGATTCGCATCATGCGCGCCAACCTGCTGGACGAACTGTCTAAACCCTACGTGATCACGGCCCGCGCGAAAGGGCTGCCGGAATGGAAGGTAATCCTCAAGTATCCGGTGCGGGTGGCGCTGAACCCGTTCATCAGCACCGCTGGCTGGCTGCTGCCGACGCTGGTATCTGGCTCGATTATTGTGGCGGTGGTCCTCAGCCTGCCCACCTCCGGGCCGATGCTGCTGACCGCCCTGACCACGCAGGATATGTATCTGGCAGGGGCATTCATTTTGCTCTTAAGCGTGCTGACGATGTTCGGGACGCTGGTGTCCGATATTTTACTGGCCTGGCTTGACCCGCGTATCCGCTATGAATAAAAGGAGTCCCCATGGAAAGTGAAGTCCCGGAATCCGCAATAGACATGGCTGAGAGCGTTGTCCCCGGCCTGCGGTCTGTGCCGCAAGCCCAGACCGATGCCAATAGCGAAGCGCGTGCTTACGGTGCCTCGCAGTGGAAACTGATGTGGTGGCGTTTTCGCAAGCACCGGCTGGCGATGGTGGGCGGGATTGTCACCTTGCTGATCTATCTGGTGGCGATCTTTGCCGAGTTTCTCGCCCCCTTCCCCGCCGACATGACCAATACTCAGGCCACCTATGCCCCGCCCCAAACCCTGATTCTGTTTGATGAGACAGGCTTCAACCCGCATGTCCTCGGCTACGTCGTGGAGGTTGATCCGGTGGCGCTGCGCCGGACGTTCGTGGTTGACCCGGAATTGAAGATTCCGGTGCGGTTCTTCGCGCAGGGCTATTCGTATAAGCTGTTCGGCGTGATTGAAACCAACCTGCACCTGCTCGGCCCGGTAGATTCCGACGAGACGATGTACCTGTTCGGGGCGGATCGGCTGGGGCGCGATGTGCTGAGCCGTGTCATCTTTGGCACGCGGATTTCGATGTCCATCGGCCTGGTGGGGGTGACGATCAGCCTGCTGCTGGGCATTACGCTGGGCGGCATCTCTGGTTATTACGGCGGCCTTGTGGATAACTTTATCCAGCGCGTGATTGAGTTCATCCGTTCAATGCCAACCATCCCGCTGTGGCTGGGGCTGGCGGCGGCGCTGCCCGCCGAATGGGGGTCGCTGCAAATCTATTTCGCCATCACCATCATTTTGTCCTTCATCGGCTGGACGGGGCTGGCGCGAGTGGTGCGGGGGCGCTTCCTGACCTTGCGCGAGGAGGATTACGTCATGGCCGCCCGTCTGGACGGGGCCGGCCCGCGCAAGATCATGTTCCAGTACATGCTCCCGGCCTTTTACAGCCATATCATCGCCTCGGTCACGCTGGCGATCCCCGGCATGATTCTGGCCGAAACATCACTCAGCTTTCTGGGGCTGGGGCTGCGTCCGCCTGTCGTAAGCTGGGGGGTGCTGCTGCAAGAGGCACAGAATATTCGCAGTATCGCCACCGCGCCCTGGCTGCTGACCCCGGCGGTCGCAGTCGTGGTCACGGTGCTGGCGCTCAATTTTCTGGGCGATGGCCTGCGCGACGCGGCTGACCCCTATGCATAAAGGAATTCTATGGAACGGCAAGAAGTTTTATTGGAAGTAAAGGGCTTAAAAACCCATTTTATCACCGACGAAGGCGTGGTCAGGGCGGTGGATGGCGTGGACTTCACCGTCCCCAAGGGCAAGACGCTCGGCGTGGTGGGCGAGAGCGGCTGTGGTAAGAGCGTGACGGCCTTTTCTATCCTCAAGCTGGTCAACAAGCCGGGGCGGATTGTGGATGGGCAGATTCTTTTCCATCACCCGGACGGCGGTGGGGTCATTGATCTGGCGCAGTTGGACACCTACGGCGCGGAGATGCGGCGTATTCGCGGGGACGCGATCGCCATGATCTTTCAGGAGCCGATGAACTCGCTCAGCCCGGTGCATACCATCGGCGACCAGATTACCGAGTCGATCCTGCTGCACCGCGATATGTCCAAAGCCGAAGCGCGGCAGCACGCGATTGAACTGCTGCGACTGGTGGGTATTCCTAACGCGGAGCGGCGCATTGATGCTTACACGTTCCAGCTTAGCGGGGGGATGCGCCAGCGCACGATGATTGCGATGGCGCTGGCCTGTAACCCCAACCTGCTGATCGCCGACGAGCCGACGACCGCGCTGGACGTGACCACGCAGGCGCAAATTCTGGAACTCATCAAGCAGTTGCAGGCGCAGTTCGGCATGGCGATGATGCTGATTACCCATGATCTGGGGGTGGTGGCGGAGACGTGCGACGAGGTGGTGGTGATGTATCTGGGCGAGGTGGTGGAGCAGGCGGACGTTGAGTCGCTGTTCTACGACCCGCTGCACCCGTACACCAAAGCGCTGCTGCGCTCGATTCCCCGGTTGGGGATGGGGCGCAAGCAGGCGTTGAACCCGATCGAAGGCACAATCCCCGACCCCTACAACCGCCCGGCGGGCTGCCCGTTTCATGACCGCTGCGATCAGATGATTCCCGGTAAGTGTAATGTGATTCACCCTGAACTGATTACCATGCCCGATGGCCGCACGGTGCGCTGTGTGCTGTATGAGGGCGAGACACCAGAGGGGGCGCAGTCATGAGCGACATGACGACACCTGAGCCGCAGGAGAAGTCCCTGCTGGAAGTGAAAAACCTGAAGATGTATTTCCCGATCAAGCGCGGGCTGTTTAACCGCACGGTCGCCCATGTAAAGGCGGTGGACGACGTAAGTTTCACCATCAGGCGGGGCGAGACGCTGGGGCTTGTGGGCGAGAGCGGCTGTGGCAAGACCACCATTGGCCGCTGCATCGTGCGCGCGTATGACCCGACAGCGGGCGACCTGCTGTATCGTGATTACGCCGGGCAGAACGGCAGCGGCAACGGCAGCGCTGCCGCGCCGGTGAACCTGGCGACGATTGAGGAGGGCAGGCTGAAGCCTTACCGCCGCAAAATCCGCATGATTTTTCAGGACCCGTATTCGTCGCTGAACCCGCGCATGACGGTTTTTGACGTGATTGCCGACCCGATGCGGACACACGGCATAGCGCAGGGCAAGGAACTGGAAGACCGGGTCGCCGAACTGCTGCGTAAGGTGGGGCTGCGGCCAGAGTTCATGCGCCGCTATCCGCACGCCTTCAGCGGCGGCCAGCGCCAGCGTATCGTGATCGCGCGCGCGCTGTGTCTCGACCCGGAGTTGATCGTCGCCGACGAAGCTGTTTCGGCGCTGGATGTCAGTGTGCGGGCGCAGACGCTGAACCTGATGCTGGAGCTTCAGCGCGAGTTCCATCTGACCTACCTGTTCGTTTCGCATGACCTGAGCGTGGTCGAGTATCTGGCGGATCGCGTGGCGGTGATGTACGTGGGCAAGCTGGTGGAGACCGCGCCGACCGAGGCGCTTTACCAGCGCCCCAGACATCCTTATACCGAGGCGCTGCTTTCGGCCATCCCCAAGCCAGACCCGCGCCAGCGTTCGCGGCGGATCGTGCTGGAGGGGGACGTGGCCGACCCGGCGAACCCGCCTTCGGGCTGCTATTTTCACCCGCGCTGCCCGTATGCACAGGAGCGCTGCCGCCAGGAAGCGCCGCCGCTGCGCGAGGTCGCGCCGGGGCATATGGCCGCCTGCCACTTCTCGGAGGAACTCGGCCTTCAGGGTGTGGAGAGCGTAACCCAGTAAAATCTGTACGACACCTGTAAACCTTTCGTGTAAGGGGCATGAACCATCATGCCCCTGCTGTCACTTATGGAGATGGCTATGTCCTACATCGCTGAATTTACGCGGGCGGAGGCGGAGGCGCTGTGGGCGCGGCTGGTGGCGGGCTGGGCGCACAGCCTTGATGCCAGCGGCGCGCGTACCCTGATGGACGGTGTGCCGAACGCGGCTGATGCGGGCGGCTCATACGAAGGAGTGACGCGCATGTTGTGGGGGTTGGGCGGGTGGCTGTCACAGCCGAACCGCTCCCCGCTGGTTGAGTGGCGCGGCGAAACGTTTGACCTTGCAGCGCTGACGCGGCGGGCGCTGGTCAACGGCTGTAACCCGGATGCGCCGGGGTCGTGGCTGCGGCCAAACGGCCAGCCGCCGCGCGAGTATGACCAGCGCACGGTCGAGAGCGGGCAGGTGGGCTTCGCCCTGTGGCAGTCGCGCGGGCGCGTCTGGAACACGCTGAACGATGACGAGCGCGGTTATATCTTCGCCTTTTTAGAGCGCTTCGGGCGGCGGCCTGCGGGCTGGAACAGCAATTGGGCGCTGTTCTGGGTGTTGAATCACGCCAGCCGCAAGGCGCTGGAACTGCCATTCGAGCAGAACATCATTGACGATGTGATCGAGGATTATCTGGACGCTGTGTACTGTGGCGACGGCTGGTACGACGATGCGGCGCAGCGCGGCGCGAATTACTTCGACGATTACAACACGTGGGTCTTTGCCTCGCATGTGCTGGCGTGGGCGCAGGTGGATGGGCATACCGCGCCAGACCGCCGCGATGTGCTGCTCGGTCGGGTGCGCGACTGGATGCGGCATTACCCGTATTTCTTCGCGGCTAACGGCGCATACCCGGAGTTCGGGCGCAGTCTGGCGTATAAGTTCGCGCGGTTGGGCGCGCCGCTGTGGGCGTACAGGATGGGCGCGTGGCCGCACAGCGCCGGGCTGCTCAAGCGGCTGGTAGGGCGGCATCTGCGCTGGTATGTGGATCGTGGCGCGGTGCGCGCCGATGGCACGCTGCGGCAGGCGCTCACCGCCGGGGGCAGCGACGAGATCATCGAGCGTTATATCTCCACCGGGGCGACGTACTGGGCGATGCAGGCGTTTGGCGGCTTGTGGAGCCTGCGCGATGATGACCCGTTCTGGTCTGCGCCGGAAGAACCGCTGCCGGCAGAGCAGGGCGATTACGTGAAGGTCTTTCACCAGCCGGGCTGGGTGGTGACGGCGACAGACGGCGACATCCAGCGCTTCAACGCGGGCAGCGTCAAGCCGGGCTATGGTATGAAGTACAACAAGCTGGTCTACAGCACCGCGTTTCCGTTCAATGTCGGGCTGGGGCATGGGCAGATTTCGCCCGACAGCGGCCTTTGTCTGATCTCTAACGGCGTTTTTGCCACACGCACGAAAAACCTCGTTTATGCAGTGGGCGAGCCGGGGTGGTCGCGCATACGCTATGAGATTTCGATCAACCAGCATACCCATCTTGTCGAGACGCTGATCGTGCCGTACCAGCGGCGGCACCTCCGGGCGCACCGGATTATGCTGGATGCCCACACGCAGGCTGCGGTGCAGGCGATAGAAGGCCCCGCGCCGCTGGGCTATGACCCCGGCGCACAGCCGTTGATTCAGGTGGGTACGCTGGAGGCGTGGGCAGGGGTGGACGGGCGGGTAAGCTGGATTCGTGGGCTGCGCGGCTATGATGCGGTGGGCTTGTGGCGAGCTGACCCGTGTGGCAACAGTGTTCATGCGGCCTGTGTGCTGCCTGAACTATGGGTTGAGGAAGTCGCTTCTGAGCATGAGCTGATCTGTCTCGTGGGTTTTGAGGTGGTAGATTCTGTGCCACAAGCCGACTGGCTGCCGGATGATACGTTTCGCGTGGTGTGGGAAGATGGCGAGACGGTGGACGTGCCGCCGCTGGCCTGAGCGCTTCCATTAAGCTGAACGATGATAGGGCGGTTTGTATTTTCAGGGCGCTTGCTGCATAATCGAAAGTGAATTGTAAAGCCTTACGCCGCGCACAATACTAAATTCACTGATGCGATCTCATTTGAGGGATAGCCGCCATGCCCGACTCGACTTATTACGAAGCCCCGGCTCATGAACCCGCCGCCCTGCCTGTTATGGTGCCTTCACGTTTGGTCGGGCGCGACGCGATTATCGGCAGGATTTATACCGGACTGCGCCAGAACGCGCCTGTACAACTGACGGGTGCGCCCGGCGTGGGCAAGACCGCGCTGGCCGCCACTCTCGCCGCCGCCTATACCGAACAGCCAGGGGGGGTACTGTGGCTGAACGCGGAAAACAGCAGTCTTGAAGAATTGATCGTCCGGGTGGGGCGTGCCTATGACGTGCATGAGATCACCCGCAGCGAGAACCCGTTGGGGATGGTGGGCGCGGCGGCGGCCACGCTGACCGAGCATAAGCCGCTGGTGGTGCTGGACGGGCGGCTGGAGCAGGCAGTTACCACAGAATTTATCGAGCGCTGTGTGCGCGGCCTGCCCGTGCTGCTGACCGCGCCAGAGGCGGCCAGCGATGCGTGGCAGACCTTCCCGCTGGAAAATCTGGACGCGGCGCACGGGGCAACGCTGTTTAAGCAAACCGCTGGCCTGCCCGAAGCGCCCGACCCGGATATTGACCGCCTGACGCAGGCGCTGCGGCAGTCGCCGTTTGCGCTGGTGGTGGCGGCCTCGACAGTACGCACGGCCCGCCAGCAGCCCGTACAGTATCTCAACGCGCTGACGCAGATTCCCGGTTACGACACCGCCGACCCAACCCTTGTCGCGCTGACAGCGGCTTTTCGCGGGCTGAACAGCGCGCTTCAGGGCATTATCCTCATGCTCGGCGCGACGTTTAAAGGACAGGCTTCGGCGGAGTTTCTGAGTACGCTCACGGGCGCGCCGAAAGAGACGATCCAGCAGGTGATGACCCTGCTAACCCAGCAGCACCTGGTGGAAACCACCAGCCGCTACGGCGAGCCATTCTACAGCCTGCACCCGATTACCCACGCCTTCGCCCAAAGCTGGCTGCGCGGGTCGCAGCGTTTGGGTGAGTTGCAGAACAAGGTGCGTGATTCCGCGCTGGCTTACGCCAGCAAATATGCGCAGGATCAGGAAGTGGCGCACGACAGGCTGGCAGCGGAGATGGATACGTTGATGGCGGTGGCACAGTGGGCCGCCGACGCGGAAGACCGCGATACGCCGCGCCAGTTTATCGTGGCGCTCACAGGCGCGGGCGATTTCGTCAACGCGCGCGGGTTTGTTTACGAACTGCTGCGGCTGAACCGGCTGGCTTCCAGCACGATGACGGCGTTCCCGGCCTACCCACCGGAAAGCCCGCTGATGCCGGAGCCTGAAGACGAGGAAGACGACGAGGACGAAGTGGCACAGACGGCTGCGCCGCCGGCTTTCCTGCGCGATATGTTTGAGGGCGACGAGGATGATGACCTCGTTTACGACGAGGCCGATGATGAACTGGACGACGAGGCGGAAGAAGAAGAGGCAGAGGAGGAAGAAAGCCTGTTTACGCCCGCCCCGCGCAACTTCTTTGTCGAAGATGAAGAAGACGAGGATGTAGAAGAAGACACGCCAGCGGCGCTGATTGACGAGGATTTGGACGACGAGGATGAGGACGACAGCGGCTTTGCCGGGACGTTCATCCCCGAAGTGCCTGCGCCGACAGGCATCGCCGCGTGGCGTATGGAACTGGCGGAAGCGCGCCAGCAAAGCGATATGCGGCGGCAGGGCGATCTGCTCAAGCGTATTGGTGAGGCGCAGATCGAGGCCGGGATGCGTAACGAAGCCATTGCGACTTATGGCGAGGCGCTCACGGTTTACGACGAACTGGGCGAGGAAGAAGAACTGCTGCAAATCCTCGACACGCTCTCCGCGCTCATGGTCAAGACCGACAACTCGCAGGCGGCAATCCTCCACGCCACGCGCGGCGCACAGCTTGCCGAAAAGCTGGGCGACAGCGAAACGCGAATGCACATTCTGGTGACGTTGGGCGATGCCCGCCAGCAGTTGGGGGAGAGCGTGGGGGCGGAAAAAGCCTACAGCCAGGCGCTGGAAGTCGCCCGGAACACCGGCGACAGCCAGAACGAAGCCTTAATCCTCTATAAGTTAGGCTTTGCCCAACTGGACAACAGCGACCCCGACGGGGCCAGCGCCAACTGGGAGCAGGCGCTCCCCCTGTTCCGCGAGCAGGGCAAGCGCGAGTACGAAGGCCGCGTGATGGGCGGGCTTGGCACGGCCTATGCCGAACTGGGGCGATGGAGCGAGGCCATCAGCTTCTACACCTCGGCGCTGTATGTCGCCCGCGAGGTGAAGGACCAGAACGAGGAAGCGCTGCAACTGAGCAATCTGGGATATGCGAACGTGCAGGCCGGGCAGTTGGGCGAGGCGGTGCTGCGTTATAGACAGGCGCTACATCTGGCCTATGAAACCGGCAAGCGCGAGAACGCGGTCAGCGTGATTGTTGACCTGGCGCGCCTGCTGCTGCGCAGCCCGCGTTACCTGTCTATCGCGCAGTTGCTGGTGGACGATGCGCTGCGGCTGGAGCCAAATGACCGCGATGTGCGCGCGCTTAAAGAGCGCGTGACGAATGAGCTTAGCCAGAGCGATAACGTCCAGCAGGCACCCGTCAACGGCACGGCGCAGAGCTACGCCGCAAACGCTTACGCGCTGCTGGATGGATGAGCGGTGCTGTCGCTGGAAGCGAGACGGGTAAAGTTGCGCTCGACAATCACCTGCAAGTCCGGGCGGGTGTGTAGGCTGCTGGCGGTCGCCTGAAGGATTTGCAGCGCTTTTTCGCGGTAGGCGCTGCGCTTAGCGGCTTCTGGCGCGGCGTGGCTGAGGGCATAATAACACTGCCACAGGTCACGCCCACCGTAAACCATCTCCAGTTCGGCGGCGCGCAGCAGCACGTCGTAAGCGACGGGCATGTTCAGCGCGTGCTGTGCATACCCCTGCCACAAAAGCGCGCGCGCGTGAACGATGACGTTATGCTCGGCGGTTTCAGCGCTGAGCGTGCTGGCACGTTCGATACAGGCTTTGTAATCTCCTGCCAGCGCCAGCCCCTGAATCAGCGCCAGATGGATTTGCTGCCGGGTGTAGATGTTCTGGGAATGGCGTTCGCTGGCTTCGTGCAGCAGCGCTAACCCCTGTGCCGCCTCGCCCTTAGCAACCAGACACAACGCCTGATTGACGGCCACCAGCGGGTCCTGATAGTGAATCTGCGCTTGCAGCGTCTCCGCCTGCTGGCACAGCGCCAGCGCGGTATCGTAAGCGAACAGCACCCGGTGAATTGTGGCGATCTGGCTGAGATCGAGAATCTGATAATAAAAATTGCCGCTCTGGCGGTTCATGTGCAGCACGCGGTCATAGTAGGCCAGCGCGGTAGCGAAGTCGCCCCGGTCGAGCGCGATACTGCCGAGCATCGCCATCACCTGCGCGATCTCGCGCTGGTCGCCGCTTTCCCGCGCGAGGGTGAACGCCTGCTGCTGGTAGGCAAGGCTTTCGTTGAGCTGCCCCTGCGCGCGGTGCAGCACACCAAAAGCGCGCAGCACCGCCGCATGAAGGTGGGTATGCTCTTTAGGCAGCAGGCTGTGCGCCCGGTTTAAGGTCTGGAGCGCTTCGTGATACTGGCCGAGGTGAACGTAGCTGCTGGCAAGGGTTAGCGCGGCGCGCACACGTTCCGCGATCATCTCCTCATAGGGCAGTTCATCCATGAGCATTAATGCGGTTTCGCTGGCGGCGCTGGCCTCTTCGTATTCGTCGAGGTCATCCAGCGCCTGCCCGCGCAGCAGCCACAACTGGCTGACGATGGGCAGCGCAAACTCGCGTGAGACACTGCGCGCCACATCCCAGCCGCGCTCGATGATGTGCAGCGACTTGGGCAGCAGGCCGCGCTGAAACAGGCTGCGCGCGCTGGCAAAGTAGGTCGTCAGCGCCTGCTCTGGCTGCTCGGCCTTCAGGTAATGCTCGGCCAGCGCGTCGAGATAATCGGGATGGTCGGCGACGCGCTTTTCCAGCCACAACGCCGCTGCCTGATGATAAGCCTTGCGGATCGGGCGGGTGAGCATGGCATAGGCGACTTCGCGGTAGAGCATGTGCTGGAAGCTGTACTGGCGTTCCTGCTCAAAAGCGCTTTCGGGGTGCTGGTAGATGATGCCGCGCTTCTCAAGGTACATCAGTTCACTTTGCACCTGCTCGCTGTCGCTCACCGCCTGCACAGCGCTTTCCCAGAAGGTATGCCCGATGACCGCCGCCACTTGGGCAACCCGCCGCGCGTTTGGGCTGAGTTCATCGAGGCGGGCTTGCAGCAGCCCCAGCAGGCTGTTGGGAAGCTGCGACTCCAGCGTGGCGTACAGCAGGCGGTCAGCCTTCCAGCGGCCATCGCCTGTCATTTCAAACACGCCATAATCAAACAGCATTTGCAGAAAGGCTTCGACAAACAACGGATTGCCCTCGGCGCGGGCGATAATAAGCTGTGGCAAGCGCTCCGGGATGTTCTCGACCCGGCTTAGCACAGGCTCCAGCAGGCGCGTGATGTCCACTTGGCTCAGTCGCTGGAGGGTCATGGGCTGGTGCCGGGCAAAGGCGGCCAGATAGCGGTTGTTTTCCTGATCAAACTCAGGCCGCGCTGTGCCGATCATGACCCCAGCATAGTCTGCCAGTTCTGAGGCGAGGTATTCCAGCAGATCGAGCGACTCGAAGTCCAGCCAGTGCAGGTTGTCCACGACGAACAGCAGCGGGGCAGACCGGGCAAGGGCGCGAAACCAGCGGGCGATACGCGCGAAGATGGCGCGGCGCTGTTCGCTGCTGCCGGGGTTGATGGCGCGCACGTGGGCGCTTTCGCTAAAGCCAAAGCCGCTCAGGAAGCCCAGCAGGTGGGCGGTCTGCTCGGCTTCGTCGTCCGGCCAGCTTTCGCGCACATCGCGCAGAATGCGCTCTTCGGCGATGCTGGCCGGCGTGTCGTCTTTCAGGTGGCAGCGCTGGGCCAGCAGTTGATGCAGAAAGCTGTAAGGGGTGGCGCGCCTCTCATAGCTTCCGGTGACGATGAACGACGTAAACCCAAAACCTCTGGCGTGGCTGAGGAATTCGTGCAGCAGGCGGCTTTTGCCCATGCCCATGTTGCCGATGATGGTCGCGGCGTAAAAGCGCCCTTCATGTTGTGCCTGCTCACACAGCGTCAGCAGTTGGCGCAGCGCTGCCTCGCGCCCGACAAACGGCGTTTCCAGCCCGGCGATACGGGTTGAAGCCAGCCGCGAAGGATCAGCCGGGCGCGCCTCAACGACGGTGTAACATTCGATAGGCGTTTCAAACCCTTTAAGCTGGATCAGCTCGTGCGTTTCGGTGACGAAGTGATCGCGCACCCGGTGATAGGTTTGCGCGTCTATAAGCACCTTGCCGGGTTCGCACATGGTTTGAAGGCGGGAGGCGAGGTTGGTGGTCGCGCCCATCGCCACCAGTTCCTGCTTCTCGGCATCGCCAACCATGCCGACCACGACCTGCCCGGTACTCATCCCGATACGCATCGCAAACAGAATGCCAGAATTGCCTTCCTGGTCGGCATAGAGCGAATGGTACTCGTCGTTAATCTCCTGCGCGTAGCGGGTAATGGCATCCTGCGCTTCCAGCGCGCAGTGAACCGCCCGCAGCGCATCGTCTTCCTGGCTGTGCTGTGCGCCGAAAAAGCACAGCAGGCCATCGCCGAGGTACTGGCCGACCTCGCCGCCCCACTTGCGGATGATCCTGCTCAACAGGCTGTGCGTATCGCTGATGATTTTTTTCCAGTTTTCGGCCTGCAAACGCCGCGCCAGTTCGGTGGAGTTGATGACATCGAGGAACATCACCGTTACCAGCCGGATTTCATCGCTCTCCTGCTGGTCGAACGGCTGCGTTTGCAGCACCCGGATACGGTCATAAAGCGACATGACGATCTGGGTGTAGGTTTCAGGGCTGAAAATATCGCGCTTTGCCAGCACTTCGGTGAGGGCAGCCCGCAGCTTTGCGGTACGCACAGCGGTATCGGACATAAAAACTTAAAGCGGCAGCCAGAATCCGAAGCGACTGCCGACCCCCTCCTGACTTGTCACCCACACTTCGCCCTTGTGCCGTTCGATAATGGTTTGAACGAGGTTCAGGCCAACGCCATAGCCATCTTCCGACTGGGTATCAGGATGCTCGATGCGAAAGTAGGGTTCAAATAACTGCGCCAGATGCTTTTCGGCGATGCCCACGCCGTTATCCTCCACCTCGAAGCAGAAGCGGTTTTCCTGTTTGTAGCCATGCACGATGATATGCCCGCCCTGCCCGGTGTACTTGATCGCGTTGCTGAGGTAATTCGCCATCGCCTCGCGGATCAGCATCGGGTCTACAAACAGGGACGGCACATCTTCCATCTCAAGGCGGGCTTCCAGCGTTTGCTTCCGCCGCGCGGCCAGTGGGCGGAATTCCTTCAGCACACTGTCAATCAGTTCCTCCGGGCTGACGTTGTGCCATGTGGATGTTTCCGTACTCAGCAGGTCGTTCAGCATTTGCTCCATGCGCTCGGTGGACTCTTTGATAATGCTGAGGAACTGCGGAATATCAGAATCGTCGGGCAGGGGTTGCAGGTCGCTTTGCAGCATGTCGCTGGCTGTGGTGATGAGCGACACCGGGTTGCGTAGATTATGCGATACCACGCGCAGCATCTCGTCCTTAAAACGGTGCAGGTCGCGCAGCGCGGTGACATCGTGCAGCACCAGCACAAAGCCGCTGGTGTTATTGGCCGGGTTGTGCCAGCGGGACATTGTTACCAGAAAGTCCTGCTGTGTTTTTTCGGCATGGGTTTCGAATGACCAGTAATCGCCGCTCGGCTTGCCGATGATGCGCTGCGCCGGGCTAAAGACACGTTGCAGATCGGGGAAGTCTGCCAGATGATAGCCTGTGACGGCCGCGCCCGATTCGGTGTTCAGCAGTTGCAGCGCGGTGTTGTTGACCAGCAAAATCCGCCCCTCATCGTCTACCACAATGAGCGCGTCCGGGATGCTGCGGACGACGATTTCAAGCTGGCGCTGCTGGCTCTGTACCTGATTAAACAACTGCGCGTTACGCAGCGCCACAGCGGCCTGGTTGGCGACGATGGTTGTCAGGCGCAGGTGATGCTCGTCAAATTGATTCGGCTCTGGGTGCGCCAGGGTCATCACCGCCAGTACATGCTCGTCATAAATAAACGGCACACATATTACGGAACGCGCCGGGCTGACTTCATCGGGGAAGACATACCAGCGGGGATCGGTCTGCGTATCATGGACAATGGCGGCCTGCTTGTTGCGGATCACCCATCCGGCAAGCCCTTTGTCCAGCACAGTACGCATCACCATGACGAATTGATCCGGGTCGAGGTCGCGCGCCACAAAAATGTGATTCCAGTCTATGCCTTGCTCATCGTGCAGAAAAAGGCTGACTCTGGTTGCGCCGACAGCCGAAGACATCAGGCGCATCACCTGCTGCATCACGCGGTCGAGGTCGAGCAGGGTGAGAAGCTGGGAGACTTCGGCCAGTAATTTCAGGTTTTCATAAGTAGGTTCTGGCGTATTAATAGACGGCATATACGGTTTGACCCCGGTTAAAGCTTCGATATAAGTGAACCATGATTCAGCCTGTAAAACAAGGCGACTTTATTAAGCACTGTGAAGGTATAGTGAACATCTTAAGAATACCTCACGTAATTATTGCAATACACCCTGAATGTTAGGGGTTATAGAGATGCGGATACGAAAACCCCGCGCCCGAAGCGCAGGGGTTTCGACCGTTATTCGGCTTGCTGACAGGTGATTGATGCCTGCTGCTGCCGCGCCTTATAACTCCGCCGGGTTACTCAACAGCCCGGCCAGCAGGTTCACACAGGCTTCTACATCGCGTATGTCCACCGTTTCGCTGGTGGTATGGACAAAACGGCAGGGAATGGAGATGCACCCACTGGGGACACCTGCCTGCGTGATCTGGATCACCGCCGCGTCGGTGGTGCCGCCAGACAGCAGCTCCAGTTGGTAGGGGATGCCGTCGGCCTCTGCCCGGGCGATCATCCAGTCCCGAATGGCCGGCGGGACGACCAGACCGGGATCATGAATTTTAATCGCCGCGCCGCTGCCCAGCTTCACGGCCATTTTGCGGTTCCTGATTTCGTCGCCTGTAGCGGTGACATCAAGCGCGATGCCGATGTCCGGGTTGATGCCGTAGGCGGCGGTGCGCGCCCCGCGCAGGCCGACTTCTTCCTGCACCGTGAAGGCGAAATAAACCTCGTTCGGCGTTTGTTTGTTCAGCTTCCGCATGGCCTCAATCGCCACCACGCAGCCGATGCGGTCGTCCATCGCTTTCGAGATCAGGCGCGTGCCGCGTTCTTCCATATTGCGCCACAGCGCCGCCGGGCTGCCTTCCTCGACAGGGCTTTCGCCGTCGCCGGTGCTGACATCTACGTAAAAGTTGTCCACGCTGTCCTGTGCGTGCCAGCTATCGTGCGCGCCGATCACGCCGATGGTGCCGTTTTCGAAGCGCACCCGGTTGCCAAACAGCGTCGTCAGGTTTAGCCCGCCGATGCCGGAAAAGCGCAGGTAACCGCTTTTCGGCTCGACATAAGTTGCCATCAGGCCGATTTCGTCCATGTGCGCGGCGACCATGATCTTCGGGCCACCGCTGCCCACGCGACAGATGAGGTTGCCGAGCGGGTCGGTATAGATGTCATCGGCCAGCCCGCGCACTTCGGCTTCGATCAGGGCGCGGACTTCATGTTCATAGCCTGAAGGCCCCCAGGCCTCTACGAGTTTTTTAATCAAGTCTTTCACGATTAGCTCCTGATAGATCGCAATTCGCTTTAAGTTTAGTGGTACGTTCCCTGCTCATGCGCCTGACAGTATCTCACGCCCACGCGCCAGCGCGGTATCCAGCGTGTCATGAAATTCGACAATCCATGAGAGGGACTTTGCCTGCGCCTCGCCGACCATGCGAATCACGCTCGGCGCGTCCACCACCAGCAGCGCGACGATGTGAGGGTTGGTGGCCGCGATGCGGCGCAGCGCTTTGATGTCCATCGGGAATTTGCTGGCGGCGCTCAGGTCATTGACCAGCACCACGCGCGTTTCGTCTGGCTGGAGCATGTGCAGGCCGTCCTGCTCCGCCTGCATCACTTCGGCCAGCGTGACCTGTCCGTGCCAGCGGTTGAGGTACAGGCCGGATTCGATGCGTGTGATCTCAACGGGCATGGCTCACCGTTGCAGTAATTCGGGCGTAAAGTTGTTGAGCGCGGCCTGAATCAGGCGCAGCGCGTTATCGTAATCATCCCGGTGCAGCAGCGCTGTCGGGCTGTGGATGTAACGGCACGGGACAGAGATCACCGCCGAAGGAATGCCCGCGTTCGTCTGATGAATCCGCCCGGCATCGGTGCCGCCGCCCAGCGCGGTTTTATGCTGGTAGGGGATGTCGTTGGACTTTGCTGTGTCGCGCAGGAAGCGCAGCAGGCGCGGGTCGGTAATCATACTGCGATCCATCACGGTGATGACCGGGCCGCCGCCCATACGCGCAATCGGGTTCGGCTCGTCTGCGTCATCAGGTTCAGCCGTTGGGTTGGGGATGTCCTGTGTGGGCGCGCCTTCCAGCGCGAAAGCCGCGTCCGGCTGGAGCGTTTGCGCCGCGACCTTTGAACCCCGCAGGCCGATCTCCTCCTGCACGGTGAAGGCCGCCAGCACGTCCACCGGGTACGGCCCGTCTTGCAGCACGTCCACCAGCAGCGAACAGCCCACGCGGTCATCGAAGGCTTTGCCGCGCACGACGCGCTCGCTGAGTTCGGCGTAGTAGCTGTCGAAGGCGATACGGTCGCCGCGTTTGACGCTGCCGCTTGCGTCGTCTTTGCTGCTCGCGCCGATGTCAATCCGCAGGTTGCTCATCTTGATCACATTCTGGTCGCGGTTTTTGTGAATCGGTGTCCAGACGATCACGCCCGGAACGCCCTTATCGCCCACCTTCACGCGCAGCCCCGGCAGGATGCGGTCATCCACACCGCCGACATTGGTGAAGCGAATGAGGCCGTCGCCATCGAACCCCATCACCATAAAGCCGATTTCGTCCATGTGGGCGGCCAGCATCACGCGCGGGGTGCCGTCCTGCGTGCCTTTCTTCAGCGCGGTGATGCTGCCGAGCGGGTCAATACGGATGTCGGTAGCGTGATCCTTGATCGCGTCTAATATCACTTTACGAACAGCGTCTTCCTTGCCGGAAACGCCGATGGCTTCTGAAAGTTCTTTTAAGAGCATAACGTTCTTATCCCTGATCTACAGCCTGAGCAGCGTTGAGGTCTTCCCAGTCAATGGCGGTGAGAAAGTCTGCATCCAGCCCGGCGATAAAATGCGCCATCAAGCGCCCGGCGCGTTCAATATCGCGCAGGTCGCAGGTTTCGACGGGCGAGTGCATGTTGCGCAGCGGGACTTCCAGCAGCGCGGTCGGCACGCCGCTTAAGGCGACCTGAATAGCCCACGCATCGGTGCCGCTCGCGCCGGGGATCACGTCATCCTGCAGCTTGATTTCGTACTTCTTCGCCGTCTCTTTCAGCTTGTCGTACAGCGCCGGGTGAAAGTTCGGCCCCAGCCCGATGCCGGGGCCGCCGCCCATCTCGGCGGTCGAGTCGCCGTCTACGCCGGGCTGTGGCGCGAAGGTGACATCGAGCGCGATGGCGATGTCCGGCTGGATGAAGTTGGCGGCGGTGGTCGCCCCGTAGAGGCCGGTTTCTTCCTGTACGGTGGCGGTGGCATACACATCCCACTGGTGCATCATGCCCTTGAGCTGATGCAGGCAGGCGGTTACAGCGGCCACGCAGGCGCGGTCATCCATCGCCTTGCCCGCCACCTTCTGCCCCTGCAATTCCAGCATCGGCACGTCCACCGTAATCAGGTCGCCGATGCGTACCAACTGCTCGACCTCAGCGGCGGGCAGGCCGACATCCACCACCAGTTCATCAAACGCGGGGTAACGCTTACGCGCGTCCGCGCTGAGGGCGTGCGGCGGCGGCGCGGCGACAATGCCGGGCAGCGGGCGCTTGCCGTGTACCAGTACAGGCTGCGCCAGCATGACGCGGTTATCCACGCCGCTGATGCGGTGAACATAGATGAAGCCGTCCACCACGTCGCGCACCATCATGCCGATCTCATCCATGTGTGCGGCCAGCATGATCCGGCGCGGCGGGTCTACCGGGTTGGTCGCGCGCTTGATGCCGACCAGACTGCCGAGCTTGTCCTGCTGGAACTCGTCTACCACGCCCTGCCACGCCTCGCGGATGATCTCGCGGATGGGCGCTTCATGGCCGGAAGGGGCGTGCGCTTCTACAAGGGTTTTTAAGTGTGCTTTTAAATCGAACAACGTGTGTTTCTCCAATCGTGCGTTGCACCGATATTGCTTTAATTACCACATCATGCGCGGGCGGGTTTAAAGCCCGTTTTTATCACCATCCGCCATGCTTTATGGCGCGCCTTCGCCAAAGGGCGTTTCTGTCGGGAAGATAGGCAGCGTGGTGGCGGTGGGCAACTGCGGCGGGATGGGGGTGTCGGGTGGGATAAACTCGGTCGGCGGGATGGGCGTGGCCGACGGGATAAGCAGCGTGGGCGTTGGCGAGAGTGGGCGCAGCGTAGGCGGCTGGTCGCCAGTGGGCGGGATAACAGGGGACACGATCACGTTGTCGGTTGGCAGGGTGGTCGCTGTCTGCCCGGCCACCTGTGTCTCTGTGGCGATGGGGGCTTCATTGGTCGCCAGTGTCGGGGTCAGGCGCGGCGCGGCGCTGCCGCCCCCTTGCGGCGCGCTCATCCACAGCAGAATGCCAATACAGTAAAACGGAATCGTCGCCAGAATCACGATAAACAGCGCGATGCGGATGTTACGTCTGCGGGGGTCTGTCGGCAGGAAAGGTTGGGTCATCACCTGAGCCTGTTTGTTTGCAAAGTGATATATGCGGCAATCTTACCACAGTGCGCGGGGTTGTGATAATACAGCCCGCGCGATTGGGTATATCGCTCCGTCAGATTGACGGATAGAACATTTGTTTGGTATAATCATACGTGGTGTTGACCAACAACGCGGGGGTGGTATGCAGATTGTCCGCCAGCCGACTGGCATGGAAAAACTGACACGTATGGGCGATGTCACGCTGTTTGAGCCTGCCGGTGACGCGCCGCTGGCAGAGCGCAGCAAGCGCGCGCCCTACCAGTCACAGAGCATCGCCGAGTGCATCACACATCTTTCCACGCCGGCGGGCAAGAAGCCCGTGCTGAAGACGATGGTGACGACCGCCTGCGAGAAGAACTGCTTTTACTGCCCTTTCCGGGCGGGGCGGGGCAAGACGCGGCGGCTGACCTTTAAGCCGGACGAACTGGCGCGCACGTTTGACGACTTGCAGCGGGCGCGGATGGTGGACGGTATCTTCCTGTCGTCGGGCATCATCAACGGCGGCGTGACGACGCAGGATAAGATTATTGACACCATCGAGATCATCCGCCGCAAATACCACTATCGCGGTTACGTGCATCTGAAGATCATGCCCGGCGCAGAGGCCGACCAGCTTTACCGCGCCATGCAGCTTGCCGACCGCATCTCGATCAATCTGGAAGCGCCCACGCCGGAGCGCCTTTCCGCGCTCGCCCCCAGGAAAGACCTGCTCAGCGAACTGCTCAACCGTCTGGAATGGGCCGGGCGTATCCGGCGCGAGTCGAACCGCAAACTTGCCAGCATTGTCACGCAGTTTGTGGTGGGCGCGGTGGGCGATACCGACCTCGAACTGCTGGCGCTGACCGAAAAGCTGCACCGCCAGAACGGACTCACCCGCGCCTATTATTCCGCCTTCAGCCCGGTCAGCCATACGCCTTTCGAGGGCCTGCAGGCTGTCTCGCCGCTGCGCGAACATCGGCTGTACCAGTCCAGCTTTTTGCTGCGCGATTACGGCTGGGATGTGGAAGACCTGCCGTTTGAAGCCAGCGGCAACCTGCGGACGGATGTAGACCCCAAGCGCGCGTGGGCGGACGTGCATCTGCGCCACGCGCCTGTTGAAATCATGCGCGCGGACAAAGCCGAACTGCTGCGCGTCCCCGGCGTTGGCTTACAGGCGGCAGAGGCGATCCTCAAAGCCCGCCGCACCACCCGCCTGCATGACCTGGCCCAGCTTCGCGCGATGGGCATTCGCGCGCCAGAGCAGCTTGCGCCTTACGTGCTGCTGGACGGCCAGCGCCCGGCGCAGCAGTTACCCCTGTTTTGATGAAAAAGCAGCAGGTACAGGGAAGCCCCTGTACCTGCCCGGTGATCGTTGGTTTAAAGCGGGCGGCGCTTAGCCACCGCAGGAGCCGGACGTGTTGAGATAGTCGTCGCTGACCCAACCCTGCGTATTGCCCCAGATGAGGCGAAGCCAGCCGGGGAGACGCTCTGTCGCCTGATACGCAGCGCCGTCATAGGGCAGCGTCGTCAGCACCGCGCTGCTGGCGTTAGGCTCGGCGCGCAGGCGTACCGCGTGCGTGGTCGTCACCGTGCAGCCTGTCAGCGGCGTGCTGGTCGCAGCGACCACTGGCGCGACTGCGGCGGGCGCGGCAGCGCCGTTGACCAGCACAACCGTCCCCACATTTGGCAGCGTGGCGCAGGTGTAGCCGCCCTGTGTGCTGGCGGGCAGCGGCTGCGCGGTGCGCGGCGCGGCGCTGGCATCAAGGAACAGCAGTTCGCCCGTCCCTTGCAGGCAGATGTTGGTGCCGCCTGCGCTGGCGTTGGATGGGCTGAATACGTCTACCGCGTGAATGACACCGCGATCAAGCACCGACTGTACGCCGACTTCGGCAGCGCTGCGGATAAAGCGGGTGCTTTCGGCGATGACTCGGCAGTGAACGCCGTAGACCCCGGCGGGCGGGTTGGCGCGCACGATGGCGTTAGTTGTGCCGTTCAGGTCTGCACACAGCGGCACAGGCGGCGCGGCGGCCACAGTCTGGCCGCCAGAGCCACCGCCGTTATTCCCGCCGCCACCACTATTGTTTCCACCGTCATCGTCGCGGACGGTCACGGTGACATCCGGCGCGGGTATACCATCAAACGGCGAACCGCTCACAGTGCTGGTGAGGGCGTGGGTAATCGTGGTGGTGCGCTGGCCGTCGGCAACCGCGTTATCTACCGCTTCTACGCTGAACGTCTGCGGCACGTTCCAGTTGCTGTCGTTAAATTGCAGCGTCGCCGGGCTGAGCGTGATCTGTGCGGTGTTAAATGTCGGCGTCACGGTCACGATCTCGCCTGCGGCGGGCGCGTTGGTCAGCACGACCTGATACGTTCTGGCGGGGCGATTCTCGCGCACGGTGACGTTAAGCGGCGTGATCGAAATATCGGCGGTATCGTTGTCGGCGACACTGACAGTCAGATCTGGCGGGTCAATACCGTTGTAATTCGCATCATTACTGACGACAGCGTTTGTTACGATTGTGCAGCTATGCGCGCCCTCAACGACGGCATCATCCACTGCCGTAACGGTGATGGTGGCCGGGCCAACCGCGCCAGCGGCAAACACTACCGTGGTGGGCGAGACGGTGCACTGCGCGTCTGGCACCAGGGTAAGGGTTACCTCCTCGGATGACGGTGCGTTAAGCACAACATCAAAGATGCTTGTAGCGCCGCCCTCAGCGACAGCCAGCCCTACCGAAGGACTGATGATAATCCCTGCGATGTCGTT
>CAZJSU010000025.1:28639-33989 GCA_964548765.1 uncultured Anaerolineaceae bacterium
CCTCAGCGACAGCCAGCCCTACCGAAGGACTGATGATAATCCCTGCGATGTCGTTGTCGGCGACACTGACAGTCAGATCTGGCGGGTCAATGCCGTTGTAATTCGCATCGCTGCTGACGGCAGGGTTTGTTACGATCGTACAGCTATGCGCGCCCTCAACGACGGCATCATCCACTGGCGTAACGGTGAAGGTGACCGGGCCAACCGCGCCAGCGGCAAACACTGCCATGGTGGGCGAGACGGTGCACTGCGCGTCTGGCACTAAGGTAATGGACACCTCATCGGCTGGAGGCGCGTTAAGCGCAATATCAAAGATGCTTGTAGCGCCGTCCTCAGTGACAGCCAGCCCTACCGAAGGACTGATGATAATCCCTGCGATGTCGTTATCGGTGATGTTGGCGGTTACGTCGTCCACAGCTACCCCGGCAAAGGCCAGGTCGGTGCTGGAAGCCGCCTCGGTCGTAATGATGCAGGTGTGCGCGCCTTCAATGTCGCTGTCATCTACCGGAAGGACCGTGATCCACGCCGGGCCAGTGCTGCCAGCCGGAATAATCACGAGGTTTGGCGAGACAGTACACTGACCGTCAGTGGTCAGCCCGATGCTGACTTGGGACATCGGGGGCTGCGAGAGCGTGATGCTGAAGTTGTCGCTAATACCGTCTTCGGCAATATTAACCGTCGTGGGGTTCACCGTCACCGTGCCAGAAATGACGGACGGCGTGTTCAGCAGGCTCACGTTGTCAAGTTCCAGCATGGACGGGCCGCCGAAGGAGTCGATGTCCATATTGTAGAACATGAGGCGCACAGTCGTGCCTGCATATGAGGAGACATCCACTGAGATACTCTGCCAGCCCGTGTTCTGTGGTACGCCGACCGGGAAATCTGGCGGCACCCCTGTGTTAAACTCGTGCAGGGTGGTGATCACGGTGTTACTCACCGGGTTGACAAACAGGGCTAGAAAGGTGCGGTTATTGTTCCAGGCGTTATAACTGCGGTACTGAATGCGGTAATCGAAGCTCAGTTCGGTAGTGCCATCCGCCGGGATGGTGACATCCTGATGAAGGGAAAACTCTGACATTGGCCCGCCGTCAAAGCCGTTTGACGCGACATAAGTGCCATGTGTGGCAGCCACTGGCACAAAGCCATGAATCAACTGGCCGTTCGCGCCCATCGAGGTATTGCACTCGTCGAAGCCAGTCGGCACGACGCGCCAGCCTTCGGGATAGCAGTATGGCAGTGGGTTGCTGGTGAAAAGCGGTGTCCAGCCAGTGAAATCCCCGGTTTCAAAGCTGCCATTGGTGAGCAGTTCCACCTGTGCCTGTGCAGGCGGCGGCGCGGCAAAGGCCAGCAGCAGTACAGCCATAAAGACAAGAGCAGTTATAAAATGAGGTAAGGGGGAATGTTTCATGATACAAACTTTTTCCTTGCATAAAGACACGACCCTCAGGGTACATCCTAATCGCGGCACCTATCAATGCCATAAACGCTGAGAGTGCCTGAAGAATTTATACGTTTTTCATATTTGCAAGGAAAAAAAGCAGGCAGTCGGGTTAACTGCCTGCGATGCATAGCATTTGGTTGAAAAGGGCGCTTAACTGGCGCAGGTGCCTAGCGGCGTGGCGAAATCTGCGCTGACCCAACCCTGCGTGTTGAGATAGATCACGCGATACCAGCCCGGCTCGGCCTCGGTCACTTTCCACGTGGTGCGATAGGGCAGCACGGTAATGACCTCGCTGGTCAGGTTCGGCTCGCCGCGCAGGCGCACCATACGGGTGGTTGTCACACGGCAGTTGGTTAAGTCCACCTCGCCGGGGGCAGCCGTTGTTGTGGTGCCGGGTGCGGCAGGGGTGCCTTCGGTCACGGAAGGCACGACAGCGGACGCTTCACCTGCGGAGGGATTGACGGCACCGGGCGCGATGATCGGCTTTGCGCCGTCCAGCGGCGCGCCTGTCACCGGGTCAAGATGGTACAGGTCTGGCCCGCCGTACCACACCACGACATAACCGCTGCCATCGCTGTAGAAGGTGTTCAACTGGTACTCGCCCGTCGTCAGCCGGGAGACGATCACCGGGCGACCAGTGGCCGGGTTAATGGCCTCGCCGATAATGGTGTTGCGGTCAGTCGGGATGGCATCATTGGCCGGGATTTCGACGATCAGTTCCGGGATGGCGATGCCCACGCCTGGCGTTAACACCACAAAGCTGTCCGTTTCCATGTAGATTTGTACCGGAGCGCTGCAATCGCGGTGCGGGCGATTGTTGATGCGCGTGGTATCAAAATCGCAGGCGGCGACAGGTTCCTGCGCCAGCGCTGGCACGACCAGCAGTGCCGCTGTCAAAAGCGCCAGCACGATCAGCAGGCCCTGTTTTGAGGATAACTTCATTATTCTTCCTCCCTAAAACGTGTCTTTGCGCCGCTATTATTTCTTAGTCTGCCGCGCTTGTCAAAAGGGAATGTGGAGAATTTACGCTCAGGTCGCGCACCTGATACAACTGGCCGTCGGCAAAGCCGCGCTTGCGATAGTATTCGCGCGTGCCGATGGCGGAGATCACGGCCAGCTTGACGAAGCCATGCGCGAGGGCAATTTCCGCCGCGCGCTCGATCAACTGCTTGCCCAGGCCGAGGTGCTGTGCGCGTCCCGGCGCGCTGTCACCAATTTCGAGCGACTGGCCGTAAACGTGGATTTCACGGATCACCGCCGCGCCGGCCAGTTCGTCGGTGAGGGGCGCTTCGGTGGGCAGCGAGAGGCGCAGGAAGGCGGCGATGTCGCGCTGGTCGGTGATGTATTGCAGGAACACCTCGCGGCTGCAACCCGCCTCGTACCACAGTTCGTCAAGGCGCAGTTCGCCCGCTTTCACCTCGCGGCTGCGGATCTCGCGCCCGCGAATGTCCGGGCTGCGCGTCCCCTGTCGGTGCAGTTCGTTCTCGACAAGCTGGCGGAAATTAGTGAACTGGTTGCCGACCACAATATCGGTTGAGGGAATGTCGCGCACGACGCGCGTGAGGCGGCAGTATTCCGGCGTGTTTTTGAAGCACGCCGTCAGCACATGCAGCAGTTCGTCATGGCTGTACGGTCGCCATGAGCCGTCCTCATAACGCTGCATAAGTTCCGCGCTTTCTATGAGCGAACAGGGGTAGATTTTCAGCTCGTCCGGGCAGAAATCCGGGTCGGCAAACATGCGCTGGTAATCTTCAATATCGGCTTCGGGCGATGATCCGTACAGGTTGGGCATCCAGTGCGCGTGAATCTTGAAGCCCGCCTGTCGCAGCAGCCTGACCGCGCGGCGCGTGGCGGCCACGTCATGCCCGCGTTTGTTGAGCGCCAGCACCTCGTCGTTGAGGCTCTGGAAGCCGATCTGTACTTTTGTGCAGCCCAGCCGCCGGATGCGTAACACTTCCTCGACGCTGATATGATCGGGGCGCGTCTCGATCACCAGCCCAACACTGCGGCAGGCGGCGGTTTCGTTCTCGCGGTGGGCGGCTTCCAGTTCCTCCCACGTGGCGTATTCATCCAGCGGTGAGCGCGGCACTTCGCCGCGCGCGATGGCCTGCGCCTGCGCGTAGGAACGGTGCATCTCGTCCTTGTAGATGGTCTGCACGACCTGATTATACGAGCGCTCCAGCGCCAGCCCATCCACCGCAACATTCGGCAGCGGGCGCTCCGGGTGAAACTGTGATCTGTCGCGCAGGGCGGCCTGCACTTCAGCGCGGCGGTCTAATCCCCTGCCGAAGTCGTGCAGCGCGTCAAACGTGCGCTTGATAAACCATATCTGGTACGTCTCCGGGTAGAACGACCACGTGCCGCCCAGAATGATGAGTTCGATTTTGTCTGTCGGGTGGCCGTTGTTGTAGTAAGCCTGCAAACGGGTATAGGTTTGCAGGTACGGGTCGAAGCCGTTCTGCTCCGCCCGCTGCGCGCCCGGCTCGTCAGAAAGATAGCTCTTGGGCATTCGGACATCGTTGGGGCAGAAGATGCACGTGCCGGGGCAGGGAAACGGCTTGGTGAGGATCGTCACCGGAGTCACGCCAGAGATCGTCCGCATGGGCTTGCGCCGCAGACGCTCCAGCATCGCGTCGTCATAGGGCGGCAGGTCATAAGTGCCAGCCAGTTCGCGGTAGGCGTAGATCAGTTCGCTGCGCCCGTAAAGGCCGCCATCGGGCCGGGGATGGCGGCGCACCAGCCTGTCCAGACTTTTGCTGGACAGGTCGCTGGCGGCAAGCGCCTCGCGCAGCAAATTCACCAGCGTGTCACGGTGCTGGTCAAGGTCAATTTTATAGTTCTGGCGCATGGGGTAAACTCAACGACTGCTTTACGCCCCTATTGTACCAGACCCCGGCCTCTACTCGTAGATGCTGTCCTCGACAGCGCGGCGCTTGGCTTTTCGGTCATAAAAGTGATCGCCATCATCAAGGTCAACCTGTAAGCCGCCGACCCAGCCCGAAGTCAGGTTGTAAGCAAACGCGCCGATGATGGCCGCGATGCCGCCAAAAATGGCCGACAGCACCACGTAGGACACATAAAAGACGCACATCCCCACCAGCCCGATTGCCGCGAAAGCGTCCATCCCGCTGGCACGTTGGACGGTGGTGCTGCCATCGAAGGTGACGGTGGCGATGCTGGCAAGGCTGCCGAAAAGCAGGCTGGGCAGGGCGATGAACAGCAGGCCGGAAATAGCGCCAATAATCAGGCTGATGATCGCGCCGACCCTGCCCGCTGATCCAACATCAATCCGCTTGATTGTAACCATATTGCTCCCCTGTTTAAAAATCTCTTTTCACTATACATGATTTTGACCTTTGTGATCTTTGTGTCTTCGTGGTTCAATCACTTTATGGACGAAGAAACCATCCGCCGCCTGAACGCCATCAACCACGAGTTCTACCGCGTGACCGCCGACAGCTTCGACGAGACACGGGCGCAGCCGTGGCCGGGCTGGAATGTGCTGCTGCCGCACCTGCGCGCGCCGCTGGCGGTGCTGGATGTCGGCTGTGGCAACGGGCGCTTCGGCCTGTTTCTGGCGCAGAAGCTGGGCGAGGGGCTGCGTTATCACGGCGTGGACAGCAGCCCGGCGCTGCTGGCGAAGGCGCGGGCGGCGCTGGCGCATCTGCCCGCCGTAACGCTGGAGGCGCGGGATATTGTCGAGCATCCGCCAGAGACAGGAGAATACGATCTTGTGGCGCTGTTCGGTGTGCTGCATCACATCCCCGGCGCGGCACAGCGACAGGCGCTCATGCGCGCGCTGGCGGCACGGGTGAAGCCGGGCGGCCTGCTGGCCTTCGCCACATGGCGCTTTTACGAGTACGAGCGCTTTCGCCAGCGCATCGTCCCCTGGCCGGAAGCGCTGCAAGC
>CAZJSU010000025.1:34089-49549 GCA_964548765.1 uncultured Anaerolineaceae bacterium
GGCAGAGCGTCCGTTGATTCTGGAAATTGGCTTCGGGCGGGGGCAGTTCCTGCTGCATCTGGCACAACTCAACCCGGACAGTAACGTGATCGGGCTGGAAATTTCCAATAAGTGCCTCGACAGCGTGGAGCAGACCCTCTTACGACAGCAGATCACCAACGTGCGCGTCGTTCACTCGACCGCCGAAACCGCGCTGGCGCATCTGTTCACGCGCGCCTCGTTAACGCAGGTGCATATCAACTTCCCCGATCCCTGGTTTAAAAGCCGGCATGGACACCGCCGCCTGATGCAGCGCGACACGCTCGACCTGCTGGTGAACCGCCTCGCGCCGGGGGGAGAACTCTATCTGGCGACGGACATTGTGGAATACGCCGAGATGAGCGCCGACCTGCTGGCGGCCACGCCGGGGTTGGACAACCTGCTGGATGCGCCCTGGCAGCATACCATGCCGGGGCGGGTGGTGACAAAGTATGAGCGCAAGGCGCAGCGTGAAGGCCGCCTGTGTTACTATTTCGCCTATCGCCGCAACCACCAGCCCGCGCCACCCGCGCCACAGATTATGGAGTTTGATATGCCGCACATGGTTCTGCACAACCCGATGACCATCGGCGCGATTCAGGAGCAGTTTCAGCCCGCCCTCTATGACGAAGGCGACACCCATATACGTTTGATACAGGTGTATCAGGGGGAAAGGTCGCTGCTGTTTGAGGTGTATGTGAAAGAGCCGACGATTGAGCAGCGGGTCGCGGTCATGCTGCTGGAGCATGAAGAACACGCCAACCAGTACACCCTGCACCTGAGTCCTATGGGCCACCCACGCCCGACTGCAGGCATTCACCGGGCGGTGTCGCTGCTGGGCGAGTGGCTGCGCGGGCTGCACCCTGAAACCAGCGTGCTAAAGCACACTATTCAGGCTGAACAGATCAATAAGGTGTAATGTCAATGGTGTTTAGGGTGGTGTCAGGTTTTGTATAGTTTGATAGTTCTATCACTCCTTAAGGCATTTCCCGTTCTGATGGGATAGAATAAAAGTAATTAAAGGAGTGAGCTGGATAAGAGCAATGCAAAATGTGCGCCTTGAACTAAGAACGGAATCTCTGCCGGGGCTGATGCTGGCCGAACCGATTGACTGTTCTGTGCCGCAAAGTGTGGAAGCCTGCACAGCGCAGCTAGCGCAGATGGTCGAGGCCAGCGACGGCAAAATGCTCCTTTCTTACCAGCCGGTTTCACACACCAGCACCCGCTTTCACCTCATCCGCCGTGTCGCCCGTTTTTACGATGTCGAAGCCAGCGGCTATTTCATCCACCGCCAGAATGGTTCAACGGCTATCGTGGGGCAGGCGCGTATCAGCCCGCTGACTTACGCTGTAACGCTGCTGTTCGCGGGGCTGACCGTGCTGTTTATGAATACGGTGGTGGCGCTGTTGTTCGCGCTGCTGTTTTTGCGGATGGTGATGGCGCTGGTGGTCTGTGGCGGCGTGTGTAAGGCGGAGCTTGTCCGATCAGTCGAGGACAGCTTTAACCGTCGCTGACGTTTACTGGTTGATGTAATTGCGCCACGACCATGCTGGTGTGTAATCCAGCAGGTCATACGCCTTGCCGATGCTTAACAGCGTGTCGTAAGTCCCCAGGCCCTCGCGGACAGGCACACCCGGGTAGACCGCCGCCATCAGCTCCGCGCTTGGCGTGTTCATAACGGTATCCGCAGCGGCCACGATGAACGCCTCTGCGCCGTCTGTATCCGCTTCCAGCCCCAGACGGCAGATTTGCCCCACGTCTTTTGCATCCACATAGCCCCACAGATTCCACTTGCGTTTGTGCGGGTCGTCCCAGAAAGTCGGGAAGCGCTCGTAATCCTGTGGCCCTTCCATAATGTTGGAGAAGCGCAGACCGACGAACGGAATGCCCGACCAGCGGCTGAACTGGCGTGCCATTTCCTCGCTGATGACCTTCGACAGCGCGTAGCTGGATTCCGGGTAAAGCGGGTGCTGCTCGTCAATCGGCGCGTAGGCGGGCTTCTGGCGCACGAAGGGCAGGCCGAGCGTGGTCTCGCTCGATGCCCAGACCACGCGCTGCAAACCAAGTGTGACGGCGGCGTTAAAGATGTTGTAGGTGCTGGCCGTGTTATTGCGGAAGCGGTTCTCGCCGTCCTGCGGGTTATTATCCGGCGCGGGGTTGGCCGCCAGGTGGACGACCGCATCCGCGCCGTGCAGCGCGGTAAATGTCTGGCCGTAGTCGGTCAGGTCAACCTGGCGGAACTCAGTCAGGCGCTCTGCTGGCCGGGTGATGTCTACGTTCAGCACGTCGTAATCGTGTTCCAGCAGTTCGCGGATGGCGGCGCGTCCGGCCTTGCCGCTGCCCCCGGTGACGACGATCTTTTTCATGGCGCTTCACTCCTTACGGGTTATGGTGTTTATCGCGCAGAAAACAGCACAGCCAGTCGGAGCTTATTGTGCTGCCAGACGCTTTTGGGCTTCGTGCTGCACCATCGCCACGATGCCCATCAGGCCCTGCCCCTTGCCCATCGAAATCTCCTTGCCGAAGATGTCGAACACGATACTGGGCTGCACCTGTGCCACCTGCTCCAGCGGCGCGCCAGAGCAGGTCTCATCCAGAATCACGCTCATCGCCATGGCCGAAAGCCCCTGCGGGTTCAGCACGTCAAAGCGATAGGTGAGCGTGCCGTCGGGGTTATCCAGCGCCCAGACGAAAGCATCGCTCTCGCAGGCGGGGACACGGTGCGCTTCATCGTAGGGCGGGGTCGCCACTTCGGGCGGCACGCGCACCTTGTCGAAGCGGTCGGCGGTTTCGATCAGATAGTCCTGACGTTCGCTGCGGTCGGTGATGTACGAAAAATCTTCCAGCACCGTCGCCAGCCTGGGCGGATAATCAGGCATTTTTCTTACTTCTCAATCGGTACATTGACGAGATTGCCCCACTCGGTCCAGCTTCCATCATAATTACGGACACGATCATAACCGAGCAGGTATCTGAGGACAAACCATGTGTGGCTGCTGCGCTCCCCGATGCGGCAGTAGGCGATGATGTCATCGTCCTGCTTTAAGCCCTGCTCCTGCTCGTAGATCGCGCGCAGTTCGTCCGCGCTTTTGAACGTGCCATCCTCATTGGCGGCGCGCGCCCACGGGACGTTCTTCGCGCCGGGGATATGCCCGCCGCGCAGCGCGCCTTCCTGCGGATAATTGGGCATGTGCAGCAGTTCGCCGCTGTACTCCTGTGGGCTGCGGACATCCACCAGCGGCTTGCCCGCCTCTACATGCTGAAGCACCTCGTCGCGGAAGGCGCGAATTTCCTCGTCGTTGCGCTCTGGCGCGGTGTACTCTGTGGCCGGGTATTGTGGCACTTCGCGGGTCAGCGGGCGGCCCTCCTTTTCCCACTTCAGCCGTCCGCCGTCCATGACTTTTACATTTTCATGGCCGAAAAGCTGGAACACCCACAGCGCATAACACGCCCACCAGTTATTCTTGTCACCATAGAACACAACCGTCATCTCTGGCGTGACCCCGATGCGCGACATCAGCGCTTCGAACCCCTCTTTGCTCAGGTAGTCGCGCCGCAGCGGGTCGTTGAGGTCGGTTGTCCAGTCCACCTGCACCGCGCCGGGAATGTGGCCAGAGGGGTACAGCAGCGGGTCTTCGTTGGATTCAACGATTCGCACGTTAGGGTCGTCAAGATGCTTTGCGACCCATTCGGTAGATACCAGCATATCGGGGTGGACATAACCCCGTTCTTCGATCTCAGCCATATTCGCTCCAAATAAAGTAGATATTCATCATCATTATAGCGCTGGCGCAGGCGGCTGACAACCTGTACCCGGCGCGCCTGCGTTGCAAAGCGTCGTACCCCCTCAAAAGATGAGATTCAGCCCGACCACCACCAGCAGCACCAGCACGATCCTGCGAAAGACCAGCGGGTTAATGAAGCGATCGAGGCTGAAGCCGAGCAGCAGGCCAAGCCCGATGCCGGGCAGCGCGCTAAGATAATTCTGCCAGACAAACGGCGTGTAGTGCTGTGACAGCGCGTGCGCCAGAATGACCATCACGCTGTTGATGAGGAAGTAGCCCTGAAGGTTGCCCTTAAACTCCGCCGGCAGCCAGCGGCGACAGCTTCCATAAATGACGATGGGCGGCCCGGCGGCGTTGTAGGCCCCGCTGAGGATGCCGCTGGCAAAGCCGAAACCATAAGCCCAGCGTGGATGCTGAATTTCTGGCAGGCGCGGTCTGGCGAGCGCGTACAGGGCATAGCCTGTCACCAGCAGGCCGAGCAGGGTCAGCATCAGCCGCTCGTCTACGCGGGGCAGCAGAAAAACGCCAACCGGGACACCGATAACAGAGGCGATGGACAGCCGCCGCACCACGCTGAAATTGAGGGCGTGGCGATAGCGCAGCAGCAGAACGACCTCGGCGGTGATGGCGACCAGTGCGACCAGCGGCGCGGCGATCTGTATCCCCAGTGCCTCGATAAGCAGCGGCATGGAGATGAGCGCCAGCCCGAAGCCGCTGACTGTCTGCGTGAAGATGGCGAGCGTGATGATGAGGATAAAGAGGGCAGGATGTGGCATAGCACCTGTTTTACATGAGACAAGAGGCAAAAGGTGTACAGGGATTACTGGCCGGAAGGCAGCAGGCGAACGACAGACTCGCTGGCTAATGGCGGAATCTGCACCGTGCCGCTGACGTTCTCCATCACCACGCGCCCCATGTCCAGCTTCAGCACCAGCAGCGCATCATGTGGCACGATCACCGTAAACAGCGCACGCGACCGGCTCCCCAGCAGCGGCTTGCGCCGGGCGACGACGTAAATCCCCGCCTCGTCCTGATCGGTGGCAACCCGCCAGCCAAACGAGCCATGCAGTACGGCGGTGACTTCCACTTTCGGCTGTCCCCAGCGCATCACCTGAACTTCGGCGTTTTCCGCGCGCAGGTAAAAGGTGATCGGGCCGAGGGTGGAAAAATAGTACGTCTGCCGCCTGCGAGTCATCTCGCGCAGTTCGGAAACCGCGTTTAACGTCTGCCAGAGTGTATTTAAGTGCTGCATAAGGCCAACTTCTGATCCAGTCCGTGCGTCATTATTTTAGCTTTCGCGGTGTTTTATCGCTACTGGCCCGCAGTGCCGCTCTACAGATCAAGGTTTACGCAAGCCTCTCCTGATATATAATGGCGGCATTGGTGTTCAAATGGAGAAAATCTATGTCGCATCTGCTGGAACAAGTGGCAATTGTTATCCAGGATATTATTCTCACGATCGGTTATCCGGGGATTGCCTTCATTATGCTGGTGGAAAACCTCTTTCCCCCCATCCCGTCAGAAGTCATTATGCCATTTGGCGGTTTTCTGGTCGCGCGTGGCGAGATGGATTTTTTCGCGGTCTGGGTTGCCGGTGTCATTGGGACGGTCATAGGCGCGGTGGTGCTGTATTACATCGGCTGGTGGGCAGGCGACCCTGTGGTACGCATGATTCTGCGCCGTTATGGGCGTTTTCTGACAGTTGGCGAGAAAGAGTATGATCGCGCGCTGGCTTACTTTGGGCGCTATGGGCATTGGGTGGTGTTTTTTGGTCGGCTCATCCCCCTGATTCGCAGCCTGATCTCGCTGCCAGCCGGGGCAGAGCGTATGCCGATGCCGAAATTCCTGCTGTACACCACCGTTGGCTCGGCCATCTGGAGCGGTGTTCTGGCTTACGCCGGGGTGCTTCTGGGCGAGCGTTGGGAAGAAGTGCTGCTGCTGACCAAGCAGTACGAGCGCTTTGTCCTTGTCGCGCTGGCGATTTTTGCGGTTGTGGTGTTTGTGTGGTGGCTGCGCCGCCGCCGGGCGGGGGTAGAGGTCGAGCCATCGGGCAGCCCTGAAACGCTCTAGTCCATCCAGCAAGGGATGTGATTTGTATGCAGGGGCGACCCACCGGGCTGCCCCTGCGCTTTGTTAAGCGCTAGTACGCGCCCCAGCCAAAGGCCACAGCCGGGACCGTCCAGAAGATGATCTGCAAGTCCATCCAGATCGAGTAGTTGCGGATGTAGTGCATATCCAGCCGCACGCGCTCCTCATAGGTGATGTCGCTGCGCCCGCTGATCTGCCACAGGCCGGTAATGCCCGGCTTGACGGTGTGGATATTCATATCCCACTGGCCGTAACGCCGCACTTCTTCCAGCGTAATCATACGCGGCCCCACGATGCTCATCTCGCCACGCAGGACGTTAACCAACTGCGGCAGTTCGTCCACGCTGGTCTTGCGGAGGAAGCGCCCCACGCGCGTGATGCGCGGGTCATTCTTCAGCTTGAAGTCGCGCTCATACTCGGCGCGCGCTTCCGGGTCGCGCTCCAGCAGGTCGCGCAGCACATCGTCCGCGTTGACCACCATCGTGCGGAATTTGTAGGCATTGAACTGCTTGCCGCCCACGCCAACCACCCGGCGGCGGTGGAAGATAGGGCCGGGGTCGGTCATCTTCATCATGATGATGATCGCCAGAAACATCGGTGACAGCAGCGCCAGCCCAAGAAGCGCCCCGGTGTAATCGAGCAGCGACTTGGCGATGACATTGATGCCCGTCAGCCGTACCCGGTTCACGCTAATCATCGCCATCGAGCCGACATCCTGCACGCGCACGCCCGTAGTCAGCATCTCGTACATGCCGGAGGACAGCCACACGGCAACATCGTCCACGTTGACAAAGCGCTTGAACATATCCAGAAGGTTCTCGCGTTCGACCCCGCTGGTGGCGACGATCATACGCTCGATGCCGAACTTGGCACACAGGTATTCGGCGCGCTCGGTATTGCCGTGAACGTACAGGTCTGGCAGCACTTCCTCGCCCACCTGCATCGTATCATCAATAAAGCCCAGCACATTGATGCCCAGCATCGGCGCGCTGATAAGATGTTCGGCAATCGCCAGCCCTTCCGCGTTCGCGCCGACGATGTATGTCGGGGTCATAAAGTGGCCGTTGCGCCGGGCGGTATAAACCACGCGCCGCACCGCGAAACGCTCCAGCCCCAGACAGATGATAGACAGCAGCCACGCCATCAGCACCCACGCGCGGGCAATCACCAGTGTCGGGTCGAGGAACATGACCAGAATCACCAGCATGATGCCGGCAGTGCAGGCGTTAAACAGGTGAGAATACTCTTTATGACCGCTAAACAGCAGCGACGGGTCGTATAACTTGAAAAGATACAGGATCAGCAGCCACGCCGGAATGAGCAGAAACACCGTTGTCTCGTAAAAAATGGAATCGGCATTGGCTTCCTGAGCGAATAACTGTGAGGTCACACCATAGAACCGCAGTTGATAGGCGACCCAGAAGGCCAGCCCAATCATCAGCGCGTCAGCACCAAGCAGGCCAAGCTGCACCGCGCGGTATTTGCTGGCGCTGTTCTGCCGCGCCAGCTTTACCCATTGGGAGGGCGCAAAGCGGAAGGCGACGGCCTGTCGGCGAAACTTTGAGTCAATGGTGCGTGTTCCCATAAGATTATCCTGCACAAAAGTTATGTTACGCCTGTCTCGTACTGCGTTGCTCTGGTGTAGAGTGCTTCCAGAATGGCGGCGGCGCTGTCCCATGTCTGATGGTTTTCGACGTAATGTCGCCCTGCCTGCCCGATCTGCTCGCGCTTTTCGGGCGAGCGCAGCAGGTCAACGATGTGTCCGGCCAGCGCTTCTGGCGTATCCCCGACCAGCAGGTCACGCCCGTGCTGCGCCTGAAGCGCCGAACTGGCCTGTGTGGAGCAAACGACGGGTGTACCCATCGCCATCGCTTCCAGCACTTTGTTCTGAATGCCCACGCCGTAACGCACGGTGCTTACAGCGATGGCCGCCTGTGCCAGATAGGGCCGCAGGTCTGGCACATAACCCGTAACAGTGATGTTAGGCCGCTGACCTAACTCTGAAATAACAGGCGTAGGATCTTTCCCAACAATTTGCAAACTTGCCTGCGGTTCCTGCCGCCAGACAAGCGGCATAATTTTGTGTACAAGGTCTTCGGCGGCGGCGATATTGGCGTGGTAGCTCATCTTGCCGCTGAAAACCAGTTGGTGCGGGTGGCGGGGGAGCGCCTGCGGCTTGAAGTAATCTATATCCACCCCGTTAGGGACAACGGTGACGCGCTCGGCATCAGCCCCTAACGAGATCAGCGCCTGACGGTCTACCGCGCTGGTGACGGCGACCTGCCGGAAGCGCCGCGTCAGCGCGCCCTCGAAATGCCGGGTACGGTCAAGGTCGAGCATGGCGATCAGACGGCTTTTAAAGCTGGGGGCATCTTTCAGCACCTTCTCGAACAGCAGCGAAATGCTGTCTACCGAGTCGAACACGACGGGGAGTTCGTTCAGCGCGTCGGCCAGCACCGCGCCGCGCAGATGCTCCACATGCGCCACATCGAACGACTGGCGCTGGATAAGGTCTTCGGCGATCCGGTTGAACTCGGCAGAGCGCGAGTAAGCCGCCTGCACAGGGAAGCCGCCGGGCAGCGCGGCCAGCCCGTTCAGCAGCGTCTGCGTTTTACTATGGCTGACGATGTGAACCTCGCTGCACCATTCGCGCAGTTGTGGCAGGGCTTCGCCGTTGTCACCGGGCGGCTGGAGCGCCAGCAGGGTCACTTTATGACCGCGCCTGACCAGCGCCTGAAGCAAATTGTACGGGCGTACCCGTACCAGTGAGGGAATGTAAGGCGTGATGAATAAAAGATGCATGGCTGTTGCTAGACCTGTTTTAACTGCTGCGCGTAGATCGCGTCTAACGGGCGGCACGCCCGGCGGTAATCGTAAAGCTGCTCGGCGGTTTGTCGCCCGTTCTGGGTAATCCGCTGGTTTAACTCATAATCGTTGAGCAGGCGGATGGTCGCTTCGGCAAAACGCTGGGGATGATCGGCAACCAGAATATCATGTTCGTCAGTGACCCGAATGCCCTCGCAGCCCACCGTCGTGCTGACCATAGGGATGCCCTGCGACAGCGCGTTAAGGATTTTGACGCGCATCCCGCCGCCCGCTTGCAGCGGCACCATCATCATGCTGGCATCTTCCAGAAAGGGCAGCGGGTCTTCGACATAACCCGTGACGGTCAGCGTGCGGTCATCTGCCGCGCGGCGCGTAAGGCTTTCTGGCGGGCGCGCGCCGATGAGCGTGCAGCGGACATCCGGCACTTCACGCTTGATGATGGGGTAAACATGGTCGAGGAACCAGTGAATGCCGTTGATGTTGGGCGGCCAGTACATCGTGCCGATGTGGACGATATGCGGGGCGGAAGGGCGGCGCTGGATGAACGCCTGCTCATCGGTATCAATGGCAATCGGAATCACGGTCATGTTATCGTTCGCCCCAGCTTCCAGCAGCAGGGCGCGGTCTTCTTCGGTCACGGCGGTCACTGCGTCGAACTGGCGGCAAAGCCGGCCCTCGTAGCGCTTCAGCAGCGGCCAGTCCCGCGCCAGAATGTACTTCATCGGGCTTTTGGGGGACGTGGTTTCCGCCAGCCGCTTGTAAAGCATCCACAGCGCGTTATGCAGGTCCAGCACCTTGTGGCTGTCTTTGAAGGGCAGCGCGTACTGTCCCATGTTGGTCTGGTCGGCGTGGACGACATCGAAGCGGGTGGTCGCCGCCAGTTCTGCCAGTACCTGGCGCATCTCCGGGCGTTCGTCGCGCAGCATCATCCAGGGTTCGCCAGTCAGCAGGCTTTGCCCCAAAAAGCGCAGATCGCGTGTTTTGGAACGGCTGATCGGCACGGTGATGACACGCTCACACAAGCTTTCCAGATGCCGGATATGCTCTGGCTTATCACTATCGCGCACAAACGAAACCAGCGTTACGTCATGCTGCGAAGCCAGATATTTGAGGACGTAATACGTCTTGACCTTGGGGCCGCTGTCTGGCGGATAGGGAAGCACCTGAGTGAGCAGTAGAACACGCATAAAGCCCTTTCTTAGGCGGCTGGTTCGGCCTGTAAGACAGGCTGCGCGGCGATCTTATGGGCGACTTCGCGCGCGTGGAGGATAGCGTTTTCACTGGTGGGCAGGCCGGGATAAACCTGACTGACATTCGCCAGCAGCAGGCCAGCGTAAGGCGTTTGCAGCGGCAGCAGGCGCTCCAGCGGCTGAAGCGTATGCACCGGGTCGGCATAGCGCGAGCGATTGACGATGAAGTGCCGGATATGCTCATGCCTGAGGCTGGGGAAAAGCTGGCGCAGGCGGATGAGCCATGCTTCCTGAATGTCATGGTCGGGGACACCCATCCAGTCGTTTTCCGGCGCGGTGTATTTGGGCAGGTAAACCACGTAATAGCGCGGGTCCTGCGGGTGTGGCATTTCGATCACGCTGGAAAACGGGCTGCTGGGGTCGGTCAGGTTGAGCGTCCAGTAGCCAGAAAGCGGCCTGTCTACCACCAGCGCCGGACATACCAGCCCTAAATAGCGCGACTGGTCAAGCTGGTTGAGATAGGCCTGATCTGCGCCGGGGATAAGACGGGCAAAGGTTGGCGTGGGGACAGCGGCGACGACCTGATCGAAGTGCAGCAGGTCATTGTGCGTGCGCACCTGCCCAAGCTGTCCGCCCCGGATTTCAATTTCGCGCACCCGTGAACTGGTGACAATCGCCCCGCCGCGCGCCCTGATTTTGTCTGCCATCGCCTCGACCAGCGCGCGGTGGCTGCCGCGAAGATACCCGATCGAGGTTTTCATGTGCGGGGCATGACGCGCCGCCATCATGCGATTGATCCACGACCAGATATAAGTGGCCGGGATGCGATCATACTGGTTATCGAACTTGGCTTCCAGCAGCGGGGCCCAGATACGGGTAAAGGTCTGCTGGCTTCCGGTCTGTACCAGCCAGTCGCGCACCGGGATAGTATCCAGCGCGCGCCAGTCCCGGATGCGGCGTGCCTGAAAGATGGTGTTCGCCAGCCGAAGGCGGTCACGCGCGCTCAACGGCGGGAATGAGAGAAAGTCCCACAACGTGTTCAGCGAATGGAACGCGCCGTTATGAATAAAACCAGTGCGCGCCGGGTGAAACACCAGTTCGTCAGCCAGGCCGAGGCGCGCGCAAAGATCACGCACGGCATGATCTTCTGGCAGCAGCACATGATGATAGCGGCTGATGGACAGGCCGTCATCCAGTTCAACCGCGTCGTTCAGCCCGCCCAGCGAGGCGCTCTGCTCCAGCAGAGTGACATGATGTGACGTGGTTTCTGACAGGAAGTAGGCCAGCGCAGTCCCTAACAGCCCCCCGCCGACAATCCCGATTCGCATCTTACCATCTCTCTTTCAGCATTTCTCATCAGCATAGGAGAATGGCCTTACGCAGGGATAAAGCGCAGAAGCGCCTGACCTAACGATTCCCTAACGCTCGTTATTACAGGCAGCACTTAACGATGTCGTGGGTCAATTTCACTCTGTAGGGGGCGAACCACCGCCGCACCCCCTGCCCGGTTAACGCCTGCCCCAGTTTCGATAAACCAGAAAGACCCCGCCGCAAAACAGCGTGGCAAAGAACATGCTGGTGAGCAGGGTTCGCGTCGCGTACTGGTCAGAGTTGTTCGCGGTGGGGATGTTCTCCATAGGAACGGCTGTCGGGAATGGTGTCGGGGTTGCTTCGAATAAAGTCTGCAGTTCTGGCGTTGGGCTTGGTGTGCTGGTCGGGTTAAAGGCCAGCGCTGCCGCAGGCTCCATATTGCCTGTACGATAGCTGTAATACACTTCCAGCCCTGTGGGGCCGGTGCTGGTGCCGGAAGGAAACCGATCCGTCTCGAACCATGTCAGGTGAATATCGTTCAGCGGGCCGAAAGCCGCTTTCGGCCAGAGGAAGTGTTTATCTTCCGGTTCTATCGCAATCACGCGCCCCGGCAGCCAGCGCCCCTGACGATACTCCAGATGATAGAGGGAATTGACCGTTGCCGCGCTGTCCCGCGCCCGTGCAACGGCGAACAGGTGGGCATCGCCGAAGTTGTCGGTAATCAGTTCGTAGTCATCCAGCGGCGTTTCCATGCTGGGGCGCGCCGCAATGCCGGGGATGGGGCGCGGCTCCGTCCATGTTTCGCCGAGGTCCTCTGAAAGCTGATAATAGATGATGTCCTGGATGGCAGAGCGCCATACCGCCAGAATACTGCCATCTTCTGTTTCGGCAGCCGCCAGTTGAATAGGCAGAATTTCGGCAGCCGCTTCACCACCGTCGAGGATGATCGGGTCTGACCAGGTTACGCCGTCATCATCAGAGTAGACGATGCGGACATCCTTGGGCTGGCCGCGCCCGATATACCAGTCCAGCCCTTCATCCCACGCGATGTACAGGCGACCGCTTGGTGCCTGCCATATATCCGGGCGGTCAGAGCCGCTTTCGGGCAGGCCAGAGATGATCGCCGTCCGCGACCAGTTTGCCCCCCGGTCGTCCGAGCGCATGTAGAACAGGTCTTTACAAAAGGCGCACGGGTTCACCTCAACCGCGCTCTGCGAGCGAAGCAGGGCGGTGCTGGTATAGCTGGTGACGAGGTGGAGATTATCGTTTTTATCCACCATCATATCCAGATAGTAAGCGTTATCGGCAATCATGTGCGGCGTTGACCATGATCGCGGGTTCAGCACGTCAAAAACAGTAGAACGAGAGATGTAATGCGAGTTATGGCCGCGATAGAAGGCGAGCAGATCGCCGTCGGAGGTTACATCCAGCGTGTTGCGGACGGTGAAGCCGCCCATCCCGGTGTAGATGATGTCGGTACTTTCCGTCCAGTTGCCGTCCAGCGGCTTCTGGCGATACATGAGCTGGTCAATGTCCTGCCGGGTTACTTCGTCTTTTTCTTCCCCGGAGTACCAGCCCACGTGAACCGTCCCCTCCCGGTCTACGGTGAGGCTCTGCCACCAGCCGTTCCCCAGGAACTCCGGCGGCGACCACGTGGCCGGGCTGCCCTGCGCGTGGCTTAACCGGACACCCGCCAGCGCCAGCAGCGCCGCCAGAAACACAACGGGCAGGGATTGCTTGATCTGTCGCATCATCACAACATTACGCCTGTAAACAACTCTGAGGTCTAATAACCGCTGTCGGCGGTGAACATGCCAGCCGGAGCAGCGGAGGGCTGCTGCTGGTCTTTATAGTAGAAATACAGGGCGCTTGCGATGCCCATGAGCATCCATGCCCAGATGGTATAACTGACTCCCGCCAGCGTCTGGGTATAGGCAAAGGGAATCACCCAGTCCCCAAGAGCCATTATCACGAAGAGGGCGATATAACAGGCGACGAGGCTAACCGCGAGGCCGTATTCAAAGCCGCCTCTTGGCACAATCCAGTACATTTTCCACACGACATACCCCATGGAAAGCCAGAAGGCCAGAAAAGCCGCGAAGCCCGTAACGCCAAGCTGGGCAAATACATCAAAGTAATTATTGTGCGATAACTGGAACAGGCCGCCAATCTCGGCAGTGAGATAGAAGTAATAGCCGATCGGGCCAGTCCCGAACAGGTAATGGTCAGACGTGATCTCCACAGCCTGATCCCACGCTTCGACACGGGTCATGCCTGATTCTTCCTGCTCCCCCTCGATGAGGCTCATCACCATATCTGAATTCGCCAGCAGGTAAATAAGCCCGATAATCCCTAGCAGGACGGCCAGATAGCGCGAGTACAGCAGGCAGATGATGCCCGCTGCCAGCCCGACAGGCACCCACCCGCTTAACCAGGTGATGCCCAGGCCGATCTGAATATAGGCCCATGCCCCGACCACAGCGACGCAGAAGCCGCGTATCATCAGCGGCAGCTTGTTATTGAACAGCGCCTGCCCCAGCGCGAAAGCCACCACCCATACCGGCCACTGCCCACGAATGTTCCAGATGTTCTCCAAGGGGTAATCGTTGAACAGGATGCGCAGCACCCCGGTAAAAGCGCCCAGAACAATGAAGTACCAGACAAAACGCTTGATGCCGCGTGGGGACATGAAGTTTGCCACCAGCAGCGTGGTCAGCGGCGAAACGATCATCACCAGCGAGGTCATGAGGCGCGGCTTCCATTTATCCAGCATCATGTGGTACACATGCGCTTCGTTATAGACGCTGGACCAGAACATGGCGATGACGACGATGCACGAGAACGCCAGCACCGGCCATACCGGGGCGAAATTACGAAACGAGGCGAAAGAACGCTCGACAAGGAAGATGCGTAACAGCCATAAGCCCAGCAGCAGCAGCAGGATCATCAGGCTGAGCATCAGGTCGGTGCCTGTGCCGGTGCCTACGCCGACATTAAACAGCGTCGTGACGAAAAGCACCAGCAGAATCCCCGTTTCCATGTTGCGATACAGGAAGATCATCATGCCCAGCCCCGCCAGCCCCATCAGCGGAAGCACGCTGAGGATCGGGTGAATCTGGAGCAGCACGGCGATCATCGCCGCGCCGACAATACAGGTCAGGATGAGGGTTGCCCGAATCGTGTTCGTATAATAGCGGTCGAACAGAAAGAACTTCATGCGTCCGATAACGCTCTGTATACTCTGTGATACGGTCAGCAGCATCGTCGTTTACCCTGCGTTACTCAGCTTCCCCGTTGTCACTTTTACTAGCCAGCCCCAGCACCGCGTTGCGCTGTTCGCGCAGTTGATCCGGGACGGGCAGGCGCGCGGTGATGCCGCCGTTCATAGAGGATTCAACAGCGGGTGTGGGCGCTTTAGGCTTCGGTTTGAATTCCACTTCTTCGGCTACGGGCAGGTTGCTGAGGATGCGCTCAATCTCGCTCTCGTTGACCCACGTGCGGAAGCGGTGCTTTTCCGTTTTCAGATAGCCCGATTTCTGCCATTCGTAGATGCTCTGGCTGCGAACCCCCAACCGCGAGGCGCTGGCCTCGACAGAATACAGGCGTTCGCCGTCCTTGTTAATCATAATGTTGGCGGGTTTCCGAATGCTAAGCCTGTTCGGGTTCAGCAGTTCCTTGTTCAACTGCTCGGCAGTGATGCCCGGTGCGTGACGATAGTACGTCGTGCTGTATTTGCTGGTGATCTGCAGGCGTACACGGTTGACGACCAGCCCGAAAAGATACACGTTGCGCCCTTCGCGCAGGCTGGCGATCGTGCGCTTGATCGCGCGCTGGGTGGTGCGGCGGGCGTTCACCACGATCACCACACCATCACTGGCCTCGCCCAGAAAAACCGAGTCCTGCCCGGCAATCGTGGGCGCGGAGTCGAAAATCACCAGATCAAATTTTTGTTTAAGCGCCTCAATCATCTCTTCCAGGCGGTCGTTGCTCAGCAGCGCTGCCGGGTCATTAATCGCGCGTCCGGCGGGGATAAGCGCGAGGTTTTCAAAATTAGTTTGCAAAATAGCCTGATGCAGGATGTCCTCTACCGGCTCGCGCGAGGCCAGCACGTCCGAAATGCCAAAGATGTTGGGCAGGCGGAACAGTTCATGCAGGTCGCCCTTGCGGATGTCGCCATCAATGACGACCGTGCGCTCGCCAGAGCGCGCGAACGTCAGCGCCATGTTGGAGGTCGTCAGGGTT
>CAZJSU010000026.1:0-1153 GCA_964548765.1 uncultured Anaerolineaceae bacterium
GTCAGGAAGATGATCGGCACGTCGGACATTTCGCGCAGCCGCTTGCATACTTCCCAACCGTCCATGTCTGGCATCATAATGTCCAGCAGCACCAGATCGGGCTGGTGACGATAGGCTTTACGCAGGCCATCGTCCGCGCGGAAGGCTTTAATGACCTCGTAGCCGCGCCGTTCCAGCAGGATCGCAATCAACTGGACAGTTGTTTCTTCGTCATCAATGACCAGAATTTTCTCAGCCATTCCTTCTCCGCCTCTGTAAGGAGCTTGTCGTCTTTGTGAGTTACAATTATCTAACCAGTGTATAACGGTTTGGATAGTTTGTCCAAACCAGATATTGGGGGTTAGAAAAACAGAACACAGTTCTATGAGTCCTAATTATCCTAAATGCAGGACACCGCACTTTATAAGAACATTTACCCTACGCTTGCCCTACGCAATACCTACGCTGGCGGCTGTTTTCTACTTACACAAACCATTTGCAAACCCGCCAGCAACCCGGCTTGTACAATTCCCCCAAATGAGGGTATTCTGGAAGGCATCGGCGTTTTTCACAGGAAAGTTTCAAACCTGACCGTTGGGGAAAGTCAGCGGATTTTATGATTTTCAGCACAGCATTCCTAATTTTGGATAGAATACAGTGTGATGATGATTGCTTGAGCCGGACACCTGCTCATTACCAGAAGGAGCCTCACCATGCCTGAAATCACCCGCCAACAACTGATCCTCGCGCTGATCTCCGCCGGGCCAAATCCGCGTCTGGCCGGGGTGAACCTGATCCAGATTGACGCGACCCGCCTCGACTTAACCGGGGCGAACCTGAAGCAGGCGGCCATGACCAGCGCCAAACTGCGCGAGACAGTGCTGCGGAACGCCAGCCTGTTTTATGCCGACCTCACCCTGGCACAGCTTCCCGGCGCAGACCTGCTCTCGGCCAACTGCACAGGCGCGAACTTCACAGGCGCGAACCTGCAAAGCTCTAATCTGGCGCGAGCGATTCTGAGCAAGGCCAACATCAGCGACGCGAATCTGCTGGGCGCGGTGATGACCGGGGCGACGATTGACGGCCTGATTTCTAACCAGAACACGGTCTGGCCGGACGGCAGGCGCGGCACACAGAGCAACGCGGGGAATTACGTATAGCGAGCTTGTGTTGA
>CAZJSU010000026.1:1253-5630 GCA_964548765.1 uncultured Anaerolineaceae bacterium
CATACGCCTGTAGGGACGCGCAACGGCGCGTCCAAACACCCCGTTAACCCGCCTGGCTAGCTGCCGGTCAGGATGCTGCGGACAACGATGCCCGCCAGCAGCGCGAAGCCCCAGATATAACTGCCCATCGCCGGGCGCTTTTTCGCGGTGGTTTCGACAAAAATGAAAAATGGCAGCGACAGCACCGTTCCCAAACCGTAAATCAGATGCACATCCTCGGCAGGGCGCGCGCTGTAAAACAGGTACATCGCCCCGCCGAGGAGCGCCTCGAACACCAGCGTGCCGAAAACGATGTAGGTGGCGCGGCGGAACAGCGGCGTGACATCGCCCTTACGCACGATGCCGACGTAAACGGCAATCGCCAGCATGACCGCCGCCAGCGCCAGCGCCAGCCGCCCCAGATGATTATGCAGCGCGTGGAGCAGCAGGTACGGCCAGACGGTGGCGACCCCTGCCGCCGTGTCCACGATCACCAGCGCACAGAAGCCGAGTATCACCAGCAGCAGGGCGAGATCAAGCCGTCTCAGCCACGTATTAGCGGCGGGCGTTGGCGCGTCGGGCATTTCAGTCTCCGGCACTTTCGACAGGCTGCGGCAGGTCTTTGGCGCGCGTGGCGGTGTCGTCCGGCACATTGGTCGCCATCAGGAAGCCCGCGAAGATCAGGCACGCGCCCAGCATCTCGCCCAGGTATTTAAACGAAGGGTCGCCAAGACGGATGAACACGCCGCCCAACGCAGGCATGAGGCCGCCCGCCGCGATGAGCCAGTTGCCGATGACGCGGTTACGCATAATCTGCTTTTTGCCAAAAATCCACGAGGAATAAATCGCGCCGCCCACCAGCGCCAGCGTCCCCCAGATGTTCATCACGGGCGAGAAAGCGCGCACCGTCCCGCTGGAGCCGCCGGGCATGATGCCCTCGCGCACGACCACGCCATCCACGACATGATCGCGGTAGATTTCGGTGATGTCCGCACCGGGCTGCCACGCATCGCCGTTAAAGGGCGTAAGGAACAGCGTCCAGGGCAGCGTCATCACGCCGACCAGAATGAGCGCCATCTGGAAGTTGCGGGCGATGTTCCCCTTGCGCCACAGCAGGTAAATCGTCCCCTGCCCCAGCCAGGGCGCGACCATCAGCGCACCGCTCCAGTACCACAGGCCGAAGAAGAACGGACTCCAGACGAAGAACAGCACGACCTGGCTCAACGTCCCGGCGAAGTACAGCAGCAGGCCGATGCCCCACGCCAGCAGATGCGGGCGGTGCTTCTCGCGCCAGCGCCACAGCACCATCGCAGCAAACAGGCCAGTAACCAACGTACTGACCACCGAAAACACAAGGGAAAGGTTGAAGTTTTCCATACAAAGCGCCTCTCACTCAGCGAGGTGCGTGAATTTTAGCACAAACCTGAGCGAGAAGCGACAAGCAGATTATGCAAAATATGCAAAAATCTACACAAAAGACGGCGTTTTCAGCAGATTTCAGCTCCGCGCCCCCTCGATACGCGGCGTACTGCACAGCAGATGATAGTCCGCGTCAAACGCCTGCACCTCCCAAACGAGCGTGGTCTCGCCTGCAAAGAGTGCGGCGGCGCTGGTATTGACCGTCGCCTGCGCCACATCGCCCAGCGGGAAAGGCCGCTGCTGCCCGCCCGGTGTATAGATGACCAGCCAGTAAGTGGCCGCGCCGGGTAGCTGTGTCCATGTGAAGGTGGTTTCTGCGGGATCAAGGCTATCCAGAGGACTCGTCATGCGGAAACCAGCGCAAGCCGGATCATTCGCCACAGGCGTGGACGTTGCGCGCAGCGTGGCGGTAAGCGTGGGCGCGGTGGTCGGTACGGGTGTCACGCTGGGCAGGGCTGGCGTGGCCGTTACCACTGCCGAGATATGCAGGCCGTACTGGTCGCGCTCGGCGGGCGAGAGCGCGCGCCAATGGCGGTTGTTCAGCGTCCAGCGATGCACCTCTGCCGGCGTTTCGATGCGCCACACGCGCAGCGGGTCTTCTTCCACACCCGTGCTGGAGGCGAACTCCCGCCCATCAGGACGCACCGCCAGATAACGCACCGGATGCGTATGCCCGGTGAAGCGCCGGATGATCTGGCCGCTGTCCAGGTCCCACAGGATGATGCTGAAATCGTCCGAGGCGGAAAGCGCCTGCTGGCCGTCCGGCATAAACAACACGGTATTCACATCGTCACGATGCCCGTACAGGCGGCGCAGCACTTCGCCCGTTTCAATCTCCCACAGAATCAGCGTATCGTCTTCCGAGGCGGTGAGCGCTGTACGGCTGTCAGGGCTGATGGCGACACTGTGGATGGCGCGGGTGTGGCGCACCGGGAAGCGGCGCAGTTCCTCCCCGCTTTCGACCGAAAGCACGATCACCTGCCCCGGCGGGGCTTCGTCGCCCGCCTCGCGCAGCCCGGTCACCAGCACAACGTAGCGGTTATCGGCGCTGATGACGGCATCGCGGATGACTTCATCGCCCGCCAGCGCCAGCGCGCGCTTGTCGAAGTCCTGAACGCGCTGGTTATCGCGGTGCTGCACCAGCAGCAGGTTGCTGCCATCCAGCAGCAGATACTGGCCGTCCGGGCTGAAGGCGGCTACGCCGCTGAGCGTGCTTCCCTCTGCCCCAACGCCCTGTCGCAGCAGCGCCTGTCCAACAGGCCGCGTCATATCCCACAGCAGCGGCCCGCTCTGGGTGATGGTGAGCGCGTAAGGGTGGCCGGGGCTGAACACCACGTCGGCACGCGCCCCGCGCTGGCTGAAGTTGTTCGCATCTTCAAGGCGCTCGCCTGTGCGCGAACTCCACTCAAACAGGCTGCCCTCGACATTGGCGTAAATAACTTCCCCGTCCGGGCTGTACCCCAGCGTGCTAATGCCCGTGACGATGGCGCGCGTCATGATCTGCTGGCGCTGGGCCGGGTCGCCGCTGTCCACATCCCATACGCGAATGTCGCCATTGCGGGCGATGGAGATGGCGTAACGCCCGTCCGGGCTGAAGCGCAGCGTCTGTACCAGATCGTCATGCGCGGTGAGACGGCGAATCTCCGTCCCGCTTGCCATATCCCATAGAATAAGCTGGCTGTCGTAACCAGAGAGCGCCAGCCGTCCATCAGGGCTGACCGCCAGCGCGCTGACCCGTTCCGCGCCCGGCCCCTGAAAGCGGCGCAGCACTTCGCGGCTGCTGAAATCCAGCCGCACCAAACGGTTATCCCCACCGTCCAGCGCGACCAGCAGTTCGGCTGCCGCCGGGTTAAAGGCCGCCGCTGTAACGCGGTCTGCTCCCCAGTTAAAGCCGATCTGCCCGCTCCATGTGCGTTCCTCGGCCAGCGTGTTGGTATTAACCACCACGATATTATCCGTCAGCGCGGCCAGCGCGTAAAAGCTCTGCGGGCGCTCGTCGAAGACCTGGAAAAGCTGGCGCGGCTGGTCAAAGGTGCGCGGCGGGTTCGTGCCGATACGCCAGATGGACATGGCCTGGGTGCTGCCGCGCGCTTCCCACGCATAAAAATTCTGCTCGTTAGAGGCGAAGCGCACGCGGATCACCGGCCAGGGATTGCCGACGGTATGGCTGCTGAGCAGCGCGCCCGCCGCCACATCCCACACAATGCTGGTATTATCCTCGCCACCGGAAAGCAGGCGCGACCCATCGCGGTTAAAGGCCAGCGCGTTGACCGCGCCGCGATGCCCTTCCAGCCGGGCATGTACGTCGCGCGTGTTGATGTCCCACAGCATGACAAGGCCATCCATGCCCGCCGAGGCCAGCAGACTGCCATCCGGGTGAAACTCAAGATCGTTAATATCGCCATCATGCCCACGCAGCCGACCGACCTCGCTGCGTGTCGCCAGATCATACAGCACAACCTCGCGGCCTTCGCCCACAGCCAGCAGCTCCGCGCCCGCCTGTGGGCTGATCTCGGCGGCGCGGGCAGCGGGAAAGCTGAAACGCGCGCCCGAATAAACAATCTGGTTGAGCAGGCGCTGCGCCTGTGTGAGGCCGGGGTCAATGTCCAGCGCCTCTAACACCAGCGCCAGCCCCAGATCATAATTGCCGCTGTTTAGCACGGCCTCAGCGTTGCTGACCAGCGACACGCTGGCGGCCTGCGCGCTCGCCGCGACGGCTGTTCCCTGAATAGGGACGAGCGTTGACTGTGCCGCCACGACCTGCGCCTGCGCCTCGGTGATGGCGATCTCCGCCTCCGTGACCTGTAGGTTGCTGGCCGCAACCACTGTGGCGGCAGCGTCCAGCGTGGCCGGCACCGGTGTCAGCGTCGCCTGCGCGTTGATGAGCGCCTGCTGCACCGCCGTGACCTGCATTTCAGCATTGGCGGCCTGTGTACTCGCCATCGCAGCATTTTGCTGTGCCTGCGTCACGGCCAGATT
>CAZJSU010000026.1:5730-44782 GCA_964548765.1 uncultured Anaerolineaceae bacterium
CGCGCCATACCAAGTTCCTGCTGCGCGGCAGTTACCTGTACCTGTGCCTCGGCAATCTGGGTCTCTGCACCAGCGGCAAGCGCGTTCGCCAGCGCCACCTGTGCCTGTGCGGTGCCGAAATCCCGCCGCGCAGCGGTCACGGCTAGGTTCCCCGCCTCAAGCGTGGAAAAGATAGGGGTGAGCGTGCTGCCATAGGCGGCGATCTGTGCCTGTGCGCTGGTGGCCTCCTGCTGCGATGTCGCCACCTGTCGCTCTGCCCCTGCCAACTCCGCCTGCGCCTGTGTCACAGCGGCGGCGGCGGCGGTCAGCGTGGGGGGAATCGGCGTGAGCGTGTCCTCTGCTACGTCAAGCTGTCGCTGTGCAACAGACAACTGCTGCGCGCCCGTCGTTGCGGTTAAGCGGGCAACGGCAACCTGACTGTTTGCGTCTGCCACGAGGGTTTCCGCGCCCGCCGCCTGTGTCTCGGCCAGCGCTGCCTGCCCCTCGGCAATCGTCACCGTCACTGGAATCTGGGTCAGGGTAGCGTTGGCCTGCTCCACCTGCGCGTTGGCGCTGGTCAGTTGCAGCAGCGAGCCTATGGTCATCAGCACTGCCACCGCGCCAACGATCCCCAACCCCATCGTGGCCTGCCGCAACTGGCGCAAGCGCCGCTGTCGTTCTTCTTCGGCGCGGCGGCTTTGGGCGATGTACTGGTGATGCAGGTCTGCTGGCTGTGGACTCTTATGCGCCGCCTGCTCAAGCCATGCCTCGGCCTCGTTGATCTCGTCGCCCTGCAACAGAAAGCTGGGATTCTGTGCCTTGCGCTCCCACTCCTTCGCGCGCACCAGCCAGCGCGTGTGGCCGCGCACGTGATCGAGGTCGGTTTCAACCGCTTTGATCAGGCTGTTGAAACTGGCATCGAACGCGGCTTCGTCCTCAAACGACACCCAGTTATGAACGGAGATGAGGTTCCAGTTGGCGCGGGAAATCTCGCACAGATCGCGCCCGGCCAGCATCATGTTGAGGTTATCATCAATGGGCAGCGCGGCCAGCACGTCCAGCGCGCTTTTGTGGTCGCACATCCGCCATATGACAGGCAGCACACGCTTGCCATTCTCAATGGCGTGCTGCACTTCAAGCGTACAGACAGGCGATTCTAAAAAATTGGCGCTGACAATGGTGACGAAGGTGTCCGCCGCTTCGATCCCGGCGCAGATTTCCGCCCACCACTGGGCAGAGGCGGGAATATCTTCCCAATCAATCCAGATATCGCGCCCGGTATCGCGCAGCGCCTCGAACAGGCGGCCCGCGAACTCGCCGTCCTTGCGTGAGTACGAGATGAATACATCCGCCATGTCATTTCCCCTTTATTGTCAGATTTCACGGGGATGTGAAACCTAACGACATAACAGATTGTAACAATCAATTACCAGGCTGGCAACAAATTACTGTAGGAAGTCCTCGCCGAAGAAGTAGTATTCGAGGATGTCACGGGTTAGCGGGGCGGCCACGCCAGAGCCTTCACCGCTGTTTTCGACCATGACCACCACCGCGATCTCTGGCGCTTCGCGCGGGGCATAGGCGGCAAACCACGCATGAGACACCGTTCCCGGCCCGGCAGCCTGTGCGGTGCCTGTTTTGCCACACACGCCGATCTCCTGTATGGGCGAGCCGCGAAACTGGTATTCCGCCGTGCCGCGTTCCAGCGAAGTCACGCCGCACAGCCCCTCGTGGACTACCGCCAGCACCTCTGGCTTGATGCCGGTGTCCTCCATAAGTTCCGGTTGCATGGTGTAACTCGGCGCTTCGCCCAGGATGCCAGCCTTCTCCACCAACTGCGGGCGGTAAAGCAGGCCGCCGTTGGCGATGAGCGCGAACAGGCGCGTCATTTGCAGCGGAGTCACCTCAACCTCGCCCTGCCCGATGGCCATATTCACCGCGTCGGAGAAGCGCCACGTGCCGCCGCGCTGTGCCAGCCAGTCCGGGTCAATGATCGTGCCAGCCGATTCCGCCACGCCGCGCTCACCGATCCCGGTCAGGCTGCCTAACCCCAGCCTGCGGGCATAAGTGGGCAGCAGATAGGGGTCGGCCTCGTTAAGCTGGTAGCCTGTCTCGTAAAAATATGGGTTGCAACTGTTGGTGAGGCCGCCCGCCAGCGTCAGCGTACTATGGCCGCCCGCCAGCCAGTCCACGCGCAGGATGTCGCGGTTCCAGGTGCCGATGCAGGTATAACGCTCGTCCAGCGCGTACACGCCGCTGTCCGCCGCCGCGATCGCCGGAACCACTTTGAACGTCGAGCCTGCCGGGTAAACCCCCTGTGTCGCGCGGTTCAACTGTGGGCGGCGCGTGTCGGCCTGCACCGCCGCCACAATCGCGTTCGCCGCGTCGCGCCCCATCGAGGGAAAGGGGTTAAAGGCGTTGTTGTCAAACGTCGGATAGCTGACCATCGCCAGCACGCGCCCGGTATTGACCTCCATCACGACAGCCGACGCGCCGTTGGACGTGGCCGACCATGCAGACGCGGCATAGGCATCGGCCAGCAGCGTATTGATAAAGTGCTGTAAATCGGTATCAATCGTCAGCCACACGCTCTGCGAGGGCTGCGACGCGCCCTCGGTGAGAATCGTCTGGCTGCCATTGGGCGCGATAATCATCAGCCTGCCGCCCGCCTGCCCGCGCAGCGTCTCGTCCCAGCTTTGTTCAATGCCGCTGCGCCCGATGATCGAATCGCGGTTGAAGCCCGCCGCCTCCAGCACCGGAATCTGGGCTTCGTCGGGATAGCCGACATAACCGAGGATGTGCGGCATCAGCGTGCCATCGGCATAACGGCGGGCAGGGCGGTCACGAAACTGCGCCCGGCAGTTGGCCTCCAGCGAGGTCTGCATGTTGATGTACGTCGCGGCCTCAATCGTCCCCATCTCGGCAAGCTGGTCAAAGCCGCGCTGGTCAAGCGTGGCGCGCAGTTGGTCTACAGGTTTATCAAGCGCCTGCGCCAGCGTCCCCAAACAAGTTTCGTAAGCCGGAATATCGCGCTTGACGACGCTGACGATGACGACGCGCCCGTTCTGGTCGGCCAGAATATTGCCTTCGTGGTCGTAGATGTTGGCGCGGCTGGGGATGCGCGGCTCTAAACGCAAGCGCCCGCCGCTGCCCATCGCCGCGAAAATATCGCCCGGCGACCACGCCACGCGCCACTCCTGCACGGTCGCGTCGAAGATCAGGCGCAGGGTGCGGTTGCTGTCGGTAAAATCGCCGACGAGATCGGTATTGAACTCCATGTCGTAGCTCAGCACCATCATGCCGGGGCTGTTGCTGTCACGGATGAGGCTGGTGATGGTATAGTCAAGGCTTTCCAGCGTCATGGTGTTGTGCGACGACTGGTAGAGGCTGATAAACTCGTCCTGCGGGGTGGCCTCGCGGCTGGCGAAGGCGATGAGGTTGTACATGGCCGCGAAATCCTGCGCGTGCCATGCGTCGAGAAACAGACGCGCTACCCGCTCGGCAGAGTCGGCGGTGAAGCTGTCTGGCGTGGCGGTGGGCAGGCTGGCGAGAGTCGGCAGGATAACCTGTGATTCTGGCTGCTGCGCGGCGGGCAGGCAGCCCGCGATCATCAATGCGAACGATAAAAACCAGACCCGTCTCAACACCGCAATTAACCCACCTTATCCCACATGACGCTTACGATTATAGTGCCAGTTTTCCCTGACAGCCAGTCACGGGTATAATCGTAACCGTATGCAAACGATCAGTAATCCGCTTAGCCTGTATTCACGGAGTAGATGATTGATGACCAACGAAATCACACCTGAGGCAGTCCACAGTGTCCGGGCGGTAGACAGCCTGATTGCGAACGAATTTGTGCTACACATTGACGACGAACCCGTCACGGGCATCTTCACCATCTCCGGTCTGACCTCGTTCAAGCTGGAAGTGAAGACCACCAACCAGTTGAAGAAGGTCGAAGAGCCGTTCAAGATCACCAAAATGGTGCAGCGCGACCCGAACAACGTCTTTAATAAATGGCTGCGCGAGACGATGACCGCTGGCACAGACATCGTGCGCCCCACCCGCACCCTGACCATCGTAGCGGTAGATAACGGCGTGGCGATCCGCCGGTGGACGGTGAAGAAAGCGTGGGTCAGCGCCGTCAGCTATTCCGACTTTGACAGCGGCTCCAGCGAACTCATTCAGGAAACGGTCGAGATTCGTTACGACGACATCGAAGAAAGCTGGCCGATGCTGAAAGGGCAGGGTTAGCGCGGCGGACACCCTTCAGGGCTTCTTACGAGCAATATCCTGACCTTCCTGCGGCAGAAAAGCGGTGAGGTCTACCCGATACTGGCCTGTGGTTTTCATCGGGAAGGGGTTGGTCGGCTTGTCGTCCACGCCCATCATCTCGCGGATCGCGCGCAGTTCCGAGGTACTCAGTTTCGCCATCACGTCGTCAGTATCGGGGTCGTCCTTGCCAAACGCGCGGTGAAAGGCGATCCATTGAAACTGCTGCGTGGCAAGGTTAATCATGAACAGCTTGCCGGGGTTAAAGCTGGCCGGGGCGAGATCACGCGCGCGCACCAGCAGAATGCTCAGCGTGAGGATCGCCACGCCGCCCCACTGCTCCAGCGTGAGCCGTTCCTGAAGCACGGCAAACGACAGCACCAGCGCCACCGCGATTTCGGTGATCGCCAGCACGGCGGTCTGCATACTGCCCAGAAACTTCACCCCGGCGAACATCGCCAGCCGCGAGAGCGCTGTCGTCACGCCCAGAATGAAAATGGACGGCAGCGCGGCGCGCAGCCCGGCATCCATCGGCTGCACCCCGGTCGCCAGCCAGACCATGATGACGACCACCGCCATCGTGCTGAGGACGTAAAGCGCGACGGTGGGCGACGGCATCTCGTACAGCACGTACTGGCTGAGGATAAACGTCCCGGCGAACATCAGCGCGTTGCCCAGCATCAGCCCCACGCCCAGCCAGTTGACCGGTTCGCTGCCGAAGCCGGTGAGGATGAGCAGTGCCACCAGCGCCAGCACCACCCGCACCATCATGCGAAAGTCCAGCCGTTCGCCGCCGATGCGTACCATCAGCACGGCGAAAACCAGATACATGCCGTTCAGCAACTGCGCCATGCTGGCATCCACCAGGCTGAGGCCGCCGTAATAAAAAAGCGAGCCGATGCCGTTAATCACGCCGATGACGACGCAGCCGAGCAGACCCGCCGGATAAATAAAAATGAAACGCCGAAAAAACAGCGCGTAAACGCCCCAGAGCAGTATCACGGCGACGAGGGTACGCAGCGCCGCCACCGTGAACGGCTCTGCCCCGGCCTGAATGGAGAGTTTGCCGAAAATGGGAGCGAGGCCGAGAAACATCGGCGTGAGGAAGGCCGCGATAACCCCATGCACTGGCGCGCGTGTTGCTTTTCCCATCGTTATTTCTTGGGGCTGGCGACTAACGGAAGCTGGACAAAGAACTCGCTGCCGGGCAGTTTCTCCGGGTCGAAGCCGCTGCTCTCTACCCACACCCGCCCGCCGTGCGCGGTGACAATGCTTTTGCAGATCGCCAGCCCCAGCCCCAGCCCGCCGCCGCGAAAGGCGGTTTTGCTGGTGGAATGCAGCATGGTATCGCCCGCCGTATGAAAGCGGTCAAAGATGCGCTCCTGCTCATCGCGCGCCACGCCGATTCCGGTATCGCGCAGGCTGATCTGCACGTGGTCTTCGGCCAGTTTCGCCCGCAGGTAGATATGCCCGTTGTCCGGGGTGTATTTGATCGCGTTGCTCAACAGGTTCGAGAAGGCCATCACCAGCAGTTCGCCATCGGCGCGAATCTTCTCCGGCCAGTTTTCGTCGGAGAAATGCAGGTTCAGGCGGCGCATTTCCAGCGCCTGCTTGTAATTATCAATCACCCGCTGCATCAGCTTTTCCAGCCCGACCGGGCCGATAGACATATCAATCTGGTTGGTCATGATGCGGCTGATGGTCAGGATTTCGTTGATGATGCTCTGCATCCGCTCGATGGCTTCGACCAGCCCTTTGACCAGCATCTTAGTGTTTTCGTCGGTTTCCAGCAGCGCGCGCATGGGCGGGCTGTCTTCTAGCAGGCGGCTGTAGCCGTAAACCAGCGTCAGCGGTGTACGCAGTTCGTGCGCGGTAAGCTGGATGAAGGTGTCCTTCATCTTATCCAGCCGCCGCAGCGTTTCGTTAGAGGCTTCCAGCTCGCGGATGCGCTCTTCCAGCCGCTTGACGATCTCCTGTGTATAGCGCACCTGCGCCTCGGCCAGACGAGAGCCGTCTATGTGGTCGCGCGCGCCTTTAAGATAACCCTGCACCTGATTCGGCAGCGCCTCGACATCCACTGGCTTCGTCAGGTAGCCGGTGATGCCTGCCGCCATCGTCAGCTCGCGCTGTTCTTCCATAGCCTGCGCGGTCAGCGCCACGATCGGCGTATGCTCAAAGCGCGAATCACTCCGCAGCATGGTTGTGATCTCACGACCGCTGATGTCCGGCAGGTTAATATCCGTCAGCACCAGATCAGGCTGCACCCGGCGGGCAAGGTCAATGCCATCCAGCCCGGTTTCGGCCACCAGCACATTGTAGCCAGCGAATTTTAACGTGCGCTCTACCAGCACACGACTGGCAGGGTCGTCCTCAATATAGAGGATGATGGTATCGGTCACGATCTGTTCCCGCCTATCTTTGAAAAGCCCGGAGGGATCTCTTAAGGTTAATCATACCCTCTATTCCAGCACAGCGCGATAAAGGAAAATTAACCTGCGCGGGCTGGAACAGAGGGCGAAGTTTCCCGCGTTAACCCAGATGGTCAATCAGGCTTTCGACAAACGCTTCGTCAATAAACGAGCCTTTCTGGAGCAGCAGGTCAATCTGACCGCTGAGGCGCGCCCGTTCCTTCACGGTGAGTTCCTTGGCAGTCACCACCACAATCGGGATACGGCTCATGTCCGGGTCGGTCTTCATGGTGTCAATGACGGTGAAGCCGTCCACGTTGGGCATCATCAGGTCGGTAATCACCAGATCAGGCCGCGTGCTGCGAATCATCTCGATGCCGTGCGCGCCGTCGGTGGCGATGTGGACTTCATAGCTGCCACGCGCCTGAAGGATGCGCCGGATGAGCCGCGCCGCGTCCACATTGTCCTCGACAATGACGATACGCCGCACAATCGAATCCATCTGTTCCAGCGCCGAGAGCAGGCCCTCTTCCGGCAGTACAGGCTCCTGCGACTTCTGCGACAGGTCTACCTGCCGCTGCCACTGTTCGCCCAGAATCTGCGTTTCGACAGGCAGCGTATGGCCTGAGCAGTTGACCACCACCACATCATCGGGTTTGATGATGCCGCGCTGTACCATTTTGAACAGCCCGGCGAAGGTTACGCCTGTAGCGGGTTCTACAGAGATGCCGTCGCTGCGCGCCAGCACACGAATGGCGTTGAAGGCTTCCTCGTCGCTGGCCGAAAGGAACGTGCCGCCGTAATCCTCGACGTAATCATAGAGCAGTTCGTAAGCGCGCCCGGGGTTGCCCGTCGCCAGCGTGGCGATGATCGTCTGCGGGTTGTCTATCGGCGTGGAGATGCGCTGGCCGCGTTCAAACGCCTCGACCATCGGCGCGCAGCCTGTGGACTGGATGATCCCCATCTTCGGCATGGAGTCTACCAGGCCGAAGTCGTACATCTCGCGGAAGCCCTTGCCCACGCCGATCGGCCCCATGCCGCCGCTGACCCCTTGCAGGAACCAGTCTGGCGAACGCCAGCGCGCGCCGTCGTGCAGTTGGTCGCCCAACTGCTCGGCGATCTCGTAGGACATGGTTTTCATGGCCTCGATGGCCGCCACGCTCTTGATGCCCCGGTCCAGGAACACGCCTTTGGTCCTGGCGAAGCTGGCGGCGAATTCCTTCGTCTGGTCATACGTCCCGGTGATCTTGATGACCTCCGCGCCATAAACCGCCGCCTCGCGCATTTTGTCACCGGGGGCGAGGCTGGGGAAGAACGCCCACAGCTTGATGCCCGCGCGGGCGCAGTAGGCGGCATAAGCAATCGCCACGTTGCCCGTACTGGCGACCACCAGTTCATCCACGCCCATCTCGCGCAGCGCGGAAATCGCCACTGTCGCCTGCCGATCCTTAAAGCTGCCTGTCGGCCCCTGGCGCTCGTCCTTGATGTACAGGTTCTTCAGCCCCAGACTGGCCGCCAGCGCCCGCGACTTAATCAGCGGTGTCGTCCCCTCCCCCAGGCTGACGATATTCTGTAGGTCATAGATGGGCAGCACTTCGTGATAACGCCACAGGCTGGTGCCGCGTTTTTCCAGCGACCCCAGCCAGCTTTTGACATCAATTTTGCTTAGCTCATAACGAGCCTCTAAAATCACTTCGCCGCAGTTGGGACAGCCAGCGATGTTTTTATCCAGCGCCACCCGTGTCCGACAATTGATGCATTCAAGTTCGATGTGCTTGGTAGATGCTGCGATGCTCAAACCTATTCATCTCCATTACGCGCTGCGAGTTGTGACTGGACATCCGCGATAAAGCGATGATACTCGTCCAGGCTGATATCCGTCTTATACAACAAACCAACATCCACAAGCAAGTCCTGTTCGGCGGCGTTGAGCGTGTCGCCCGTGACGACCAGCACCGGGATATTGGCGGTTTCCGGGTTGGAGCGCAGTTCCTGAAGGACTGCGAAGCCGTCCATCTCCGGCATCCGCAGGTCGAGGATCACAAGGTCGGGCCGCCGCCGCGCGACCATCGAAACACCTTCCACGCCGTTATGGGCGGCGAACACGCGATACTGGCCGTGTTCGTCCAGAAGCTGCGTCAGCAGGCGGGCGGCCTCTGGCTGGTCGTCAATAATCAGGATACGCTCGGTATTGCTCTCGCGCTCGGCCTCCAGCACCGCCTCCACAAGCTGCTCTGGCAGGATGGGATGCTGCAGGAAGCTGTACGCGCCCATCTGGTACGCGCGCTCGCTTTCGCCGCTGAGGGTGACGACGATCACCGGAATGTCGAAGGTGTCATCGCGGTCTTTCAGCTTGGCAAGGATGTTCCAGCCAGCACCCTCAGCGAAGTTGACATCCATGATAATCAGCGTTGGCCGCAGCCCGCTTGCCATCGCCTCCGCTTCCATCGGGAAGGTGGCGGTGAACACGTCGAAGCCCTCGCGCTGGATGGCGCGGCGGTACTGGTCTACCCGGTCGGGGTTATCCTCGATGAGCAGAATCTGGCGTTTGGGCGGCAGCACCGCGTGGCCGTTTTTGGTGCGGGCGCTCTGGGCGGCCTTCTTCACGGCTGACTTCGAGAGCCGCAGCGTATCGTCCAGATTGACTTCTTCCTGCGGCGTGTGGCCGTTGGTGGGCAGGTTTTCGATTTCCTCCACCGATGGCACCTGCACCGTATCGAGCGGGCCGGTGGCCGGCTTGAGCGGGTCTACCTCATGCACCGTCACTGGCTCCAGCGGGATGGTAATGCTGAACGTCGAGCCGACGTTGACCTGCGACGTGACCAGCATCTCGCCGCCCTGCATCTCGACCAGCGCCTTGGAGATAGGCAGGCCGAGGCCGGTGCCGCCAGCGGTGCGCGTCAGCGACGAGTCCACCTGCCGGAAGGCCTCGAACAGCAGCGGCATGTCCTTCTCGGTGATGCCGATACCTGTGTCGGTTATATCCACCCGCACCATGTCCCGCCCGGTGTCGGCGGCCTGATAGCGGTAAACGCTGAGCGTGATCGCGCCTTCGTGGGTGAACTTGGCGGCGTTGGATACCAGATTAATCAGCACCTGCCGCGTGCGGATTTCGTCGCCATAGACCTGTGGCAGGCCGCTCTCCATCTCGATCTTCATGTTGATGCGCTTCTCTTTCACCAGCCCCATGCCGATGGAGCGCACGCCCTCGACCACCGACTTGATGTCGAAGTAGTCCGGCTTCAGTTCCATCTTGCCCGCCGCGATCTTGGCCTGGTCAAGGATGTCGTTAATCAGGTTAAGCAGGTGCTGGCCGCTGTTGTAGATGGTGGTCAGGTCCTGCTCCTGCATTTCGGTCAGCGGCCCGTCAATCCCCTTCAGGATCACGCGGCTGAAGCCGATGATCGAGTTGAGCGGGGTACGCAGTTCATGGCTCATGTTCGCCAGGAACTCGCTCTTGATGCGGTCCAGCTCACGAAGCTGCTCGTTGGTGTTCTGCACCTGTTCCAGAAGCTGCGCGTTCTGGATGATGGCCGAGAGCGAGCCGCCCATCGTCTGGAGCAGCGTCAGGGTTTCGTGATTGTAGGCAAAGGTTTCGATGTGTTCCAGCGCCAGCACGCCGATCAACTGCGCGCCAGAGGCCAGCGGCACGATGACCGCCGAACGCGCCGCGCCATTCAGCGGCAGGTACAGCGGGTCTTCCGCAACGCGGTTGATGATGGTGGAACGGAAGTGCGCGGCAGACGTGCCGATAGTATGGCCGTCATCACCCACTTTGATCTCGTTCAGTTCGCTTAGCGGCTGCTCGATGCCCGCCGCCGCCGCCGCGCGCAGCATGATGTAGGTTTCGTCGGTGATCTCATCAAGATAGATGACGGGCAGGTAAATGCCCACCGACAGCGCGCCCAGCGAATCGATCAGGTCGTCGGCGACGTTCTGCAGCGCCTGATCGAGCGTCTCGGCAGAGGCCGCCGCCGTCGTCACGGCAAAGAGCAGGCTCATGTCGCTGGCGCGGCGCTCGGCCTGCTGGAACAGGCGGGCGTTGTCAATCGCCACCGAAAGCTGCGCGGCCAGCGTGGTCAGCACGGCCACGTCTTCATCATCGAAGGCGTTCGGCTGGTTCGACTGTACGTCCAGCGCGCCCACCACCTTGCCTTTGATGATGACGGGCAGCGCCATCTCGGAACGGGTGTTGGGCAGGTACGGGTTGGGCTTATGCACAACGCCCGCGCCGCCCGTGTCCATCGCCAGCACCGGTTCGCCGCGCGCGGTCACTTCGCCGATCAGGCTGCGCGACCCCTTCGCCAGCTTGTGGCCGATGCTGAGCAAGTGCCGCCCGGCCTCGCCCGTGCTGGCACGCAGCAGCGCGTATTCGTCCTCCCGATCCATCAGGAAAACCTGCACGTGGTCATAGCCAAACGAGTCGCGGATCAGGTCCACAATGCGCGGCAGCAGTGCGTCCAGTTCCAGAATGGAGCTGATGATCTGCCCCACTTCGGCGGAGGTGGCAAGCTGGCGAGCGCGGCGCTCGGTCTGCTCCAGCAGGCGCGAGGCTTCCATCGTGATCGAAGTCTGCTCGGCAAACGAGCGATAAATCCGCAGGTCGCGGCTGGTGAAGCGCTGCGCCTGCGACGACCCCATCCAGATCGCCCCGATGACACGGTTAGACACGCGCAGCGGCATGATGACCACCGAGCGCATGTCCATGCTGCTGATGCCGATCCGCTGCATTTCATCCAGATTTTGCGCGGTGTAGACATCTTCAATGGCGACCAACTGCGTTGACGACAGCAGCGGCCACGCCGGGAACTGCTGGGCATCCAGCGTGATGCCTTCCAGATTGATGTGATCGTCGGTCTGTGTCCAGCCTACGACGACATCCGCAGTCGCCTGTGGGTGATCCCACGAGCGCCCGGCCAACAGCACCATGAACACACTGTTAAATTCGTTCTCCTGCACCAGATGGTTGACCGCCGCATCCAGAATGTCCTGATAGCCGCTGGCATCGGTCAGCGAACGGCTGGCCTGATACAGGATACTGACTTCCTGAAGCGCTTCCTGCGTACTGATGAACAGGTAACGGTTGTCCAGCACGGTGGCGGCAGAGTCTGAGAGGGTGGTCAGGAAGCGCTCGTCCTCTGGCGTGAAGACGTGCGGCTCCGGGTAGGTAATGACCACCCAGCCAGTGGGCAGCTCGCGGGAGCGGGAGCGCAGCGGCAGCACAGCCAGCGACAGCACGCCGATCGCTTGCAGTTCGGCGCGGGTCTGGTCGTCCAGCCCTCTATCTGTATTGACATCGTTGATAAACACCGGGCCGCTGGGTTCCAGAATAGACGGCGGCAGCGCCATTTCTTCTGGCGGGCTGAACATGGTGCGGGCGACACGGGTGAGGCCGGTGTCAATATCCAGCAGGATAACCGCCACGTCACCGGGTTCGATGCCGTAAAGCTGCGTGACCAGCACCTCTACCACGTCGTCAATTTCGTCGGCTTCGTTGAGCGTGCGCGAAGCCTCGTACAGCGCGATCGTCTCGCGCAGGTTGTCCTGCAGCGCATTTTCCAGCCCGCGCAGGCTGCTGATGTCTTCCAGCACGGCGACGATACCGCTGACTTCGCCGCGACTGTCCCGGATGGGGGCGGCGTTCATCAGCAGGTCTGTCTGATAGCCGTTCTCACGAATGACCACGATGTCATCCGCCGGGGCATATTCAAGGTCGAGCCGGGCCGCCGTGTAGATCGGCAGGTCGTCGTCCGGGTAGCTCATGAGCGTGCCGGTGCGATAAAGGTTATAAAGCGCGGCGGTGAACGGCATGTTCATGTCTACTTCACGCCCCAGCAGCGGCGCGACCTGATCGTTGACCTGAACCGGGATGAGCGTTTCGGCATCCAGCAGCATCACGCCGGAGGGCATGGTTTCCAGAATGGAACTGAGCAGGCGGCGCTCGCCCTCCGCGCTTTCGAGCAGGCGGCGGTTTTCAATGGCAATCGCTACCTGGTCGGCGATCGTCTGCACAAAGCGGGGGAAGCGCTCCTCAAAGGCGCGCGGGTGAAAGCTTTCGCACACCAGCACACCAAACCAGCGCTGGCGGAATTGCAGCGGCGCGGCGATCAGGCTGGCAACGCCGTCCTCGGTCAGCAGCGCGAAGTGTTCGTCGTCGGCAAGGTCGCGCACTACATCTTTATAGACCAGGCCGCCCTCGGTTTCGATCAGACGGACATACGGGACGCTGTTACGGCCAACCCGTACCCCCGCCCGCGTGTCCCGCCCGTTCCGCGCCCACGCCAGCACATAATCCAGATAAGGCGCGGCGGGGTCGTCCTCTGGCTCGGCCAGCAGCACCGCGATACGGCTGAGGCCGGGGGCGGCCTGCGCCAGATGTTCGGCGGCGATCTCGTAGACCAGCGCCAGTTCCTGCGCGGAGGTGATGGCACGGCTGGCGGCGTAGAGGCGGCGTGTTTCGTCCAGCGCGCGCTCGGTCTGCTCCAACAGGCGGCGCTTTTGCAGCACGGTACTCATCTGCCCGGTGAGCGCGACATAGAACTCGTTGTCTTCCTCAGACAGGTCGTACAGGTCAGGATGGGAGACGTAAAACAGCGCGACGGGCAGGTTATCGTTAAACAGCGGGTAGATGATCTCTGTCCGCTGGCCGCGCAGCCGCATCCGCTCTACCAGCGCCGAAGGCGCGGGCGCGTCCGGGTTTTCGTCGCGGATGATCTCCGGCTCGCGGGCGTGCAGCGGCGACTCAAAGCGCAGGTTCAACTCGTAAACTTCGTTGACTTCGCGCACCCCATGATTCTCGGTACGCGCCACCACCCGCTCGACCTTCGGCCAGCCGTAAACGTCGGTATCGCCTTCCAGCAGGCTCATGGCGAGGCTGAGGTTGGGGTCGTTGAGGGTATTCTGGAGCGCGATCACAAGGTCAACCACCGTCTCGGCGGTGTTGATCGTGCGGCTGGCGGCGTACATGCGCTCACGCAGTTCCAGCGTGGCTTCTGTCTGCTGGAAGAGCAGACGGTTATCCACCGCCGCGCCTGCCTGATCGGTCAACGCCCTGAACAGACGCAGTTCCTGATCGTCAAAGCGCCGGGGCTGGGTAAACTCGACCATGAGGGTCGCGCGCCACGCGCCGCGCATACTGAGCGGGACAATGACGAGCGCGCGCGCGTTCAGGCTGCCGTAGATGATCTTCAGTTCATCATCTACGCGGTCGTCCAGTTCAAGGTCGCTGCTGGTGAACACCTGATCGGCGGAGAGTTCGCTCAGCAGGCGGTAATCGGGGACGCGCAGCCGCAGCCCGACCAGCGTCGCCTGCTGCCAGTCGCGGCTTTGGGTAGACCAGTCCGCCGTCACGCGCATCCACATCGGCATGTTGTGGACGTAATCCTCAAATTCCAGAATCTGCCCGGCGCTGGCATCGGGCATCACGGTATGGATGATGGCCTGAATCACGCCTTCCAGCGTCTCGGCCTCGTGGATGTTCCGGCTCAGTTCGTAAAGATGCGATGTCTCGCTCAGGGTAAGCTGTGTTTCCTGGAACAGCCGCGCATTCTCGATAGCCAGCGCGACGCGCTCTGTCACCGCGCGCAGGATCATCTGGTCGCCTTCAGAGAAGCTCTCGCCCTCCGGCAGCGCGATATCCATCGCGCCGATGACCTCGCCACGAATCGAGATCGGCATGGTCACTGCTTCGTGGTCGGGTTCTGGCGTGTCGGCATCGTGGCGGCTGGTGTTCACCAGATCATAGCGATAGGTCATGTCTAAATTGAGCTTCTCTTCCGCCTCCTCCCACACTTCGCGGGTCAACTGGCGGTTGAGGTTGTCCACCTGCCGGGCGCGTTCCTGTTCGCGCACCAGAAGCTGCGCGTTGTAAACGGCGATGGCAACCTGGTCGGCCAACAGGCTGAACGCCTGAAGTTCTTCATCCTGAAAAACGTTGGGGTTCACGCTTTGAATGTCCAGCGCGCCCAGCAGTTCGCCACCGACCTGCAGCGGCAGCGCCATTTCCGAGCGCGTATAGGGCAGCACCGGGTTAAAAGCGTGCTGGTAACTCTGCGCCTTCGTATCGTTCACGATCAGCGGCCTCTTGGTGGCTGTCACCGTGCCAATGACCGACGGCGACCCCACCGGAATCTTGTGCCGCTCCTCCAGCAGCTTCTGCCCCGCCTCGCCGTGACTGTAGGCCAGCACCGCGTGCAGCCCGACATCATCCATACGGAAGACCTGTGCATGATAGAAGCCGTATTCGTCGCAGATCAGGTCTACAACGCGGTTCAGCAAAGCGTGGATGTCCTGCAACATGGCCGTCTCACGGCTGATGCGCGCCGCGATTTCGATATTGCGTGTCAGGCGCTTTCGCTGGTTCTCCATCATCTTGTTCATCTCATGGAGGCGGCCTGACATATGCGTGATGGAGGTCGCCAGATCATCAGCGGCGGCCACGCCAGCGGGTAGCGTCACGGGCTGGCTCGCGTCGTTGCGGACGGCCTGCTGTGCCAGCACCCGCGCCTGCTCCATCGGCCACAGCGCGCCCTGCAGCAGTTGGTTGACCACCAGCGCGACAGTCACCCCAACCACAAGGCTGATGCCAAAGATGACCGCCGAGACGGTGTAATCGTTGGCAAACACGGTCGTCGGCTCATCCATCACCACCAGCCGCCAGGGCTGGTCAGCCGCGTTAAGGGTAAGCGTGAGGGGCAGGGTGGAGTATACATGCGCGCCGCTGTCTACCACGCTGAGCGCACCGGGGTTCGCCTTGAGGAAGGCGCTTATCTCGTTGAGGCGGTCGGCGAGCAGGGCGCTTTCCGCGCCATCAGCCGCCGGAGTACCCGCTTCAAACAGGCGGGTGATGTCTGTCACCTGCGAGTCGGCCATGTGCTGCCCCTGGCTGTTTTCCAGCAGGAAGCGCCGCCCCTCAAAGCTGTAAGCCGCCTGAAGACGCGCCCGGCTGACCGCCTCAAGGATGTCGTTGGCAAACACGTCCACCTGCAACACGCCCAGCGCTTCCGGCGCAGACTCGCGGAAGCGCACAGGGGTCGTAATACGGAAGATCGCCCGCGCCTCTGGCAGGGTCTGGCCGTTGACCTCGGTTTGCAGCATCAGCGGCCCCATATAGAGGGAGCCGGGCAGGGAGGACAGCGCGGCGGCAACCAGCGGGTCGTCGGTCATTGAAATCGGGTCGGGCAGGTTGGTCGCGCTGGCGCTGCTCTGCCGGTTGACCACCTCATCGCGCAGGATGCCGTTGCTGTCTATATAACGCACCGCCGCGTAAACATTCGGTTCACGGCGGATCAGCGACAGAAAGCGCGCCAGCAGGTCGTTGCGGTTGCTGATCTGGTCGCCATAGGCGGTGTTATTGGCCGCCAGCGCAAAAACGCGAACCTCTTCACCGCCTGCCAGCAGCGAGATGCCGGTGGTCACAAAATCAATTTCGTCCTGAAGCTGGCGTGCGATATTGCTGAGGATCACGTTATGCGTTTCGCTCAGTTTGGCGTAAGCATTGGCGCGCACACCGAGCATCATCAGCAAACCGAGCGCCAGAAAAGCGCCGATAATCACCGGGAATAAGCGGTGATTCACACGCAGATGAGGAAGACGGCGACCTGTCTCTGTGTTATTCTGTATCGTCATGGCTGCTCAACCTGCCTGAATTACTATGCCCGTTCGTGCTGTGATGGCCGTTGCCGTTGGTGTCTGGCTGGCGCAGGCGGATGCTCACCTGCGGCGCGTGCAGCGCCTGGCCGACTTCGCGTACAGCAGTCTGAAGAATCTGGTCTATATCGGTCTGGGTGCTAAGGCGTGCAGCAATTTCGTTGACCAGTCGCTCACGGTCTGTCGCTCGCTGGCTTTCCTGGAACAGGCGGGCGTTTTCCAGACTGATCGCCAGACGGTTGACGAGTTCTTCTGCCAGAAGCAGTTGGTTATGATCGAAAATTTCCTGTGGCAGTTCCCACTCCACCGCGCCAAGCACCTGATCGCCGAGGCGGATAGGGACCGCGAAGGGAATGGTTTTGCGCTCGGTTAACGTGCCGACCATCGTACGCCCGCTGCTGATGGCCGACTGGCGCAGCGCGTCGCTGTAGCTGCTGACGGGCGGCTGGCCGGACTGGCTGATTTTCATGCGAGTGCGTTCCTGCCGCATAAACTCGCGCCATGCCTGTAGGGTAGCAGCGGCGCGGCCTCGCTCGATTTCCTCAAGGCGGCGCAGCGATTCCTGAAACAGGCGGGCGTTTTCGATGGCGATGGCAATCTGGTCGGCCATCGTTTGCAGCACGACGGCCTGATCTTCAGTAAAGGTGTCGGCCTGCCTGCTCTGTACGTCCAGCGCGCCGATAATCTGGTCGTCCCCAAGTTTGAGGGGGATCGCCAGTTCGGCCTGTGTGTCCGGCAGGAATTCATTACGGCGGTGAACCTTGCTGTCAGCCGTGTCGCGGGCGACGACGATCTCGCCCATATCCGTCACCTGCCCGATGACGCTGGCGCTGCCCACACCCAGCCGATGCCCCAGCGCCAGCAGCTTCTGGCCGGGTTCGCCCGTGCTGGCACGCAGCACAGCGTAACGCTTCTGGCTGTCCAGCAGGAAAATCTGCGCGTGATAAATATTCGGGAAGCGCTCCACGATCAGGTTCACCACCTGATCGAGCAGGGTTTGCAGGTCGCGCTGTGTGGCCGCAAAGTGGCTGATCTCCTGCGTGGCGCTCAGGTCACGGGTACGCGCCTGAATGCGCCCTTCAAGGTCGTCAATCAGGGTCTGCACCCGCAGGCGCGTGTCTGCAAAGCTGCCCGCAAGCTGCCCGATCTCATCGCCACGCTGGGCATCTGGCAGGGGTTCGTCAAAATTGCCACGCCCCATCGCCTGCACGGCGTTGCGGAGGCGGGTCAGCGAAGGGGTGATTAACTGGTTGACGGCCAGCACCAGCACCAGCACAAGCCCCGAAAGGCCGACCACCATCGCAAAGCTGCGCGCCAGCACATAACCGGGGATGCGGCCTACGACATTTCGGCCAGAGCCTTCGGTCACGAATTGCAGCGGCGTACCGCGTATCGGGCTGGCGTATTTCACCAGTTCGTCGTCAGAGAACTCTGTAAGCGAGGAATCGCCGTTAAACAGCCCTTGCGCTTCGCCGGGGCGGATGGAGCGCGCGCCCTCGATGGTAATGAGGATACCGGACGGCGTTACCAGATAACTCTGCGCTTCAAAGAGGTTGCTGCCCAGTTCCAGATGATCCAGCACCAGCGCCTCGACATTCAGGGTGCTAACCAGATAGCCGATAGACGACGCGGCCTCTGCCGAAGCCTGCTCCAGCTTAATGACGTTGACGATCTCGATGACGGGCTGGCCGTCGCTGAGGGTAATCGCCATGTCCTGGCTGCGCCCCAGCAGGTCAGCATTTACGCCTAGCTGGTAAGCATTGGAGCCGGAAAGGTCTTCGGCCACCACCAGCGTGTTGGCGCGTCCCGGCAGGGCGCGCACGATCAACCGTCCTGTGCTGTCGAGCAGTTCGATACGCTCGAACAGGCCGCCGGGCTGGTTGAGCAGGTCGTCCTGAAGGTCGCCGATGAAGCGGGCTTTGACCAGCGGCTCTACGCTGGCAACGCTGCTCCCCGGCAGCAGGCTGCGGAAACTCGGCGCGTTATCTGGCGAGGAGACAAAGGTGGTCAGGCCGTCGCTGACATGATCGAACGCCTCATTGATGGCCGTCCACTGGCGCGCGCCATTTTCCGAGACGTAAACTTCCGCGTTCTGCCGTGCCACCTCCGCAACGCCGTTGAACACAAAGCCCAGAATGAACAACGAAGGAAGGGCGACGGCAACGATAAAAGCGACTGTGAGTTTTAACCACAGCGGCCATGAAAGGATGCTGAACGCATTCAAGCGCTGGTTCATTCTGCCGCCTCCTCCGCTGTCTGCGGTTGGGCTTCTGGCTCCAGATATACCTGTGTATAGACCGCCCCCAGCGCCTCTTTGAAGTTTTCGGCGGCGGCCTCCAGCAGCAGGTCAATGTCCTGCTGCCCCAGCAGAAGCTGCGAAAACTCGCTGGCGGTACGTTCACGCTCGGCCTGGGTACGGCTTTGCTCCACCAGACGCGCGTTTTCCAGCGCCAGCGCCAGACGTTGGGCGACGGTATACGCCAAATCGCGCTGGCGGTCACTGATGACCCGGTCTTTGGGGATGTTGAAGCGCATGGCTCCCAGCACCTCCTGACGAAACAGAATTGGCACCATGACCACCTGTTCATTCTCGGTCTGTTGAATAATCATTTCGCCGCTTGCCAGCGCCGGGTGAAGCTCGTCGGGCAAGTCGCGCGCTGGCGTGAGCAGCAGTTGGTCATGACGCAGCAGGTCATAGCCGAAGCCCTCCACGCCGCGCCCTTCGATAAACTGCCGCCAGTCGCTGCCCGCGCTCTGCTCCGCCTGCTCCCGCAGCCGCGCCACCTGACGCTCCATTCTGGCCTGCGCCGCGTCGCGGTCTTCCAGCACCCGGCGCAGCGTGGTGAATTCGCGCACCCGTGCCAGATGCGTGGTGAGTTCGCTGGCGACCAGCTTGAGCAGGATGAGGTCGCCCACGCCAAACTGCTCTGTCTGGCGGTTGGACTGCACGTCCAGAAAGCCGATCACGCGGCTGCCCTGCAGCAGCGGGATAATCACGCCGCTGTTGGCCGAAGGCAGCAGATGCAGGCGGCTGGGCGAGGGGTCCTGCAGCGTGACCATAATCATGTTCTGTGTTTCCAGCGCGGTCTTCAGCGCGCTGCCTTCAACCTGATGCAGTTCTGAAGGGGTGGCGGTATGGCGCGTTCCCATACCGGTACGGACGTAAGTGTGCAGTTGGTTATCGCTGTCGAAAAGGTGAACCTGCGCGTGAATGTAGAGCAGGTTCTCGACCAGCAGTTCCGCCACCACCAGCAGCACGGCGTTATCGTCTCTGGCCTTGCTCAACGCCAGATTCACATCGGCCATCTGCTCGTAGCGGCGCAAGGTGGCAATTGATGTCCGCATGTAGTGTTCGGTGCTGCCGTTAAAAACCCACACAAAAAGCAGAGAGATGAGCGAAGTCAGCGCGACCAGCAGCAGCGCGCCCGTGACCTCAGAGGTCAGGAGGGCCAGCGGGTCGAGGTTCTGGCTGATGTTATAGGCAACGACGATGCCGGCTGCGTTAAAAAACAGGACGTAGACGATCATCTCACGGCGGTTGAGCAAAAACCCGGCGGCAAACAGCGGCAGTGTCAGCAGAATAATGGTTGCCTGATTGCGCGTGTACAGCAGCGGGGCGTAGGTACTGACCAGCAGCAGCCCGACAAAAAGGTAAATGGCTACTGAAAGGTTGCCGCGCTGGGTAAAATAGTGAACAGCGTAGAAGACCGCCGGGATGACCAGCAGGATCGGTGTCGCGCGTTCAGGCAGGCTTTGCCCGGCAAACAGCGACGGCCCCACCACGATCATGAACGCGAAGAACCAGACGACTGTCATGCTGAGGACGACCCACGTCAGCCCCAGCGCCCGCTGGCGATCTAAAGGCGTGACGTAGTTGTGGCGTATCTGGTTGATCCAGCGCCCGTAGAAATCCATCATTGTGATGTGCCTCCGCTGTCCTCAAGCGCTTCAACCACTTCGTCGCGGATAACCCCCAGCCGGATTGCGGCCTGCTGTGCGCCCAGCGTCTCGCTCAGCTCGGTCACGGTGATGCGCAGCAGGTCGTCCACGTTGGTGACTTCCTGATAGCGCGATACGATCTCGTTGAGCTGCTGCTCCTGAATAGTGGCGGCCTGCGACTCTTCAAACAGGCGGGCGTTTTCAAGGCTGACCGCCAGCCGTTCTGCCACCACTTCCATCATCTCGACAATTTCCTTCTGCGTCGCGCCTTCGCCCGGCTCGATCTCAATCGCGCCGATGACCTCGCCGCGCAGCAGCACCGGCACGGCTACCGTCCCGGCGTGACCATTCTGCGGCTGGACCACCGCCCGCCGCGAGTAGGCCGCCTGTGCCAGCCCTTCCGTCCAACCGGTTTCCGAGCGCAGGCGGTTATCCTGAAGCGTGACCCCCAGCGCGACACGCGGCTGGCTGATGTACTCTGCCCAGCCTGCTTTGGTAAGCTGCTGGTTGAGGCGGCGGTTTTCGCGCAGGTTGGCTTCCGATTCCAGAAACAGGCGCTGCTGTTCCTTCACCGCGCGCGCCTGCTCCTCGAACAGCCGCGCATTGCTGATCGCGGTCGCCAGCAGGTTGGCGATCGTTTGCAGCGCCTGAATATCCTCTGACCGGAAGGCGTTACGCTGTGTACTCTGCACGTCCAGCACGCCGATCACGATATTCTCCTCAATGATGGGAATACCCAACTCGGAGCGGGTGTTGGGCAGAAGTTCGTTGCGGCGGTGAACGTCGGAGGTGTTGGTATCCATCGCCAGCACCGATATAGCGCTGCCCGCCGCCTTGCCCACCACACTGTTGCCGCCCACCGCCAGACGGTGACGACGCGCCAGCAGTTCCCGGCCCGCCTCGCCTGTACTGGCGGTCAGCACCGCGTTCTCGCGGTGTTCGTCTATGAGGAAAATCTGCACGTGGTAATAACCGAGCCGTTCCTGAATCAGCTCTACCGACTGCCTGAACAGCACTTCGGTATCGCGCAGCGCGGTGATGACCTGCCCGGCATCGGCGGTCGCGCGCAGCAGCAGCGCGTTGCGCCGCGAAGTCTCGATCGCCCGATGCCCGGCGAACAAGAAGTAGCGCGTGGTAAAGCTGACGATAATCAGCGTCAGCACCGTAAGCAGGGAGTTGACCAGTTCCTGCGAGGGGCCGCCGGCCTCGGTAATCAGCGGTACGCCGCTGTTAAGGCCTTCCAACGACAGCTTCGTGAATACGAGGATATTGGTAAGCACGTACACGGGCAGCGGCACGAGAACCGCCGCCGACACCAGCGCCAGCGTTGCCATCAGCGTGAAAACCACTGGCGGCGTAATCGTCGTTGATGCGATGAGTAGGCCGACCAGCACCATCCCGGCCAGCGTGATAAGCCCCCGCCGCACCAGCAGGAACAGCGCGGCGCTGATGACCACCACAATAAAGGTCGTCACTGTTGCCGGGCGGATCACTGGCCCGGTGACCATCTGGACGATGATCCCGATAATGCCCGTCACCACCGTTATGGCGGCGAGAATCTGGATATAGGATCGTCGCAGTTCATTGAGAACGTCGTCATTCGCCAGCGGCGTAAAAAGCTGTCGCCATAAGGTTCTCATGCCTCACCCCCGTTGCTATGGCCGTTCCCGCTGCCCTCGCGCGTCTCTGGCGCGCCGAGGCGGATGGAAACCCGGTTGGCCTTTAGCGTCCTTTGCAGACTGCGGGCGGCCTCGTTGAGCGTGGTTTCGACATTGTTGGACGCTTGCAGCTTGGCGCTGATCTCGTTAATGAGCGCCTCGCGCTGCGCGCTGCGCTGGCTTTCTTCGTAAAGGCGCGCGGTTTCTACCGCCAGACCGAAGCGCTCGCTAATTTCCTGCACCATGTCCAGGTCTTCGGTGGAAAGCTGGCCGTTTTCGTCCAGTTCAAACTCCATCGCGCCGATCGTCTGCCCGCGCACCCGCAGCGGCACCGCCACCACCTGCCGCTCGCTGTCGCCCTCGTGGATGACGTGGTTGGCGTTGATCGCCGCCTGCAGGTGTTCTGTCCAGTCACCCGCTGGCTCAACCTTGTGGTCATCAAAATCAACACTCAGGCCAGACAGCGTTTTGCCCTGCAAAAACTCCGTCCACGCATGTCCTGTCAGGCGCATGTTGAGGCGCTCCACCTCGCGCAGCGCGCTCTGCCGCTGCTCGGCAAGGCGGCGGTTCTCCTCAACGCTGGTTCGCGCTTCTTCAAAGAGGCGCGCGTTATCAATGGCGATGGCGATGTGGTCGGCAAGCGTCTGGTAAAGCGGCAGGTCATAATCGGGAAAAGCGCCGGGCTTCTTGCTCTGCAGGTCGAGCGCGCCGATGACCCGATCACCACTCAGCAGGGGGAAAGCCGCCTCGACCAGCGTATCCGGCAGGTATTCGTTGCGGCGGTGAACGGTATCCAGCGCCCGCGCGCGCGCCACCACGCTGCGCTTTTCGCTTGTCACCCGCCCGATCACGCTCTTGCTGCCCACGCCGAGGCTGTGCTGCCGTTCCAGCAGCCGCTGGCCGACTTCACCCGTGCTGGCGACCAGCCGCGCTGTCTGGCCGGTGTCATCAATCATAAAAATCTGCGCGTGGTAAACGTCGTCATAATTCGAGATGATCTGCTCGATGGTGTTGTCGAACACGTCCTGAAGCGCGTTACGGCTGGAGATGCGCCGGGTGATCTGCGTGGTCATCTCGGCCAGCTTCAGGCGTTCGGCCAGCGCTTCGTTGACCCCTTCTTCGCGGCTAAGGCGCGAGAAGCGCAGGTACATATAAACGATGCCGATGATGATCGCCAGCAGAAAGGTGAACACGGCCAGCTCGACAGCGGGAGTATCAAAAGTGGGCAGCGGCGCGGTCGCGCGGGCGCTGAAGCCCATAATCACCGCTGCCGCCGTCGCCACCAGCCCGACGATCAACCCGATATTGCCTAGCAGCAGCCCGGCCAGCAGAATTTGTATCACAAGCCCGACACCGGTGATAAAGACGTACAGACCGCCCTGCACCGCTGCCACGTTAAAGCTGAAAGCCCATGTCAGCGACAGCGCGAACGCGCCCCACCGCAGCCAGCCGATACGGGTCAGGATAAAGCTGCCAACGGTGAGGGTATAAAAGGCGATGAGCGCCAGCGTGAAGATGCTGTCGTCGCCTGCCTGCTGCACGAAGCTCTGCCCCTCGTCACCGAGCGGCACCAGTGTAATGATGGGCGTGGTCAGCACAAGCAGCACCGCACCAATGCCGTAAATGGTACGCGCCCGGTCTTTTTCTACCAGGCTGGTGTAACGCTCTGTGCTGAAAAGAAATGAAAGTATCTGCTGCAGACGTTCCATCAGTCCTGCTCCGCTACTTCTCGTCGCCTTCGGTCGCTGTGCCGAGGCGGATCCGCCCCCGGCGCGCGCCCAGCGCCTTGCCCAGTTCGTTCATGGTGACGTTGAGCATACCGTCAATATCTACCTGCTGTAGCAGCCGGGCGGAAATATCGTTCACCAGCGACTCGTTTTTCGCCACGCGCTGGCTGTGGTTATAGACCCGCGCGTTTTCGATGCTGGTTGCCAACTGGCGCGCCATCTGCTGAAGGATGAACTGGTCGGTATCGCTGTAGGTGTGCGCGTGGCTGTGGCCGACGCTGATCACGCCCAGCCGCTGCCATTGGCCGGGCGCGTCAATCGGTGTCACCAGTACCGAGCGCACCTCTGGCAGCACGGCGTAGACCGCTTCGGGGTCGTCGGCTTCCTGCACATCGGGGATGTTCAGCGCGTCCCCGCTTTGCCACACCTGCGCGATCACCGAGCGCTCGCCCTCGATAACCGTGCCGCTGTTGAGCGTGACGAAGTTCTGCCCGTTGGCGTGTCCGGCCACGATACGCAGGCGGCCATCGTATTCGTCAGCAAGGGCGATCACCATGCGCTCGCTGGTCATAATGCGGGCGCTTTCCTTCAGCGCGGTCTCGACAATGTGGCGCAGGTCGAGCGTCGCCTGAAGCGCCTGCCCGAAGTGGCTGACGCGCTGCAACTGCTCGGAACGGCGCTCGGCATCGGTCAGCAGGCGCGCGTTCTGCAGGCCGAGCGCCATCTGCGCGCCGATGGTCTGCGCGACGTTCATCATGCCCGGCGTAAAGCTGCGGCTGGCATCAGACACGTTAATGCTGAAGCTGCCCAACTGGCGGCCATCGGCATCGGTCAGCGGGACGAGCAGCACCTTTTTCACCCCGCGCATGGCGAAGTTCTGGCGCTCGGTTTCATCCAGAAAGTTCGACGTCCCCACATCTTCGATCACCAGCGGCTCGGTGTTCTGGGCAAAGCGCGCCCGCAGCAGGTTGTTGGCCGTGCTGAAGCGCGCCCCCTTCAGCGGTGTGGTGGGGTATTCCCCGCGCACGACGGCGACTGTGTGCGCCGCCTCCAGCAGAGTCACCGCGCTGTGGTCAACTTCCAGCGCCTCGACCATCGCCCGGCAGCTTTCGTCCAGCAGGATTTGCTCGTCCGGGGCAAGGCTGATGTCGGTCGCCAGCCTGTTCAGCACCTCCAGCACGCGCACCTGATCGTTCAGCCGTGCCGCGCTGTGCTGCGCTTCCTGCAACAGCGACTGGCTTTGCAGCACGATGCTGATCTGGTCGCGCAGGGCATCATAAAGGCGGCGGGTACGCGGGGGGAACGGGCGCGGCGCGGCATAAAGCACCAGCACCACGTTCGCAAGCTGCCCACGCTGATACACAGGCAGCAGCACATAACTGCCCGCCTGCTGTTCCTTAATATACGTGACCAGCGCGGTAGGTACTTCGGCGGGCGATTGCGAGGCATCCTCCACGAAGATCAGCGGCAGGTCGCGCCGCCTCCAGTAATCGCGCGTGTTGGCTCCCTGTGCCGCCGGGAGATTCATCACGCGCTCCTCGTCCCCGCTGATGACATCGCGCAGGACGAAAATGCCAAGATGCTCCTCGTCACCCTCGACCGCGATATGCGCCACGCTCATCGCGTCGGGCGCGATATGCGCGCGCAGGCCGCGCAGCACATCCAGCGCATCCTGTGCGCTGAGCATCGTCCGGTTCACTTCGTAGAGCGCCTGCACTTCGTCCAGCGTCTCGCTCGTCTGCTGCAAAAGCTGGCGGCCACGTATTGAAATGCCGATCTGGTCGGCCAGCGTGATGTACGCATCAATTTCTTCAGAACTCAGCGAATAGGGGACATGGTGCAGCACTTCCAGCGTGCCAAGCACCTGATCGCCCGCGCGCAGGCCAAAGGCCGCTAACCAGTGAATCTCCCCGGCGATGTAGGTTTCGTACACCTGCGGCGAGAGGACAAAGCTGCTTTCGAGCGGCTCTTCAATAATGACTGGCTGCCCGCGCCAGAGCTGCTTCAGCAGTTCTTCCTGGGGCATGTCAGACGTGTATTCTATTTCCTTCATGACCAGCGGGCCGTCCACCTGCCCAAGCGCCACAACCGCGCGGGAAGTGGGCGTTTCTGCCGCGTCAAGCGGGTGGTCGAACAGCGTCAGCGCGACCCCGGCCATGCTGCGGGCGATGGTGTAAACCGCCGCCTGTGCCATATCGTCGTGGCTGTCGGCGGTGGTCACCAGACGGCTGGAAAGCACCAGATGATCGGCGATGCTGCGCGCGGTCTGGGCTTCTGTGGTCAGGCGGCGGACATGCAGCAGCGTGCTGACCAGATTGCCGATATTACGAAAGGCGTTGACCCACTCTGCCGCGAAGGTCAGGTTCTCGCGGCTGAACACACTCAGCAGGCCGAGCGGTTTGCCATCGAGCATCAGCGGGATATTGAGCAGCGACTCAACCCCGTTGTCCTTCACCCACTGGTAGAAGTCCTCGCCCAGCGATTCCGGCGTTTCCGCGCTCATACTGCCGCGCGCTAACGCCTCGCCGTTTTCCACTGTCTGGCGCAGCGCCTGGCTAAAACCTGTCCAGCTTACGGTGAAATTCTGGTCGTTGGGGTAAAGTCTCTCGCTGCTGGCAACCGCCTGCGTGCGAATGCTGATGATCTGCCCCCGGTCATCGTGCGTCATGCTGTTGATGCTCAGGCGGGCATGGGTACCGCGCAGCATGTGACGCGCGATGATCTCAGCCATCTGGGGGTAATCCTGATCGGCGTGTAACTCTCCGAATACCGCAGCCTGTGCTTCGCTGATGTTCTGGCGGTGGTCGTCCATCATCCTCTACGCTCCTGAACTGTGGCTGCTGGTTGTGGGGGTCACTTCCACTCCCACACTTCTTCGCCAGAAAGCAGGCGGCGAATCTGCGCGGGGAAACGGTCAGGGTCGAGCGGCTTGCCCAGAAAGCCGTTAAAGCCGGCCTTCTGCGCGCGGCGCATCTGGTCTTCGCTGGCTTCCGCCGTCACGGCACAGACCACCGTATCCTTGAGGCGCGGGTTGGCGCGCACTTTTTGCAGCGCCTGGTAGCCGTCCTCATAGGGCAGGCGAATATCCATCAGGATCAGATCAATGCGCGGCAGGGTGTCGGCAAACTGCACGACCTGCCAACCGGAAGTTTTCCATTCGCAGCGCTGTACGCCCATAAAGGCCAGCATCCGAGCGATGAGGACGAAGTTGGGTACGTTATCCTCCACCACCAGCACATGCGCTTCGCCCGGTTCAATCGGTGTGTAGTTTTTCGCCTCTGCGGTCATGAGTGACCCCCAAGATAACCAATAATTTCATCGGGCAGTTTATCCACATCCACAGGCTTGCGAATGTAGCCATCACACCCGGCGGCAAGCGTTTTTTCCTTGTCGCCCTGCATCGCGTTGGCAGTCAGCGCGATGATCGGGATGTGCTTCAGTTCGGGAATGTTGCGAATCGTCTGAGTCGCCACCAGGCCATCCATATCGGGCATACTGATGTCCATCAGGATAATATCTGGCGGATTGTTGCGCGCCATCTCAATACCTTCTCGTCCATTATCAGCTTCATAAAACTGAAACTCAAAATCAGAGGCCAGCAACACCCGTTTGACTAACATACGGTTATCAAAGTTGTCGTCAATATATAACACTTTTGCCATGTGCTGCTGTGTCCTCCGTCAAACACCTAGATTTACAGTAACATAAAGTCTGGGTTTCCAGCATAAAGCCTGCCCGTTTTTGGGAAAAATCGGTCAGTTATAAGCCACGCAGTAAGGCTGTTATGATGATTATAACGTGAGAAATGCGCGACCTTCCGTAAACATTATCGGGCAGTGTTCGAATTTGTGCCATAAAAGCATAAAGATTCTAACCGGAAATTCCCATAAAATTTACTTTTCGGGCGGGCTGTGTTCATTGAACGTTACATATTCGTCAAAAGTGTTGACATTATCTTCAAGCGAATTATACGAAAATATTTTATAACGCGCGCGGCGGCCATCTTTGCCGTGCCGGTTTTCTCTGCTAGACTGAAAAGCGCGTGATAGTGTTTTATCAAGAGGAGAGAAGACATGGCGAAGTCCTACCCGAACGCGCCCACGATGCAGCTTGACCCCAACAAGACTTACACAGCCCACTTCAAGACCAGCAAGGGCGAGTTCGACATTCAGCTTTTTGCCAGGGAAGCGCCGATCACCGTCAATAACTTTGTGTTTCTGGCGCGTGATGGCTTTTACGACGGCATCCGCTTTCACCGCGTGATTGCCGACTTCATGATTCAGGGCGGCGACCCGACCGGCACAGGCCGGGGGGACGCGGGGTATAAGTGGGACGACGAACCGTCGGCGTTGAAACTGCGCCACGACTCGCCCGGTATCCTGAGCATGGCAAACGCCGGAGCCAATACCAACGGCTCACAGTTCTTCATCACACACGTCCCCACCCCCTGGCTGGACGGCCAGCACGCGGTCTTCGGCAAAGTGACGGGCGACGGGCAGAAGGTGGTGGACGCTATTCAGCAGGGCGACACCATTGAGTCGATCACGATCAACGAGAGCTAGAAGCCCGCTTTCTAGCGCAGCGGCAGGGTAAAGCTGAAGCAAGCACCGGGCAGCGGGCTGTCGTCGTCCACCCTGATCTTGCCGCCGTGCGCTTCGATGACGGCCTTCACCAGCGCCAGCCCCAGCCCTGTCCCGCGATGCCCGCGCAGAGGGCGCTGGCCGGGGACGCGCTGGAACTTTTCAAAGATACGCAGCCGTTCCTGATAGGGGATGCCGGGGCCGCTGTCTGCGATCCGTATCTGAAGATGCGGCGACACAGGCAGCGCTCTGGCTTCGATCAGGATGGTGCTGGAAGCAGGGGTATAACGCACCGCGTTATCGAGCAGGTTCACCAGAACACGCTCAACCTTTTCCTGATCCACGTTAACCAGCGGCAGCGTTTCGGGAATTTCCAGGCGAACTTCAATATTGTTCTGGTCAATGGTGTGCGCCACCGCGTTGACCGCTGTTCCCACCAGCGCCGACAGCGCGATAGGGGCCTGCCTGATCTGCATCTCGCGGCTTTCAAGGCTGGCGATTTCCATCAGGCTGTCCACCATGCGCGAAAGGCGCTGCGCGCTAATCAGCATGGAGTTGAAGTTCTGCTGGCTGTCCTCGACTTCTTCCTCAGACATATTGCTGCTCACCAGCAGGGTGCTGGTATTTAAGCCCTGAATAATGCTCGCCAGCGGGCCGCGCAGGTCATGCACCATCAGGCGCGTCAGTTCCTCACGGTAGGCTTCCAGTTCCTTCTCTTCGGTAATATCGCGCAGCACCAGCAAGCGCCCCATAATGTGGCGGTCTTCGTCCAGCACGGGCGCGCCAATTTCCTCGATGTGCAGGGTTTCGCCCCGGTTATTATGCTGGAACTGCCGCCGGGTGATGATCTCCGGTTGCAGCTTGAGGATGCGCGCCATGTTCTCGATCTGATCCAGCGAGTAGCCTGTTTCGCCCGCGTCATGCACATATTTCAGCAGCGTGTCCGGGAAGTAGTCGCCGATGTAGGCTTCCAGATTGATCCCCAGCAGGCGCTGTGCCGACAGGTTGATCTCCACCAGCCGCACGTTGCGATCCAGCAGGATCATCCCGTCGCGCGTGGAATCAAGGATGGTACGCATCTGGTCACGCCCGGCGCGGATGCGCTCGTGCAGCGAGGCGTTTTCCAGATGCCCGGCGGCCTGGCTCGCCAGCAGGTCAATCGTGTTCAAGTCGCGGTCTTGCAGGACACGCCGATCCTTAAAGGTGAGGTACAGCACCCAACCTACCTGCCCGGAGTGCTTGATCGGTACGGCGACGGCGCTGTCATAACCGTAGTCGTGTGCCGGGGTTTCTTCTTCATGAATATCGCCGACAATCTGCACGTTCCCCGTGCGGGCAGCGCGATACGCCGCGTCCGTCGGCAGCGTGTTGTGCGGCGCGTCGTCGTGCGAGTCTGCCCACGAATTGCCCCACGAGCTTGCCAGCAGCAGCAGCTTATCCGTGCGCGGGTGGTACTGGAACAGCACCGCCCCATGCCCCTGAAGCATGGCTACGGCGGTTTCCATCACTGCCCCGGCGACTGACAGCGTATCGTCGGCGCTGGCAAGCCACAACGCCAGCGCGCGCAGGCTGGTGAGCATCTCGATTTCGTGCTGGCGCTCCTCGAGGAAGCGTGCGTTTTCAATACTGATGACCGCGTGTCCGGCCAGATTGGTTAAAAAGCCCGCCTGATCTTCATTAAAGAAGTCCGGTTCGTGGCTTTCGACATTGAGCGCGCCAATGGCCTTGTCGTTCTTGAACAGCGGCACCGCCAGCGAGGAACGGTATTCGCCGGGGTAGGCCGAGGTATAACCCGGCAGGGCGTTGTTATCATGCACGAGCATGGTTTCGCCGCTGCGTACCACGCGGCCAATTACACCGGTATCCCGCGCCAGTTGCGAGACGCGCTTGACCACCTCGCCATGCTCATAACGCTGCTCGATGATGTAAAAACCCTCGTCTTCGGTCAGCAGCGCCAGCGACACCAGATCGGCATTGGTGGCTTTCATGGCCGCTTCCAGCACGTGATGGATGACCTGATTGAAGTCGAGCGAGCTGGACACCTGCTGCGCGATGTCCTCGATCAGCGAAATCTGCTCCAGCCGTTCGCGCAACTGCTGCTGCGTTTCTTCATAAATCTGGACGTTCTTGATCTGAACGGTGATCTGGTTCACCGCCATTTCCATCAACTGCCAGTCGGAGTACAGGAAATGACGCGGATGCTGGCTGCCGAGCATCACACAGCCGAGCAGCCTGCCCTCGCCCATAATCGGCACGATGGTCAGCGACGTTTCCTCGTTCTGCGTCATCTGCGCGGCCAGTTCTGGCGAGAGTGTCGGGTCGCTCAGATGAACCGTCAGCGAGGCAGGCGCGCCCTCCCGCATGAGTTCGATTTCCGGGATTTGCGAGAGCGCCATGTAAGCGGGCAGCCTGCGCGATGGCTCCTGCGTGGTGTTTGCCAGCACATGGATGCGGCGCTGGTCAGAATCCAGCAGCATAATCATCACGCGGCTAACGCCCATAATCTGGCGCAGCGTGTCGGCCAGCGTCTCGCACAGCGTTTCCAGTTCCATGCCCGCGATGGAGATGCGCGAGAGGTGCAGAAGCTGCGCGATCTCGCGGACATGATCTTCCAGCACCTGAAAGACTTCGGCATTGTCCAGCATCGCCGTCACCTGCGCGGCCAGCGTTGCCAGCAGGTCCAGCTCGGCAGGCGTGAAGTAGTGCGGCTTATCGTAATAAACGGCCAGCATCCCCTGCACGACGCTGGCGGAGCGCAGCGGGACCTTGATGTAGGCCTGATACCCGCCAAGCTGTGCCGCCGCGAGTTCGTCGGGGTGATCCTGTACGTTACTCACCACGACCGGGCCGTTGAGGTAGCCCGTCGGCGAATACGCCTGTTCGCGGCAGTATTGTTCATGCTCTGGCTTCAGGCCGAGGCAGTGAGAAAGCCGGAAATGCTGGCGCAGGTCATCGAGCAGGAAGAGGGCGGCTTTTTCCGCCCCGGTGATGGTCAGCGCGGTTTCGCAGGCCGCCTGAAGCGCGTTCTCGCGGTCTGGGTTAAAAAGCACGTGCTGCATGGACTCGTTGATGACCGCCAGATGCTGCGCGAGCATGGTGCTTTCGCTAAAGAGCAGCGCGTTACGCACGGCCAGCCCGGCCTGGCTGGCGATGGTTTGCAGCAGGTGCATCTGGTCTTCGTCGAACGCGGCTTCGCTGCGGTCGCTCAGCACCGCCATAATGCCCAGCGCCCGCGTACCCGCCAGCAGCGGCACCCCGAGGAAGGTCAGATAACGCGCCGATTGGGTCAGGTCGCCCAGTTCGCGCACCTGAAGGCGGTTATCCGCCGTCACGCGCAGCGGCTGCTTGTGGCGGATGACATATTCCGCCGGGCCTTCGGTCAGGCGGCGCGGCGACCATTTGACCGGCTTGCCTTCGGCCATCACCAGCCTGAAGTCCAGCGTTTTCTGGCTTTCGTCATACAGGGCGATATAAAACACCGAGGCTTCGATCTGCCGCGCCACCTGCCGGTAGATGTTGAGCAGCACGTCATCCAGCACCAGATTGGCGGCGGTGGACTGGCCGATGTTGTTGAGCAGCGAAAGTTCCTGCACCCGCTGCGCCAGCCTGTCCCTGTAAATTTCCACCTGCTGATAGCGCAGCGCCTGAATAGCCGCCAGCCCCATGACGATGAGAAAGACCAGCAGCCCGGCCAGATGCAGCACCACAGGCAGCGCCAGCGCCAGCACCAGCAGCAGCAGTTCCTGTAGCCAGTGCTGGTAACTGTTCCACACCCGCGCCGCTGGCACACCGACCAGCAGCCAGCCGCTCAGGTGGGTGATTAAAAAGGCGGTAGCCAGCGCGGGCAGCGCCTCGAAGCTCAGTTCGACCAGCGGCAAATCTCCGCCGACCGCCTGATAAACCGCCGCGCCTGCCAGCAGCGCCCATGCAAGGATGGCGATACGGCTTACGCCCTGATTGAGCAGGCTGCCCCAAAGCGCCAGCGAACGCTGCGTCGGGGATTTCTGCACGAAGAACTGAATCAAAACAGAAAGCGCCGTCCCCGCGCCCAGCAGCGCCAGCGCGGGCGCAATCCCCAGCGTCAGCCATGTAACCATGAGCGCCAGCAGCAGATACCCGCCCCACAGCCCGCGCTCCAGCGCCCCGGCCAGCAGATAGGCCGCGCAGAACATGCCCAGACACATCAGCCAGACGGCCAGCGCGACATCACCCAGCGGGACAGGGGGTTGAGACAGCGCCAGCAGGCCCAGCAGCAGCAGCGGCACAATGCAGGTGTAACGAAGCAGCGGGAACCCCTGCCGGGATCGCGTTGGCGGTGGAAAATGGGGATTGGCTGTGAAGGTTAAATCTGTCTCAGACATAACAAAATGACTGTTTCCGCAGCCCTGGCAGAATTATCACAATCCATCCGGCAGAAAGTTAAGCCAGTGTTGATAGTACCACCCCTCACTATACTACAGAAATCGGCGATCATCCGCAAAGGTTTTACAGCTTACCAAACGTTAAGCGTTGCGCCGTGTTCTTATAAGCGCGTACTGAGCCGCCGCCAGCCCGATCATCAGCCAGAACACCGTTGCAAAACGATCCCATAACGTCACCGCGTCGGCCATGCCGAAAACGATATGCGCCAGCAGCCCCGCCCCCACCGCGACACTGACCGCGCAGGCAAGGGCTTCGCCGTGCTTCCATATATAGTAGAGCATATACGCCGCTGCCGCATACAACCCCAGAAAGACGATTAACCCCGGCACGCCCAGATCAACCGCCGCCTGCAGCGGTTCATTATGAATGTGCGGCAGGACTCGCGTGTCATCCCCGTAAAGCGGCGCGGGATAACGTTCGCGCACCGCACGGATGCGGTACATATTCATGCCCACGCCTGTCAGCGGGTAGTCCCGCAAAATATCCAGCCCGCCGCGCCACATTTCCAGCCGGGCGGCAAAGCTGTTCTCATCCCGCGTCTCCAGACGATCGCGCTCTGCCGGGTTGAAGATCAGCACCAGTTCAAAGACGGTGACGAGCGCCAGCGCGACCCACGCCAGCCTGCGCCACCTGCCGCGCGGAATCAGCAGCGCGATGTTCAGCCCCAGCGCAGGCAGCACGCCGAAGATCGCCGTCCGGCTTTGCCCCAGCATGAGCGCGCTAAACAGCAGCAGAAAAGCCAGCGTCGCGCCGGCGCGACGCTGCTTTTCGCGCCAGCCGTAAATCGCCAGCCCGGCCATTAACGGCGTAAGCCATGACAGCGCCCCTGCTACCTCGTTGGCGTTATAACCGCCGCCGAAAATGCCGCGTATCGTCTGGTTTACCGTCCCCTGCGTGTCTGGCGGCAGGCGCAGCGACGGCAGCGCATCAATGATAAACCCCAGCATGGCCGACTTCTCGTTCCACTGGGTCAGCAGCATGGCCGACAGGCCGACCACCAGCGCCAGCAGCACGGCGGCTGCCAGCACGTAAGTCATGCGCCCGCTGGCACGCGAGACCTCGATCATGATATAAACGATACACATGCCGAGAAATGGACGAGCCAGCGTCGCCAGACCAGAGGTGTAAGGCGCATAGACGGTGTTCAACGCTCCCAGCGCCAGAAACACCGCAAACAACCCCAGCAGCGGCAGCAGCACAGGCCGCGTCCCTGTTAGCATCAGCCGGGCTGCTTCGAGCGGCAGCAGCGCAAGCGGCAGCCACAGCCAGTCCCCGCGATCAATAAAGCTGCCACCCACCGGGAACCAGAAGATCAACGCCGCTGCTACTAACAGGACGCATTCCAGAATTAAAATGCCCCACGCCAGTTCACGCCGGGCTGACGCAGAAGTAGATGTCATGGTTGTCAATGATAGAACCCCGTCTAACTGGAAGTTCGCTATGTAAGTTTACATGAAAGTAACGAATTTCGTTAAGCGACTTGACATGAGGAAAGACATTTTTTAAAATAGGCCTGTTTTGTCCTATATTCTGTGTCAGGCAATTACAAACCAGCTAATCACCTCATCTATAAAGCATATAACAGCTCCATTAGCGCGAAAGGCTCGCCATGATTGCTGAAGGCATTACTACTGTCTCAATTGAAGACTTTAAACAAAAAACCGCAGGAAAAAGGGTGGTGTTACTTTACCCCTGGACGACATACCGCAATCTCTTTCTGGCGCACTTCCTCGCTGTACGGGAAACTGGTCTGTTATATTATCGCATTAAAGAGCAGCAAACCACTTTAGAGGCATGGCTCAGTGGTCTTATAGATGAATTAGGCGACTCGCTGTCGGGCTTTGGTGAGCAAACCCGGCAGGCGCTCCAGGACGACGACCCGGAAGCGCTGGGCAAGGCTCTTGCCAGCGACCTTGCGGCGTTAAACCTACCCTCTGCCACGCTGTTCATAGACGAATTCGACCACGCGCCGCTGAATGGTGATTTCCGCAAATTCATCACGGCGGCGGTGAACGCCCTGCCGCAGGACGTACAGCTTGCCTTCAGTTCGCGCCGTCTGACATACCAGCCCTGGTATGACATGGTTGCACGCGGTGATGCGGTTGTGCTAGGCACCGAGCGGCGCAAGGATGATGTCATGTTCACTATCGAGCAGAACCCGCGCCCACAGCTTGAGGTCTATTCGCTGGGACGGGGCTACGCGCTGGTGAACGGCCAGCCGATCACCAACTGGGACGGCGCGCTGCCGCGTAACCTGTTCTTCTACTTCATGGATCATCCACTGGTCACGCGCGACGAAATTTTCGAGACGTTCTGGCCGGGGCTGTCGGTGAAGGAAGCCACCAACGTCTTTCATGTCACCAAACGCAAGATCAGCGAACGCATCAGCATGAAGGTGGGCGGCTCTAAAAACTACGAACTGACACAATACAGCGGCGGCTTTTACATGCCGAGCGAGAAGGTCGTGCGCCACTATGACGTGGGCGACTTTCAGGATATGATCGAGCGGGCGATGACGGCCAGCAATGACCAGCAGGAAGAAGAACTGCTGACGAAGGCCATCGAGCTTTACAAATCGCCGTTTCTGGATACCGTTCACATGGACTGGGCGGCCAGCCGGCGCGACCAACTGCGCCAGCTTAACGCGCAGGCGCTCATCAGCATGGGGCGGCTATACAAGCGGCAGAACAACCTGCGCCCGGCGCTGGGCTACTTCACACGCGCGCTGGGCGAAACGCCAGAGCGCGAGGACATCCACCGCGAGGTGATGAATCTTTACCTCAAGCTGGATATGGTGGACGACGCGCTGATGCAGTACCGCAATCTTGAGCAGCAGCTTAGGGACACGCTGGGCATTAACCCCTCGCGCGAAACCCGCGAGTTGTTCGAGATGATTAGCGGGAAGAAGTAGGGGCCGGCTTTTCGCAGCCAGGTTCTATCACAGACGCGATGTATCGCGTCCCTACAACACGCATGTAGGGGCGCAGCGTGCTGCGCCCACATGCCGTGCGCGCGCAGACGAAATGATTCATATTACGTAGGGGAGTGTCTGTGACCCTCCCGCCATTCCCCCTACGGGTAATTTGTCATCAGCGGGCGGGTTTGAAACCCGCCCCTACGCATGAATGCGGATGACAGACGGACGCGCAATGGCGCGTCCCTACAACACGCCTGTAGGGGCGCAGCGTGCTGCGCCCACATGCCGTGCGCGCGCAGACGAAATGATTCATATTACGTAGGGGAGGGTCTGTGACCCGCCCGCACCCCTCTCCCACAGGGACGCTTCGCAGTCCAATGCATTGGAGGGGGTGAGGTAAAACAACGCCTCATTTTTTGACGCGATCAATGACTACGAAGGCGGCCATCGGGTCGCCTTTTTGATGTGCAAAACCCACCTGTGGCTGAGGGCTGGCGGCTGTAGACGGCGACTTCCCCGTCTCAATTCGCATCGTCGGCCTGCTGAAGGCGTTTTAACAGGTAAACGTGGGGATGATCTGCCCACTGTGGCAGCGGGTCGGCATGATGCGCGATGAGCCACAACGCGCCCTCGGACGCACCAGCGGCGGCGGCGATCTCCGCGCTCCATGCGGGGTGCTGCTGGCTGACGACGAAAGGCCGCTGCCAGAAGTTGCCCGCGCTGCCAGTGGCGAGGCGCTGGAACAGCGCGGGAAATGCCGCGCACACGAGGACCACCAGCGTCTTCTGCCACACCGGGAAGGCGTAACGCGCTTTGCCCACGTCGTGCAGCAGCGCGGCAACCGCCAGATCATCCGGCGTGGAACCCTGCGCCAGTACCGCGCGTAATACGTTCAGGCTGTGCAGTTGTTCGCTGCGGCGCATCTGGCGGAAGCAGGCCAGCAGCGGCGGCGAAAGGTGCCGCGCCGCCAGCCCGTAATCTACCGGGCGCGTAAAAGCCAGCAGCGCCCGCACGCCCTGCCGCAGTCGTCGGGCGGCGGCCATGCTTAAAAGCCGAGCAGCAGGCTGGTAAGCACGTTGATAGGCTGGCCGATGAGGCGACCGAGGATGTTAAAGCCAGCGAAGCTGAGCAGGATGATCCCGAAAAACGCGAACTGGCTGTACTGCTGCCAGCGCGGGCTGGCCCATGTACGCGCCATGTCTGGCGGGAGCAGCGTATAGACGACGTACCAGCCGTCCAGCGGGAAAAACGGCAGGAAGTTAAACACGAACAGCAGGATGTTAAAGTACACCAGAATGGTAAACAGTGTACCAGCGGCGATCAGTTGATTCTGAATGATGATGGGTTGGAGAATGCGAAACACCAGCGCGAACACAATCGCCAGCAGCAGGTTGGAAAGCGGGCCAGCCGCCACAGCGGCCAGATACCCCCAGCGCGGGTTACGCATCCGGTACGGGGAGATGGGAGCCTGCCCCAGAATGCCGAAGCCGATGATGACAAACATCAGAAAGCCGACCCAGTTAATATGCACCATCGGGTTCAGCGTCAGCCGTCCTTCGCGCGCCGGAACAGGGTCGCCCATCAGATAGCCGACGTAATTATGCGCGAACTCATGCACCGTCATACCGATGAGCGCGGCCAGGATAATGGCAATCATACCTTCAATAGAGAGCGTGCCTAAGAACAGCAAGGGGAACTCCGTATGTGTTTAAGGTTGGGCATATCGTTTCAGTATAGCATAACGGCGTATGAATGCAGTATACGAGCTTCCTGAGCGCGAGATTAAAGCATTGGCAATTGGCAAAGCGGGATTATTTGTGGTTCAATTACACCACTAAACGGACGTTGAGAGATGGCAGTATCAGAGATTCAGGTTGGCGACCGCGTGCAGATGCGCAAGCCGCATCCCTGTGGCAGCGACCAGTGGGTGGTGTACCGCGTCGGGGCAGACATTGGCTTGCGCTGCCTGGGCTGCGAGCGGCGGGTGCTGCTGGCACGAGGGGTTTTTAACAAACGGTTGAAGAAACTTGTTGAGCGAAAATGGTCTGATGAGGGAGAACAGCGTGGCTAAGAAGGTACTGATTTTAATGTCTGATACCGGGGGCGGTCATCGCGCGGCAGCAGAGGCCATCCGTGAGGCGCTTTATCTTCAGCACGGCCAGAGCGCGGTACAGGTGGAACTGGTGGATGTCTTCCGCGAATACTCGCCGCCGCCATGGAAATACATGCCGGAGTTCTATCCGTGGTGGATTAACCATAACAAGTCCTCATGGGGCAAAGGCTATGACCTTTCCAACACGCGCCGCCGCGCGCACATCCTGTCCAGCACCATGTACCCCACCATCGAGCGCGGGCTGAAGCGCATGTTCCGCGAACACCCCGCCGATGTCGTCGTCAGCGTCCATTCGGTGCTGACCCGCCCGGCGATGCGCGCGCTCACCCGCTTTGAGAAGCGTCCGCCGTTTGTCGTGGTCGTCACCGACCTCGTTTCGACCCATCATTTCTGGTATGACAAACGCTGTGAGCGCTGTCTGGTGCCAACCGACGCGGCTTACGCGCGCGGGCTGGAGTCCGGGCTGGAGCCGGAGCAGCTTCGCAACACCGGGCTGCCCGTGCATCCGCGCTTTGTGCGCGGCCTGCGCGACAAAGCCGAAGCGCGCGAACTGCTGGGCTGGCGGCCAGACCTGCCCGCCGTGCTGCTGGTCGGCGGCGGCGAGGGCATGGGGCCGATCTACAAGACGGCGCGTGCCATTGACGCGCAGCGGCTGAACTGCCAGTTGATCGTCATCGCCGGGAATAACAAACAACTCAAGGCCGATCTGGAAGCCTGCCGCTGGCACCAGCCGACCATTATTTACCCCTTCGTGAAAGACATGCCTACGGTGATGGCCGCGACCGATATTCTGGTCACGAAGGCCGGGCCAGCGACCATCACCGAAGCCTGCATCGCCGGGGTGCCGATGATCCTCTACGACGCGATCCCCGGCCAGGAAACCGGCAACGTGGAATATGTGGTGGAGCAGCAGGTGGGCATGTTCGCGCCGAGTCCGCAGGCAGTCAGCGAGGCGGTGGCTGGCTGGCTGGCGCAGGGACCAGCAGCATTGCAGGTGCGCTCAGACCGCGCCCGCGCCATCGCCCGCCCCAATGCCGTGTTCGATATTGCCGACGAAATCTGGCAGTACGCGCATACCGACCCCATCCCCACGCATCGTCAGGAATTGTGGAAATACATCTCGCAGACCACGCGCGACCTGACGCAGAACATCACCAAAGAAATCCTGTAGAAACGCAGCAGGGCGGCCTGATCGGTCGCCCTGTTCTCATACGTCACTTATCTGGCAATCATGCGCGTGTAATCATAACGGCAGATAATGACGGCAGTATTTGGGTAATTATCCCCTTCCCCCCTTAAATGTGTTGTCGCAGCAGCGCCGCTTGAGAAAGCGGCGTTGTTGTTTTTGCACCGCATACGCCTGTAGGGACGCGCAACGGCGCGTCC
>CAZJSU010000026.1:44882-49049 GCA_964548765.1 uncultured Anaerolineaceae bacterium
CACCGCATACGCCTGTAGGGACGCGCAACGGCGCGTCCGACACAGGAAATGTCCGCCAAATACAAAATAACAGAACACGGTATCACTGATACGGTTGGGGTTAATGGGAAAGGCAGGGAGTGGAGGCGGCGCGTACTGCCCGCGCGTCCGCGCTGCGCCGTTGAAGCCCGGTTTTCACGGTTGCACTGTGGGCCTTTGCGTTACTGACCGGGCAGCGCACCACGTCGAAACTGGTTCGCCCCCATGACTTTATTTTACACGATGGCTTATAGAATCACGTTAGACTTTAGGCGGATTTTCCGGGTATTACGCGGCTGGCGAATCCACAATCCTGTAGGGGCGCAGCACGCTGCGCCCTGGGCAAGTCACCGACTTGCCCCTACGGGGTGTTGTGTTATTCCCCGATAACACAGAAAAGCGTGTTAATCCCGCGTGAGGATGTAATGCGCGAGGCGAAACGACCCGGCGATGATGACCAGCGGCAGCACCACAGGCAGCACCGTCTCCAGCAGGATACGCAGTTCTGGCGGCATGGTGAGCAGGCGGGGCAGGTTGATCAGCCCGAAGTAGAAAGCGCCCGCCACGCCGAGCGAAGTCGCCGCCGCCACGCGCGAAGGCACCCCCGCGCCGATGACGATCGCCAGCGCCGCGATCATGAACGGCTCCAGCACCAGCCGCACCAGCGACGCGCCCAACGCCAGCACCAGCCCGATCCGCGAAACGACCAGTTCTGAATCCAGCGGCCAGTACATGGCATATTGCAGGCCGATCACGGGCAGGCTGAGCAGAGCCACACCCATCAGGATCAGGCTCAGGTCTTCGATCTGCCGCCACACGCCCGCCGCCGCCTTGCTGTAGAGGATATGGCGCAGCGAGATCGGCGTTGTCCGCAGCAGCGCCAGCGTGTGATGCTCCTGCTCCTCCACCATCAGGCGCGTGGTGAAGATGCCGATAGTCACCAGCACCCGCGCATAGGCAAAGGCCACAAACGGCAGCATCACCATAGACACGGGCAGCAGCGTAAATACCAGCGGCAGCACAATAGGCACCAGAACAGAAACCCCGATCAACGCGACCTGCACGAGGTAAATACGCGACAGCACATCCACTTCCAGCGGCAGAATTTTCCAGTAAATGCCCAGATGCCGCCGCACGATGGGGTCGGAACGGCGCGCCCATCGCGGCAGGTGGCGATCTACCATCGGGACATAAGTTTTCCACAAACGGGCGGCGTTCGTGCCGGGGGTGGTTGTCTGTTCCACAAGCGTTACATCTTCTATATAGGGTGGCTGACTTTTTGATTATACCAGACTTGCGCGGCAAACGTTCATTTTTCAGTAGGGACTTTTTCCCCCTCAACCCCGCCCCTTCTCTTCCACAGGGACGCTACGCAGCCACACAGGGGAGAAGGGAGAAAACCTGTTTTCAAGTCCCTCTCCACGTATGGAGAGATGAGGTTTCACGGGCAGGTTTGAAACCCGCCCCTACACATGAATGATAATTGCAGGCGCACGCGGTACATCGCGCCCACGACCCTGAGCGCTGAAACCTGAAACCTTCTAACAACAATGATGATCGTCCACCAGCACCGTGATCTGGCGGCCATCCTGCCATGTCGCCAGTCTGTCGCCATAAAGCTGTGCCAGCACCTCCGGCGTGTAAATCTCGGCGGGCGTGCCGTAGGCGATGGCCCGACGGTGCAGCGCCAGCACCCTGTCGAACCGCTGGAACGCCAGATTCAGGTCGTGGGTACTCAGCACAATCGTCAGGCCGTCACGGTGCAGCGCGTCCAGCACATCCATCATGCTCGCCTGTGCGCTGGTATCCACGCCGCTGAACGGCTCGTCGAGGATGAGAATCTCCGCCTGCTGTGCCAGCGCGCGCGCGATGAACACCCGCCGCCGCTGGCCGCCGCTGAGCTGCCCCACCTGGCGCTCGGCCAGATCAGCCATGCCCACACGCGCCAGCGCTTCCTCGGCGGCGCGTTGATGCTCACGCCCCGGCCAGCGCAGCCAGCCAATCCGCCTGATCTGCCCCATCATCACCACGTCGCGCACCGTCACCGGGAAATCCCAGTTGACCGCTTCATGCTGTGGCACATAACCGAGGCTGTACGGGTTCGCGCTGTGTACCTGCACACTGCCCGCGCGGGGTTGCAGCAGCCCCATGATCGTCTTTATCAGCGTAGACTTGCCCGCGCCGTTGGGGCCGATGATGGCGACGCGCTCCCCAGCGTGAATATCAAGGCTCACGTTTTCCAACGCGGGCAGGTCGCGGTAAATCACCGTCAGGCCGCGAATGCTGAGGGCAAGCGGCGCGTGGTGTGCGTGGTCGTCGGCTGTGGTGACGGGGGCGGGCGGGCTGTATAATGCGCTCATGGCAGGTTCTCTGGCTGCTGGCTGGATGCTGCGATTATAGCATACTGCGACGGGGTATCAATACGCAGCGGTTTTTACTGTGCCACCCCGGCGACAAACAGATCAAGCGCCAACTGCGGCTCGATGCGCCCGGTCTTCATTTGCAGGTCATAATCGTGCAGCACCCGGTAGATTTCCTCAAGCTGTTCCAGCGTGAAGGCGCGCGACTGGTCGGCGGCTTTGTTGGCCGGATAATCTGATCTGAGGCCGAGCGCCTCTTTCAGCCCGGCGCGGCTGCCGTTGAGCGCCAGATGCTCCTTCGCCAGCAGCAGCAGCCGAAACTGGCGCACGATCATGCCGTACAGGCCAAAGCCGCCGTCGGTCGGGTCATCTTCCAGCAGGCGATGCAGCAGCGCCAGCGCTACATCCCCCTTTCCGGTGGCAATCGCGTCCACCATTGTGAAGATGTTGGCCTCAGCCACATAGGGCGTGAGCGCGGCCACGTCGTCCTCGTTGATCGGGCGTTCCCCGTTGACGTAACTCACCAGCTTAATCAGCTCGTTATCCGCCCGGCGCAGGTCCTCGCCTGTGACAGTTGCCAGCGCCTGCGCCGCGCGCGGCTCAATCTCCACGCCGTATTCGTCGTGCGCGCGCTTGATGATCCACTGCGTGCTGTCCTTGGGGGCGTTATAGGCTTTTTCGTAGCCCGTCTGGTTGGCGCGCGCCAGCTTGATGATCGGGTGGCTTTCTGAAAGCGCGTCCCGCTCGACAAAGACCAGCCGCGCCCATTCCGGCAGGCCGGGCAGGTCGCGCTCCAGCCGCGCCACCGCCTGCTTGCCCGCCTCGCCCGCGCCCTTGCGCGTAATGTAGGTCAGCAGGTTCTTGACGATCACCAGCCGCTTTTCGGCCAGAAACGGGAACGAAGTCACCGCGTTCAGCACTTCCGGCACGCTGACCTGTTCGCCGTCGAACTCGGAGATGTTCATGTCGGCATTCGGGTCGTCGCCCATCTGCGCGCGCAGTTTGGTGGTTTCTTCCTCAACGCGCAGCGTGTCGCTGCCGTGCAGGATGAAGAAGGTGATGGTCGGTTTGGACATGACTTATCCCTTTGAACCTCACCCCCTAACTCCCTCTCCACTCGTGGAGAAGGGGAGGAATGGCCGCAGGCCAGGCGGGGGTGAGGTAGAGCTATGCTGCATTTTTGAATTGATAACCACACCCTAATGACTCATCGTGCGGATGGTGTACAGGTTCACGGGCTGCCATGTCAACGGCATCCGCGCCGGGCGGCTGGTGATTTCCAGAATTTCCATGTCACCGGGGTCGCCCTCGGTTGTGAAGTGGCGCTGCAGGCCGAGGCCGAGCGGCTCTGAAAACAGGATGGTCAGCATCATCAGCATCATGGTATAGGGCAGGCGGCTGAGCGCGTCGCGGCGGCTGACCCCGCTCAACGCGGCGATCCCCATCAGCGAAGTCGCCATGCCTGTCGTCAGGCGGCTCGTCCCACAGCCGGGATGCACCGCCAGCGAATGTTCACCGCCTTTCATACGCCGCAGCGCCTCGCGGACGGCGGCCTCTACGTCGGCCTGTTCCGCCTGCGTGTACAGCACAAAGCCGCCATCAGAACTACGCCCCATCATGGGCGTGTTCTTCAACTTTTTCGAGAGGATATGCACTGTCGCGTGTTCCAGCCCATGATTACGGCGCGTGCGTTTCACGTAAGGGATTTCCAGCAGCGGCAGGGCCGCCTGTGCAATACTGGCTAACATCCAAAACTCCTGACTACTGTTCGTAAGACCACTTTAGCATA
>CAZJSU010000027.1:0-14435 GCA_964548765.1 uncultured Anaerolineaceae bacterium
CTGGTCAGCGTGAGCTTTTACAAGCTCCCGGTTTTAACCGGGGGTCGCTGACGCGTATAAGTGTGCGTTCGATCATGCCGCCAAGTATAGCAGGGACAGGCAGCAGACAACAGCCAGAAGGGGCGGCACGGCACCGCGTGGAGGCTGTATATCACGAGTAGGGGCGAAGCACCGCTTCGCCCAGGACAAGTCACCGACTTGCCCCTACGGATATGATCGTTTTATGAATTAATCAACAGCATTAAGAGGGTATTTTCCATGCTAGAATAGATATTAATCATGCACGAGCCACAGGTGAGATGATGAGCGATTTACAGATTACGATTACGCTACCGGAAGAACTGGTTGAGCGGGCAAGATCAGTTGGTGTGCAGCTTGATGTACAGGGCGAACAGATTATCGCGCTGCTGGATGCCCAGATTCGCAAACGGGAAGCGGCTCAGAATTTCCGGCGTATCGGTGAACAACTTCAAGCGCTGCCGTCAGAATTAAAACCTACCCCTGAGGAGATTGAGGCCGAAATTCGAGCTTACTGGGCAGAAAAAGCAGCGCCTGACTCTGACGAGTATTAGGAATGCGTGTTGTTTTAGATACCAATACGCTCATCTCTGCGCTCTTTTGGGGTGGTAATCCCTGGCGGGTATACGAGGCTGCCCTCAGTAGGGAATATGTCTTATTAACTTCCGATGCACTCCTTACGGAACTGGAAAATGTACTTGCTCGGCCTAAGTTTTCTGAACCCTTGAAAGCTATTGGACGAACTGCGGAGAGTATTGTCACAGAATACAGCGAAATTGCTGAAGTGGTTTTGCCTTCAGAAGTACCAGAAAAGATAATTCGTGATCCAAAGGATCGTATTGTGCTTGGTTGCGCGGTAGGCGGTATGGCAAGCCATATTGTCTCAGGTGATAAAGACCTGCTTGTACTTGGCGCTTACCAGAATATCCCCATCGTAACCGCTGCAACGTTTCTCAATGAGTTGGGCGTTAATCCGTAAACGCCTTCCCACATCTTCACACAAAATTCAGAGCCTTAATCTCGCGTGGGAGGCTTGTTTCCCTATAATGAAAAGTGAAAGGAAACACACACGAGGACGCGAGGTATGGACGAGGCACAGGCGTTTTTCCGCGAGGGGGTGCTGGCGCTGAAGGAGCGGCGGGATGTCGCCGAAGGGCGGCGCTTGCTCACGGAGTCGCTGCGGCTGGACCCGCAGAACGAGATGGCGTGGCTGTGGCTGGCGCGCACGATCAACGACCCGGCCAAACGCCTGCAATGTGTGGAACGCGCGCTCCAGATCAACCCGAATAACGAGCAGGCGCGGGCGCTGAAGCACAAGTACAACGGCAGCGATGGAGATGCCGCTGCCGCTGTCGAGGTCGCGCGGCCTAAAAAGCAGCCCGCCGCTGATGACGCGCCCACCACGCAGGAACAGCAGCGCATCAGGCAGCTGCTGAAGAAAGCCGATCAACTCGTCGAGCAGGGCGATGTGGAAGGCGCGATTGAGCAGTGGGTGCGCGTGCTGGAGATCGAGGTGGATCACGAAGTCGCCATGCGTAACGCGGTCGGCCATCTCTCGCGCCTGAAGTACATTGACGACGCGCGTGAACTGGTGTGGCGCGCGATTGAGGCAGGCACAGATCACCCCTCGATTTACCTGACCGCGCTTGATATTGCCCGCCACCAGCAGAATTACGACGAAGAAGACGTGCTGTGCGACCGGCTGGCGAGTATGCCCGGTGTCGAGGATACGATGATCGCCGCTGTGGTGGATCGCATCATCGCCGGGGATCGGATCATGCGCGCGGAGGAAATTCTGGCGCAGGCGCTGGAGACGCACCCGCGCAGTCAGAAGCTGCTCAAGCGCATGGGCGATGTCTGCCAGCTTGGCGGGCGCGACGACGAAGCCGCGCGTTACTACGACCGGGCGGCACGGCTGGGGACGCGCACCGCCGAAGGCCGCGAGGCCGACCAAAAGCTGAACGAACGCGGAGCGGTGCTGACCGATAAAGAACGCGGCAGCGTGGCGCTGGCATGGCGCGAGGCGGCGGGCTTTGGCGTAGTTTACCTGCTGCTGGCGTGGCAGGACGCGGGCATGAACCTGCTCAACCTCGGCTTCAGCCGTTTGCTGGGGGTTATCGTCGCGGTGGTGGGCGGTTATCTGCTGGTCACGGCGACTTCCTCGCCCCAGCAGCAGCCGCTGGCGAAGCTGCTAGGCGGCACTGTGCCAGACAAGCCCAAACGCGACAACAAGCCGAAGCCGGGCTACGAAGAGAACGAAACGAAGGGCGTGGTCGAGGAGCCGACGGACATTCCGATCATCCCGCCGCCCGTGCGCCTCGTCATCGGCGTGATCGGGTTGGCGGTGTTGGGGGTGGCGCTGTGGCTGGCTTTCGGGAATGCCATCACGCTGCTGCTCAACCCCGTCACCCCGCCCGACCTGCCCAGTATTTACGACTATCTCTAGTCCGCCGGAGTAACGTTATGGGTCTGCTGATCGCCTTTCTGCTGCTGATTATCCTCGAACTGATCCTCATGTCGTTTGTGTTTCCGCTGCCTGTCACCGACACAGGCACGGTGCGCTACCGCACGCTGCCCTGGATGACCATGCTGCTGATCGTCATCAATTCGCTGGTGTTCATCCTGTGGCAGGCCAGCAACCTGTATCAGGGGTCTGTCGCGCTGGAAGAAACAGGCAGCGCCGTGATGCTGGACGATTACCTGAAGCAGCTCTGGACGTATGGCTTCCGGGGCAGCTACCTGCGCGAAGGCTACAGCATCGGCGCGTTCGTCACCTTTACCAGCATGTTCATGCACGGCGATATGTGGCATCTGTTCGGCAACATGATCTTCCTGTGGACGTTTGGCCGCCGGGTCGAGGATGCCTGTGGCCCCTGGCGCTTCCTGCTGTTTTATCTGGCGGCGGGCATGGTCGCCAATCTGGGCAGCGAACTGCTCAACCCCTCCACCGTAGACCTGCCCGGCGTGGGCGCAAGCGGCGCGATCAGCGGCGTGATGGGCGCGTACCTGCTGCTGTTCCCCGGCGCGCTGGTCAACTGTCTGTGGGGGCTGGGTTCGATTGTGCGCCTGCCGCTGGTGGTCATCGGGCAGTTGGTGGGCATCAAAAGCCTCGAAGGCGTGCCGACATGGCGCTGGACGGTGCGCGTCCCGGCGTGGCTGCTGCTGATTTACTTCCTCTTTAAAGACCTCATCCCTTCGTTCGAGGTCATCCAGCAGGGGCAGGACATCGGCGGGGTGAACAACCTGGCGCACCTGACCGGTTTTCTGGCCGCGCTGTTTATCGTGCTGTTCGTGCGGAAAGACCTTGCGATGCGTTTCTTCAGCGGCAGGTCGGTGTAGACAGGTATCAGGTGTCAGCGATCAGGGAGAAACGCGGGCGCGGTTTAACGCGCCCGTATTGATGACTATGGTTCACTTTATTTCCCGTCTTTTCCCCACACGTACCCTGACCACGCTGCGCCCGCGCCGTGTGGTGTTGATTTTGCCGTGCTGCATCGGCGATGTCGTGCTGGCGACGGCCACGCTGAAGGCGCTGCGGCGCGGCTACCCTGACGCGCATATCACGTGGGCGGTGGGCAGTTGGTCGCGCGCGGCTGTCGAGGGGCATGACCTGCTGGACGCGGTGCTGGATACGGGCGAGGCCGCGCTGCCTGTCCATACGCCGGGCGACCTGCTGAGCTTCGCGCGGCTGCTGCGCGAGGGCGAGTATGATCTGGCGGTGTCGCTGGTGCGGTCGCCGTTGATGAGCCTCGCGGTATGGCTGGCGGGCATCCCCTGGCGCGCCGGGCTGGACAGCGGTGGACGCGGCTTTGGTTACAACATACGCGCCGCGATTGACCCGCAGCAGCCGCGCCATGAAGCGGAGATTTATCTGGATGTAGCGCGCGCGCTGGGGCTGAACGTGCGCGACTGTTACGCCAACGTCCCCGTGCGGCAGGCAGACCGCGACGCACTGCGCGGGCGTTGGTTGGGGAATGCGCCGTATCTGGTGATTGCCCCGGCGGGCGGGCGCAACCCCGGTATGGTGATGGACAGTAAGCGCTGGCCGCCGGAGCGCTTCGCGGCGTTGGCGGACAGGCTGGCCGCGCATCTGGGTATTGAGCGGGTGGTGCTGCTGGGCGGGCCGGATGACGAGGCGCTGGTGCAGGCTGTCGAGTCGGCGCTGCGCGTGCCGTCTGTCGCCTTCGTCGGCCAGCTCAGCTTCGGGCAGATGGCCGCGCTGGCACAGATGGCGCGGGTCTACATCGGCAACGACACCGGCCTGACCCACCTCGCCGCCGCCGCAGGCGCGAAAACGGTGATGATCCTCGGCCCGTCCGACCCGGCGCGTTATGCCCCCTTCGCGCCCAACGCGCGCGCCCTGTGGAAGCCCGCCGCGCTGCCTGCGGGCGGGGTAGCGCGGGGGCAGCCCGCCGGATGGGACTGGTCGCGCGATGGCCTGAGTGTTGACGAGGCCGAGGCCGGGGTGCTGGCCTTTCTGGCTCAGTCCTGATCGCCCGTATCGCCTTCGATAATCTCATACACCATATCAATCAGGTCCTCGGCATTTTCCAGCTTATCCAGCGCGGCCTCATCCTGTGACTGCATCAGCAGCGCGGCACATTCCAGCAGGCGGATGGCGGCATGGCTGACCAGCGCGCCCACGTCCTGATAATCGTGTTCGGCGATAAGGTTTTCGATGGTGGCGGCGGCCTGCTGTGTCAGCGCCTGCGCCTGCTGAAGCTGCTTCACCGCCTCGGAAGAAGTGTTCATGGCAAGTTCGTCCTTCGTCTAAAGTAAAGTTCAGTGCAGAAGATACAAGGTTATGTTGACATTTGACCGTTGGGGGAGCCAATCCTGTGTCTACGGCTTTGGCGTGATCTCTGACGGCGGGCGGATGATGTCGAAAACGTCGGTAACGCGCGTGTAGGCGCTGCCCATGAGGCGGCCTATCGGCTGGTAGGCGGCGAGGTCAATGTAGTTGCCATCCCGGTAAACCGACTCGTCAAAGTGCATGTGGGTGACGGTGCCGATAATCACGTGGCCGCCGCCGGGCGCTTCGCTGATGGTCACGATCTCGCGCAGCGTGCATTCAAAATGAATCGGGCTTTCGGCCACGTGCGGCACGCTGACCGTTCTGCCGGGCGCGGGGGTCAACCCGGCGCGTTCAAACTCGTTGATATGCGCGGGGACTTCCACAGCGGTCATATTCATGGCTTCGGCCAGCGCCTCTGTGACGAAGTTAATGACGAACTCGCCCGTATCGCGGATGTTGTGGTAAGTGTCTTTAGGGGACTTGTCCACCCCGCGAATGCCGGTGCAGAACAGCACGGTGGGCGGGGAAGAACAGACAGCGTTAAAGAAGCTGAAGGGGGCGAGGTTGGGTTGGCCGCTGGCATTGACGCTGCTCACCCATGCGATAGGACGCGGTACAATGGAGGCGGTCAGCAGCTTGTAAACTTCGCGGTCGGGCAGGTCGCTGGGGTTAATGTCCACGGAGGTGTCCTTTGTATAATCACGCATACGTTACTGAGTGTACCGGAAAGCAGCGGCGAGATGAAAGTCCGCGAGAGAGATGGGTAAGGATATGCGCCTGTTTGTGGCGGTTGACCTGCCCGAAGCGGTGAAAGACCAGCTTGCCGCGCTGCGTACCCCTGTGCCAACCGCGCGCTGGGTCGGGCGGGAGCAGATGCACCTGACGCTGTTCTTCATCGGCGAAACCGGGCGCGTGGACGCGGTGAAGGACGCGCTGGCCGGGGTACAGGCCGGGCGCTTCGAGATGGCGCTTGCTGGCGTGGGGCGCTTCCCGCCTGCCGGGCGCAGGCCGCCGCGTGTGCTGTGGGCGGGTGTGGACGCGCCGCCCGCGCTGCACCAGCTTCAGGCACAGGTGAGCGCGGCGCTGGTTGGCGCTGGCTTTCGCGCCAATGAGCGCCCCTTCAGCCCGCATATCACGCTGGCGCGGCTGAAGGCCGAGCGCCCGCTGGCAGAGGTCAACCGCTTTCTGGAACAGCAGCGCGACTTCCAGACCGCGCCCTTCCCTGTGGAGCAGTTCACCCTGTTCTCCAGCACGCTGACCCCGCAGGGCGCGCAGTATGCCGTGCAGGCCGTGTATCGCCTGCGGGCATCCCTTTAGTTAGGGCATTTTTAAGCGATGTCCAGTATGCTTGTTCCGTTATTGACGTGAAACGGACGCGCTCATGCGTAAACTTGGCCTCACTCTTATTGGCGCGGCGCTGGCTGCGGTGCTGTTCTACGCCCGGCGGGTCGAACCCGGTTGGGTTCAGGTGCGCTATGTGCCGCTGAAGCTGCCGCAGCTAGACCGCGCATTTCACGGCTACATGATCGTCCAGATTGGCGATATTCACATGGGAAGCTGGATGACCCGCGCCCGCTTGCAGGCGACGGTGGATCTCATCAACAGCCTGCGGCCAGACCTGATCGCCATTACCGGCGACTTCGTAGACCGTATGGCGCTGTTTGTGGCGGATGATCTGGTCGAGCCGCTGCGGGCGCTGTCTGCGCCGGATGGCGTGGTGGCGGTGCTGGGCAATCACGATTACCGCTTCAACGCGACCACTGTACGCAAGGTGCTGGAAGAAAGCGGCATCCGCGAACTGGATAACCGCGTTCATACGCTGCGGCGCGGGGACGCGCAGTTGCACATCGCCGGGGTGGACAGCGTGACCATGCGGCTGGACTGTCTGGACGCGGTGCTGGATCAACTGCCGCCAGAAGGCGCGGCGCTGCTGCTGGCACATGAGCCGGACTTCGCGGACGTGAGCGCGGCCACCGGGCGCTTTGCCTTACAGCTTTCCGGCCATACACACGGCGGGCAGATTCGCCTGCCGCTGCTGGGCATTCCGGTGCGGCCTCATCACGGCCAGCGCTACGCCGCCGGACGCTATGAGGTCAGCGGCATGGTCGTGTATGTCAATCGTGGGCTGGGCATGATTCGCCCGCACATGCGGCTCAACGCCCGCCCGGAAATTACCGTATTCATTCTGGAGACTGTGCGATGAAAGCATGGCGCATCCTCGAATCGGCCTATCCTGTCAGCAACCGCTGGCTGAAGGTGCGGCGGGATACCTGCCAACTGCCGGATGGCCGGGTGATTGATGACTTTTACGTGCTGGTCGAGAACGATGTCGGCAGCGTCTTCGCGCTCACGCCTGACCGCCGTGTAGTGCTGGTGGAGCAGTACAAGCACGGCATCGGGCAGGTGTGCCTCGAACTGCCCGCAGGCTGCTTTGAAGCGCACGACAGCGACCCGCTGGCGGCGGCGCGGCGCGAGTTCATGGAGGAAACCGGTTACGACGCTGCCGAATACCGCTACCTCGGCAAGCTGGCGCAAAGCCCAACCCGCATGAGTAATTACTTTCACACGTACATGGCGCTGGATGCCTTCCCCACAGCCAGCGGCCAGCAGCTTGACCCCACCGAGGACATCACCGTGCGCCTCATCCCGCTGGACGAGGTGTTCGCCATGATCGCCAGCGGGGCCATACACGCGGTGGCGACTGTGGCCGGGATTTACATGGGCTGGGCAGCGCTGCAAGGGCAACCATAAAAACTTCCTCTGATTATCGGCTGGCCGTTAGGAAAATGTTTAGCCTTCCGCAAGGCTGCGTTAACTAACATACACGGTAAGCCCGTGCGAAATCGGGCTTTTCGCCACATAGCACGATGAAATGGTTTGAAGTTTATCATGAGCAAGCCCAGTGTCAGCATTATCGTCCTCAATTACAACAGCCGTGAAGACACTCTCGACTGCCTGCGCTCTCTGGAGCATCTGACTTATTTTCCACTGGAGATCGTCGTTGTGGATAACGGCTCCAGCGACGGCTCGGTCGAGGCGGTGCGAACGGCTTATCCCAATATCACCCTGATAGATACCGGAGTGAATCTGGGCTTCACGGGCGGCAACAACATCGCTATTCAGCGGGCGCTGGCCGAAGGCGCAGATTACATCATGCTGCTGAACAACGACACGATTGTCGCGCCGGATATGGTTGACGTGATGGTCGAGGCGATGGAAAACGACCCGACCATCGGGGTTTGCGGGCCGATGATTTATTACTACGACGCGCCGGACGTGATATGGTCTGGCGGGGGGGAGATTGACTGGAAGCGCGGCACCACCACGCTGCTGGGCATCAACGAAGCGGATAAAGGCCAGTTTGGGCAAGCCCCGCGCGAGGTGGACTTCGTGACTGGCTGCGCGATTCTGGCACGGCGCGAGGTGTGGGAGAAGGCTGGCCTGCTGGATGACCAGTTCTTCATGTACTACGAGGAAACCGAGTGGTGTGTGCGGGCAGACCGCGCGGGTTACAAAATCGCGCATATTCCGGCAGCGATGATGTGGCACAAGATTTCGATTGAGGCGCGGGCGGCCTCGCCGCGCACCTATTACTACATGACGCGCAACCGTCTGCTGTTTCTGCGGAACACGCGCGCCGGGCTGCGCACATGGCTGTACACCTATCTGGAATACGCGCGCACCTATTTAAGCTGGACGCTGCGCCCAAAATGGCAGGATAAACGCCAGTTACGCGGGGTGATGCTGCGAGCGATCCGGGACTTTTCGGCAGGCAGGTTTGGTCGGGTAACTGTATAGTATGCATATTCTGTTTATGTCGTGGTGGTGGCCGTATCCGCCCCATAACGGCTCTAAAATTCGCATCTATAACCTGCTGCGCCAGTTGGCGAAAAAGCATGAGGTCAGTCTGCTTTCCTTTGTCGAGCCGGGCGAGGCGACCGACGAAGCGCTGGCGCACCTGCGAACCTTCTGTGCCAATGTCGAAACAGTGCCGAAGCGACATTTTCACGCTGGCAGCCTGACCGCCACGATAGGCTACTTCTCGCGCTGGCCGCGCTCACTGATAGACTCGTACAGTCTGGAAATGGCTGGCCGGGCAAGCGCGTACAGCATGACGCGCGGGGTGGACCTCATCATCGGTTCGCAACTGCCTATGGTGCGCTATTTACAGTTAGCCCCCGGTATCCCCACCATCCTTGAAGAACTGGAAGTCACAGGTTATTACGAGCAGATTGAGAACACGGCGGGGGTCGCGCGGCGGCTGCGCCGCAGCCTGACGCTGGCGAAAACGCAGAAACTGGTACAGCACCTGCTCGCAAGCGGCGTGGTCATCACGGTGGTTTCCGAAGACGAAGCGCGCTACATCCGCAAACTGGCTCCCAACGCCGACCGCGTTTTTGTCGTCCCGAACGGTGTAGATACCGAGGCGCATGTCCCCGGCGACGAAGCCCCCCAGCCCTACACGCTCATCTACCCCGGAGCCGTGACCTACAGCGCCAATTACGACGCTGTGGCCTACTTCATCCGTCAGGTGCTGCCGCGTATTCGGGAGCGCGTCCCACACACCCGCTTTACCGTCACCGGGGATACCGGTGATGTCAACGTTGACGACCTCAAAAACCAGCCAGGGGTGCATTTCAGTGGCTTTCTGCCTTCCGTCGCGGCGGCGGTGCGCGAAAGCTGGGCGACGGTCGTACCCTTACGGGAGGGCGGCGGCACCCGCTTAAAGGTTCTGGAGTCGATGGCGCTGGGGACACCTGTGATTTCCACCGCGAAAGGGGCGGAAGGTCTGCGTGTCCGGCATGGCGAGAATATCCTGATCGCCAACTCGCCGGAGGAGATCACCAACGCCGTCTGTAACTTATTTGAGGATGCCGCGCTGCGCCAGAAGCTGGCGACAGCGGGGCGCGCGCTGGCCGAAAAAGATTACAACTGGTCAGCGATTGGCAGACAACTGCTTCACTTAATAGACGAAACTGTACAAGGGCATAAAATGGTCAGCAAAGCACAATCTGTTCCCACAACTCCTACCGAATATCATAAGGCCGGGGTCGCGCTCTTTACGGCGCGCGAATGGGTCTATGTCAGCCTTGTGATTGTGGCTGTGCTGGTCATTACGGCGCTGCCTTACGTCTTCGCCTATCGCAGCGCGCCGCCAGACAAACAGTTCATGGGCGTGATGGTGAATATCCCCGACCACTTCCAGTATTTTTCGTGGATGCGCGAATCGCAGACGCAGGTGCTTGTCCCCAACCAGCTTACGCCAGAGGACAGCACACCGCTGCTGTTTAACTTCCTGTGGTGGACTTTGGGGCGCATCGAGGCGCTGACCGGCATCAGCTATGACGGCCTGTACCAGATCACACGCTGGCTGGCCGGGGCGTTCGTGATGGCGGCGACGTATTTTTTCTGCGGCGTGGTGTTTACCAGCCGCGCCAAACGCTGGACGGCGTTTCTGGTGGCGACACTGGGCGCGGGGCTGGGCTGGCTGCTGGTGGTGGAAAAGACGCTGCGCCGCCTGCCGGACGTGAACTCACCGTTTGCGCTGTATACGTCTGAGCCGAACACGTTCCTTAATGTGCTGGCCTTCCCGCATTTTTCGATTGCCGCCGGGTTGATCGCGGTGATCTTCGGGCTGGTGCTGCTGGGGCAGCGCTCACAGAATTTGCGTTATGCGTGGGTCGCGGCGGCGGTATCGCTGCTGCTGGGTGTGCAGCACGCCTATGATATGTTCATCATCTACCCGGTTATCGGCCTGTACGCGCTGTTTATCTGGCTGCGCGATCGCAAATTCCCGATGTATCTGTTCAAACTTGGCGTGATCGTGGTGCTGGTGTCGGTGTGGCCGGCGCTGCACGCCTATTACATCACCACAGCGGACGAGGTATGGAAAGCCGTGCTGGCGCAGTTTGATAACGCCGGGGCCTTCACGCCGGGGCCGCTCCTGCTGCCGATTTTGATGGGCGTTTCGTGGCTGCTGGCGATCTGGGCGCTGGATATTCGCACACCCTGGCGCGAGCGCGATGATACCCACCTGTTCATTCTGGCGTGGTTTCTGGCGCATTTCCCGCTGGTTTACATCCCGCTTGATTTCCAGATTCACCTGTTAAGCGGCTGGCAGATTATCACGGCGGTGCTGGCGACCATCGGGATTTATACGCGCGTGGTGCCGTTTTTGCAGCGCTTCTTCAGGAACACCTCGCGCCAGCGGCTGGCGCTGTACGCCTCGGTCGCGCTGGTGCTGCTGGTCATCCCCACCAATCTTTACCTGCTGGCGTGGCGCTTTGTAGACCTGCGCCGGGCGGATTATCCGTTCTTCGTGCCGAAGGCGAACCTCGCCGCGCTGGAGGAACTGGAGGCGCGGGGAAGCTCAGACGATGTGGTGCTGTCTACCGTAGACATGGGCATCTACGTCCCGGCGCTGACCGGAGTACGCTCATTCTTAGGCCACTGGGCGCAGACGCTCGATTACTTCGGCAAGCAGGAGATGGTGGCGGCGTTCTTCGATGCCGAGACCGACGATGCAGAGCGCCAGCGCATCCTGAGCGAGTACAGCGTGGATTACGTGCTGTATACCGAGCGTGAGCGCCTGCTGGGCGACTATGACCCGGCCAGCGCCGCGTTCCTCGAAGAAGTCTACAACGAGGACGGCGCGGCGCTCTATGCCGTGCGGCTGGATGAAGTGGCGCTGGCACGCTGAGCAGCCGCTTGAGCATCACGGTTGTGGGCGGCCTCCGGGTCGCACACACATACGGTGCTGTTGGCGAACGCATAAAACGATCATATCCGTAGGGGTAAGTCGGTGACTTGCCCTGGACGCAGCACGCTGCGCCCCTACGAAAAATGGATTCGTCAACACCATCGTAAATAACGTTTCCCCCACGTTTACCCGATTCTACCCGTTACACCACTGGCGAAAATGATACAATGTGCGGGTCACTCCGTAAGAGTTGTCATCGAGTAAGTCAATTTGCCACACAGACCTCAACCGACAAACCGCGCAGCACATGATACAATGCCCGTTATGAAACGACACACCGCCGTATTCTGGGGGATATGGGCGCTGCTGATCCTGCTGGCCTGTAACCTGACCAGCAGCCCGGAGCCGCCGACGATCATGCCGCGTGCAACAGCCACGCCGCCGCCCACCATCAGCTACGCGACCCTCAGCCCTAACGAGCTGCCTGCTGAGGCAGCCACCACCGCGCCGCAGTTCCCACAGGCAGACGCGAACCTGCTGAATCTGATGAACGGGATTCAGACAGATCGTTTAATGCTGCACATTGACACCCTGCAAAACTTCCGCACCCGCCACGTGAACTCGGTGCAGAACCTGCCCGACCAGGGGATTGGCGCGGCCTACAATTACATCATGGGGCAGTTTGAGGAGATCAGTGCCGCCTCGCAGCAGCGTTTGGTAACTTTCCACCAGCCGTTTAACGTGACATGGGCGAATGTGAGCAGCGAACAGAAGAACGTCATCGCTTACCTGCCGGGGACAGAGATCAACGCAGGCACGATTGTGATCGGCGCGCATTACGACAGCATCTCGCTCGATTTTGAAGACGGCGCGGCTTATGCGCCGGGGGCCAATGACAACGGCTCTGGCGTGGCGGCGCTCATCGAACTGGCGCGCGTCCTCAGCACCCGCCAGCACCGCACGACGATCATGTTTGTGGCCTTTGCTGCGGAGGAAGTCAACCGCAGGGGAAGCATCGCGTTTGTGGATGGCTACGTGCAGGGGCGCGGTGTCGGCGTGGACGCGATGCTGAACCTCGACATTATCGGCAGTTATCAGGGGCTGAACGGGACGGTGGACGACCGGAACATCCGCCTGTTTTCCGCCGGGCCAGATGCGTCTTCATCGCGGCGGCTGGCACGCACCATTGAACTCATCAGCGTGCGCCATGCGCCCAACATGGATGTTCTGTTGCAGGACGCGATTGACCGCGAGAACCGCTATGGCGATCATATGTCCTTCAGCGATGCCGGTTACGCGGCGGTGCGCTTCACACAGGCGCTGGAGGATTTCACCCGCCAGCACACCGACCGCGACACGCTGGACGGCGTGCAGGGCGTTTACCTGACCAACGCGACCCGGACGATTCTGGCGGTGGTCGCAGCGCTGGCCGACGGCCCGCGCCCGCCGGAGGATATGGCGCTGCGCGACGCAGGCAATGGCCAGCGCACCCTGATCTGGACTCCGGTGGCGGACGCGGCGGGGTATGTCGTGGCGCTGCGCGCGCCCGGCGCGCTGACGTATCAGGCGTTTGAGATTGACGACGGGGCGAACAGCGTGACGTGGGATGGTTTTGACCCGCAGCGCTTTGCCAGCGTCGCTGTCGCCGCGAAGGATGCCAACGGCCTGATGGGGCCGCTGTCCAATGAGTACCCCATCCGCTAGCTGATGCGTGAGTGGGCTGTGCGGCTGGGGCTGGCCGCGATGGGGGTGGCGCTGGCACTGGTGATCGGGCTGGCTGGCCTGCGGCTGACAGGCAGGCAGCAAGCGCTGGAAACCGTGCTTACGCCCTGCGTCCCCGCCGAGGGGGATTGGGCGGAGACGGTCGCGCGGCTCGTCCACGACTACCGCCAGCCATGTCACAGCTTCTATTGGGATATTTACCCCACCGGCGAGTTTTACAACCTGATCACGCTTAACAATTACGGCCTGCATGATACCACGCTGACGATTGAAAAACCGCCGCAGACCACGCGCATCCTGATCGTGGGCGATTCGTTTGCACAGGGCTGGCAGGTCAAGCTGGAAGAGGGCTTCCCCTATCTGCTGGAGCAGCAGTTAAACGCCACAGGCGGGCGCAGGGTGGAAGTCATTAACCTGAGTGTGGACACCTTCGGCACAGACCGGGAACTGCTGTTGTATGCCGGACTGGGCTGGCGCTTTCAGCCGGATGTGGTGCTGCTGGCGTTTTATGTGGGCAACGATATAAAGGACAACTCGCCCGCGCTGGCGCTGCACGAGACCGGACAAGACGTTTACGATCCCCCGTTTTTTACGCTGAACGACGCGGGCGCGCTGCAACTGCACAATGCGTCACCGCTGCCCGCCAGCGACTTTGGAGAGTCGCCTGCGTGGTCATGGCTGAATGAGATGATCGCCGGGCAGGCCAGCCCGCCGCCCATCGAACCGCCGCCTGCGCCACCAGTAACGCAGGAAAACCCGCGCCGTCTGGCGTATCCGACAGAACTCGGCCTGTACCTGCCAGAAGATCAGGTATGGCGCGAAGCCCGCGCGCTGACCGAAGCGCTGGTTTTACAGTTCGCCGCGCTGGCACGGGCGGAAGGCAGCCGCTTCGGGGTGCTGCTCATCCCTGACCGCCGCGCGGTTCATAGCGCCGACTGGGACGCGACGGTGACGCTGCACCCGGTCGCGCGGGGCGCGAACCCGCTTGCACCGGGCGATCGCATGGAGTCGTTTCTGGCGCGGCATGATATTCCTGCGCTGAACCTGACTTATGCGCTCAGCGGGTGGGCGCTGGCGCACCCCGGCGAGCGCACCTACTACCCCGGCGACGGTCACTTTAACGCCAACGGTCATGCTGTCGCAGCTCAACGCACCCGCTTCTGGCTGCAGGAAGTGGGGTTTGTCGGTTAGCCATGCGCC
>CAZJSU010000027.1:14535-33230 GCA_964548765.1 uncultured Anaerolineaceae bacterium
TGCCCTGAGATGACATGCCAGTGCAGATGCGCCGAGTCCTGATACGCCCCTAAATTCGTCACCACACGCGCCGCGCCATGTTCGGCCATCACCTGCGCCGCCACCGCTTTAATCATGCCGAACAGTTCCGCCAGCAGCGCGTCATCGTCTATCTCCAGCAGCGAGGGGATATGCTGCTTGGGGATGACGACGATGTGCAGCGGGTAAGCCGGGCGGGTGTGATAAAAGGCCAGCGCGCGCTCGGTTTCGGCGACTTTGTGTACCGGGGTGCGCCCGCTCAGGACTTCATCGCAGTAGAAATCGCTCATCGTGCAGGTTCGCCGTGTTCTGCCCACCACGCGGTAGACCATGCCACCGCCTTCTGAATCCCCTCGTACAGCGGCGTGGTGGGGTTATAACCGAGCATCTCCTGCGCCTTGCTGATGTCGGCCACGTAATGCGTGACCTCGCCCAGACGCGGCGGCTGGACGGTAACGTTGGGGGAGATGCCGAGCGCCTCGCCAATATACTCGGCCATTTTAATCAGACTGTTGCCCTGCCCGTAAGCGAGGTTGATCGTCTGGTTGGCGACCGCGCCGCCTGCCAGCCGCTCGATTCCCCGGCAGATGCCGTCTACGCAGTCGTCAATGTAAGTGAAATCCAGCACCTTGTCCTTGCCGTAGACGGTGATCGGCTGCTGCTGGCGGATTTTGTAGATAAACAGCGGAATCACGCGCTCCATGCGGCGGATGTCGTTGTCATAGCGCCCGTAAACGTTGCTGAAGCGAAAGACCAGATAGCGCATGTCGTAGCACTGCGCGTAGGAATAGATGAGCGCCTCGCCCGCGATCTTGCTGGCGGAATACGGGCTTTCGGTAAAGGCGAAGTCTGCGTCGTCCTCTTTGGTGATGTAGCGGTGGATGTCGCCGTAGACCTCGCGGGTGCTGCTGAAGACCAGCGGCAGGTGGTGATGGCGGCAGTATTCCAGCACGTTAAACGTGATGGCGATGTTTTTCAGCGCGCGGTGCGGCTCCTTGACCAGATCATGCACCTTCGCGTCGGCGGCCAGATGCACCACGATGTCCAGCGCGTCAGGATAGCGAACGCCGCCGATACCCTGCGAGAAGTCGCCGCACGGCTGGCTCAGATCATGGGTGATGGTTTCGATGCGGTCTGTCCAGGGGTTGGGGCGCTGGTCTACGCCGAAGATGGTATGCCCTTCATCCAGCAGGCGCAGGGCGAGGTTGGTGCCGATCTGCCCGCTGGAGCCAGTAATAAGAATACGCATTGATGATGTGTTCCCTGTCAAAGTGTACTGGGGGCAAAGTATAGAGGCTAACGGCAGGGCAGGCAATGGGCGAGGCGCTGGCCGCTGCGTTCTTCCCCTGTATCACAACGCCTGGCCTACGCTTTCCCTACGCACAGCGCCTTTGAAGCGTCAGGTAAGCGTTGTATGAGGGTATCCCATGCGCCCATACAAACCCCGCCCAATGTTGTACGCTGAAGATAAGCATAAATCCGATTAATGGTCATTCAGGTCGTAACGCCTGAGAGCAAAGGAGTGAGATCATGCGTAGGCGGATCATTCTTATCGTCGCCGTGCTGCTCGTGCTGGGCGGGCTGGCGGTTGTGCCAGCGCTGGCGCAGAACGGCGCGGTGTGGAACGCACAGTTCTATAACAACCAGTTTTTGATAGACCCGGCCGTCCTCAGCAGGCAGGACACGCGCGTGTCCTTTAACTGGGGCGGCGGGTCGCCGGGGGCGGGCGTGAACGCCGATAACTTCAGCGCGCGCTGGGGGACGGATGTTTACCTGCCCGCTGGTACATACCGCTTCTGGGCGCTGGCGGATGATAACGTGCGGGTCACGCTGGACTTCAGCACGACGATCATTGACACGTTCAGCAATCCGGCGGTCGGCCAGACCGTGAGCGCAGACATCACGCTGAACGCCGGGAATCACCATATACAGGTGGATTACCGCGAGGCGGCGGGCGATGCCTATGTGCATGTGGACTGGGCAAACCTGTCGCTGGGCGAAACCGGGCCGGACTTCCAGCCCGGCGGCGGCCAGCCACCTGCCCCCAGCGGCCAGTGGACAGCGCAGTATTACCCCAACCCAAGCCTCTATGGCAACCCTTCGGCTATTCTGACTGAGAACAGCCCGTCGCATAACTGGGGCGGCAGCGCCCCCGTGGCCGGGCTGCCCGCCGATGACTTCAGCGTACGCTGGACAAGCAGCCAGGCGCTTACCGGCGGCACCTACCGCGTGACCGTGAGCGCCGACGATGGCGTGCGCGTTTACGTCAACGGCGCGTTGATTATCAACGAATGGCACGGCGCAAGCGGCCAGACCTATACCGCTGATGTGAACCTGCCAGCGGGCAGCCACACGTTCGTTGTGGAGTATTACGAGGCGCGTGGCGACGCATTCATCAATTACAATCTGGCGCAGATCAGCGGCACCACACCGCCAGTGGCTCCCCCGCCGCCCTCTGTGGGAACTGGCGCATGGCTGGCGACCTACTATAACAACCGTGACCTGTCGGGGACTCCGGCGGCTATCCTGACCGAAAGCACCCCGGCGCATAACTGGGGCGCGGGCGCGCCTGTGGGCGGCGTGAATGCCGACAACTTCAGCGCGCGCTGGGCGAGTACGCAAAACCTGAACGCTGGCACCTATCGCATCACCGTGCGGGCGGACGACGGGGTGCGGGTTTACGTCAACGGCCAACTGGTCATTGACCAGTGGCACCTCGCCACCTTGCAGACCTATACGGCTGACGTGACGCTGAACACGGGCAATCACACCTTTGTGGTCGAGTTCTTCGAGGCGGGCGGCGTGGCCTTTCTGGAATATAACCTGACGCTGGCCGGGGCAGGCGGCGGGCAGCAGCCCCCCGCGCAGACAGGCGTGACCGCCAGCGTAACCGCCTTCCGCCTCAACTTCCGTGACCAGCCGACGACTGCCGCCAACATCATCGGCAAGCTGAACCGGGGCGAGACGTACCCGGTGGTCGGGCGCACGTCAGACCGTGCATGGCTGCAACTGAATGTGCGCGGCACGGTCGGCTGGGCGTATGCCAGTTATCTTGATGTCAACGGCACAGGCGAAATTCCTGTAACCAGCGGCAGCCAGATCACCCCGCCACCTGCCAGCACAGGCTACACGCTGGCGGCCAACCAGGCGGTCAACATCCGCTCGCGTCCGGGGGTCAGCGGCAGCGCGATCATCGGCGTGCTGCGTACCGGGCAGATCGCCTCGATTGTGGGGCGCAGCAGCACCAATGCGTGGTATCAGGTGAACTATAACGGCGTGATCGGCTGGGTGAGCGGGGCGTTTGTCCAGCTACAGGCCGGCACGAACATCGGCCAGATTCCGGTAACGGGCTGATGCCGCACCGGTAAAGCGCAGGGGCGACCGATCATGGCCGCCCCTGTTTTTTTATCATCAGCGCCCGGTGGCTTGCAGGTAGTCGGTATAACCGCCGGGGAACGAGCGCAGACGGCCATCATCCAGCTCCACCACACGATCCACCACGCGATCCAGAAAATAACGATCATGCGAGATCGTCAGAATCGCGCCGTCGAAATCCTCCAGCGCGCTTTCCAGCGCCTCGGTCGAGGGGATGTCGAGGTTATTGGTTGGCTCGTCCAGCAGCAGCAGGTTCGGCTTTTCCAGCATAAGCGCGGCCAGTTGCAGGCGGCTGCGCTCGCCGCCGCTCATCGTGCCGACAGGCATCCGAAGCTGGTCGTACTTCAACTGAAACTTGAGCAGGATGTTGACCGCCTCGCCCTCGCTCATCGGGCGGATGTCGCGCAGGCGATCCAGCGGGGTGCGTTCCAGCCAGCCGGCCAGCGTCTCATGCTCCTGCGAGTAGTAGCCGATGCGCGTGCTGGGGCCGATCTTGATCGTCCCGTCCAGCGGCTCGTGCTGCCCCAGAATGAGCCGGAACAGCACCGACTTGCCCGCGCCGTTGGGGCCAAGCAGGCCAACCCGCTCGCCGTGCTGCACCAGTAAATCCAGCCCGACGAACAGCAGATCATCGCCAAAGCCCATGCACAGGTCGCTGATTTCCAGCGCTTTGTTGCTGCCGCGCCAGCCGTCAAGCTGCATCGCCATCGGGCGGCGTTCGACGACGCGCTCGACCATCTCGCCGTTTTCCTCCATGCGCGCCAGCATCTTGCGGCGGCTGGCGGCCTGCCGCGCGTGGCGCTCGTTCAGGTCGTTGCGCGCCTGCTGTTCCCATTCCTTAATCGCCGCCTCGATCTGCTGGATGCGCTTCTGCTGCGCGCTGTACATCTGCTGCTGGCGCATCCGGCGCAGTTCGCGCTCGGTCGCGTAGGCGCTGTAATTGCCCGCGTAGACCGTCAGCACGCCGTCCTCCAGTTCGGCGATCTGCGTGGCAGCTTCGTCCAGCAGATAGCGGTCATGGGAGACGATGACGACCGCGCCGGGATAATTGCGGATAAAGCGCTCAAGGTGACGCTTCGCGGTCATGTCGAGGTGGTTATCTGGCTCGTCCAGCAGTAGCGCCGACGGCATCTCCGCCGCCAGCCGCGCCAGCACGACCAGCTTTTTCTGCCCGCCGCTGAGCGTGTCTGTCGGCAGGTCATAATCGCGCTCGTCGAAGCCCAGATGCGCCAGCAGTTCACGTACCTTGCTGGCGTGGCGGCTGCCACCCAACTGCTCGTATTGCAGCAAGGCGCGCTCCTGCGCTTCCAGCGCGCGTGTCAGCCTGCGCTCGTCACCGTAGACCGCCGGGTCGCCCAACTGTGCCTCGATACGCGCCAGTTCGGCCTCAACCTGCGCCAGATGGGGCGGCGGGCGCAGCGCCTCATCAATCAGCCTGCGTCCGGGTGGCAGTTCGGCGATCTGTGGCAGGTAGCCGATGGTTGTGCCGCGCAGCCGGGTGATGCTGCCTGCGTCGGGCTGCACCTCGCCCAGAATGGCCTTGAGCAGGCTGGACTTGCCCGCGCCGTTCGGCCCGACCATGCCCACACGGTCACGATCACCGAGCGCCCATGTGAGGTCTTTGAAGATCAGGCGGCCAGCGTGATTGACGGTGATGTTGTTGACGTTGATGATGTGCATGTATTCCTCCGTGAAGAACCCCTATGGAGGCTGTGCTGGCGCGACCCTGCTACAGCACATCAGTGGGAACGCCGAATCAAAAGCGGCTGTGAGCAGGTGCGCCCACAGCCGCGTACATTACGAAAACGTTATACTCCGGTCAACAGGCGCGTTTAATGAAGGCGCGCCGCTGAATAGACGACATTTTGCTCAGTGCCAGTGTCGTATGGTAGCCGAAGTACATCATAATGCGTTCAGTGTAGCAGGAAATGGCGTGGTTGTCTACAGGTGTGGGCGTAGTTGGCTGTAGCATTAAAACAGGTTGCCAGAGGCTAAAGCCGTCTGGCTGATGAAATACCAAGCATACTAAAGTAGGCTGACAGAGATCAATAAGGCCTTTAGAAGCGCCTTTAGTGCGCTTGATGCCATTCAGCGGTATGGCTCATCGTCCCCGCAGGGGGTTAGCCTACCGCAGTGAATTACCCGCCTGCGCCTCATATGCACCTCATCAATTTACGCCTTCGCTCTTACTTCTGGCTCATAGATCGGTGGTAGTATGACGAGGAGGCTGCATTTTCAAGGAGGCTGCTGATGGACTACGACCAACCGAAACGCGACCCGGCACAGTACGAAAGTGACCGCACCGCGCAGAAAAAGCTCAACCTTGAGGCGTACCGGGGGCAGAACCGTCTGCTGCTGTTCTTCGCGCCCACGCCACAGCATGACACCTACCAGCAGCAGCAGGCCGCGCTGGAAGGCTACGCCGCAGAGATGCAGGAGCGCGACCTGTTGACCTTCAGCCTGTTCGAGGACGCGCGATCCTACGCGGGCAGTGTGGAGGTTGGCCGGGCTGAGGTGGACAGGCTGCGGGCGGATCATCAGGTGCAGCCCCGTGCGTTTACGATCCTGCTGATTGACAAGGATGGCGACGAAAAGCTGCGCCAGCAGCACCCGCTTCAGCCTGACGCGCTGATGCATCTGATTGATGGGCTGGTCACGCGCCAGCAGGAAGTCGAGCAGCGCGAGAACGAAGCCTGAGCGAGGGGCGGCACATTTGGTATGCCCGGTGGCCGCCCCGGAACAGATGCTTTCCTTATTCGACCTGCTGCCCGGTTTCGACATTCCAGCGCTGCACACCCTCGGCGCTTTCTGTTTCAATGATGACGTGATCTATAAAACGGACACTTCTCACACGCGCTGCCGGGCCATGATGACGGTGAATGGGATCGCGTTCCTGAAAATCCTCCGCCAGATGGTGCAAATCCCATACCCGTATCATCTGGTAGGCGATGACGAGATAGCGCCCATCCGGGCTGATGGCTTTCGCGCCACGACCAGCGCTGCGCCAGGGATCAATATCCACCTGCGAATATTCCAGTGTGTCGAGGTCCCACGCTCCTAGAGAGGAGTCCTCATAAACGAACAAGGTCTGGTTATCGGGCGATACGCTAAAACCACACGTCCAGTAACTGCAACCGCCTCTGGGGTTTGCTGTGAAGCGGTAGCGCTGCATCCCTGTCACGATATCGAATGCGTAGACCTCTCCCCAACCGTTAAGAAGCACCTGCCCGCGTTCGTAATCCCAGTACACATTTGGGTGGGTATAGAGGCTCCCGCCCTCATGATTGAACACCAGCAGGGCGGCATGATCGCTGACCGGATGATAGGTAAAGTAGCCATTGGTAGTGCGAATGACTGCTCTGTCGCCATCAGGACTCCAATAGACAGTTGAGTAGCCGCCGTAATTATAGGGATTGGGAAACTCGCGCAAGCGTCTGCCTGTGGTCGCATCCCAGAAAACCACGATACTGCTGAGTTCATCCTGCGAAACATCATCCAATGGCATGTTATCGTAAGCGATCTCTGCTGGCGGCAGCAGGCTCATGCGCCCGGAAACTGTGGCGCAGTCCGGGGAAAAACCTACGCTTGTACCGCGCCCTTGTAGCACCGAAACGATGGCCTGTGTATCCCGGTCAACAACGGAAGTCTGCCCGGTTGTGCGGTCAAAGCGCAGTTGATAGCGGGGGCAGGTCTGAGGCAGGTAAGTGCTGTAATAGCTGTAATAAAACCAGTAACGGTTTGAGATGGTCGTCCCTGAAGTGCCTTCCAATGGATTGGCGGGCAGCGGTGTTTGGGCGATGCTGCGCTGAAGGGGTACATAAGGCGGGATAAACGGGCCTTCAAAGGGCATTTGCTGCCCGGTACGGCCATCATAGGCGACGACGGTTTCACCATTGCCGTTTAGTGGAAGAGTCAACAGATAACCCGTTTCATTATCCCAGCGAACACGGCGAAAATTACGGATGGCAGAGTGACCCACCACAGGAATTTCCACGTCTTCAGTCAGCAGGATTTGGTTGTTGGTGGACAAATGCCACAAGTACGCCCCATTTCGGGTTTCCACCAGCACCGAGTCCATTGTCCGGCTCAGGTAGACAGGATGCAGGATTTTTCTGGCATCCGGTATCGTGCCGATGCGCCGCCGTTCTACGACATCCCACACAGCGGTATCGCTTGCATCTTCGCCGGGTCTGCCCAGCGCACCCACGACATAGCGGCAGCTTGCTGACCAGCCATGAAAACGCACCCATGCTGCATCCATATCCGCCTCAAGTGTCGCCAGCACTTCATCCGCGCCATAGATATTGTACAGACGAAGCGCCAGCAGTCGGTCAGTCACGTTGTAATATGGCCTAACAAGAGGCACTCCCGAACCGGAAAACCAATTGCGATAACCATAGCTGTATGAATTATGACACTGGTAGGCCTTACCCCCGATGACGACTTCACCACTGCTGCTGCCGGGAATTGAATCGGTGGCATGTACCGCCTCTGGCACTTCCGCGCCGGTGGTCAGGTCGTAGACTGCGCGGCCACCCACCGCGAGGTTGACGATCAACTGACTGCTGGCCGCGTCCCAGCGCAGGCGGCTGAAGTTGCGCCCGGTGGTGGTGTTAAACGAGGTGGTAAGCGGGGTCTGCCTGTTGGTAGGGGCGTGCCACAGCAGCGCACCGTGACGGGTTTCGACCACCAGATAGCCGCCCGGCCCCCATGTGACCGGATGCGGCTTATGCTGCGCGTCGCGCACTTCGCCCACGCGGCGGTTTTCGACCACATCCCACACCACAGTATCCATGCTCGCCAGCGTCCCAACTGCCGTCGCCAGATAACGACAGTCCGGCGACCAGCCGAGCATTCGCGTATCGGCCAGCCCGCCGCTAAGCATCTGAACTTCCTCGCCGCTTGTCCAGTCCACCAGCACGAGGCGGCCTGTATGCGCTTCATAACGCGGGAAGATGCCGGGCTGGTAATGCGCGCCGCTGGTGTACTCGCAGTTATCCGGGATGCCGTCGCCCGCGTGGGTGCTGGTCACGAAGAAGGTTAAAAACGCCGCTGTGATAAAAAGAAGCAGTATCGGTTTTTTCATGAGTAACTCCCCATCTGTGCTGTTAATTCCAGTATCACAGATGGGGGATAGCCGATGCTTTACTGCTCTATAACGGCTGACCTACGGCCTTTGTGCGCTTTTATGAAGAACGTAAAGATTAGCGCCGGGGGCGGGTGTCATTGATGAACAGCAGCAGGACAGCGCCGGGAAGCAGCAGGCAGCAGCAGATTTGCAGCCAGATTCCGCCGAAGGCAAACAGATTCCAGATGCTTCGCAGGAATGACCAGATGCCCCCGGTCACTTCTTCCACCGGGCTGACTTCCGGCGCGGGCGTGGGCGTGACTGTCAGGCGGAACTGCACCGTGGCTTCAATGTCGGGGAAGGCGGTGGGTGTGGCCTGCGCGGCGACCGCTGTAAGCCGCTGGTCTACCGCTGCCTGCACCGTCTGCTCTACCTGCGTGGCGTTGAGCGCCGCGTCGCCAGTGGGGGTGGGGTCGGTCAGCAGGCTGATGCCGACGAGAACGAGCATGACCAGCAGAATGAGCCAGAACACAAAGCGCAGCAGACGTGAAGCAGGCATAAGGTTTCCTCGGTAAACTGACGCAGGGGATAGCGCAGGCCGCCCCTACGAATCGGTGTCGGAATTGACGATATAGGTCGCGTCCGGGTCGGGTTGGTAGCGGCCTGCCTGAAGCGCATAGAACGGCAGAATATCGTTGTAAACGCGCATCCGCCGCTCGAACTTGAGGCCGATCTTTTGCAGCACGCGCTGTGCCGCGCGGTTTTCCGGCGCGCAGGTGGCGACGATCTGCGGCAGGCCGAGCGTCTCGAAGCCGTAGCGCAGCACCGCTTCCCCGGCTTCTGCCGCCAGCCCTCTGCGCCAGTAGGCGCGGGCGATGGCAAGAGCGAGTTCCACGTCGTCGCGGTTATCCAGCGGTTGTAACCCCGCGTAGCCCACGAAATCGCCTGTCGCCTTGTCGCGCAGCGCCCACAGGCCATAACCCGCCTCTGCCCACTGATCCATGATACCGCGCAGCATCGAGGCCGCGCGTTCACGGGGCAGCGGTTTGCCGCCGGGCAGGTGTTCCATCACGCGCGCGTCGGCCAGAATCGCGGTGTAGTAATCGTCAAGGTCGCTCATGGTAAAGGGGCGCAGGTGCAGGCGCGCGGTTTCAATGCTCGGCATAGCTGCCTCCTTCATGCAGGGCGTAATACGAATTGTTGGGGGTAAAGCTGGCGCGGTCGCGCGTGTACAGCACCAGACGCAGGCCGTGATAATGATCGCTTTCGCCCGCGCAGGTCATCCCCAGCTTTTGCATCACGCGCTGCGAAGCGATATTCTGCGGATAGGCCAGCGCGATGAGCTGTGGCAGGTTCGCCTGCTCGAACCCGTAGCGCATGGCAGCATAGGCGGCTTCGGTCGCGTAACCCTGTCCCCAGTACGACTTGCCGAAAGCATAGGCGATTTCGACCTCGGTGCCTTTGCGGATGTGGATCAGGCCGCAGTGACCGATGAACGCGCCATCGGCTCTACGCTCCACAGCCCAGATGGTGTAAGGCCGGGACTGGCGGTAATCCATGAAGCTGAGAATCAGGCTGCGGGTTTCGTCGCGGCTGCGCGGGCGGCCATCGGCAATATAACGCATCACCTCGGCATCCCCATAGACAAGGCGGTGATGGTCGTCGAGGTCTGTGGGCCGAAACAGGCGCAGGTGTAACCGTTCGGTCTCAATCATCGGTCATACGTCCCATCGTTAAAGATGCCTGTCGGGTGACAGCCCCGGTTGGCGTTCGCGGCCTCGATCTCCAGACGGCGGAAGTTGTCGAACTGGGCGGTATCGGGCGGGTAGCGCACGACTTCGGCGTACCCCTGCCGGATCAGTTCGGCGTTTACGAACGTGCTGCCGACATAGACATAACGCAGCAGGCGGTCGAATCGGTCGGTGTTGCTGGTATCGCGTACCAGTGTCACAGTCTGCCCCTGCACCAGCGCGGCGTTGGCGTTGGTCGCGTCGCGGTAGCAGGTTTCGTTGCGCTCTGGCGTGTTCACGCCGATGTAACGGACGCGCTCGGTGCGGCCATTGATGACCACATCAATCGTATCGCCGTCAATGATCTGGCTGACCGTCGCGCGCTCGCCGGAAGGCGCGCCGCCATTATCATTCCCGCCCGGCGTACCGACAGAACCGCCCGGCGGCAGCGGCTCGAACCCGAAGGTGCAGCCCGTAGAAAGCAGTAGGAAAAGCAGGAAAAATTTCCACATAAAGACTCGCAAAGCCCACATTTTTCCGGTAAAATAGCACTAATGTTCTTCTTATCTAGTGCCGACACAACTCTAACGCGGATAGTTTATCCTGTAGAAATGGGGGAATCTACCCCGATTGCATTCTAAGAGGTGCTGTACCATGCTCCAGACTGAAAATGTCACCAATATTGACGAGTTTATTGACCAGCAGATCGCCGAGCGTGTAGAGAAGGTGCGTGGTATGCAGGAGCGCATCAGCACGCTTGAGGAACAGGTGCAGGCGATCAAGGAAGAACTGCGCCAACTGCTGGATCAGAAAGGCTCGAACTGGGCCGACGATGACGGCTATGCCCGCATGGTTGCGGACAGCCTGCGACGGACATATGACCAGAAGGCGCTGGATGAGCTGATTATCAACGATCCGCTGCGCTATGGCTGGTTGAAGGATTACCGTAAGGAGACCCCGGTACGCGGCGGTATCCAGATTAAGTAATCCCCTTACAATTCAATCAAACGAGGCCGGGAACTGATCCGGCCTTTTTTGATTCCCCCAAAACCTGCTAATCGTGCGCCTTTAACGAGATAAAGTCCATCTTTTTCGTTTATTCAGACCAATTCCGTGCAAAATTTTTTCAAGTAAGTTAGCATAGATAATAACTGGAGGCGGGTGGTCAGGAAGACTGAGACCTGATCCCGCGCTGTAAAACTAAAGGAGTTAAGAACTATGTTTAAACGCACCAACAAAACGCTTCGTTTTGTGGGGCTGCTCATGGTTTTTGCCATGCTGCTACCCCTTGTCGTCGGGGCGGTTTCTGCCCAGGACGAACCTGTTGTCCTCAATTACAGCTTCGGCCCGGGCGACATCCCCAGCCTGGACCCGGCGCTGGCGACAGACACAAGCTCCATTCAGATCATCATCGAAGTTTTCCCCGGCCTCACCCGCCTGCACGAAGAAACGCTTGAACTGCAGCCTGGTGTTGCTACATGGGAAACCTCGGAAGATGGCCTGACCTACACCTTCAATGTCATTGAGGGTATTCCGTGGGTTCACTACAATGCCGAGACCGGCGCGGTCGAAGAAGTCACCGATGACGAGGGCAACGTCCGTTACCTGACCGCCCATGACTTCGTGTACGGCTGGCAGCGCACGCTCGACCCCAACACGGCGGGCGACTATGCCTATGTGCTGGCACCCTGGGTCGCCAACGGTAACGAAGTGAACGCTGGCAATGTTGGGCTGGAAGAACTGGGCGTAACAGCGATTGATGACCTGACCTTCCAGGTGACTGCAACCGACGTTGCGCCGTTTGTCCCCAACATCTTCGGGATGTGGATGGCCTCCGCGCAGCCGCAGTGGGTCATTGAAGAACACGGCGATGCCTGGACCGAGGCCGAGAATATCGCCACCTATGGCCCGTTTGCTCTCAAGGAATGGCTGCATGACGAGAGCATCACCATGATTAAGAACCCCTTCTGGACGGGGACGGACAGTATGCCCGTGCCGCAGATTGATGAAATCTACAGCACGATGCTGGATGCGAGCGCCCAGCTTGCCAACTTTGAAGCCGGTACGCTGGACATTTCCCAGGTGCCGCTGGCCGATATTGACCGCATCAAGGCCGACGCAAACCTGAGCCAGGCGCTGTACGTTGGCCCGGACTCCTGCACCTACTACTACGGCTTTAACGTCGCCAAGCCGCCGCTGGATGATGCCCGCGTGCGCCGCGCGCTGTCCATGTCCATTGACCGTCAGGCGATCATTGACAACATCCTGAAGGGTGAGCAGCAGCCTGCCTTCTTCTTCAGCCGTCCGAACACCGTCGCCGCGCCCACGCACGATCTGTATCCCGAATACGTGATCGGTGAAGATGTGGCAGAGGCACAGGGGCTGCTGCAGGAGTATCTGGATGAAACCGGGCAGACCATCGAGTCGATGCCGACCATCACCCTGATGCACAACGAGAGCGAAGCCCACGCGGTGCTGGCGCAGGCTGTCCAGCAGATGTGGGCGGAGAACCTGGGTGTCAACGTCCAGATTCAGACGCAGGAATGGGCGGTTTATCTGGAAACACTGCGCGAAGACACCCCGCAGATTTACCGTCTGGGCTGGTGCTTCGACTATCCAGATGCCAGCAATTTCCTGTATGATGTGTGGCACACCTCCACCAACCCGCGCGGTAACTGGAGCCATGCCGAATACGACGCGCTGGTTGATGAGGCACGGACACTTCAGGATGTGGATGCCCGCCGTGAACTGTACGCACAGGCCGAGAACATCATCTCCAACACCGAAGCCGGTCTGATCAACGTGTACTACTACACTTCCCTGTCGCTGACCCAGCCGTGGGTGAACCGCACCTACTCGCAGTTGGGCAACCAGTATTTCGAGAAGTGGAGCATCGGGGATCGCCCCTAAGGCGGTGGCCGTTGCGCTAAACACATGAAGTCTGAGAGGGGGTGTGCTGATCGCACCCCCTCTCTGCGTATGTGGTCATAAAGGTTTATAAAGCGTGAGAGCAGTCCAGAACTGCAAAAACAGTTATTCGTTAATCGTAAGGTTATGATGTTATGGCTCAATATCTAGCACGTCGGGTGTTATCCATGGTGGCGGTGCTGTTCGTTGTTTCTGTCCTCACCTTCTTTATCATGCACGCTATCCCCGGCGGGCCGTTCGACAGGGAAAAGCCGCTGCCCCAGCGCACGATTGACCAGTTGAACGCCAAGTACCGCCTGGATGAGCCGCTGGTGATGCAGTATCTTTATTACATTAGCGACATTGTGGTTCCCCGCATTACCGAGCGCAAGCTGCCGAACTCTGCGACTGAAGATTATCTCATCAACGTGGACATCCCCGGTACAGAAAGCACCCTGCGCCTGATGAACTTCGGGCCGACGTACCGTTCTCGCGGTCGGTCGGTCAACAGCGTTATCGAGCAAACGCTGCCGGTTTCGATGCAGCTAGGCGTTGCGGCCATGCTGGTCGCGGTTGCCATCGGCATCCCGGCGGGGGTTATCGCGGCGCTGAAGCGCAACACGTTTCTCGATTACGCCAGCATGGGCGTGGCGATCATTGGAGTGTCGGTGCCAGTCATTATTTCAGGGCCGTTATTACGTTATTTATTTGGGGTACAGTTGCAGTGGCTGCCGCCAACAGGCTGGGGCGGGCTGGAATACATGCTGATGCCAGCTTTCGCGCTCGGCTTTGCCCAGTCGGCGCTGCTGGCGCGGCTGACGCGCGCAAGCCTGCTGCAAGTGCTGAACGAGGACTATATTCGTACAGCGCGCGCCAAGGGGCTTTCTGAACGCATCGTGATTCTGCTTCATGCCATGAAGAACTCCATGATCCCGGTCGTGACAGTGCTGGGGCCGCTGTTCGCCTTTCTGGTGACAGGCAGTTTCGTGGCCGAGCTGATCTTTGGTATTCCCGGCCTGGGGGGGTACTTCGTGACCAGTATCACTAACCGGGATTATCCGGTGATTATGGGAACAACGCTGTTATTTGCCGCCGTTATCGTGATTGCTAACCTGTTTGTAGATGTCGTTTACGTGTGGCTCGACCCGCGTATCAAGTATAGTTAAGGAGTCGTCGTATGTCCGTCGCGCAGGAGACCTCTACCCCGCGCAGTATCCCTAGCCTGGATGTAAAGCCCACCAAAGGCGAAAGCCTGTGGTCGGACTCGTTCCGCCGCCTGCGCCGTAACAAAATGGCGATGGTCGGGCTGTTGATTATTATCATGTTCATTTTTATATCTGTTTTTGCCCACGTGATCGCGCCATACAGCTACCGTGAGCAGAACCTGATGATGAATAACTCTGCGCCACAGTGGGTGATTGACCTCTTTCCCGTGATGGAGTCGAAAGAGGACGGTGGCTATGTGACGCTGAACAACGATTACGCGCTGGGGGCAGACTCGCTGGGGCGCGACCTGCTGAGCCGCATCATCTACGGGACGCGGGTGTCGCTGGCGGTGGCGCTGGTGGGGCCGCTGGTCGCTACAACGGTCGGGCTGACGCTGGGGGTGATCGCCGGGTATTTCGGCGGCTGGATAGATAATATCATTATGCGGCTGGTGGACGTGGTATACGCCTTTCCCACGCTGCTGTTTATTATTCTGATTATGGCCTTCTTTCGAGGCGGGGGCTTCAGCACTGCCGAGGCGCAGGGGACGCTGGGCGCGGCGCTGTACCAACTCGACCTCTCGACAGGCGGCATGTTCTTTATCTTCATCGGCGTGGGCCTGACTTCGTGGGTCGGGCTGGCGCGGCTGGCGCGTGGGCAGGTGCTGGCGGTGCGCGAGAAAGAATTTATCACGGCTGCGGAATCCATCGGGGCGAACCACCGGGGCATTATGCTGCGTCACGCGCTGCCGAACATCCTCGGGCCGCTCATCGTGGCCGAAACGCTGGCGATCCCGACTTACATCCGTTATGAAGCGTTCTTGAGCTTCATCGGGCTGGGCGTGACCCCGCCTACACCAAGCTGGGGCGCGATGATCTCGGAAGGGTCGCGGGCGATTGCGACCTACCCGCATCAGGCACTGTTCCCGGCCTTCGCGCTGTTCCTGCTGATGTTCGCCTTCAACTTTTTGGGCGACGGCCTGCGCGACGCGCTTGATCCCCGGATGCGCGGCGTGGATTAGACAAGTCCCCCGTTTGCAGGTAAATTCTATCAGTATTGATTTTCGTGTGGGGAGGGTTTAACACCCTCCCCTGTACGTTATACGACAGGCGATGTCATGACTGATTATGTGATTCGCACCGTGCAGACCGAAGAAGAATTTATCAGCGCCGGCCAACTCGTTGCGGAGTCGTTCTCGCGCGGCAGCCGGGATTTTTACGAGCGCTCCGTCGCGAGGTGGCAGCGCTTCCCGCAGCAGCCCGGCTTTCGTTATGACAACCTGTTTATCGTCATCGCTGATGGGCGGGTTGTCTCCCACGCGATTCTTCACGGGTACACGCTGCAATACGGCGCGGCGCAGATTGCGCTGGCCGGGGTCGGCGCGGTCTGTACGCAACTGCGCTATCAGGGGCGGGGTTATAACGCGGCGCTGATGCGTACCTGCGTCGAGGCCATGCACAGGCGGGGCGTGTCGCTGTCGCTGCTCAACGGCATCTCTGATTATTATCATCGCTTCGGCTACAGCGCCATGATCCCTGAGTACGTTCTCGAAATCCCTGTGCCAGAAGTGCTTGGGCTGGACACGCCGCTGACGGTGCGCGAAATGCTGCCGGACGACCTGCCGCAGTTGCAGGCGCTGTACGCGCGTCACTGGCTGGAGAAGCGCCCGACCCTGAGCCGCAAGCCGGAAATATGGGACTGGCGGGTGCGCGTCAGCCCGCCAGCGCCGGGGCTGGTCGCGGTGGATGACGCGGGACAGGTGCGCGGGTATCTGGTTGGGCGCGGCGAAACAGCGCTGGTGACCGAGGCAGTCGCTGATGACATAGAGGCGGCGCAGACGCTGCTGGCCGATGCCGGGCAGCGTTATAAAGCGCACGGCGAAACGGTGATTCGCTGGATCATGCCGCCGGACGATGCTTTCTTCTATTATGCGCGCCAGTTATGTGATGTGAAGATGTGCGTAGAGTATTTACGGAACGCGGACTGGATGGGGCGCATCGTGGACGGCGAGCGCCTGCTGGCCGCGCTTACACCAGAGTTCCGCGTCCGCGCAGGCGATGATGTCGAGGTCGCGTGGGCGGCGGACGGGGGCATCCGCATCGGCTCGCGGCTGGATGAGCAGGTCGCGTGTACGCTCTCGCAGAGGGACTTCCTGCAACTGCTGAGCGGGATGCTGCCGGTAGAGGCGTTGGGGCTGGCGAGCGAGATCACGGCGCTGCTGGGCGCGATGTTTCAGACGCGCCCGATGGTGATCGCGCCATGGGACTGGTTTTAAAATAGTGCTGAGTGGAAAGTGCTGAGTCAAAAGCTCACTTTGGTTTCTACAGCGCAAGAAGCGGATGGATTTAGAACGGAAATTCGGGTATGCTTCCCGATTAATTCGCAGGCGCAGGCATGAATGAGAGGGGAAGCAGTGGACGCTGAACGACAGGCAAAGGTGGACAGGATACGCCGTTTTCCGGCAGAACTTGAGGCGCTGGTCAGCGGCTTGAGCAAGGATGATCTGCACACACATTATCTGGAAAACGAGTGGACAGTGGCGCAGAATGTGCATCATCTGGCCGACTCGCACATGAATTCGTTTATCCGCATCAAGCTGATGCTGACCGAGGACAACCCGACGGTGAGGCCGTACAAACAGGATTCGTGGGCGCTCACGCCAGAGGCGCACGGCATCCCGGTAGAAAGTTCGCTGCTGCTGCTGAAGGGGCTGCACGAGCGCTGGGCGCTGCTGTTCGAGCAGGTGGACGAGAGCGCCTGGTCGCGCACGGTGACGCACCCGGAAAACGGCCTGATGACGCTGGACGACTTCCTGAATACCTATTCGCGTCACTGCGACGCGCACATTGACCAGATTCAGCGGACACTGGCCGCGAAAGGCTAAACACTCATGCAGGCAAACGCCATCAACGAACAGGCACTGACACGGGAAGAACGACAGGCGATGATCGAGCGAATTCGGGATTTTCCGCCGCTGCTGGAGGCCGCGCTGGCCGGGCTGGGCGAGGCCGACCTGTACACGGCGCACCTGCCGGGGGAATGGACGGTGGCGCAGAACGTGCATCATCTGGCCGACGTGGCGCAGAACACGTTTATTCGCATGAAGCTGATGCTGACCGAGGACACGCCGCTGCTGAAGCCTTACGATCAGGATGTATGGGCGGGGACGGAGGACGCGAAGGACGCACCGCTGGAGCCGTCGCTCTGGGTGATTAAAGGCGCGCATGAGCGCTGGTACAGGCTGCTGCACAATGCGCTTGACCGCGACTGGTCGCTGGTGAAGGGGCAGCACATGGAACTGGGCGAGGTGACGCTGGATGATCTGGTGCGGTATTACAGCGCGCATGGCGAAGGGCATATCGAACAGATCAACAAGACACTGGCCGCGAGAACGTCATGATTGACGAGCAGGTCACGCATCGCTGGCCGGTTTACGGTCACGACTGGGCCGTGAACCAGCTTCGCAAGAGCATCGCTTACGGGCGGGTGCGCCATGCTTACCTGATGACGGGCGCGGAGTCGGTAGGCAAGAACACGCTGGCGCACGCCTTTGCGATGGCGCTGAACTGTACCGCGCCGGACGAGGCGCTGCGCCCGTGTGGGGCGTGCCGTTCGTGCAAGCTGGTCAGCAGTGGAAATCACCCGGACATGCTGTACTCCGAGACGGACGAGAACACCGGCGCGCTGCGGATTGAGGCGATTCGTAACGTGATGCGCGGCCTGTCGCTGAAGCCGTTCGAGGCGCGTTACCGGGTTGCGATCTTCCGCGACTTCGACCGGGCGCAGCCCCGCGCGCAGGACGCGCTGCTGAAGACGCTGGAAGAACCGCCGCTGACCTCGATTCTGATTCTGCTGGCGCGGTCGGCAGAGGCGCTGCTGCCGACGATCATCAGCCGCAGCCAGGCGCTTCACCTGCGCCCGGTGCCGCTGCCAGAGGTGCGCGACGTGCTGATAAGCCGCTTTGACGCGGAACCGGAACGGGCGGAACTGCTGGCACGGCTGAGCGGGGGGCGCGTCGGCTGGGCGATTAACGCGCTGCATGACGAGCGCCCGCTGCAAGACCGGGAGTGGGCGCTGGATATGCTGGAACAGTGCGTGACGCAGACGCGGGCGCAGCGCTTCGAGCTGGCGCAGGAACTGGGCAAGGACAAGCAGGTGCTGGCGCACATCCTGCAACTGTGGCAAAGCTACTGGCGCGACGTGGTGCTGCTGTGCGAGAACAGCCGCGTGCCGCCCGCCAACAGTGACCGCCTGGTGCCGCTGCAACGGCTTTCGATCAGCCTGAGCGCGGAGGAGGCACTGCGGGCGCTGAAGGCGACACGCACCCTGCTGGACAACCTGCAATACAACATGAACCTGCGGCTGGCGCTGGAGATTATGTTTCTGGATTA
>CAZJSU010000027.1:33330-43757 GCA_964548765.1 uncultured Anaerolineaceae bacterium
ACCTGCAATACAACATGAACCTGCGGCTGGCGCTGGAGATTATGTTTCTGGATTACCCCGGCCTGCGGGGAGAGTGAGTGGGTCGGCACGAGTCTACAAGTCCATAGTTATCAGCTTACAGTCGGGCGGGTTTGAACCCCGCCTGTTTTTTTGGTGGTGGTGACAAGGAAGTCAGTGCTAAGTGAAAAGATAAAAGACTCAACGCAAAGGCGCGAAGACGCGAAGATTATAGCTGTCAGCTTTCAGGTGTCAGGAAAAGATGGTGAACCGCAAAGCGCAAGCCCTCACCCCAACCTCCCACAGGGACTCCCTTTGGTCGCCGTCTCCCACTGCTGCGCGGGGAGAGGGGCTTTTAGGCGACGCATGGGGCGCAGCACCGCTGCGCCCCTACAGGATTGGTGCGGTTAGTTTTGGAGGTAGGCGCTGGTGAGGGAGTGGGTGGCGCTGAGAAGCTGTTCCGGCGTTCCCTCGAACATGACGCGGCCTCCCTTGCTGCCGCCTTCTGGCCCCATGTCAATAATCCAGTCGGCGTTTTTAATCACATCGAGGTTATGCTCGATGACGATGACGGTGTTGCCAGCATCCACCAGCCGATCCATGATGGCGAGCAGCTTGCTGATGTCCGACTTGTGGAGACCGGTGGTCGGCTCGTCCATGATGTAGACGCTGCCCTGCTTGTGCAGTTCGGTGGCGAGCTTGATACGCTGGCACTCGCCGCCGGAAAGGGTGCTGAGCGGCTGGCCGAGCGCGAGATAGTCCAGCCCGACATCGCTCATGGCTTGCAGTTTGGTCGTGATTTTCCTGATGTCGAAGTAATCGAGCGCCTGCTGCACGGTCATGGACAGCACCTCGTTGATGGCTTTGCCATTGTAGCGGTAGGTCAGCACTTCGTCCTTGAAGCGCCTGCCCTCGCAGACCTCGCAGGGGGACTTGATCTCACCCAGCGCGGCGAGGTCGGTATAGACCACGCCCAAACCCTGACAGTTCTCACACGCGCCTTCAGAGTTGAAGCTGAACAGCGAGGCGCTGACCTTATTGGCCGAGGCGAAGGCTTTGCGGATGTCGTCCATCACGCCCGTGTAGGTGGCGGGGTTGGAGCGGCTGGAAACGCCGACCGGGGACTGGTCAATGACGACGGCATCCGGGTGCTGCTGGATGAATGCCTGATTGATGAGCGAGCTTTTGCCAGAACCCGCCACGCCAGTGATGACCGTGAGTACACCTGTGGGGATGTCCACGCTGACGTTCTGCAAGTTGTTGACATTGGCGTTGACGATGGGCAGCTTGCCCGTGGCCGCGCGGACGCTGCGGCGGATGGGCAGCGACTGGCGGATGTGCTGGCCGGTGATGGTGTCGGCGTGCAGCAGCCCGTCGAAGCTGCCTTCATAGACGATATGGCCGCCTTTGCTCCCGGCGTGGGGGCCGACATCCACAATATGATCGGCGACTTTAATCACGTCGGGGTCATGCTCGACGACGATGACGGTGTTGCCTTTATCGCGCAGTTTTTGCAGCAGTTCGTTGAGGCGATGCACATCGCGCGGGTGCAGGCCGATGCTCGGTTCGTCGAAGATGTACATCACGTCCACAAGGCTGCTGCTGAGGTGTTTGACGATCTTGACGCGCTGCGACTCGCCGCCGGAAAGGGTGTCGGTTTCGCGGTTGAGCATCAGGTATTCGAGGCCAATGTCGGCCAGATGCTGAAGGCGCTGGATCAGCACTTCGACCAGGGGCGCGGCGGCGGGGTCTTTGACCTCGCGCAGGACTTCGATGAGCGCGCAAATTTCCATGCTGCTCATGTCGGCGATGTTGTAACCGTTGATCTTGCAGCTTAGCGCGGCCTGGCTGAGGCGCGCGCCCTTGCACAGCGGGCAGGGACCTTCGATGAGGTAGGGCAGGACGGTCTTCTGCGTGCGCTCTGACAGGGTTTTCAGGTCGCGCGTGATGTACTTGCGCGTGAACTTGTCGAGGATGCCCTCGAAGGTGAGGTTGAAGGGCTTGCCCGCCATTTCGGTTTTCACCTTGTAGGGCTTGCTGTGCAGCAGCAGGTCCAGTTCTTCCGGGCTGTAGTCAGCCAGCGGCTTGTCGTTATCGAACAGGCCGGACTGGGTGCAGATCGTCCAGTCCCAGGCATCTACCGCGTAATCGGGAAAGAGCAGCGCGCCCTCGTTGAGCGATTTGGAGAAATCGAAGAACTTGTCCCGATTAATGCCGATCTTGCGGCCAAGCCCGCTGCACTCTGGACACATGCCCTGCGGGTCATTGAAGGAAAACACGTTGAGATGGCCGACGAAGGGCTGGCCGACCTTGGAGAAGAGCAGGCGCAGGACGCTGTAGATGTCGGTCACAGTGCCGACAGTGGAGTGTGAGCCGCCGCCGAGGCGCTTCTGGTCTACCACAATCGCCATGCTCAGGTTCTCGATGGCATCGGCATCGGGCTGGGCATAGCGCGGCAGGAAGCTGCGAATAAAGAGGCTGAAGTTTTCATGCAGGAGCCGCTGGGCTTCGCTGGCGATGGTATCGAAGACGATGGAGGACTTGCCGGAACCGGATACCCCCGTAAAGATGGTGATCTTACGCTTGGGGATGCGTAGGCTCACGTTCCTGAGATTGTTTTCGCGGGCCCCACGGATTTCGATGTATTCCTGAGTCACGACGCGCTGCTCCCTTCCTCATACATGACAGGCAAAAACGGCGCAAATAGAACCTGTGTTCTACAGCATACAGACGGCACTTCATAAAGTCAAGTTCGATGTTCAAGTAAATTGTTGAACGATTTCAGAAGGTACGATCTATGCTGACGAACCGGGTTATTTACGCCGGGCGGAGGACTCTACCAGACGCTGCTGTTTTATGCCAGCGTGATTATGACGTTTCCTTTTTTGCGGCCAGACTCGGCGTAGCGGTGGGCTTCGGCGGTCTGCTCTAGCGGGTAGCAGCGGTCAATGATGGCTTTTAGCTTGCCCGCCTCGGCAAGCTCCTTGATGAAGCGCAGATGAACCGGGTCTTCGTCGGAGAGCGCGCAGATGACTTTGCGGCTGCCGAGCTTTGAGGTGAGCAGCATCTGGCGCAGGTGGCGCATCTTGAAGCTGGCGAGAAGATAGCGCCCGTTGGGGTTAAGGGCTTGCTTCCAGCGGGCGAACGCGCCCCTGCCGAGAACATCAAAGACCACATCATAGGTTTTGCCGCTGCGGGTGAAGTCCTCTTTAGTGTAATCCATGACGTGATCCGCGCCCAGCGCTTTGACCATTTCCAGCCGGGGCGTGCCGCATACGGCGGTGACTTCCGCGCCGTAGTATTTGGCAAGCTGGAGGGCGTGTGAGCCGATGGCCCCGGAAGCGCCGTTGACCAGGACTTTTTGGCCGGGCTGGATGTTCACGCGCTTCAGCAGGGTGAGCGCGGTAAAGCCGCCGTAGGGGATGGTGGCGGCTTCTTCATAGCTCATGTTGGTGGGCTTGAGCGCCAGCATCCCGTCTTCGGCGACGCACAGGTACTCGGCATTCGCGCCCATGCTCATGCCGCAGTAGCCGAACACCTCGTCGCCGGGTTTGAAGCGGGTGACGTTTTTGCCAACCGCGTCAACCACCCCGGCGTACTCGCCGCCCAGAATAGTGACCTTCGGCTTGTTGTAGCCAAGCTGGATGCGCGCGGGCAGCCACATGAGAAACGGCATGTTGAACTCACGCGAGGGGATGTTGGCGAAATTCCGCACGATAACGTCGCCGTAGTTTACGGGCGCGGCGTGTACCCGGACGCGCACTTCGTTGGCCTGCGGTGTGGGTGTTTCCACTTCGCGGAGTTGCAGCACATCCGGCGGGCCGTACTGGGTAAAGACAACCGCTTTCATTCGTTTTGCTCCTTTTGTCTGGTATCGGATTTAAGACGCGCTTTGCGCGGTGGTTAATCAATCGGTGGTTGGAAAGTCGTCGTCCAGGTAGAAGACCTCCTCCAGCGGGACTTTAAAGACGAGCGCGATACGAAAGGCCAGTTCCAGCGAGGGCGAGTATTTGGCGTTTTCGATGGCGATGATCGTCTGGCGGGTCACGCCTACTTTGTCGGCCAGCGCCTGCTGCGTCATTTCGTCGTGGTCAAACCGCAGCCTGCGGATGTTGTTTTTAATCGGGCTTTTGGACATCTCAGAAGCCTCTCCGGTAGAAATAGAACGTCAGCATCTCGGAAAGCACCTGTGAGCCGAAGCCGGAGAGCAGCAGGATGATGAACATCACGGTGGGCGGCGTGTCTATCACCAGCGACCCCATCGCCAGAATGAAGCCCAGAATGAACAGGTAGCCAGAACCTGTCTGGGCTTTTAGCTCGATGGATTTGTCGCGTTCATCGGTGATGGTCGGCGGTTCCTCTCTGGTGAGGATGGCGTGGGCGATGTGGAAGACGATATAGGTGATGATGCGCGCGACGATGGAGACCGGGATCAAGATAAGGAAAAACGCGCCCCAGAAGCGAAAGATTTCCGGCGAATAGGGCGCGGCTTCCGGGTAGCGCTGGATCATGTAGGCAGCGTAAAGCCCGGTGACGATGAGTGTGCTGAACAGGTTTACAAGGCTGCGGGTTTCCTGATGTGACATTGCTTCCCTTCCCGGAATGTCTGGTGTGCTTTACGTGAAGTAAAAAATACTTTACATAAAGTAATTGAAATTTGCCCTGATGTCAAGTATTCTTTACATTAAGCGGGCGATTGGGGTAGATGCGGGTGATGCCGGCACGGCGGCGTGTGGGATAAATGTTCTAAAAACGACGCTTTTTTCGTATATAATAGAGACAGTTAACGCTTATAGAATCAGGATTGCGGAAGATGCACAATCTGCCTCTCACGCCGACCCCGTTTATTGGCCGGACGCGCGAAATTGACGAGATCAGCGCGCTGCTGGATGACCCGAACTGCCGCCTGTTAACGCTGGTGGGGCCGGGCGGGATGGGCAAGACGCGGCTGGCGATAGAAATTTCCTCACGCAAGCGGGCGGCCTTCCCCGATGGCGTGTTTTTTGTGCCGCTGGCTTCTTTAAGCCGGGGCGATGATATTCTGGCGGCTATCGCCGAGGCGACCCCGTTTCGCTTTCAGCAGGATCAGCGCGACTCGCGCGAGCAGTTCTTTGATTACCTGCGCGAAAGGCAGGCGCGGCGTGTCCTGATGATTCTGGATAATTTTGAGCATCTGCTGGAACACGTAGACCTTGTTTCTGAGGCGCTGGCGGTGACGACGTGCCTGAAGGTTCTGGTCACTTCGCGCGAGACGCTCAACCTTCAGGAGGAGTGGGTGCGGCAGGTGGCGGGCATGAGCTACCCGGCAGCGCCCAACGGAAACACACTTGAGAATTACAGCGCGGTGCGGCTGTTTGTAGACCGGGCGCGGCGTATTCGCGGCGATTTTGATCTGGTGGAGGACAGCGGGAGCGTGGTGGAAATCTGCCGTCTGGTGGAGGGGATGCCGCTGGGGATTGAACTGGCGGCGGGCTGGCTGAAGACCCTGCAACCCGCCGACATCGCGCAGGAAATCCAGCGCGGCATTGACATTCTGGCGACCCGTTCGCGCAATCTTTCGGAACGGCACCAGAGCATCCGCTCGGTCTTTAACCAGTCGTGGCAGTTGATGCTGGATGAAGAACGCGACGTTTACAAGCGGCTGGCGGTCTTTCGCGGTGGGTTCACGCGCGAGGCGGCGGAGGTGGTGGCCGGGGCATCGCTGCACACGCTGGCCGGGCTGGTGGACAAGTCGCTGGTACGGCTGAGCGCGGCGGGGCGTTACGACATCCACGAACTGCTGCGGCAGTATGGCGCGGAACAGATGGACACGGCGGGCGAGACGGCAGCCGTCCAGCAGCGTTATATCGAGTATTATCTGGGGTTGCTGCACACGCTGGAGCCGGACATCAAGGCGCACAGGCAGGTGGAAGCGCTGGATATGATTAAGGCGGACTTCGAGAACATCCGTCACGCATGGCAGCTTGCCAGCGCGCAGGGCCGCTTTGACCTGTTGAACCGGGCGGTGGAGAGCCTGAACTTCTTTGGCGATATGCGTGGGCGCTATTATGAGGTGGTGCTGCTGCTGCGGGCGGCTGTCGAGCGCATGAAGCAGACCCCGGCGCACGACCAGCGCATCCTGTGCCGCATACAGTCGCGGGTCGTTCGGCTGATTGTGCTGGGTAACATGCGGATTGACTTTGATATTCGGGAGCAGATTGACCTGTGCCTGAAAACCGCGCAGGAAGCGCAGGATCAGGCAGAGGTGGGCTTTTGCAAGTTTGTTTCGGGGATGGTTTCGGCGTGGGAAACGTATCGGGAATGGCCGAAGCTGGACCTGAAAGCCGCCGCGCTTTTTCAGGAAAGTTACGAGATTTTTAAGGCGCTGGGCGACCTGTTCTACGCGGCGGACGCGCTGGCGTGGGTGGTGCCGTGTGGCATCCCGGACGACGAGGCGGCGCGGGGTGTCTCGCTGCTGGAGCAGAGCCTGATGATGCGGCGGGAAATCGGGGATCGCAACGGCATCGCATGGATTACGCTGAACCTTGCCATGAGCAAAGAAGGGACGCTTGACCCGGTTACGGCGGAGCGCTACGCGCGCGAGGCGCTGGCCTCCATGCGCGAGATCGGCAGCCTGAAGGGTGTGCTGCACGCGCTGTTTCTGGTGGCGGAGATTAACCTGCTGCGCGGTGATCTGGAAGAAGCGCGGACACTGACCGAGGAGATGCGCGTCATCGCCGAGGAGACGGATAATCTGGACGGGAGGATGCTGGCGGCGGGGCTGCTCTCCTTCCTGACGTGCGTTATGGACGAGGATTACGAGGCGGGCGCGGCGCTGGCGAAACAGGCCGCCGCGCTGGCAAAGGAGCCGTTCTTCGGCGGGCATAACGATCTGGGGGTGCATTGGGGCCGGGTTATGGCGGCATGTGGTATGGGGGATTACGAGGCCGCGCGCGCCAACTACGATGATTTATTTCTGTACGAGTGGAACGAGCCTGCCGCCGCAGCGGTTTGCCTTGTGGTGGAAGCCGCCGCCCGCGCCAGCGCGGGGGTGCTGACCGAAGCGGCTGAACTGATGGGGCTGGCGTTTCATCTACAGCCGAAGATGAACACGTGGCTGCATCGCTGGCCGCTGACCGAGCGGCTGCGCGATGATCTGCGGCAGCGTTTGGGCGCGGCGGCTTATCAAGCGGCATGGGAGCGCGGCAGCCAGCAGGCGCTGGACGTGGTGATGCAGGGTATTCGCGGGCAGGCGGGCGCGGCGGCGCAGGCGCGGGAGAGCGTGAACCAGACGCTGCCGGAGCCGCTGAGCGAGCGCGAGATGGAAGTGCTGCGCCTGATCGCGGGCGGGCTTTCTAACCGGGATATTGCGGAGCGGCTGGTGCTTTCGGTGGGGACGGTCAAAGTCCACACGCGCAATATTTACGGCAAGCTGAACGTCAACAACCGCACGCAGGCCATCGCCCAGGCGACGCGCGCCAATTTGCTTTGAGGGAGGGTGTGGGACAAGGGCGACCCAGCGGATCACCCCTACGTGTTGGTGTTGCATACGGCGGACGCGCGGCTGCGCGGTTGCACGTCCCTACAGATTCGCGCCTGTAAATACCACTGCTTTTAGGGCGAAATACCTCTTTGGGTAGATTACACTACCACCGCCTGCGACGTATGATACGTATAACATCAACGAGCAGTAACGAAGAGGTTACAGACAACATGGACCCGAATACACTCAACCGCTTAGGGCAGATACGTCATCAGGAAATTGTCGAGGAAGCCGCGCTGCGGGCCACACTGCCCCGGCGACAGTGGCGGCTGGTGGGAAGTGTCGAAGCGGTGTTTACGTTTGTACGCCAGCAGGCCAGCCGCCGCGCACCAGCTCAGCAGCCGACGGTAAGCCGTGTGCAGCGCAAAAGCACGCGCGTTCGCTCCTAGGTGGGGTACTGGCTGGCGCGGGTGTGTAAGCCTTCGATGGCTTCGGCGGGCGGCTCGACCGAGCCGAGCATGGCCTTGCCGGGGAAGTTGAGGCCATGAAAGTCTGAGCCGCCAGTCATGACGAGGTTGTAACGGCGGGCAAGGGCGCGGAGTTCGCCCTCCAGTTTGGGCGAGTGCCTGGGGTAAACGACTTCGAGGCCGTCCAGCCCGGCGGGCAGCAGGCGCATGACCATCGCGCGGTAGTCCGCCACAAAGACCGGGTGCGCCAGCACCGCCGCGCCGCCCGCGCTGTGGATAAGTTCGATGGCTTCTTCGGGCGAAAGGCGCTTGCGGGCGACATAGGCCGGGCCATCGTTAGCGATGTAACGATCAAATGCTTCTTTGATCGAACCGACATAACCGGCTTCATGCAGGGCGCGGGCGATATGCGGGCGGCCAATCGCGCCGCCGTTGGCGAACGCCTCCACCTGCGCCCACTCCAGCGGCATCCCCAACGCGGCCAGCTTTTCGACCATGGCCTGCGCGCGGAAGTAGCGCCGGACGCGAAACTCCTCTAACTCGCGCTGGAAGCCGGGATTTTCAATATCGAGGAAATAACCGAGCATATGCACATCGCCGCTGGCATCCTCGGCGCTCAGTTCCACCCCGGGGATAATGCGGAGCGTTTCGCCAGCGGCCTGCCGCGCGGCCACAATGCCGCCTGTGGTGTCGTGGTCGGTGATGCCGAGGGCGGTGAGGCCGATCTGCTGTGCCAGCGCGACCAGCTCCACCGGGCTAAGCTGGCCGTCGGAAGCGGTGGTGTGCGTATGCAGATCGGCGCGCGTCATGAGCGCGGCAAAACCCGGAAGCGTACCGCCGTCCGCTCCTGCCCGTCAATATCTACCTCAGTAAAATAGGGGACGAACACGATGTCCATGTCGTCGCGGGTGAGGTAGCCACGCGCAATTGCCAGCGCCTTGACGGCCTGATTGACCGCGCCAGCGCCGATTGCCTGTACTTCCGCGACCTGATACTCGCGCATCACGGCGGCAATTGCCCCGGCGACCGCTGTCGAGCGCGATTTGGCCGAGACCTTGATGATGTCAGCCTTCAGGGATTCGTCCTCCTCCATAGCTTCCGTCAGGGGCGGAGGGGAGTAAGGCAAAGAATGGGGACTGTATTCTTCGGCCATGAATATGCTCACCGATCTCTAAAAAAACTAATTACAAATATTATAGATGTAACAACTAGGTATCTATTTTACACGAAAAGTCGTTTTTAGTCTACCAATCGCAGCAGTGGGGGTATTGTGGCAGGGCAAAGCTGGGCTTTACCCTGCCATTACTATAAGGTATTAGTGGCCCTTGGTGGGCAGGCTGTCGAGAAATTCCTGCACATGGGCGTTAAATTCTTTGGGGAATTCCATGTTGGGTAAGTGGGCTGTGCCACGCATGACGACTTTGCGCGCGCCGGAGATGTTTTCCTCCATGAAGCTGGCTGCTCTGGCGATGTATTCCTCGTCAAGGTCGCCCACCACGATCAGCACAGGCAGTTGCAGTTCGGTGATGCGCTCGGCGGCGGACACTGGCGCGGGGATGGCTTTGCCGAGCAGTTTTTCGTTCTGCAGGGCGATGGCGTTCATGTCATAGACCTTCTGGCGCAGCGCAGGGCTGACCTGATTGGGCGTGCGCCCCTGCCCGTCTACAAAGATTCTCATGGCGATTTCGTTCACGCGCGCCATATCGCCGCTGTCGTATGCCTCGTCCATCTCTTCGTCGAGCGGTGAGGGCGACCAATCATCATAAGAGAAACCGCCCGGCCCGGAGCCGACCATAATGAGCGCGGCGGCTCTGTCAGGATAAGCGAGCGCGAAGTCCATACACGCGCCGCCGCCTATCGAGCAGCCCATCAGGAAGGCACGGTCAATGTTGAGGAAGTCCAGCAGGGCGCGAATGTCCTCGTGGCGCTGGTAATCGTCGGCGACGGGGGGACTCTGGCCGTAGCCGCGCATGTCGTAGCGCACGACCTTATACTTCTGCGCGAAAAAGTCGAACTGGTCGTCCCACATGGCCTTGTTGGCGATTCCGGCGTGAACCATGAGAAAGGGCTGCCCCTCGCCCGCGACCTCGTAGTAAATCTTCGTGCCGTTGATGTCGGCAAAGCCTGTCTGTGCTGCAGCCATCAGTTTTGTCCTTCCATAAATAGACCGCACGTTCTATTCTAGCGCTGTTCAGATTTTCCGCCAATTCTTGGTAGAAGGCGGTTTTTGATGTGTTTACGGCGGGGGCGGTTTTCGCTATGCTTGGGGGTGCGCCTGTATGGCAGGCGCGGTCACTGTGAGGCTGTCATCTTGCGCCAATTATTCCCGCGCTCCAACCGCCTGCTGCCTGTGCATGTGGGTATCTTCGTCACGTTTCTGCTGATTCCGGTCTGGTATCGCTGGCCGCCGCAGGTGAGCCTGCCGCTGCTGCCGCCGCTGTACGTGTCGCGCTTCGCGCTGCTGCTGCCGCTGTTGTGGACGGTGTTGTGGTGGCTGGCGC
>CAZJSU010000027.1:43857-45089 GCA_964548765.1 uncultured Anaerolineaceae bacterium
TCGCGCTTCGCGCTGCTGCTGCCGCTGTTGTGGACGGTGTTGTGGTGGCTGGCGCTGGGGCTGCCGGGGTTCGGCCAACTGCGGCGCGACCCGCTGCGGCGGGTGTGGGCGCTGGCGCTGCTGCTGCTGGTGGCGTGGGCGTTTGCCAGCACGACATGGGCGTTCCGGCGGGTGGAGAACCCGGAAGTAGGCGCGACGGCGGCGCTGCAACTGGGCATCGCTGTGCTGTTCGTGGTGGTTGTGGCCTGCGCCTGCCCGCCCCGGCGCGTGCTGGTGCTGGCGCTGGTGATCGGGCTGGTGTGGAACAGCGCGCTGGCGGTGCTTCAGGTGGCGGGTCAGGGGTCGGTGGGGCTGCTGGCGTTGGGCGAGTTTCCGCTGGATGTGGACAGCGCTGGCGTGAGCATCGTGCAGGCGGAAGGCGTGCGGCGGCTGCGGCCTTACGGCCTGCTGCCCCATCCAAACATGCTGGCCGGCTTTCTGACGGTTGGCCTGCTGGCGGCGGGCGCGTGGGTTTTCTCGCGGCGGCTGGCGCTGTGGTGGCTGGGGACGGCGGTAAGCCTGTTCGGGTTGTGGGCGCTGGGGCTGACGTTTTCCCGCGCGGCATGGGGTGGTTTGCTGGCGGGCGCGCTGGTGACGCTGCCGCTGCTGTGGCGGGCGCGGCGGCGTGAGCGGGATGCGTGGCTGCTGGCGGGCGTGACGCTGGGGCTGGCGCTGGTGATCGGGCTGGTGTTCTTTTTTGTGCATCGTCCGTTTCTGCTGGCGCGGGCGGGCGTGACCACCGAGTCGATTGAACTGCGCTCGATCAGTGACCGGGTGGTGTATATGGATTTCGCGCTGCGGGCGGTGGGCGAGTTTCCGGTGCAGGGGGTCGGTATTGGCAATTTCCCCTGGCGCGCCAGTTATTACCTGATGTCTACCGACTTCGCGCTGCGCGGTGATAACGCCCACAACATCTATCTGGCGGCATGGGCGGAACTGGGGACGGTCGGGCTGGCGCTGCTGGCAGTGGCGCTGGTCAGCGGGGCGTGGGCGGCGTGGCGCGGGTTATGGCGCAGCGGGGACGTGGCCGGAAGCGTGCTGCTGGGCGGCTTTGTGGCGCTGGCGGCGGTCGGCCTGCTGGATCATTATCCCTGGACAATCCTGCATTTTCAGGTCGCGTTCTGGGGGCTGCTGGCAGCGGCGGGGTTTGCAAACCGCCAGGACGCAGAAGAAGTAGGGACGCGCAACGGCGC
>CAZJSU010000027.1:45189-46608 GCA_964548765.1 uncultured Anaerolineaceae bacterium
ATCGTTATGCGTGTGTAGGGGCGGGGGTGAAACCCGCCCGTTGTAGGTTACGGATACCCCTACAAAACCACATACATGTGTAGGGACGCGATACATCGCACATCCTGGCGGTTTAATAATTACTGTGCCGCGTTGGGCAGCGGCGGGGCGGGGACGACGGCAAGCTGTGGGCAGCGGCCTTCCCAGAACACCACCTCGAAGCTCACCCAGAAATTCTCGGCCAGCTTCCACCACACGACTCCGGTGCTGTCTTCGGCGCGGCCTTCCGGGCGGGCGCTCTCGCCGGGGAACATGCGCGCGGTGATGGGGTACTCGCGCCCCGGCCCCTGCCGCAGGCGCACTTCGTTGATGGGCGCGACGGTGCAGGGCGACTCTTCGGTGAGGCCATCCAGCGGGCTGCCGCTGCGCGGCGCGGGCGTGACCACCCCCAGCAGGTTAAATTCCAGTTGGGGGATGGGACGCGGCAGCAGGCTGAGCGGGAGCGCCTGCATCCGCACGTAGAGGTATGGCTCCGGCTCGGCGGGGGCGTTGTACACCTCATCTGCCGCGTTCCAGGCCAGCCGCAGACGTTCCCCGGCTTCGGCGCTGGCGCGGGCTTCGCCCACGCTGACGGTGGCCGCGCCTTCCAGCACGTTGATCGCCATGGTGTTGTTCTCTTCGGTGTGCAGGAACAGTGTTCCGTCAAAGTTCAGCGCGACCCCGTTGACCAGCAGGTTCAGCGCGCCTGCGTCGTCTGGTGACTGCACCAGCAGGCCGCTGTCGGGTGCGGCGCTGCAAAAGGCGGCGAATACGCCGGAGCGAAAATCAAACGCCTGAAACGGGCTGTAGAAATCGAGCGGCGCGTCGTCTTCCGGCGCGGCGACTTCCAGGGTGCTGAGGTCGCCTTCGGCGCGCATCAGGTCGGCACGCACCCAGCCGGTGCCGCCTGCGGGCAGCAGTACGCGCAGCCACGAGTCATCGGCGAGGCGGGCGACGGCCTTCACCACGTCACCGCTGAGCAGCGTGGTCAGCAGGTCGGCGGATTCCTGTGGCTGGGTACGTACATTCGCGCCAGTAACCTCGCGCACGCGCATGTTGACCAGCGAGACAGGCTCGGCGGCGGCGCTGGCGTTTTCCAGATGCACATCACCGACGACGATATAGGTCAGCACCTCGGCGGGCGTGTTGGCCTGCACGCGCAGCAGCGCCATGCCCCACTCGCCCTCGTCGAGGTTCATCGGGCCGGAGGTCAGGCTTTGCAGGCTGGAGACGCTGACTGTATCGCCGCGCCGCCGGAAGCCGGAGTCGTCGCTGGTTTCGACCTCGACCGCCGCGTTGCCGTAACAGACCTGCCCGGCCTCAAGGCTGGCGCATTCCAGCAGCGTGGAGGCGACTGCCGCCTGCACGATGGCGGGGCAGGCTTCGGTCTGGGCGAGGACG
>CAZJSU010000028.1:0-6071 GCA_964548765.1 uncultured Anaerolineaceae bacterium
GCGGTTTTACGGGAGCCGTCTTCATCGTCAAGCCGTGATGAGTGCCTCAGTGTCGTCGTTGCCCCGGCCAGTGGCATCCGGTGGAGCGTGGCGGATGGATTTTGGCGAATCAAATTTCGCAAAGTTTTCCCCTCCCGAATAAGACGCCGTCTTGTAGGGTAGATCAGCGTAATGACTCCCGGCTTGTTGGTAGTGGCTCACTCTATGGGAATATAGAGTTGTGGCAGTTTGAGAGGTTATTCTCCATATCGCATTATGATATACATTACGTGTATTCTGATATCTAAGATAGGTATTTGAGGAAAAATGTATCACCTACGGATTATGATGTTCGGATTAGCAACATTTGGCCTGCTGGCTGAACCATCTTATTCATCATTCTTTGAGTATACGGTTGAAGATTTGATGAATGCTTATGAGTCTGGTCAATATCGCACGATCTCTACGCACGGTAGATGGTTGGAAGCTAGTCCTGATGGAGCATACCTATATGCAAAAGACGATGGTGTTTATCGGGTCAGTGATGGGGCGTTCTTTCAAAATTTAGACAATGTAAGTTTCAGTCCCGATGGACGATATGTGGTGCAGCATGGCGAAGGCGTATATCGGTTAAACGATATGCAACGGATAATAAGCACACACTCTAAAGTTGTGTTCAGTAGTGATGGAGCATATGTTGCGGTCAGCGCAGATGGTGTATATCGGCTTGATACGGGACAAAAAATAATTGAAACAGATAGCCCTGAATTACGATTTAGCCCCGATAGTTCAACGGTGGCAACCCTGGATGGCGTATTTAGCCTGGGTAGCGGTCAATTACGCTTTCAAACAGGCGGATACTATGCAGACTTTGGTCTTGGGGGTACATATGCGGTCACTAGAGAAGGCATCTATCACATAAATGACGGAACAAAAGTCCTGAATAATACTGGCAGGGTCTTCTTCACCCCTGATGGGTTATATGCGATTATCTCCGAAGATGGTGTATATCGCCTGGAGGATGGACAACGCCTGTATGATTTACCGCTAAGGCTACCCGATTTTTCCCGTCCACAGTACAGTTCCGATGGTCAATACATGGTTATTGGGTCGAATGGTTTATACCGTATTCATGATGGAGAAAAACTATCTGGTTCGAGTGATGTGGTATTCAGTCCCAACAGTTCATATGTTGCAATTGGGCAGGATGGTGTATATCGTCTGAATGATATGCAAAAACTGTTTGATATTGAAAGTGACGTAAGCAGCTTAGCCAGCTTTAGCAGTGACGAAGCTTACTTAGCAATACCTGAAGGGATATTTCGAGTAACTGATGGTCATCAACTTTTCGCCAGGGAATTAAGCGCAAAATTTACCCCAAACAGTGAATTTGTGATCTTTCATTATGACGGTGTATATCGGCTAAGTGACCAACAAAAGATATTTGATGTTGTTGGTGTTGTAACCAGTTTCACCAATGATGGAGCATACATTAATGCTGTCAGCGATGGAATTATGAGTATGTACCGTATTCATGATGGCAAATATTATCCCGGTCTCCACATTCTCAACATTTCCGCCGGAATTATGGCAATGGGAAATACGGCATTAATTATTAACGTGACATGATAGGGACAAAGAGTTTCTATAATGGCAAAGTTTATTAACGTATTGTCTGCGTTCTAAACAATATAGGTTCCCTAATGACTAGCAAACTAACATCAGGGAACCTTTAAATGTGAATCTAGTTCAGTATTCCCAGTTGCCGATACGTTTCCTCTATGAAGAGGATATTGTTATTTGTACCAATCTCCCTGCTCATCTTCATCAAAATGCTCAATTATACCATAAACTGGATTCCCAAGCACCTTCGTATGCATGAGCGTTGCACGTTCACCATAGGCATCTTGTAGAACTTCGACATACCTTTCAAAATCTGGAAAGTCATCTCTTATCCCTGAATCATCCACAATGTTGATGTTTGTACCGCTGCTTAATATATTACGCAATACATTAACAACATCATAACCCCATTCAAGATGATTAACTATATTAGGATGAGAACCGCTAAATGTGGGGCCCAATGCCACAACATCTACAATATTGAAAGTTGAACGATAGTCCCATGCAAAGAATAAAGCAGAATCCGCCCCAGCACTATATCCTATGACAATCACCGGTCTTTTGGGAATTCCATGTACTGTATCTGGAAATTTGACACCAGTGTATGCAGATGCAATTGTTGCCTGTAGTCTCTTGCTACCCATGTAGCGAACTACCAATATTCCGTGTAGATTCACACCCGGCAAAGGTTTATAGCTAGTATGTACTGTGTAGCCCTCTTGCCGACAACCAACAGCCGCCCATTGATCACCTACATAATCAGATATTGAACTAAGCCTCTCAAGCCATTTTTTTGTCTGACCAAATGGCGACGGACCTGGATCACTGATAGTGGCTGGCCCACACGATGGATTTCTGTATGGGTTGCTAGAATATTGGTTGGCATCACTATAGCTACCACCCAAAAAGACAATCACAGGTTCTAAGTCTACAGGCGTTTGTAGACAAAGACTGTTGTTCAAAGAGCTAGCCATATCCAATGAATTGCCAAAATATGGGAGACTTGCAAAATAACCACTTGCATCTGTCCAATTGACTACCTTGCCCTCAACCCCACTATACCCATTCAGGCTCATCGGCCTGCTAGGGTCGCCCTCAAACGGATCGAGCGCGGGGAAGATGCCCAGGCTCGGCGCGTAGTGACGCGCGCAGGTACACCAGCCCGTTGCCGTCGGTCTGCTCGCCGGTGAAGCCGAAGGGGGTGCCGTAGGCGGCGTAGTGCCGTATCCCGTTGACGGCCAGAGCATCGCTGGCAACGCTGCGTACACTGCCTAGCTGCCGAGGTAGCCGATCTCCGGCGACGATTCGTGTTACTCTATACTCTGCTTGACTGATGCATAGAGAGACTGTCATGCTGACCATATCGCACACCACGCTTACCGATCTGATCTGCTCGATCTTCGTCGCCGCCGGCACGCCAGACGACATCGCCCGCTATGTCGCTGAGTCACTGGTGACGACCAACCTCACCGGGCATGACTCGCACGGTATCATCCGCGCGAGAGGATATATCACGCAGATCAGGAACGGCTCCATCAAGCCGGACGCGCAGCCCGTGATCGAGCGGCAGATAGGCGCGGTTGCGGTGCTGGATGGACGCTGGGGCTTTGGGCAAGTGACCGCGCGGGCGGGGGCGGCGCTGGCGCAGGAGATCGCCGCGCAGCACGGGATTAGCTGTGTGGCGCTGAGCAATACCAACCACATCGGGCGGCTGGGGGAATATGCCGAGATGATCGCCCGCGCGGGCATGGTCAGCATGGTCATGACCAGCGGCACGATGAGCAACCCTTCGGTCACACCCTACGGCGGCGCACAGGCGGTTTTCGGCACGAACCCGATGGCGTGGGGGGTGCCTGTCGGGGAGGGGCAGCCGCCGCTGCTGCTGGATTACGCCACCGCAGCGGTCGCCAATGGCAAGATCAAGGTCGCGCTGGATAAGGGCGAGCCGTTTCCAGAGGGGATGCTGCTGGATAAGGATGGCTTCGCCACGACGAACCCGGCAGATTTTTACAACGGGGGGATGCTGCTGCCGTTTGGCACGTATAAAGGCTATGGCCTGAATCTGATGATGGAGGTCATTCCGGTGCTGCTGGCGGGTTTCGCGCCGATCATCTCGCCCAACTTCAAGCCGGGCAATCCCACGCTGATGCTGGCCTTTAATATCGAAGCGTTTACCCCGCGCGCGCGCTTTGAGCATGAAACAACGGCGCTGCTGCGGCACATCAAGCAGGTGAGGCCAGCGGCGGGTTATGACGAAGTGCTGCTGCCCGGCGAGAAAGAAGCGCGCACGATGGCCGAGCGGCTGGAGAACGGCATCCCGCTGCCGGAAAAAACATGGGCGGATTTATGTCTGGCGGCGGCAGAGTACGGGCTGGACTTCGCCGGGGCAATCTGATCGGCAGCACGTAATTATTCGCTATTTCTATAGTATAATCGAATAATCCTGACGCGAGGAAAGTCATGCTTACTCACGGCTTACCCGTGCAAAACACTGCGCTGATCGGCAGGGAACGCGAACTCGCCCAGATCAGCGCGCGGCTGGCTGACTCCCACTGCCGTCTGCTGACGCTCACCGGCCCCGGTGGGGTAGGCAAGACGCGGCTGGCGCTTGAAGTGGCTTACAGCCTGCGCGCCACATTCCCTGACAGCAGCTACTTTGTCCCGCTTCAGCCGCTCACGTCGTCCGATTTCGTGGTATCAGCCATTGCGGATGCCATCGGTTTTCGATTCTACCCCGGCGATAACCCGAAGCAGCAGCTTATCAACCACCTGCGTGAGAAAGCGCTGCTGCTGCTGTTGGATAATTTCGAGCATGTGCTGGATGCTGCTGATTTGCTGCCAGAAATCCTCAACCACGCCGCCAAAGTGCGCTGTCTGGTGACTTCGAGGGAACGGCTGCGGCTGCGCGAGGAATGGGTGTTCGCCGTGCATGGCCTGTCCTATCCGGCGCATAATACCCCGCAGCCTTTGAGCGACTACAGCGCCGTGCAGCTTTTTCGTTACAGCGCGGACCGCGCTGGCTACACGCTTGCTGATGCGGATATCCCTTCCATCATTCATATCTGCCAACTGGTCGAGGGGATGCCGCTGGCGCTGGAGCTGGCGGCGAGTTGGGCGCGGGTCATGCGTTGTGCTGAGATTGCCAGTGAAATTGAGCGCGGGCTGGATATCCTGACGACCACTACCCGCAACATGCCCGGAAAACATCGCAGCATGAGCGTGGTGTTTGAACATTCGTGGAAACTGCTCTCCAATGACGAGGAAGCGGTGTTCAGGAAGTTATCGGTGTTTCGTGGCGGCTTCACGCGCGAAGCTGCCGAACAGGTCGCCGGGGCAACGCTGGCAATCCTCGCCTCGCTGGTGGACAAGTCCCTGCTGCGGGTGGGTGAGGATGGCCGCTACAGCCTGCAAGAACTGCTGCGCCAGTTTACGGCTGGCAAACTGCTCGACGCGGATGAGACCGCCGCCACTGTCCAGTGTCACCTGGACTATTTTACCGACCTGGCGGAACGTACTGAGGCAGCGTTACGTCGAGCCAATCAAAGGCAATGGATGAACATTCTAGAAACAGAGCTTGACAACTTCCGAGCAGCATTATCGTCAGGCGAGACTGGATTACGGTTGGCGGTGGCTCTGTGTTCATTCTGGAATCGACGTGGCTACTTGGGCGAGGGAAGAAAATGGCTCATAGATGGGCTGACACGGCAAAAAGCAGCACGCACGAAGGTGGATCGCGCGCTTCGAGCATGGGCGCTCCACTGGCTGGCAACGTTTAGTGTGTTTCAAGGCGACCTGATTTCTCCTCAGGAACCGTATGAGGAAAGTCTGGCATTGTTCCGGGAACTCGAAGATATTGATGGGATCACCGAGGTATTGGACAACTTTGCAGTGTTGTTCCAGTATCGCGGTGACATGGAACGAGCCAGTGACCTCCACGAAGAAGGTATGGCCCTTCGCCGGGAACATGGCGATGCGATAGACATCGCATATGGCCTCTATTTCCTGGGAGTGCTGGCTTATAACCAGAATCACATTGAGCAGGCGCACGCACTTTGGATGGAATGTCTGGCTGGGATGCGTGCAGAGAACGATACATGGAGTATCGCGGATGTACTGGCTTACCTTGCTATGGTGGAGGTAGATCAGGGCGACTTCCACCAGGCAGAAGCCTACGTGAGAGAGAGCCTGACTCTGTTGTGGGAACTAGGCGAACGCTGGCAGATCATCCAGACGCTAGAGGTCTTCGCGTGTATGGCAGCAGCACATGGTCGAGAGTCCTCGTATTCACGGCAGAGCCTTCTCCGTGCGGCACAGATTTTCGGGGCGGCGGCGGCGCTGCGAAACACTTTTCATACTCCCTTACTCTTAGACCAGCAGCAATTCTATGACAGGGGCATTGCCACTCTGCGTAGTAAACTCGACCATACAACGTTCGCGGACGCTTGGGCAGCGGGGCAGGGGATGACGCT
>CAZJSU010000028.1:6171-19305 GCA_964548765.1 uncultured Anaerolineaceae bacterium
AACTCGACCATACAACGTTCGCGGACGCTTGGGCAGCGGGGCAGGGGATGACGCTGGAACAGGCCGTTTCTTACGCTTTATACAGCGACGAGTCGGAAGGGACACCACCTGCCGACCAATCGCCCAACCCCCTCACAGAGCGCGAACTGGAAATCCTGCGCCTGCTGGCAGACGGCCTCTCGACGCGCGAAACCGCGCAGCGCCTCTTCCTCAGCAACGGCACTGTGCGCTGGTATCTTAACCAGATTTACAGCAAGCTTTCCGTTCACAGCCGCATTCAGGCGATCACCCGCGCGCGTGAGCTAAAACTGCTCGGCTGACCTTCTTGACCCCTATTCCTGGCAACCAACCTATCATCTGATAGGTGATTTTCCATACCTTTGCCCCCTACAATGATGCTGTTATACAGGCGCGCGCGCCTCCGAAAAGTGTTCTTGAGGAGGCAAAGCCATGCGAACCGAAGATTTAGTCAAATTTGACGGCTCCGCCCAGCAGTACGCTCAGGGCGAGATGCAGCGTGCCGCGCTCAATATCCGCGAACACCGCCTTGCCGCCAGGCTCCAGCCCGCAAAGCCGAGACAACTCCCGCGTTATCTGCTGCTGGCACTGATCGTCGTGCTGGTGCTGGCCGCGCTCGTCGCCACGCCAGAAGCGGCTGATGCACTGGCTTATATCCATGCTGCCGGGGCATAAAATGCGCGCCTTTGGTTACTTATGCGGTTTCGTCTGCATTGGGCTTGTGCTGCTAGTTAGCCTGACGTTACTGGTGGCAAGGTTCGCGGAGCAGCTACCGCTTTCTTTTACAGGAGTCGTGCTGGCTGAACAAGTCGGCTATGACGCGGAACTGGTTATTGAAATTAACAGGCTGCGAGGGCAGGTTGGCAGCCATGCCGGGGCGACAGGCTACAATTACACCAGCGGTATTTTTGCTGATCTCACAGAACAAAGTCGTCCAGATAATTTCTACCAGGTATCCCCTGATGGCCGTTATGCAGCCTTTGTTTCCTACCGTGATGGCAATGCCGAGGTTTACGTCCTGGCTATAGCTTCGGGCTTTCTACGTAATATCTCAACAAACCCCGGCACAGACGCGCTGCCTGTCTGGTCACCAGACAGCCGCCTGCTGGCCTTCTCCTCTAACCGAAACGGCACTCAGAGTCTTTATCTTGCAGATGTGGAGCGCGGGCTGACCCGTAAGCTGATTCCCCATTTGACCTTTGGTACTGTGGTGGAATGGCTGCCAGACAGCAGCATTCAGTTCAGAGCCTACAGGGGAGGGAAGTGGACTACCCAGCGTGTCGAATGGTAGTGCCTTGCTCTGGGGCGATCACCTCCCGCCACAGGGCATCCAGCACGTGCAGGGCGGTCAGGTTGCGCAGCACATAACCGTAGTACAGGTTGTGCGGGCGAAAATCCGCCGCGCCCTCGTAGCCACGCGGCGGTATGGACGGATGCACCCCGTCCTCGTCTATCCCCACCGCGCCAACCGCTGCCATCGCGCGGGCGTAATCCCACAGCGGGACGCGGTAGGCGAGGGCGGTCTCGCGGATGATCTGGTTAAACTCGTCAACCCGCGCTTCATAGCCCACCCGCGCCGGAATCGTGCTGAGGACAGGCAGAACGCCGCTGTCTATCGAAATCGCCGCGATGCGCTCCATATTGTGACGGTAGACGCTGGCCTCGACATAACCCACGTCATTGGTGCCGAACATAATCAGCGCGATCCCCGGCCTGACCAGACGGTACTCACACAGCAGCGGTGATTCGCCGGGCGTGCAAAGGTCGGCGTTGGCGTACTGCGTGTCCAGCACCGCCGCTGCCGACCAGCCCACGCCCGCCGCCAACGAGGTATTACCGAACGAGTCGCGGTCACGCGCCGGGGTGGCCGAGAAATAATCAATCACAGGCTGCAAATACGCGAACTGGTCAAGGTTGTACAGGCGGCGGCTGATAGGGTGCAGCACGTGGCCGGAGACGGTGATACTGTCGCCCACTTTGGCGAACACATCAGCCCGGCGGCCCAACTGCTGCCCGCGCTTGAAGATCGTCCGCGCGTGTTCAACATCGCCCATGACGACCGCGCCGTAATCCAGCGCGGTGCCTGCGCCCGCGCGTACAGGGATGTCTTCCAATGTAATCCGCACTTCCACATACTCGGCATAGACCCAGCCGATGCTGTAGCGCTCAGTTTCCACTTCCAACCATGCGTTGTCTGCTGTACGACTGATGATCCGCAGCGCCGCGCCGCTGCCAAGCTGGTCGAGGACGGCGCTTTCAACGCTGGGCGCGGCACGCAGCCGCAGGAAGGTATCCAGCGGCACGACCACGCCATCAGGGGCGGGTGATTGGGCGGTAGCAGGCAGGGACATCATGACCAGCAGCAGAAGTGAGAGCGCGTAACGCATAGACGCTTTGTACCATTCTCGTTATACACGGCGTAAATTATAGTCGCAACAGGTAAAATTTACCCGACGCGCAGGCGACGATAACGCTCCCGTGTGCAGAACATTTGTGCCAAACAAAGTTATGCGCTAGACTGCTTGAATACTTCTATATTCAGGGGGTGTTCCAGTGGACACGATATTAAAGCAAAGCATCTGGCAGCAGTTTGGAGCCGCTATTGATACGCTCGAGGAGGCGATCAGCATTTGTCCCGACGCGCTTTGGAGCGCTGTTCTGTGGGAAGATGAGGAGGACGCGCGATACGGGCATTTCTGGTTTATCGCTTATCACACCCTGTTCTGGCTCGACCTTTTCCTGACAGGCTCCGCAGAAGGTTTTACGCCGCCCGCGCCGTTTATTCGCGGCGCGCTCCCGGAAAACCCGTATACGAAGGACGACGTTCTCGCCTATCTGCGCCAGTGTCGCCAGAAAAGCCAGATGACCATTGAGTGCCTCACGGACGAGCGCGCGTATCAGGTTTGCGTGTTTAAGTGGATGGAGCCAACGTTTCTGGAATTGCAGCTTTACAGTATGCGCCACATTCAGGAACACGCGGCGCACTTAAGCTTTTTCCTGGGGCGGAACGGCGTAACCGCTCCCGACTGGATTGCCAAAGCCAAAGACCACCCCTCATAACGAACGCGGTGCCTGTGGGGGATAACGATGAAATCACTGACGTGGAATCAGGTGAGCGCATGGCGGCTGGCACAGCACGGGCTTGCGCCCCGGTTGAGGCGTGAGCAGCTTATCGAGGTGACAGCGCATTTGTACGGCATTCACGCACAGGTCATGTCGGCGGCGGAGCTGGCGCTGGCGGCGCGGCTGGATGGCCTTGCGCCGCAGGATGTGCAGGCCGCGCTCTGGCAGGATCGCAGCCTCGTCAAGACATGGGCGATGCGCGGGACGCTGCATCTGCTGACGGCTGACGACTTCGTGTTACACGCGGCAGCCCGCACTGTTGACCCGCGCGGCTGGATAGACTTTGAAGCGCACGGTATTTCACCACAGCAGGCCGCGCTGTTTATGGAAGCGGTGCCGGAAGTGCTGAGCAGCGAACCGATGACACGCGAGCAGCTTGCCGCCGCCGTCACCGAGCAGGTCGGGATACCCGCGCTTGGGGAGTTGATCGCCTCAAGTGGGTGGGGTACGCCTTTAAAGCTGTTCGCCTTCCGGGGTGATCTGTGCTTCGGGCCGAATCAAGGCCAGAACGTCACTTTCGTGAACGCGAAGAAGTGGATCGGCAAATGGGAAACAGTCGAGCCAGAGGCCGCGTTTCAGGAGATCGCCCGCCGCTACCTGTACGCCTACGGGCCGCTGGCCCCGAAGCACTTCGCGCGCTGGTGGAACGAGGGGCGGGTGAACGTGGCGAAACGGGTCTTTCAGCAGATCGAGGATGAACTGGAGATGGTTGATGTGGAAGGCTGGAAGGCGGTAGCGCTGCGCTCAACGGTGGAGCAGATGCAGCAGGCGGCCATATCCGGCGTTGTCCGGCTGCTGCCATTGTTCGACGCTTACGTGCTGGACATCGGGCGTATGGGCGAGCCGATTCTGCCAAAGCAGCACTGGAAGCAGGTGTTTCGTCAGGCGGGATGGACGACGGCGGTGGTACTGGTTGATGGCCTCATTAAGGGCGTGTGGGATTATAAGACGAAGGACACACAAACGACCATGAGGATAGAACTGTTCGACCCGCCGACAGGGCCTATCCAGCAGGGCATCGAAGCCGAAGCCGCCCGGCTGGGAACATTCCTGAACACGGCGGTTGCGTTAGAATATGGCGCGCTCAAATAATTTTGCGAATGATAAAGTGGGGGAGGGGGACTATGCTGGCGACAGCAAGCCGCGAGAAAGCGCTGGAACTGCTGGAAGTGGAGCATCAGGCGGTACGCGCCCTGATTGATGAACTGAGCGACGAGGAAAAGACCCGGCCTGATACGATTGAGTACGGGCTGTATGCCGATCAGGAACTTTCGTTTAAGGACCTGCTGGCACACCTGATTACCTATGAGTCCTACGCTATCGAGGCGGTGAACGCATGGCAGGGCGGGCGAAAGCACTGGATCAGCGAGGCGATGCGGAACGCCGCCGACAGCCGCAAAGTCCATTATGACGGCATCGAGCAGCGGCGCGGGCAAACGCTGGCACAGACGCTCGACGAGTGGGAGCGGACGCAGGCGGAACTGATGGACACCATTCGCGGCCTGACCGATGACCAGTGGCGCAGCCGCGCGCCCTATAACAGCAGCGAACCGACTGATTTAGGGGGGATGCTGGAGGCAATTCTGGTTGCGCCGCCGCGCCCGATGTACCGCCATCTGCCCGTGCATATCCCTGACAGCGCGGCTTATGTGCGTAAGCTGCGGCGATAGGGCAGGGGGCTATTCGTCGTCTTCCAGCCCCAGACGGTGGGCGATGCGGCGGCTGTGTTTGTCGCGCTTTACGGTGATGCGGTCAAGGTAAACCCGTGTGGTGGTGATGTTCTGATGGCCGAGGACGGTCTGCACTTCGGCAAGGTCGCCCGCCTCCTCGCCGACCATACGCGCTACGGTATGCCGCGTCTGGTGCAGGTGAATGTCACCCAGCCCGGCCAGCCTTGCATAATGCTTGAATAATTTCACAAAGCCGTGTGATGTGACCGGCTGCCTGCCGCGCGCGGCGCGGTCATGACGCAGCCAGAGCGGGTCGTCCTTCTCCATCAGCGGTTGGCTGGTGGCCTCGTCCCAGCGCTCAGACGCTTTGAGGTAAGCGAACAGGGCGACGCGCACGCCGCTGTCGGTGATTTCGGTGGCGCGGTACAGCCCGCCTTTCTCTTTGCTGCGGATGATGATCGCGTCACGCGTGAAGCTGAGGTCATCCCAGCGCAGGCCGATGATCTCGCTGCGGCGTTTGCCTGTGGCGAAGAAGAAGCGCAGCAGCGCGTAATCCCGTTTGGCGCTTATATCGCCCTTGAGCGCTTCTTCCTGCACGACCTGAAGCAGCGCCCGCGCGTCGTCGTCGCTGAGCGCCTGTGTCCTTTCGCTCTGGTAGGCTTTCGGCGCTTTTGGCCGTGCCAGCGGCACCGGATTGGCGCGGATGCGGCCTTTAAAGGCAGGTTCGCTCAGCAGCCAGTCGTAGAAGCTGGACAGGCGGCTGACGCGCGAGTAGACGCTGGCGGGCGCTAAGCCCATGTCTTCGAGGTACGCCTGCCACGTTTTTACGTCGAGCGGCGTGATCGATTCTACCGGTTTATTGATGCACACGAAGAAGCCTGCGGCGGTGCCATCTGCGCCATCGCTGAGAAGGGCTTTTCGTTTGTCCCGCAGCAAATCATGGCGGCGGGCGCTCTCGGCGCTGGTCGTCGCCTCTGACCAGAGTTCGATAGCCGTGACCAGTGACGAGGATGGCCTGCCGCCGGACGGCGTGAGCGCGTTTGTGGGTGAGGTTCGGTCGTGTTCGGTCATTGTTTTAGGTTACACTTCTGTATGGGTTGTGTAACCATAGAGTATAGTTGGACGATGCGTAAAACGCAAGAAGCCGGATGATGCGGCAGGACGCGGGCGGGTTTGAAACCCGCCCCTACAAATAATCGGTTTTAGCGAATGCTCCTGCCCTGCTGCGTGGTTTAGCGCGGCAGGATGCACAGCGTCAGGTGGCCTTCGGTGGCCGCCGGGCAGCTTCGCGGGCTGTCGTCGGTGATGCTCTCCACCGGGAAGGCCGCGCCCCAGAAGATCAGCCCCGGCGCAATATCCAGCCGGGCGACAATATCGCATTCTTCCGGCGCAGCGTGTGACGTGGGGCTGCTGTTGGTAAAGAGCAGGCACTGACCAGGCGCGAGGCGGTTGATCTCGCCCAGCGTGTCCGGGCTGCCAAAAGTCGCGGGCTGGCCGACATTGACCGCCGCGCCGCGTGGTGTGGCAAATTCGTTACGCACCACCAGATTGCCGATCGGCATCCAACGGTCTTCAGAGTTATTGATAATGGCGAGGCGGTCAGGGGTATAGGCGAAGTAAACGTAAGGTGTCGCGGCACCTGTGCGCCCACCGCCGGGCAGGAAAAACTCACAGCGTCCGGGGTTCGCCACCGGGCAGACCGCCCGTTCCTCGCCGCCCTGCATAACGTTAAAGGCGGTCGCGCCGCCGCTGCCTGTCCAGAAGTGTTCATTCGCGTTGGTCGTCACAATCCAGCGCTGGATCAGCGAACACTCGTCCAGCCCTTTTGGCCCGTTGCGCCCCACCGACCAGACCTGCAAACATTGATTGCCGCGCAGGTTGTTGGCCCAACGGCTGGCCGCGAATGATGCGCCGCTGCCGTCCACCGCATTAAAGGTCAGGTTATTGATGTTGATGTTCCCGCCCACCAGATTCACCAGCGTGAGGTCGTTATCGTCGTAGATCAAGGCCGCGTTAGGCGCGCGCAGCACGGTAATGTCTATGACCGTCCCCTGCTCGACAGACGCGCCCGGCGCGAGAGACTGGCCGCCGACGCGGTTGCGCTCCTGACCGGATTCGGCTGTCCACTCGATGTTATGCTCCGCGCCCAGCTTCAGCCCGGCGCGGTTCAGCGTTGCCGCCGCCTGTGGCACATTCAAACCGGTAAGATCGGGAACAGTCACCATCCCTTGCGCCAGAACAAACCGCGCCCCGGCGACGAGCATAATCGCGCAGATCAGCAAAAGTGGTATAGCCCTTCGCACGACAATTCTCCTCTGTCTACAATCGGCTAATTATCATCGTTGTTATTCCCGCGCCCACGACCACGATTACCGCCGCCCCGGTTGCCATTATTGCCGCTGTTGCCCGGTGCAGACTGCCCGCCCTGCCCACCACAGCGGGCGCGCCAGCCGTGCGCCGGGGCCCAGGGTGGCGGCGGGTTGCCGCAATCGCCGCTGTCGCGCCATGTAGACTGGCCGTCCGGGCTGACGGCAATATCATCACCTACCGGGTCAACCTCGGTCGCGCGGATGGTCGCGTTCCCGCCGATGCGCCCTTCCACCCGCAGCACATCCCCGATGCGAATCACGGGCAGGAGCGGGTCGTCTGGCGCGAGGGTGACGCGGAAGCCATAAATGATAATCACGTTGTCCTCAATCCCTTCGACCACGCCCTCAACCGCAAAGTTGATCTCCAGCGTGGCGGTGGCCGTAACCGTGACCTCTGGCGAGGGGGTTACGGTCAGCGTGGGCGTTGCTGTAACAGGCGACGGCGTGGCCGACGGTGTGAACGTGGCGGTGGCTGGCGACGGCGTGATGGTCGGGGTCACGGTCGGCGTGAGAGTTGGCGCAGCGGTATTGGTGGGGGCTGGCGTGTGCGTTTCGGTCGCCGGGGGCAGCAGCAGGCCGCCCGCGTTCTGGGTCGCCTGTACCTGGGTCATCATAGGTTCAACAACCGCAGGGGGTATCTCTGGATGAGACGCGGCCTGCAGCAGCACGGTGTCTAACTGCGCCTTGATGCCCACCGCGCGGGCTTGCAGCACAGGCAGCGCGAGTCCGGCGTTGTGGGCGGTGTCGCTGGCCTGTGCCAGATTGCTCAGCGCGGCCTGAAAGAGCGTCGGGTCAAAAGCCCCCTGCCCTGCCAGCACCGATGCCTCCCGCGTCCGGCGTTCGGCAAAGGTCAGGTAGACCGCCGCCCGGCTTTCCGGCGATGCCGCCAGCCCTAGCTCGGCCTGCTCGATCATCCCCTTCACCGGATACAGCCAGTCCCCCGGCACGCTGGCAAGCGCTGATGGCACCGACGCGGCAAACAACACGACAAAGGCCAGCCCGGCGACCAGCACCCAGCGCAGCGCCGGATGTACGCGAACACGACGCGCGGAGCGCTCAAACCGCTGCTGGTCAAAAGCCTGAAGCATCTGCGCCTGAATACGCGCCATCGCTTCCGGCGAAAGCGCCGGAGACGGAGCAGCGGCCAGGTGCGCGGCGGCGGCGAGCAGCGGGTCGTCCTGGTGGCCGCTGTTGATCTCGCCGGGGCTGTCTGCGGGCAGCAGCGCGTCCAACTGCTCGGCGAGGCTGTCGGGGTTAAGAGGCTGGTTACTCATCACCACCTCGCAGATAATGCCTTATTTTACCCTCAGCCCCCATCAGGTCTGCTAACTGTACCAGCGCCCGGTGCTGTGCTGACTTGACCGCCGAAACTGTTTTGCCCAAAATGGTCGCCACGTCCTTATGGCTTTTGCGCTCGACAAAGCGCAGAATGAGGATGTTCTGGTCTTCTTCGCTAAAGCGGCGGAGCATCTGACGCAGAACCTCGGCCTCCTGTGACTCCTGAAGCTGTTCTTCCGGCAGCGGCACATAGTCGGCCAGATGATCGGACAGCTCATCCTGTGGGCGCTGGCGGGCGCGGCGGTGAAAATCGGCCACACGCGCCGCCGCGATGCGGTAGAGCCACGCTTCAAACGGCGCGCCTGTGATGTTGTATTTGGGCAGCCCCTCAACCATCTTCAAGAAAACTTCCGCCGTCAAATCCTCAGCGTCTGAGCTGGTCGGTACGCGATAGTAGATATAACGATAAATGGCGGTGGCATACTGCTGGTAAAGCGCCGCCACCGCCTGAGAATTTCCTGCCTTCGCCTGCCGCACAAGCTGGTTTACATTTGCCGTTGCCATCTCTCCCTCAACGGTGGATGCCATTGGCGCTTGGGCGGGCAGGCGGCGTTCCCCAGAACGCAGTTTAAAAGCTGTTGGTGTGGCCGCATGACCTAACCACTAATCGTCGTCATCATTGTTGCCGCGTCCTCGACCCCGGTTTCCGCGTCCACCGCCGCCGTCATCATCGTCGCTGTCGCCACCGCCGCCCTGACAGCGCCGCCGCCAGCCGTGCGCCGGGGCCCAGGGGGGTGGCCCGTTGCCACAGCCCTCGTCGTCGCGCCAGACCTCGCCGGAGTCATCATTGATAAATACCTCAACATTAATGATGATGATCGTCACCGCGATAATGACAATGGTGCTGTCGTCATCGTCGCCAACGATCTCACCCTCTACCCTTACAATATCACCAATTTTGATGATGGTGAGGATAGGATCATCAACACTGACCTCAATGTTGATATTGTAAATGGTGATGATATTAACATTGATCGCCTGAACTGGCCCTTCAATGACGATGATGACTGGCAGATCGTCATCGTCGCCATCGTCGTCCGAGCCGGGGGTTGCTTCAGCGGTCGCCTCCGGTGTGAGTTCCGGCGTGGCTTCCGGGGTCTGCTCTGCGGCGGGGGTCGGGGTCGGCGTGGGCGCGTCAATCACCACAATCGTCACCACCACGACCACCACTGTCGCCCCGGTGCCGACCATATTGCCATTCACTACCACGACGCTGCCCACCTCAAGCGTGCCGATCAGCGGATCGTTGGGTGCAAGCTGAATGTCAATGCCATGCACGGTGATGATGCTGGCGTTCATCGCCTGCACTGGCCCTTCGATGGTGACGACAGGCACGACGATATTGGTGTCCAGCCGGGTGATGGTGACAGGCACCACCAGCACGGTGTCGCCTTCGACCTCAAAGACGTTACCTTCTACCCCGATGACATCGCCCGCCTGAAGCCCTTGCAGGACGGGGTCGTCCAGACTGACCACAATGTCCAGATTGGCGATGGTGACGATGTTGGCATTCACCGCCTGCACTGGCCCCTGAATGATAATATTGGCCGGAGAGGTGGTAATGTCCTGCGCTGTACCCTGCGCGGTGGTGATCTCCTGAGAGAGCGCCAGCGGCAGCGCAAGGCCGATAACTGCTATAAATGTGAATAAGAACAATCGGTAACGCGCGAGCATGTGTGTCTCCTCAAACACGCAGACGATGAATCTTTCATCACCAGATAGACCGTGCAGAGGGTGTGAATGTCGCAGGGGCGCTGGTCAGGTATGAATATCAAGACAAAAAGACGGCGCTGCCAATTATTGGTTATAGTGACATAGACACAACACGCCCTGCTGGATATAGTTGAACGCAGTTTCTTCTTTTAAAGGAGATTATTAATGACTGATTCAAGCCCGGTTCTGCTGCCTGTTCCGCGTGAAATAAAAACGACGGGTGAATTTGTCGCTTTACCTGAAGACCGTTTGATCGTGATCCCCGGCGCGCCCTTGCTGTTCGAGGCACAGGTCGCGCAGAAGGCGCTGGTCGAGTTTAGCGGGCTGCAATGGCGCATCGTCGCGGGCGATGATTACGCCAACACCGGCCTGTCGCTGCGGATTGACTCCAGCGTCACCACGCCGCAGGGCTACCGCCTGACGATTGGCGATGGCCGCATCAGCGTGCGCGGCGCGGACTCTGCCGGGGTGTATTACGGTGTCTGCACCTTGCGCCAGCTTCTTCAGCAGTACCAGAACATGCTGCCCGCGCTGGCGGTGGACGACTGGCCGGATTACCCGGCGCGTGGGGTCATGCTCGACATCAGCCGCGACAAAGTGCCGACGCTGCAAACCATCCTCGATCTGGTAGACCGCCTCGCTACATGGAAGGTCAACGAAGTTCAGCTTTATATGGAACACACCTTCGCTTACCAGAATCACCCCGAAGTGTGGGCCGAGGCTTCGCCGTTTACCGGGCAGGACATTCTGGAACTGGATGCCTTCTGCCGCCAGCGCCACATTAACCTGGTGCCGAACCAGAACAGCCTCGGCCATACCGAGCGCTGGCTGAAATTTGAGCGCTATATTCACCTGGCAGAAACGCCGGACGGCTTTATCTCCCCCTGGCGCAGGAAGGTGATGCCGCCTAGCTCGCTGAACCCGGTTGACCCCGGCAGCGTGGAGCTGATGGCAAGCCTGTACGACGAGCTGCTGCCGCATTTCACCAGCAGCCTGTTTAACGTCGGCGGGGATGAGCCGTGGGAGTTGGGACAGGGGCGCAGCAAGCCGGAAGTCGAAAAGCTGGGCGAGGGGCGCGTTTACCTCAATTACATTCTGAAAATCTATGAAGAAGTGACCAAACGCGGCAAAACGATGATGTTCTGGGACGATATTATCATCAAGTACCCCGAACTCATCCCGGAACTGCCTTCCGACATCATTGCGATGGTCTGGGGCTACGAGGCCAATCACCCGTTTGATGAGCGCGGCGCGGCCTTTACCGGGTCCGGCATTCCGTTTTATGTCTGCCCCGGCACGTCAAGCTGGAACACCTTCGCCGGCAGGACGGAAAATGCCATCGGCAACCTGCGTAACGCAGCGGTGAACGGCCTGAAGCACGGCGCGATCGGCTATCTCAACACCGACTGGGGCGACCTCGGCCACTGGCAGCCGCTGCCTGTCAGCTATCTGGGCTTTGCTTATGGCGCGGCGGTGTCGTGGGCGCTGGACGCTAACGCCGAGCTTGACCTGCCGCCCGTGCTTGACCGTTTCGCGTTTGACGACGCGGCGGGCGTGATGGGCAGGCTGGCCTATGATCTGGGCAATATTTATCTGGTGCCAGCCCACGCGCGCCCCAACGGACACATGCTGGTTGATCTGTTAAAAACCCCGCAGGGGGACATTGAACACTGGATCGAGCGCTATCACCAGCTAGGCGGCGAGGCGGGCGAGACCTTCCTCATGGCGCTTGAAAAAGTGGATGAAGTGATGGCCGCGCTGCCGAATGCCAGCATCCAGCGCAGCGATGCCGACCTGATTAAGGCCGAATATGAACTGGCCGCCGACCTGATCCGGCACGCCAGCCAGCGCGGCCTGCTGCTCTTTGAGGAAGGCCAGAAAACGCCTGCTGAACTGGCAGAGGAGCTTAACCACCTGATCGAGCGTTATAAGGATAACTGGCTGGCGCGTAACCGCCCCGGCGGGCTGAAGGACAGCATCGCGCAGTTTAACCCGTCGCTGGAAGCCTATAAGCAGTAACGCTGGACACACGCTGCCGGGCGCTTAACGCCGCGTCCGGCATTTTTACCGCGCTTCGATCACGTCGCGCAGCACCCCCTGCGCGGCGTTCAGGCGGGCGCGGGCTTCGGCGGGGGTCACGCCCAGCAGCGCCATGACAATCGCCGTTTTGACCTCGTTCTCGCTCTGTTGCAACAGCGTCCCGGCTTCTTCCTCAGAAACCCCGGTCACTTCGGCCACGATGCGGCGGGCGCGGTCGGCCAGCTTCTGGTTGCTGACTTTCACATCTACCATCAGATTGCCGTAAACTTTGCCGAGACGGATCATGCTGGCGGTGCTGAGCATGTTCAGGATGAGCTTCTGCGCCGTGCCTGCCTTCAGGCGTGTCGAGCCGGTGATGATCTCCGGGCCGACCAACGCCGCGATTTTGACCTGCGCCGCGTCCAGCACAGGCGCGGGCTGGTTACAGGACACGGCGATCGTGCCTGCGCCGATCTCGCTGGCGGCTTCCAGCGCGGCGATCACGTAAGGCGTGCGCCCGCTGGCGGCGATGCCCACCACCACATCCTGCGCCGTGATGCCGCGTGCCAGCAGGTCTGCCCTGCCCTGCTCGCGGCTGTCCTCTGCCCCTTCCGCCGGCAGCGTGACCGCCCTCTCGCCGCCCGCGATGATCGCCTGCACCAGTTCCGGCGGGGTGCTGAAGGTCGGCACGCACTCGGCAGCGTCCAGAATGCCGAGCCGCCCGCTTGTCCCCGCGCCGACATAAAACAGGCGGCCACCCGCGCGCAGGCGCGATACGATCATCTCCACCGCCTGCGCGATCTGCGGCAGCGCCGCAGCCACCGCGCCGGGGACAGTGGCATCCTCGGCGTTTATGGTTTGCAGGATTTCGAGCGTCGAGAGGC
>CAZJSU010000028.1:19405-28456 GCA_964548765.1 uncultured Anaerolineaceae bacterium
TACCCGGTCGTTTTCATGCCTGCGGCGATGCCGTTGACCGTCGCCAGCACAATATCCAGCACCGTGTCATAGGCCGCCGTCTCCGGGTCAAGCTGGCGCAGCTCGCGCAGCAGATTGACCTGAATGTAGTTGAGCGGGTCTACATAAGGATTGCGCCGCTCGATGGAGCGCTTGATAACCGGCGTGTTATCCAGCAGCTCGTCCTGCTCCAGCACCAGACAGGTGTACTGGCAGGTGCGCTCATGTTCCGCCTTAATCTGGCCGAAGATGGCATCGCGCAGCGCTTCGTCGCTGACCAGCGCGGCGTACAGTTCGGCAATCCCCATGTCGGCCTTCGCCACGTCTAGCTGGAGGTTTTCCATCAGCGCGTTGAAAAACGGCCATTCGTGGTACATCTGGCGCAGCACCTCTAGCCCCTGCGGGTTGGACTCGCTGTAAGCCGCCAGCGCCGACCCCACCCCATACCAGCTTGGCAGGATGGCACGGCTTTGCATCCACGAAAAGACCCAAGGAATCGCGCGGATCGATTCAAAGCCGCCCTTCTGGGCGCGTTTGGCCGGGCGCGAACTGATGGGCAGCAGCGCCAGTTCGCGGATCGGCGTGGCCTGATTCCAGTAGTCCAGAAAGCCGGAGGTCTCATAAACCAGCTTGCGGTAAGCGACCCGGCCTGCCTCGGCAAGCACATCCATCGCCGCGCGCCATTCCGGCTGCACCGGGGTTTCGTGCGGCGTTCCCATCGCAATCAGGCTGGCGTGCATGACCTGATGCAGATGCCGTCGGGCAATGTGCGCGTTGCCATAACGATAGGCGATCACTTCGCCCTGTTCGGTGATCTTGATGCCGCCTTTCAGCGAGGCGGGCGGATGCGCCAGAATGGCGCGGTTGGTGGGGCCGCCGCCGCGCCCGATGCTGCCGCCGCGCCCGTGAAAGAGTTGCAGCGACACCCCGTGTTCCTCGCAAACCTCGACCAACCGCTGCTGCGCCAGATACAGATTCCAGTTCGAGGCGATGTAGCCGCCGTCCTTGCTGCTGTCAGAATAGCCGATCATGATCTGCTGATGCGGGCCGCGCCGCACCCCGCGCGCCTCAATGTGCCTGCGGTATTCGGCATTCTCGAACAGCGTCTTCATGATCTCTGGCCCACGATACAGGTCATCAATCGTCTCGAACAGCGGCACAAGGTCTACATCGCGCTCGATGCCGACTTCGGTTGCCAGCAGCAGCATGGTCAGCACATCGCTGGGCTGTTCGCTCATGCTGGCGATCACGCTATCAATCACGATCGTGCCGTAGCGCTGGTGCGCGGTGGCGATCATGCGCCATGTGTTCATCACCCGCTGCGTATTTTCGGAAAATTCACTGATATTGACCGGGAAGAATGGCCGCAGATTGCGGATTTCCTCGATCAGCAAATCCTGCTTATCGCGCTCCGGCATTTTGAGGTACTGCTGGGCGAGGCCGTAATAGCGGAACAGTTCATCCAGCGCCGCCGCCTGCAGGCGTGCGTCCTCCCGAATATCCATCGGCACCAGATGCAGCCCGAACAGGCGCACCTTGCGAATCAACCGCAGCAGCATTCCGTTGGCGACGTGCAGGCCGTTGTTCTGGCGCAGGCTGGCATCCACCAGCAGCAGATCGCGCAGCAGTTCGCGGTTGGTGGGGTAAGCGTCCTCGTTCAGCTTATGCCAGATGATGTCCATCTGCTGGCGGTAGACCTCGCCGGGATACAGGTCGTCGTCCATGCCGGGGCGGCGCACCGCGCGTAAAAGCTGTGGGGACACGGTGGTTTCGTCCAGCGACTGGGTAAGATGCTCGCGCAGGCGGGCGACCTCATCCAGATAGACGTGCCGCGCCGCGTCGCGCAGTGTCGCCATCGTTTCCAGCGTGACATCAGAAGTCACGTTCGGGTTGCCGTCCCGATCCCCGCCGATCCACGAGGCGAAGCGCAGGAATCCCGGCGGGTTCGACCAGTCGCCCTCTGGATAATACGTGTTCAGGCTGTGTTCGACTTCCTCATAAATATCAATGGCGACATCCATGATGGTTGAGGTGATGAAGTACAGGCCGAACTCCACTTCGTCCTTGACGGTTTTCGACGACGCGCGGGTGGTGCGTGTCTGCCACATTTCCTCGATTTCTTCGCGCAGGCGGGCTTCCAGCATACGGCGCTCACGTGGCAGCACGTCCACGCGGTCGTTTAGCTCGATCATGTCCGCCAGATCGTGCAGCTTGAGCAGCACCTCGGTGCGCTTGGCCTCTGAGGGGTGCGCGGTCAGCACCAGCCGCACCCGCAGATGATTCAGCAGATGCTCGACATCCGCCACGCTCAGCCCGGCTTCGTGCAGCCTGTAGATCGCGTCGTCAATCGATTCGGTCAGAATATCCTCATGCTCGCGCTGGCGCAGGATACGCACGCGCTGCTGGTCTTCGGCGATGTTGATTAACTGGAAGTAGTTGCTGAAGGCCTTGACCAGAATCTTCTGCGACTCAATGCTGAGGTTGGCGATGATCTCCTGCAGGGCTTCGGCAGCCCCCGGTTCGTCACTGCGGCGCGATTTCGCCAGCGCGCGCACCTCCTCCACCAGATCAAAGGCCGCTTCGCCGTGCTGTTCTTTAATAATCTCGCCCAGCAGATTACCGAGTAATCGAATATCTGCGCTAAGGCTGCTGAGTAATTCCTGTGTGCTGTCTACCATGTGAACCAGCCTGACTGCCTACTATTCGAATTCAACGGTTTCCCATTATCCTCACTTTGGCGGTGAAAACCAATGTTTTGCCTGTAATGAACGGCCTAAAAATTCACAGTAAATTTACGAACGTCAAGGTTTGTCAAAAGTTAATGGCCTGTATGCTTTCTGTATCAATTTGTTTTGAACATTATGGCCTACAATTAAGTGATCCCGGCGTGGAGCTTTGATTACGGCCAGCCCACGATCCTGTTCGGACGTTAGTGAGAGAAAAGCATTATGATTAAAGAGGCATTTACCGCGACAATCCGGGGGCTGCCCCACAACCCGGCCATTACCGAAATCAACGCGCGCTCCGGCCCGGCCACCACTTACGATGTGCCGTTCAAGGCGGTTGTCGGCGTGAGCAATCTGGCGATCCTTGACGTGAAGCCCGACGAGCGCAACACGGTTTTTCAGGGCAAGTTGTACCAGTGGTTTCTGCTGGCCTTCCCCAACGGCGAGGCATGGGTGCGCGATGACCTGCTGGCCGTAAAAGGCGATGGCAGCACCTTCGGTTACAGCCCGTTAGCGCGCGAGGAATTCGCCTTCGCGCTCACGCGGCAGGCCGTGACCGAGCCTGCGGTCACGCCTGCTATTCCCATGCCGGCTGTCGCGCCCGCGCCGACCACCCCCGCCCCCGTCCCGACAGCGCCGCCGCCTGCGGTTGCCCCCGCGCCCATGATGACACCCGCGCCGTTGAGTGATCTTGAGCGAGTGCGTATCGCTGCGTTTAACATTACGGCGGGCTTTGAGGGCGGCGGTTATGCCACCTACCAGAACTACGACGCGGGCATCATCAGCTACGGACGCTTCCAGTTCACGCTGGCGGGCAGCGGCCTGTTCCGCGTGCTGGAGAAGTTCACCAGCCGCACCAGCAGTAACCTCGCCAACGAACTGCGTCACAGTTATCTGGAGCGCGCCCGCAATCACGATGCCAGCCTGCGCCATGACCAGCGCCTGAAGCAGCTTCTGATCGAAGCAGCCAAAGACCCGATCATGCAAACCGCGCAAGACGAAACCGCCACCGAGCAGTATTGGAACGTCGTTATGGATTTAAGCGTGCTGCCGCGTGGTATTCGCACGCCTTTAGGGATGGCGCTCATCTTCGATATGGGCATCAACTTCGGGCCGCGTCACGGCTTCCTGACGCTGGCCGAGCAGCAGATCGGCGTTGCGCCGCGTTCGCGCGTGGGCGATAACGGCAAGCCCGAAGAAGCGCTCATTACCCGGTTGGCCGAAGTCCGGCGCGACTCGCATTACAGGCAGGCGGCGCGCGATAACCTGCCCGGCCTGCGCGTGCGTGGGGATTTCTGGGTCAATGCCTGCAACAGCGGCGACTGGCAGTTGAGCGGCGATACTAATGGCGAGGTCGAGATCAAGCCGGGGCGCAAGGTCAAGGTGCGGGGTTTTTAGGGTTTCGCCACTGCTCTACCTCATCCCCTCCTGGCCTGCGGCCATTCCTCCCCCTCTCTAACGCATTGGAGAGGGGGTTGGGGGGTGAGGTTTAGCAAAAATGTCGGTGTCGTGTGCATGTGCAGACACCCTCTCGGCACTCCCCGCCTTTACTCCGCTTCAATCACTGCTGCGCCGTCGGTGGCGTAGCAGACGTAGATGTTAGGCGCTCGGCCTGTGGCGCTTTCGTAGCAGGCACGCACCCCGGCGGCGAACGCCTCCGCCGCGTCCTCGCGCACCAGCGCCACCGCACAGCCGCCAAAGCCCGCCCCGGTCATCCGCGCGCCGTAGCAGCCCGCCTCGCGGCGCGCGCATTCCACCATCGTGTTCAGCGCGTCGCTGGACACTTCAAAATCATCGCGCAGGCTTTCATGGCTGGCGTTCATCAACTGCCCCAGCGCGGCGGCATCACCGCGCCGCATGACTTCGGCGGCCTGCAACGTGCGCTCATTTTCGGAAATCACGTGGCGCGCCCGGCGGCGTATCACATCGTCCAGTTCATGCGCGCGCGCGTTAAAGTCGGCCAGCGACACATCGCGCAGCGCCGGCACGCCGAAGAACTGCGCGGCCTGCTCACACTGGCTGCGGCGCTCATTGTAGGCCGAGTCCACCAGGCCGCGCCGTGTAACCGTATCCAGCACGACGACAGCGGTTTGCGGCGGCAGCGGGACGCTCTCGGTTTGCAGCGAACGGCAGTCAATCAGCAGCGCGTGACCCGCCTCCCCCGCCGCCGAGATCATCTGATCCATGATGCCACAGTTCACGCCGACCCATTCGTTTTCCGCCCGCTGTGCCAGCCGCGCCATGACAGCCGGCTCCCATGTGATGCCTGCGACCTCGGCAAAGGCGCGCGCGGTTGCCAGTTCGATGGCAGCAGAGGATGACAAACCCGCGCCGATTGGCACATCCCCGGCCAGCACCCCGCGCCAGCCCTTGATGGCATAGCCGCCCGCCTTCAGCACCCACGCGATGCCCTTGACGTATTCCGCCCACGCCGAGCCGGTGTTCTCGAATTCATCCAGCGTGAACGCGGCTGTCTCGTCAAAGTCCAGCGAGTACGCCTCTACCCGGTCATCATCGCGCGGGCTGAAAGCCAGCCACACCGCGCGGTTGATCGCCATCGGCAGCACAAAGCCGTCGTTGTAGTCTGTATGTTCACCGATCAGGTTCACCCGCCCCGGCGCACGGACGACAAACGCGGGATCAACGCCATAACGCGCCTCAAATTCAGTCGTGACTCTCTGTTGTAAGGACACTGTTCACCTCGCAGTTGAAGTTAAACCGCCAAGTCGCCAAGTTTACAGGGTTTCTCGGTAATGCACATCGGACAGGGAACGCAGGCGCTCGGCGGCCTGCTCGGCGGTGATGTCGCGCTGCGCCTCGCCCAGCATCTCATAACCGACCATCCATTTACGCACCGTCGCAGAGCGCAGCAGCGGCGGGTAGAAATGCGCGTGAAGCTGCCAATGTGTGTAGTCCGCGTCATCATTCGGCGCGCCGTGCCAGCCCATCGAATACGGGAACGACGTTTCAAAGAGATTATCATAGCGCGTCAGCAGGCGCTTGAGGATGGCTGCCAGCGAGTCGCGTTCAGCGGCGGTCAGGTCAGGCAGGCGCAGCACATGACGACGCGGCAGCAGCAGCGTCTCGAACGGCCACACCGCCCAGTATGGCACAACCGCCAGCCAGTCCTCGTTCTCGACCACAACGCGCTCGCCCTGCCCTGCTTCAAGCTGCGCGTAATCCACCAGCAGCGATGAACCGTGTGCCTCGTAATAGGCGCGCTGGTGATGGTCTTCGGCCAGCGCCTCGTTTGGCAGGATGTCCTCCGCCCAGATTTGGCCGTGCGGGTGCGGGTTAGACGCGCCCATCGCCTCGCCCTTGTTCTCGAACACCTGCACCCAACGGTATCGTTGGCCGAGTTCGGCAATCTGATCCGCCCATGTGTTTATGACTATGCGAATTTCATCTGGCGACATCAGTGGCAGCGTCAGATCGTGGCGCGGCGAGAAGCACAGCACGCGGCACGTCCCCTGTACGCTGCCTGCTTCCAGCAGGTGATGGGAAGACTGCGCTTCCGGTGTATCCGGCAGCAGCGCGGCGAAGTCATTGGTAAACACAAAAGTGCTGGTGTACTGCGGGTTTTGTTCGCCATTGGCGCGGGTGTTGCCGGGGCATAGATAACAGGTCGGGTCATACTGCGGGCGCTGCTCCGGCGTGGTTTTTTCCTGCCTGCCCTGCCAGGGGCGCTTGTTGCGATGCGGTGATACCAGCACCCACTCACCCGTCAGTGGGTTGTAACGGCGGTGCGGATGGTCAGCGGGGTTGAAGGACATTTCATTCCTCGGTGCGAAAGCTCTTTGACGAAAATTCCTGTGCTTTAAGCCGATAGTGTAGCCGCAAAAAGGTTTTTCCCCACAGAGTCAGGACATGATCCGCGCGGGTTTCGCCCTGCTGGCCTGCGTAGACATGAATACTCTCCCGCAGCGGGCGCACATAGCGGGCGTAAATCTGGCTGTCCTGATGAACGGTAAAGTAAAAGCCTGCATCGCCAAAGCCAGCGCCGGAAGACAGCAGCGTGAGCGAGCCATCCGCATGAACTTCTGGCCGCATCACCACAATCGCGTTGCCGTTGGGCAGCGGAAAGGTCACTTTGACGCATGGACTGTGATACGCTGGCACACAACACACGGAATACGTGCCTGCGTACAGCGTGTTTCCAGAGCCAATCAGTTCACGCACCCAAGCGGTGTAACGCACCTCACCTGAAGCGGAGTCAATCAGTTGCAATATTTCGCTGGTCATACCCCGGCTGGCATCCAGGCCGGAAAGCGGCACGTTAAGCTGCTGCAATCTGCGGCTGAAGATCACCGCCAGCAGCCCACCAAAGGGACGAAACAGGCCGTTCCACTGTGACCAGGCATCCATCTCATACGCGGCGGTATGCTCATAAAAGTGGCGGACAAGGGGCGAAACCTGCGCCGAGTCAAAGCCCTCTCCGTCAAACAGCGTCAAATCCGGCACAATGCCTGATGAGCCTGTGCGCGTTTTCAGCCCTTGTTCCTGCGCCAGCTTCAGGAAGAATTCCGCGCCAATGCGCTTTGTGTCCCCCACCGGGCCAGCCAACCAGCTTTGTGCATTTAAATCAACCGGCTGCCCTGTCACCCGTACCCACTGCTGGGTCAGCCAGTCTGTCAGATAGCCGCGATTTTCGTCAATCCAGAGCAAGGTTTACCCCCATAGAACAAGGGCGCGGCCTACCACGCCCCTGCTCATAGCTAAAATGCTGCGTCCTAATTATACTGCGGCAGCCATTCCCCGTGCGCTTCGATCAGGTCATCCACCAGATTCCAGATTTGGTCGAGGCTCAGCTCCGCCGCTGTGTGCGGGTCGAGCATCGCCGCGTGGTAGATGTGTTCGCGCTTGCCCGTCAGCGCCGCCTCGACAGTCAGCGCCTGCACGTTGATGTTGGTCTGCATCAGCGCGGCCAGATGCGGCGGCAGCGCCCCGATTTTGGTCGGCTGTACGCCGTTCTTATCCACCACACACGGCACTTCCACACAGCAGCCCGCTGGCAGGTTGTCAATCAGGCCGTTGTTATCCACGTTGCCGTAGATGATGCACGGCTCACCGGTTTCCATGCTGCGGATGATGCGCGCGCCGTACTCTGGGCTGCGGTTGACTTCCAGCTTCTCGTTGGGGTCTTCCATGCGGTCGCGCAGGTTTTCCCACCCGGCAATCTGGTTTTCGCAGCGGCGAATGTATTCGTCCAGGGGAATGTTGAACTTTTCAATCAGGTCTTCGCGGTCGCGCTTGATGAACCACGGGACGTACTCGCTGAAGTGTTCGCTGGATTCGGTGACGAAATAGCCCAGACGCTTCAGCATCTCGTAACGAACGCGGTTGCCCTCCGGCACGCGGCCTTCGTCGTATACCCGGTGAATTTCGGGATACAGGTCCTGCCCATCGCGCTCGAATTTCAGAAAGAACGCCATGTGGTTAATGCCCGCGCAGAGATAGTTGATCTCGTCTTCCGGCACATCAATGTTTCGCGCCAACTGGCGCGCCGTCCCCTGAACGCTGTGGCACAGGCCGACGGTTTTAATGCTGCTGCCCCGGTTGATCGCCCAGCAGTTCATCGCCATCGGGTTCACGTAATTAAGATGCATGACATCCGGGCAGACCTGCTCCATGTCCTGCGTCATTTCCATAAACACGCGGATGGTACGCAGGCCGCGCATGATCCCGCCGATGCCCAGCGTATCGGCAATCGTCTGGCGCAGGCCGTACTTCTTCGGCACTTCAAAATCCACCACCGTTCCCGGCTTGTACCCGGCCACCTGAAACATGCTGATGGCGTAATCCGCGCCTTCCAGCGCCTCACAGCGGTCTGTCGTCGTCTTAATCACCGGTTTTACGCCCAGCGCTTCAGAGACTTTATGCGCCACAATTTCAGAAGTATGCAACCGCTGCGGGTCAATATCGAACAGGGTGAGCGTTGAATCACCAAGTTCGGGATAGCCTAAAATATCGCCCATCAGATTCTTAGCGAAAATGGTACTTCCCGCACCAATAAACGTGATCTTCGGCATTTTATCCTCACTATGCTTACAGGCTATGCCTGCTGCGTTCAATATCTCTAATTATAACGCCACAGTCCTGGTCTGTATGGGGTAAGAACCATATTTACTGTTGAGAGCGCGGCGGCTTTGCAGAGCGGGCTTCGCTGCGCAGGTAGACGATGACAAAGCCCGCCGGGTTTTTGATGTTACGCCGCTTTTCCAACACATGGAGCGCCCGCCGAACCAGCTTCTCGCCATACTGCTCCACCAGCGCGTGGGCTTTGGCCCTTGTCAGCGCGCGGTCGGCA
>CAZJSU010000028.1:28556-45743 GCA_964548765.1 uncultured Anaerolineaceae bacterium
TGAGAAGTCTGGCAAGTGGGTGCAGAGGTGATAAGCGTTGCAGGTAAATTCGCTGACTCGCTGTGGGCGAAGCGGCGCTTCGCCCCTACAGAGACAGACCCATTAGCAGATGCGGCCAACGAGTGATTGCGTATTATTTCACAATTAATTTCCTGTCTCCCCTGCCGTGTTTCGCGTTGCAGCAAGCGCCAGTCCGCTTTGAGGTGGCCGTAGGCGTAAAAGTTCCAGTCCTGATACTTCAGCAGCAGCCACGAATAGCGTCTGAGCAGGCGCGCGGCAATAGGCCGGAACGGCGGATAGCGTGTGCCATCGGGCGCTTCAATAAACACCCCATCCGGCGCAAAATCGTCTTTCGAGGGGGCCAGAACCTGCAAATTGCCCCACGTAATACACTTTTCACGATAAGTTGGCCGCACCCGCAGCCCGATCTGGCGGTCGTAGCGGCGGCAGGTGCGCCGGGAAATGCCCAGCCGCTCGGCCAGCCACGCACGTGAATACATCGCCGGGCGGCGCTGCATCAACCCGCGCTGCAACGCCTGACGGTAAGTTTTGGGGCTGTATAAGTCCGCCGCCTCAACCGGATCGCTCCACGTGGGTGATACACGCAGAATGCGGCACAAATAGCTCACCGAAGGCATGATAAACCAGCGCGGCGGGCAGCCGCTGTGCGCGGGTTCGTGCTTTCTGACTCGGTTTGTCCCCCTAACAAAATAACATTTTGTTATTGTCTTTTGCGTTTCTGTAGCAGCGTTAGCGTTCTGTGCTTCTGGGGGGGTCTGGGGGGGATTTTCCCGGTTGAACAGGCGAAAAAGCGGGTGAATATCGCTAATAAGGGTCTTTAAAGCGGCCTGAACGGCACGTCGCCCGATGTTCATTTTGTTCAAAATTTCACAAATAAAACGCTCGGTCAGAAGCGCCCCTGTGCGAACGCCACACAGCAGCAAAGCGTCCAGCACCCGTGCCGCCGCCGCGTGACCGAAGCGCAGCAAGCGCTCCCGTACCGCGTTTGGAAGCTGGACAACCGCCGATTTTTCAGGTTTGTGCATAGGGCGCACAGGATGCCTGAACGCGCTGTGGATGGTTCGGGCAGCCTCTCGCCGCCTTTGATCTGGCGTTTCGGGCGGATGCTGGTTATTCGGCGGCTGCGCGGTGTGGGTGTCCACCAGTTCACGCAGCACCTGCTGGCACGTCCAGCCATAATCGCGCAACCACCCCGCGACACGAAACAAAGCGTTATTGCGCCCAAGATCCGCCGCCAGCACGCGATACCAGTGCCGCGCGCCCTCCGGCGAGACTTCAAGCGTTCGGCTAACCTCGGGATTTATGTGGACAACCTGCGCGTCAGATCGCTTCAGCTCAAGCACCGGCAGCCAGGGCGTAGCTGTTTGCTCCCCCCCAGAAGCGATGTATTCCCGAACACTGAAGAAGTTAATAATAGATTTCAAATCTATTGGACAAAGGTTTAACGGCACTTCATCATTGGCAAACGACCACTCACACCCGCCGATCACACTTGGCATGGCGACCACATAGCTGCCTTCACCGAGAAGATCAGCGCCTTTCACATGCCTGCTCTGGACGCGAAGCTGCTCAGGCGAGCGGTAATAATAGTGCGGTGTTCCCCGGTTGCCGGAACGCGCGATCAACGTTCGCGCCAGGTGCGGGAAGCAGCGCTCAAATTCTGCCGCCAGCGCCGCGTCATCAAAGTCCAGCACGATCAACCGTGATCTTTTGCCACACACGATGCCCAATGCGCCATACGCATCGTGCAAAAACCAGCGCTCAAGCGCCTCCAGCGTGGGCTGGCGCTGTTGATATTCAGCCCATGAAATCGCTGGCGCTTTTGGATTTTGTGGACATGAATCACCCCGTAACGGGATCACCGACCAGCCAATTTGATGGTACAAACAGGCCGCTTCATACAGGCGCGAAGCACGGCTTTTATCAGAATCAGGCATGAAAACGCCTCCATAAGGGGGTCGCCCATTGCCAAATTCGTCAATTACGGCTACACTAAAAACTGGAATTGATGGAGTGATTGTCCTGAGATCAGTGCTGTTTCAGCAGCAGCAGCAGCCTCCAGGCTAACTCGACACTCTGGTTACACAATTTGCGTTGCGTAACAAAAAACGAGTGTGGTGTTTAGTTTTTAGAGTAGCGAGCCATAATTGATTTTAGGCAATAACTCAACCCCAAGCCTGCATTTCATGTGCAGGCTATTTTTTTGTTTACCGATAAGATTCAGCTTTGATGCGCTGAATTTCTATATATTACCCCTAACCCATCACCCGCGCAAATCTTCATATCATCAGGAATCCCTTAAAAACGCACGAGAAGGCGGCAAATCAGCGTTTACACTGATTTTAGGTACATGGAATCGCTTTCAACTTACAAACCCCACAATAGTCCAAAAACTGATCGTGGCTCTCAGACTATGGCAGCAGCGCTAAAAGCAACGGCACACCCCGCGCCGCGAAGTAAAAAAATTACTCCGTGATAAGTGTTACTCGTGATAAGGTTATCCCAAACCCGATATTATTCGTTGTGAAGAACAACTCCCCTCCCCCACCCTCTCCATAAGGGCATTTATCCCAAAACAGCCTGATTTTGCTGATTTAGCCGAGCGGGTAAGGTGAGTAGGGGAGGGGGAGGGCGCGGGGATTATCCCAAGCCAAAAACGACGATACCGTAACTACAGTTACGGTATCGGTGACAATGACATCAGCTTTCGTCTTCCTGGAGCGCGCGCTTTAACTCGTCCAGCCAGCGCAAATCTTCCTCAATCGCCTTGAGTGCCGCCGCCTTCTCATCCGCCTTCAGCACACCCAGCCGGTTAGCGTAAAACCACACTTTATTACGCCGCTGCTGGTTGATCTTCTCGACAAAAGGATTGTGGGCTTTTTCAGCTTCAGGCGGTGCCGATACCGTAACTGTAGTTACGGTATCGCGGTCACGAGTGCGGATTTTATACTCCGGCAGGTTAAGGTCATCGGCACGCTGCCAGTCCTCATCAGGCAGATTGAGCAGGGCGCGGTACTGCCGAAGCTGAACCGGATGCTTAAGGCCCATCGCGTTTAACAGGCGCTCGCCTTCACCGCGCGGCACACGGAACTTCCGGCCATCGGCCACCTGTGCATAATAGGTACGCTCGGACAAGCCATCGGCCAGCACACTCTCGAACGAACGAAACTCATAACCCTGCTGGCGGTATAAGTCCATCAGCAGGATGGCGAACTGGCGTACTTTACCGATGGCATTCAAATCCGCGCGGGCGCTGTTTTCGCTGGCCTGCCGCCACACATTCACCCGGTCTACCACCCGCGCCGGAATGCGTGCCCACGTCTCATCGGGATAATAGATATGCAGCAGATGATACGCCAGCCAGCGGCGTTCACCTGTTTCAATGCGGTAATCCTGGCCGTCATGCGCCACACTGATCGGGTTCGTCAGCCCGTTCTGGCGGATGTTAGCGGCAAGCTCGACAAGCTGGCGCAGCGCTTCTTCGATGGGCGGCGATAACGGCAGGTCATCGTCAGCAGCGCCATCTGCCACGTCATCCGCTTCTGCTTCCAGATAGGATTGTTCCAGCACAGCCAGCACGTCAAACGGGCTGCCACGCTCATGCTCGACCGAGCCGACCCATACCTCGAACACCTCTTTGAGGTCATACGGATTGCCCGACCAGCCCGACCGGATCAACGAGGGGATGACTCGGCGCGGCTGCGTGAAGTCCGGCAGAATATCGAAGATGCTGATAGGCCGCACGACCTGACGGCCTACGTCAATATTGGCAAACTCGCTGCCATAAATCGCGTCGGCTGTCTCTTCCAGCGATACCTGCGCGCTGCTGTCAAAGGGGTTAACATCGGTCCGTCCGCGCCGTCTACTCCGCGACATAGGCCATCGCTTTCCTGACGCGATCCACCATAGACAGCGCCTCATGAGCAGCCTTCGACTCTGGCGCGAGGGCGAACACAGGCTGGCGCATGGTCGCCGCCTCTGCCCAGATGGTACGCTGCGCCACTGGCGGCCACACCAGTTCACCGAACTGCTTGCGGAGTTCCTTCAGGTTTTCGGTGTGTTCAACCGTCTGGTGGCGGTACATCGTGGGGATAATCCCAAGCACCTGAATATCACCCAGATTCCACTTGTCGCGGTGAGCCTGCGCCGCCAGCCGGTGCTTGATGCTCTCGACAAGGCCATCAAAAGCCAGATACTCACACTTTGTCGGGTAAATAATGGCATCCGTCGCCAGATAGATTGAGCCGTGCAGCAGCGACGGCGTAGGGGAGGTATCGAAGATCACAAAGTCAATCGTCTCGCGCAGTTCGTAGAAACGGTCATTCACCGCGAAGGCATCAGAAATCGAATTGGCGATACTGCGCGTCTCAATGTTGGAGGGGATGACATACAGCCGCCCGGATGCTGGCTCGCCGGGAACCTGATACTGCTCCGGCGGGACGAAGCGCAGCGCGTCCTTGAACGGCACCTCGCGCACCAGCAGATCGTACAGGCCCGGTTCCTTCGTCAGGCCACACATGACGGTGGCGTGACCCTGTGGGTCGGCATCCACCAGCACGACACGATGCCCGCGTGCTGCCAGCCCTGCTGCCATGTGCGTAGCGAGTGTCGTCTTGCCAACACCGCCTTTCTCATTCAGAAACGTAATAACTTTCATAGTGTCCCCCGGACAATCCCTGAGGCTGACATACTTCAGGACTGAGACGCAGTACGGTAAACGAACTCGTAGCCGATAGGGGTGCGATTCTCGCGGTGCTGAATCTCAATCGCCCCTTGCAGCTCAAGGACTTCCAGCATGGCAATGTCGTAAGAAGACAGCTTCTTCTTCTCAAGGGCTTTGGCAATATCGCTGCGCGTAAACCACTCGCCCGGCGCGTTTTTCAACACGTTAAGCAGCACATCGGTGTGCTTGCCCAGCCGGGTCAGGCTCTTATCCATCATTCAAAACCCCCTTACATATTTAATACTCATATTTCGACTTAGCCACATGCCATTACTTGCATACTTGAAGGCAAGGCGAACTTCACCCACAGTATAACGTATCTGACATGACATGCAAACGTTCAAGCGGGCGGCTCACCCCAACGCGCGAATCACCAGCGCCGCCGCCCAGCCCAGCACCAGCAGCAGCCCAAAGCGTCCGTGCAGTTTCGCGGTGCCGCCCTGTGCCTGGTGCAAAAGCGAGGGGTCGGTGCTGGCATAAACGATCTGCACCAGCCTGTGCGCTTCTGGCAACGTCACAAAAGCCAGCATTCCAGTCCATGGGGTAATGCCCGCAAGCACAAGTACAACTAGTAGAACGTATGTTCCATAAACCAGGAAGGCGTACTCCGCGCGGGCGGCACGCAGCCCGAAGATCACCGCCAGCGTGCGTTTGTTAACCGCGCGATCAGCCTCTATATCGCGGATGTTGTTGGCGTGCAGGATGGCGGCCACCATAAAACTTATCGGCAGGGATACCAGCAGCGGCACGATGTCGAGCTGTCTTGCCATGACATAATACGCGCCCAGCACCATCAGCGGGCCGAAGAACACCCCGGCGGCGATCTCCCCCAGGCCGTTATAGGCCAGCGGAAACGGGCCTGCTGTGTAAGCGACAGCGCCGATCACCCCGGCAAGGCCGATCCACAGCAGCGTTGGCCCACTGTGCGCCAGCAGCACCAGCCCGATGATGCACCCAGCAAGCAGGGTGACAACTGCGCCGACCAGCACATGACGTGGGCTGAGAACCTGATTCTTGATGGTCATGCCCTGACCTGCCACTTTAAATTCATCCGCGCCGCGCCGATAATCGGCGTACTCATTGACCAGATTCGCGCCTGCCTGCAGGCACAGCGCGCCGACCAGTGCCAGCACGAACGGCACCAGTTCAAAAACGCCCTGGTCGAGCGCGACTACCGCCGCCACACCCAGCGGCACGTAGGTGGCGGTAAAAACGCGCGGACGGGTAGCGCTGTACCACGCGCGTAACTGCTGCTGAAAAGTAACTGTCGTCATGGTAAAACTCTCTGATAGGTAAAAGTGCTAAGGTAATTCTCGGTAATTTCTAACCAAATTTGTTGTGCCAGCAAAGCTATTCGTTATATACTTTTAGCAGATTTAGTTTGTTCTGAATTTCGCAAACGAAAGGGTAGATCACCTATGCGCCGGAAATCACTTATTTTCGTACTGGTGGCAATTTTAACACTGACCGCCTTTGGCGGCGCTTACGCGCAGGAAGCCGAAACCCCCACGCTGCGGATCGGCCTGCTGCCCGTCCTCAATACGCTGCCGTTCTATGTGGCGCAGGAAGAAGGCTTCTACGAGGCGGAAGGCGTGAACGTCGAGCTTATCCCCTTCGACAGCGCGCCCAACCAGCAGGTCGCGGTGTCTGCGGCTGAGGTGGACGGCCTGAACACGGATATGATCGTCGCGGCGCTGCTGAATGAGGGCGGCTTCGGCACAACCATCGTCCGGGCAGACCCGCCCGCAGGCGCTTTCTTCGCCGTCATCGCCGGGGCGGAAAGCGGCATCGAAAGCGTGGACGACCTGAAGGGCGTAGAGATCGCCATCGGCGAGAACACCATCATCGAGTACATCACCACACGCCTGCTGCGCGACGCGGGCTTTGCTGACGATGAAATCGTTTATACGTCTGTCCCGCAAATTCCGGTGCGGCTGGAACTGCTGGCGCAGGGACAGGTGCAGGCCGCCACGCTGCCAGAGCCGCTGACCACGCTGGCGACAGGCTTGCAGGGGGCAGCGCTGGTGGTGGACGACAGCACGGTAGACTTCGTGCCAACCGTGATCGCCTTCCGCAGCGAGGTGATCGAGGAGCAGCCAGAAGCCATCGCCGCCTTCCTGCGCGCCTATGAGCAGGCGGTAGACGCGATCAACCAGGACCCGGAAGCCTATCGTGAAGTGCTGGTGAGCAATATCAACGTCCCGGAACCGCTGCAACCCACTTATCCCGTGCCGTCCTTCCTGCCCGCTTTCGTCCCCAGCGAGGAACAGACCGCGCAGGTAATGGACTGGATGGTTGAGCGTGAACTGCTCGAAGAACCGCTGGCCTACGAAGAATTTGTTAACGCCGACTTCCTGCCAGAAGAACTGGCCGCGCCCGCCGCGACCCCGGAAGTTGAGGACTAGACCACCTTTACGCAGCGGGGGCGGGTTTTCTGGCCCGCCCCTGGCTTTATCACGTTAGCGACACACGGGCTATAATGACCCTATTAACCGAGACAAACACCCACACCCGGCACCCAGACTTGAAATCATCCCCCTTCATCGCGCTGGAAAACGTGACCTTCGGCTATGCCCGCCCGCTGCTGGAGGACTTTCACTGGCACATCCGCGAAGGGGAGTCGTGGAGCATCGTGGGGCCGTCCGGCGCGGGCAAGACCACGCTGCTGTATCTGATCGCGGGGCTGCGCTTCCCCGCCAGCGGGCAGGTGCTTTTTCGCGGGCAGCGGCTTGTCAGGCCGAATCAGGATGTCGGGCTGATGTTGCAGGATTACGGCCTGCTGCCCTGGATGACCGCCCGCCAGAATATCGAACTCGGCCTGAAGATTCGCCGTGCCAGCCGCCCGGAGCGCCAGCGCATCACCGACGAATGGCTGGAACGGCTGCGGATTACACAGGTAGCGGGCAGCTACCCGGCGCAGCTTTCCGGCGGCCAGCGCCAGCGGGTCGCTCTGGCGCGGGTGCTGGCGCTAGGCACAAACGTGCTGCTGCTGGACGAGCCGCTTTCCGCTGTGGATGAACTGACGCGCGAACGCTTGCAGGAAACCCTGTGGCACATCAAAACCGAGCTTGGCCTGACCATGCTGATGGTCACGCACAGTGTCGAAGAAGCCGCGCTGCTGACCAGCAACGTCCTCATCGTGCCGGACGACGCGCCCATGCGCCAGCCGCTAGTATTGCAGCGCCAGCCCACACAGATAATGCCCCGGCGGGAAGACCGGCAGTTTCAACAGTTTTGCAGCGAGATTCGCGGGGTACTGAAACGATGAACTGGACACGGGTACGCCGTTACGCGCTTCTGATTGACCTCGTGCTGCTGCTGGTGGTGTGGCATATCGCCGCCGTGCGGCTGGATGCCAACTTCCTGCCCACGCCGCCGGAAGTGATGACGCGTTTTTTCGAGGAACTTCAGGCAGACCTGCTCAATCACACACTGGTCAGCGGGCAGCGCGTGCTGGCGAGCATTGTCGCCGGGGTGGCGCTGGCCGCGCCGCTGGCGATCCTGACCGCGCAGATCAGGGTGCTTGACCAGTTCATCACGCCGCTGCTGTACTTTCTCTATCCCGCGCCCAAAATCGTCTTTCTGCCGTTGATTATCGTGCTTTTAGGGCTGGGCGATTCTTCAAAGGTCTTTCTCATCGGCCTGATTATCTTCTTTCAGGTGTTCGTGATTGTGCGCGATGCCGCCGCGCAGGTGCGCGACGAAACACTGGAATCGATCAACGTTTTAGGCGCGAACGGCTGGCACCGCCTGCGTTACGTCTATATTCCGGTCAGCATCCCGGCGATCATGACCGCGCTCAAAGTCAGCGCCGGAACGGCCATCGCCGTGCTGTTCATCGCCGAGACCATCGCCACCAATACCGGGCTGGGTTATTACATCATGAATGCGTGGGGCAGGTTCGCTTATACCAGTATGTACGCGGGCATTCTGGCGATGAGCCTGCTGGGGCTGGCGCTGTTTGTCAGCTTTGACTGGCTGGAAAAGCGGCTGACGCGCTGGAAGAATTCCACGCGCGACCAGCGATCAGCCGCCTCTGCCCGGCATTCCCGGACGATTAGTGTGTAGTGTCTGTGGCGCTGCTGCCATCATCGGGGTCATAGTGCAGCGAGACGCGCTCAATCGCCAGCCCCTTCACTGCCTCGACACGCAGCCTGATGTTGTTAATGACCACCTCGTCGCCCTGATGCGGCGGCAGGTTCACGTTCGCCAGCATCAGGCCGCCTATGCTGTCCACATCGTAGCCGTGTTCGCCGAGGTCAACGTAAGGTTCTAGCTCGTGCAGCCGGGCGCTGCCCAGCGCGACCAGATGCCCCGGTTCAATCAGCACCACCGCTGGCTGCTCGCCCACGTCAAACTCGTCGCGCACTTCGCCCACCACCTCTTCAATCAGGTCTTCCATGGTGACGATGCCCGCCGTGCCGCCGTACTCATCAATCACCACCGCCATGTGAATTTTCTGCTGCTTCAGCGTGTTCAGCAGTTCCTCAACATACATCCCCTCTGGCACGACAGGCACTTCATGCACCATCGCCCGCAGGTCGAAAGGCTGCCCGCTCATCTGCTGGCGTACAAGGTCCTTGAGGTGCAGAATCCCCACAATATGATCGAGATCGCCGTCGTAGATCGGGAAGCGCGTATGCGGCGAGTCGATGATGTTTTCCAGCAGTTCCTGCTCGCTGCTGGTCAGCGACACCGCCTCGACGCGCGGGCGCGGGATCATCACCTGGCTCACGTGCAGTTCTGAGAAGTCGAAAATGTTCTTGACCAGCCGCTGCTCCTGTTCTTCCAGCATCCCGGCGACCATGCTCTCCGTCACAATCAGTTCCAGTTCATCCGGGGTGTGCAGCCGGCTGCCTTTGGCCGGGGGCGGCACCCGCATCAGGCGCAGGGTCAGCAGGCCGATTTTGTTCAGGGCGGTGATGGCGAAAGAGAACACCCGTTGGATAAGAACCATCGGAACAGAGAGCAGCAGGACGGTGCGCTCCGCGTTTTGCAGCGCCAGCGACTTCGGCACCATCTCACCGATGACGATATGCAGGTAGGTAATGACTGTCAGGCCGATGAGAAACGAAATCGTGTGGACAATATCGCCTTCCAGCCCGAACCAGTCATGCAGCGGGACCTCCACCAGATGCGCCACCGCTGGCTCGCCCACCATGCCCAGACCGAGGCTGGCAAGCGTGATACCTATCTGCGCGGTGGCGACATAACGATCTACCTTGCCGGGGTTACGGACGATCTCGCGCAGGCCAACCGCGATCCGGTTGCCTTCTTCGGCCAGTTGTTCAATGCGTGATGGCCGCACGCCGATAATGGCAAATTCTGCCGCGACGAAAACTCCGTTGAGCAGAATCAGGACGAAAATCAGGCCAAAGGAGAGAAGAACGTCCATCAGCCTTCACCTTCCGCGCTGGTGTCTGGCGTGTCGTCAGGGAGCGTGAGATGAACTTCCTCAATCGTCCTGTCGGTCGCCGCCTTGACGCGCAGCCGCACCCCGCCGACGATGGCTTCCTCGCCGACGGTAGGGATATGCCCGGTTTCGTAGAGGAGCAGGCCGCCAATGGTGTTGGCTTCGTCGTCTGGCATGTCAATGTCCAACTGGTGATTAAGATGATTGATCAGGACATCGCCCCGCACCAGATACTGCCCTTGCCCCAAAGCCACGACTGGCGGTTTCTCAAGGTCGAATTCGTCCTGAACCTCGCCAAAAACCTCCTCGATCACGTCTTCTCTGGTCAGCATCCCCAGCGTGCCGCCGTACTCGTCAATCACAATCGCCATGTAGGTCTGGTCTCTGTCCAGAATATTCCATAGCTCGTTGAGGGATGTCGTTTCCGGCACATAAGAAGGCTTCCGCAGGATGCTTTCAATACTGGCGTGCGGGTCTGTGTGGTACAGCCGGAACAGTTCTTTCAGGTGTACGAAGCCGATGATCTGGTCAATAGTATTCTCGTAAACCGGGACACGGGTAAAGCCGGACTCCGCCACCACATGCAGCATTTCCCCTGCGTCCTTGTCTTTTGGCACGGCCATCATCCGCGTGCGCGGCACCACGATCTCGCCCGCTGTCAGTTCACCGACCCGGAAGGCGTTATCGAGCAGTTCCCGCTCGTCAGCATCAATCAGGCCGCCCGCGTGGCTCTCGCCGATCAGCAGCATAATTTCCTCTGGCGAGTGAATATGCTGATGCCCGCCGTCAGACTTCACTCCCAACAGGCGCAGGATCAGCGTGCCGCTGCCGTTGAGCAGGACGATCAGCGGCTTGAGGATAATATCCGCTGACCAGCGCATCGGCACGGCGGTCGCCAGCGCGACGCGCTCCGGGTATTGCAGCGCCAGCGACTTGGGGACGAGTTCGCCCAGCACCACCTGTAGCGCGGTCAGGAAGAACAGCACCAGCAGCGACGCGATGCCCAGCGCGGCGACTTCACTTCCGATGAAGGGCAGCCCCTCCAGCAGGGGAGAGATCAGCGGGGCGATCTGCTGCTGGCCGTAGATACCCAGCACGATGCTGGACAGCGTGATGCCGACCTGGCTGGCCGCGATGTAATTATCCAGCCGGTGGTGATCTTCCAGAATGGGCAGCATCATTTTTGCGAGGCGGCTGCCCTCGTTGGCCGCCTGCGCGATGCGCCCCTTGCGCGCGCTGACCGCCGCGAACTCGCCAGCGACGTACAGCGCGTTAATGCCAATCATTAGCGCGACTACAAAAACAACCGTAATGAGGATAATCAACATGGCTCGATCTGCGTAAAGTCAAAAGTGGATTCGCCAGAAGGTTACAAACAACCTGAACAACGAATTTAACGCAAAGATAGCATCCCTAAGTCCTGCGCGCAAGCGGACAGCAGCCGGGCAGACTTATAAACAGAAAGAGAATGTGCGAGTCCATTTCAACCGATACCGGAGCAGAAGGTTTTGGCGTGGCCGTTGTCCCTGTTTATAATGGACTGAACAACTGTCAAAGAGGGCATCTTTATTTTTCTAAGGAGTTATTGATGGCAACTGAAGAGTTTACGCTGTCTACCAGCGAGTGGTATTACCCGGCGGAAGACGTGGTGAAGAACGCCTATGTGCCGGATTACGAAAGCACCTATAACGAGGCGATGCAGGATATTGAGGCCTTCTGGGCAGCGCGCGCCGAGACGCTGGATTGGTATCAGAAGTGGGATAAAGTGCTGGACAGCAGTGATGCGCCGTTCTACAAGTGGTTTGTGGGCGGCAAGATCAACATCGCTTACAACGCGCTGGATCGGCACGTCAAGACATGGCGCAAGAACAAGATGGCGTTCATCTGGGAAGGCGAGCCGGGCGACAAGCAGACGTTTTCATACTGGCGCTTGTGGCAGGAAACCAACAAGTTCGCCAATGTGCTGCGCGGTATGGGCGTGAAGAAGGGCGACCGCGTTACCATCTATATGGGGCGCATCCCTGAACTGGTGATCGCCATGCTGGCCTGCGCCAAGATCGGCGCGATCCACAGCGTCATCTACGGCGGCTTTTCAGAGCAGGCCATCGCCGACCGCCTGGAGGACGCGCAAAGCCGCGTCATGGTAACATGCGACGGCGCGTGGCTGCGCGGCAATATCGTCCCCTTGAAGGACACTGTGGACGAAGCGGTACGGCGCTCGCCGATCGTCGAGACGGTGATCGTGGTCAAGCGCACCGGCAACGACATCAACATGGAACACGGGCGCGATTACTGGTATCACGACCTGATGGCGCTGCCCATCGCCAGCCCGATCTGCGAAACCGAAGTGATGGATGCCGAAGACCCGCTGTTTATCCTCTACACCAGCGGCACCACTGGCAAGCCGAAGGGCGTAGTCCACACGCACGGGGGCTATCAGGTTTTTACCGCAACCACGCTGCAATGGACGTTTGACCTCAAGGACGAGGATCGCTGGTGGTGCGCCGCCGACCCCGGCTGGATCACCGGACACAGTTACATTGTGTACGCGCCGCTGATTCTGGGCGTGACCGGCTTTATCTACGAGGGCGCGCCGACCTACCCATACCCCAACCGCTGGTGGAAGCTGGTGGAGGAATACGGCATCACCGTGCTGTATACCGCGCCGACCGCCATTCGCGGCTTGATGCGCTTTGGCAACGCCTGGCCGAACCGCCACAACCTGAGCAGCCTGCGCCTGCTGGGGTCGGTGGGCGAGCCGATTAACCCGGAAGCGTGGAAATGGTATTACACCGTCATCGGCAAGGAGCGCTGCCCGATCATGGATACATGGTGGCAGACCGAAACCGCCGGCTTCATGATTACGCCGCTGCCCTCGGTCGGCCTCAAGCCCGGCAGCGCCACCCGTCCGTTCCCCGGCATCGAGGCGGACGTGGTGGACGAGGACGGCAATTCCTGCGCCCCCAACGAAGATGGCAATCTGGTCATTAAAAAGCCGTGGCCGGGGATGCTGCGAACCGTCTATGGCGACCCGGATCGTTACGTCAACCAGTATTGGAAGCCCTATGAGGACAAGGGCTGGTATCTGGCCGGGGACAGTGCGCGCAAGGACGATGACGGCTATATCTGGGTCATCGGGCGTATTGATGACGTGATTAAGGTCAGCGGTTATCGGCTCGGCACCGCAGAGATCGAGTCCGGCCTTGTCAGCCATCCCGCTGTGGCCGAGGCCGCCGTGATCGGTGTGCCGGATGAAGTGCGCGGCAGCGTGATTAACGCTTACTGCATCCTGCGCGAAGGCGTTCAGGGCAGCGACCATTTGATCGAGGAACTGAAGAACCACGTCCGCCACGAGGTCGGCCCCATTGCTGTGCCGAGTAAAATAGAACTTGTCGCCAACTTACCGAAGACGCGCTCTGGTAAGATCATGCGGCGTGTGCTGAAAGCGCGGGCGCAGGGCCTGCCCGAAGGCGACTTAAGCACGCTTGAAGATTAAGTGAGTATCGTCCTCTGGTTCAAACCACCTGTACCCACAGGTGGTTTTGTTATGTTCCAGTCTCGCAACAAGCGCGCGGCGGGCTGCACGGTTTGGCGAAAGGTGCGGTATTATTCAGCCGATACGGTTGCTACGGGGTCAGCTTTGGCTTTGACCTCGGCGACCAGCGGGGCCAGGTAATCGTGTGCTTCTTCGACTGTGGCGCACAGCTTGATGCTTTTGTAATTGGTGATGCGAAAAATGATCTCCAGCAGCATCTTAAGGCCGGGGCTGATGCCGACACAGACCATCATGCCGCTGGTGGGGTGTTTCAAGCCCGGCCCATGCCGCGCTTGCAGCCAGTTTTTGGGGATGTGGCGCGCCTGAGAAAAATCAATCAGGGAGTGCAGGGTATGGTTTGCCGCGTCGCGGAGCTTTCGCTCCTTTTCGTAAGCGTGCAGAAGGTCGTTTATTTCCCACGGTTCGGCAATTACATAATGCAGCACGTAACCGTCATAGCTCAGTTCAACTGTTACTGGCATCGTCGCACCCCTTTCCCTATAAATCTATTTTAACTTACTTTCGGTCTGCGTTACCGTAATGTATTGTTTAAGGAAACCCCGATGTTAAAAGCTCTGCGTATCCACAGCCTGTCTGGCCTGACCATTTTTATCTTCGGCGTGCTGGCGCTGCTGCTGGGGGCGGTGGGCATCCTCAGCCCGGAAACCGTGCTACAGTTGATGAACTTCGAAACCAGCGGTGGGGCGGCGCGCGCCGGGATGGATTATACGATTGTTTTCCTCACCGCGTCGTCAATGGCTTCGTTCAACATGGGTGTGTACTACATTCTGGCGGCGCTTAATGACGTGCGCGTTTTCTACAAATGGACGGTTCCCTTTCGCATCCTGACGTTTATCGTCTTTACGCTCGTGGTGATACGGGGGATCGCGCCGCCGATGTTCATAGGGGTAGCGGCGTGGGAACTGGTCGGCGCGCTGCTGACCGGGGCGGCCTTGTGGTACGAGCAGCGCCCATAAAGGGCGCTGCGGAATAAACCAGATAAGCGAGCCTTGCTATCCCGCTACGGGATGCACAGGTGCTGGCCCGCGTAAATACGGTTCACGTTATGGATGCCGTTCGCCTGTGCCAGCGCATATACATTCACGCCATACCAGCGCGCGATGCTCCCCAGCGTGTCCCCATAGCGCACGTGGTAATACGCGCGGCAGGTGGGGGGTGGCGGTGGGGGCGGAGGATAGTAACCGCCAGAGCTGACGCATAACACCTGCCCGGCGTAAATCCAGTTGGCGTTGGGCAGGCCGTTAATCGCCTGCAGGTGCCGCCAGCTTACGCCATACAGCAGGCCGATGCGGAACAGGTTCTCGCCATAGCGCACGGTGTGATACTGACTGCAATAGCCTTGACCACTCGCCTCGACCGACTGCGCCGGGAACAGCGCCGCCGCAAAGCTGACGATCAACGCCGCGATGAGCAGCAGGTGCAGCGATCGTCGTGGAATTGATGGGGTGACGATAGACATCTAGGGCCTCCTTCAAAAGAGATGCTCGTGTTGTGTTTATAAGTGTACTCAGTTGCTAAAAATATGCGAATTTGGCCTTGCACGCGCACAACTTAAATTTATTCAATCACTAATAAGCCAAAAATACTGGGTGAGGAGGCGCTGTTTGGTCTACGCCAATGTTTAAGTTGGGTTGGTTTAAGTGTAGACGTGGGTTAGGTGCTTCAGCACTTTATTTGTCCGGTTATGGCAGCAGCGTCAGGGCCGGTATCGTCCATGACGCTGCCAGTGATTGCATAGCCAGTGAAGCTGAACAGGCGTGCGTGCGTTCATCAGCGCATTGCTTTAAGCTCTTGCGTGCTGTAGGCACGTTTTTTCGCCGGGGCTGCTGGCTGCTGGCGGCGGAACATCCTCATCACAGTGCTGAACATACTCTGCACCTGTGCAAACAGCGTCCGCTGACCAGGCTGCTCACGCTGCGCCCTGCGAATGGCATTCATACGCCGTATCTGATCCGCCCTTTTGTGGATCTCGTCCAGGCGTTCCTTCGCCATATCGTTGAGATCATAGCCATGATACATGCGGTCATCCCTCCATATAACGTCAGAGGATCATTGTAAGGGGGTTTCAACCGGGCGTACTCAGCCTTTAGGCGGAATGAAGTTCGGTCAAGGGGTGGGCGTTTTGGGTGGGCGCTCTTTGTATAGTAATCCTGTAAGATGGGCAGCCCCAATTTATAGGGGTATTGCAGGAGGGCGGGCATGAGTAACCATATGGTACGCGAAAATCAATGGCAGGATGTGCGGCGGAGCTACGAACGCGGCGTGATCGAAAAAGCGCGGGAATCCTACGTGGTGACGCTCAAGGAGACAGACGCTTACACCCTGCCCGCGACCACCCGGAAAATTCGCGTCCTTTGGGGGAGTGCCTGGGTTTCGCACAGGCAGCAGGACGTTGTGCTGCAACAGGGTGAAATACTGCAATTTAAAAACGGTATCGCCATCGTGACCGCGTTAGGCCAGCATCGCGTCGGGCTTGAGGTTTTTATCTGACACAAAAAAACCGAGGCGCGAATGGCGCACCCCGGTTTGCCTTAGTTTTATGAACCGCCATCCGTTCATACGGTCTGGCGGTTGGTGGTGTTGGTGGCGGAACGCTGTGGCCTGAGTGCCTCGCGCAGCTTGCTAAACACCGTCACCAGTTGCACGGCCTCCGGCTGGCTGGCGGCTGACCAGTCTGCCATCCGTGCCTCTAGCTGGGCGTTCTGCTCAGCCTTCGAAATCCGCTCTTTCACCATTTCATTTGCAACCTGAATATTGAGCCAATCCATTTCGTGCCTCCTTCGCCTTACCAGCGAGTAATGCAGTCAACGCCAATTGTGACCGCTTTGAAACAAACCTGTAAAAACAGCGGCGTTGTCTCTGGCAGAGGCAGAGCATATAAATTGGAGTGCGAAAGGGTTTATTTTGCGTTGCTCAATATAATGAGAATTTTATCACAAGTGTTGAGATAAGTGAATAGACCTTTTATATCCATTAGGACTCCCTTATGCCTGACCAGCACTCATGCCGGGATTTACAAGTTTTTACAGGCTGAACTGTAGAGGAACCCGCCGCTGCTGCATTCATTAGACGTAGCGAACGCCTACGCGAGGGCATACAGGGAGAGAGATGATGGCTGCACAGGGCTTTTTAAAAACATTTCTGGATGTGATGGGCATGACCGCCACCGAAAACGACTCGCCTAAACAGGTAGCTCAGGTGGTGAGACTGACCTCGAACGATACTTACACCCTCCCCGCACACATCCGCGAAGTAAAGATCATTTCTGGCAAGGCATGGGCTTCTTACGGGACGCACGACGTGGTGTTGGCCTGGGGGCAGCGGATGGCCTTTCCTGCACACGACACCATTATACTGACTTCATTGGGCAGCCGCCCGGTCATGATCGAATTGATTCTTTAGGTTCTGCTGATCTTTTGTGTTTTCTGTTACGGACGCGCCGTAAGGCTTGCGCGTCGTTAGCAGAGCAGCGAT
>CAZJSU010000029.1:0-45628 GCA_964548765.1 uncultured Anaerolineaceae bacterium
TCGCCGCCGGGAAGCGGGGAAGAATAGGACGCAGGGGCGCGGTGAACCGCACCCCGTAAGCGCTATCTTCACATTTCGTGCATCATGCTGGGCAGCGTCTCGGTGATTTCCTGCGAGTCGCCATCACGGCGGTAGTGGCGAATGGGCTGAAGACTGATCGTCTGTCTCTGGGCAGCGGCCTGCCGCGCGAGGTCGCGCAGTTCCGCGACTCCGGCATACATATCGGCGGCTTCCTTGTAGCCGAAGCGATAACTCAGGAAATGCGGGTTATCGTCCAGAAACTTCAGCGCCACCTCTGCCGCGTCCGCCAGCCGCGCTGCATTATGTTCCACGCCAAGCTGCTGCAACGGCTGTACGGGCAGGCTCATATTGCGCGCCATCACATCCAGAATCACCGGTCGGTGGAAGAACTTCCCCAACCCCTGCGGATGCAGCACCGGAACTTCCTTGTCGCCCATCACATCATGGACGATAAACTTGAAGTCAAAGCGCTCGTCCAGAATTTGCCTCCACGAGCGCTTTTCTTCTTCGGGGATGAGCGCCTCAACATGCGCCATGATATTGTTCGCGCCATACTCCAGCGCTTCCTTGCGCGACATACCCTCGATTTTGCCGCTGACAGGCGGCATGACCTTGCCGATATTCATCACCACTCTGGGGCGCTGAAAGCGCAGCGCCGCCCGCAGCGCGCCCTGCATCCCGCCAAAGCCAATCGGGATCACCGGGGCGTTTGCGTGGTAGCTCAGCCATGCCACGCCTGTGCGCGCCTTTTTCATCTTCGTTTCCCAGATACCCCCTTCGGGAAACAGGCCGATGATGCCGTTCTGCTTGAGGACATCCAGCGGCAGGCGCATCTCGTCGCGGTCTACGCTGCCACGCCTGACCGGGATAAAGCCCCACAGCTTGGTCAGCCACGCATAACGCGGGTCCATCGGAATATCGCCATTACCGATAATCTCAATCGTCCATGGCACATAGATCGCCAGCATGATCGCCTCGACGATGGCGACATGATTGCCAACCACGATCAACGGGCCGCCTTTAGGCAGGTTTTCGTAACCGATAATGGTGGGGCGGGTGAGAACAGACATTAAAAAGCGCCCCAGCGCGCGCATAAAAAAACGCAGGATGCGCCTGCGCGGGTAGAGGATTCTGTAGTGTTCAGTACGTTCTGCCATAGTGGTGTGACTACTCCATGCGTTCCAGCATTACATCCGCGCCATAAGCCAGCAGTGGGGCGCGGCCATTATCGGGATCATCGGTAACATCCAGATCAACATACATGCCGCCGGCTTCCACGATGTCATCCGGGTTCGGCCCCAACTGGTACACTTCCACGCGCACCCGCATCCGTTCGTACTGCCCCGGCGTGACTTCAAATGTCTGGTAGGCGTGGCCGTCATCCAGTTCAAAGTGGACTTCCTGCGTGCTGTTCAGCGTTCCGTTGATGGCGGAGAGGCGTGCCACGACATCGCTTGTTTCGTCGAAGCCGGGCAGGGGATGAAAGCCGACATAAGCATGGGCGGCCTGGTTCGCTATCACCAGACTGGGGACGACCAGCACCAGCCGCCGCGCCACACGTTCAGCGACATCCGGCTCCGCCCTGTCGCCGTCCGGGTTGGCCTCGTCGTAAGCCGCCAGTTCATCCGCCGAGTTCTGGCCCTGTTCGGTCAGGCGGTAGACCTGGCTGCCATCCATCACCGTATAGCCTTTCGTGACCAGACGGCGAATAACCTTGCCGAAGCCCCGGTCTGTCAGGCCGACATTTTCACAAATATCGTCTTTATAGGCGCGGTAATCGTCAACCGTTCCCAGATAACGAATGACATCCAGCGCGTCTGGTGGCAGGGTTTTCAGGTGGTAGGGTAGTTCCATAAATTTGCTTCGGGTACTTAGAGTCACATGATGACCTGAGTATATACCGCAATAGCTATCCCGTACAACCCGTCACATTCTTAATCGTTGCTTGCGGCGGCGTAAACTCACAGGACTTTTTAAAGAAAGCTGCCTGTGCTTTCGCGTATGATGTGGGTACGCTTGAAAGATGCTATATTGGAGAGGATGGATTGATGCCGACATTGAACGAGAACGACGCAGCCATTCGTAAAGTGCTGGACGAGGCCGTGACCATCGCGCTGGTCGGCGCGTCTGATGACCCTTACTATGCCAGTTTCGAGATCGGGCGCTATTTGCGGGAGCAGGGGTATATCGTCTACCCGGTAAACCCGACGATTGACGAGGCAGACGGCCACCCCACCTATGACACGCTGGCGGATGTCCCCGCGCCGATAGACATTGTAAACGTCTTTCGGCGGTCAGACTTCCTGCCCGAAATCATGGACGAAGCGATAGCGGTGGGCGCGAAAACGGTGTGGTCTCAGCTTGGCGTGGTGGATATTGATGGCGATGCCACGCGGCGCGCGCTGGAAGCCGGGCTGAACGTCGCCACTGATCTATGTATCCGCACGGAACATCAGCGTCTGGGCATTGAAGCCCGACATACACAGGACGAATAGAAAGGCTTCCGCCATGATCCATGAACTGCTCATGCAGGGCGTTGTCCCCTGCGATAAAGACACCCAACCCCTCAGCAGCCAGCTTATCACAGAGCTTCAGGGCTACGCGCCGCGCTGGGAAGTGATCGAGGTAGCGGGGATGCTGCGTTTGCGCCGTGTGTTCGAGTTTCGCAATTTTACCGAGGCGCTGCTGTTTACCTGCAAGGTTGGCGAACTGGCCGAGCAGCAGGGGCATCACCCGCGCATCACCACCGAATGGGGCAAGGTGACTGTCGAGTGGTGGACACACGTGGTCAACGGCCTGCACAGTAACGACTTTGTGATGGCGATCCGCGTGGACGATGTGGCTTCCAACTGGAGCGTGATTAGCGGCAAAAAAGATGTCGTACAGGTCGCGTCGGAAGAGTCCTTCCCGGCCAGCGACCCGCCCGGTTGGTAATGACGACAGCGGCGACCAGGCAGGTCGCGCTGGGTTAGTTAATCCGTTTCTGACCAGAAGGACTCGGTCAGGTATTTATAGGCGTTGTCCGGGAAAACCGTCACGATCATGCCCGGTTCGCCTGCCTCGGCCAGTTCTTCGGCCACGTGCAGCGCGGCGACCATCGCCGAAGCCGCGCTGATACCCACCAGATAACCTTCCTCTCGCGCCAGCCGCCGCGCCATGTGGTAGGTGGCTTCGGTGCTGACGGCGATATTACGATTCGCAAACCCTTCTTCGTAAATACCGGGCTTGATCGCGGTATCCATGTGCTTTAACCCTTCCAGTCCGTGAAACGGGGAATCTGGCTGGAGGGCGATAACCTGCACGCCGGGGTTGTAGTCCTTCAGGCGGCGGCCTGTCCCCATTAAGGTGCCGCTTGTCCCCAGCCCGGCCAGAAAGTGGGTGACGCTGCCCTGCGTCTGCTGCCAGATTTCAACGCCTGTGGTCTGGTAATGCGCCTGCCAGTTGGCCGGGTTGTTGTACTGGTTGGCGTAAAAGTATTTATCCGGCTCGGCAGTGACCAGATCACGTACCGCCACAATCGCCCCGTCAGAGCCTTCCAGCGGGTCGGTCAGCACCAGTTCCGCGCCATATGCGCGCAGGATAGCGACGCGCTCCGGGCTGGCATTGGCTGGCAGAAACAGCTTGACCGGGTAGCCCTTCGCCGCGCCGATCATGGCGTAAGCGATGCCGGTGTTGCCGCTGGTGCTGTCTACCAGCGTCTTGCCGGGGCGCAGTTCTCCGGTCAGTTCGGCCTGCTTGATGATGTGGCTGGCCGCGCGGTCTTTCACGCTGCCGCCGGGGTTCTGCCATTCCGCTTTGGCGTAGATGGTGATGTCGTGCGGCAGGTGCGCGGTGATCTGCCGGAAGGCCAGCAGCGGCGTATTGCCGATCTGGTGTTCCAGCGTCTCGGCTTCAACAAAGCCGGCAGGGGTGACGTTGCGTAATGCGACCATGTTTGTCCTTTGAGCATCTGTGCTAATCAGCCAGCCTGTCAGCGGCGGCTGTCATTCTGCTAAACAAAAAAACCAGCAGACAACAAAAAAGCGCGAAAATCCCTTATTCGCTTGGGCGGTGTTTGCAGGACACCCGCCTCAGGGACGTTTCCACGCTTCTTCTTGACTGCTGGTTGGTTTACTGCCTGTTAATCTGTCTGAAGGAGGTGGTTAACGTCCCTGCTTCAGACAGAGGCAAGCCTGCATAGGCATGATTGACTCTCGTAGTGGCTAACAAATCTTACTCATTGTAACCGAACCCGAGTCCGCTTGTCAACGACAATGGTGGATTTCTGACACAATGTTAAACCCGCGCCTGCTTTCTGAAAGCCTTGTTAGAGTCGCGCTGGTCTGGCGTTTTCTTCGGTTAACATAGAAATGTCCAATTTAATGAATGGCGAGGTTGCGATGAATTACCAGTCTACGCAGGGTGTTTATTCAGAAATCGTGGCGACGTGTATTCGCGCCTGTCAGGAATGCGCGCAGGCTTGCGAACACTGCGCCGAGATGTGCCTGCAACATGATGCGGCGGCGATGGCTGACTGTATCCGCCTGTGCCGCGACTGCGCCGATGTTTGCACACTGTGCGCGCGTTTTATGGCGCGAAACTCCGGCTTTTATCGGGCGCTTTGCCGGTTTTGTGCCGACGTGTGCGATCGCTGCGCGGCGGAGTGCGGCCAGCACAGCCACGAACACTGCCAGCGCTGCGCCGAAGCCTGCCGCGAGTGCGCGCGTTTGTGCCGTGAAGTCGCCCAAGTCGCCTAGCAGCGGCGCGTTCGTTATCCGAAGTATCACCCAGACACAAAACGTCAACAGAAGCTAGTTTTCCTGAACGTCCACATGAATATCATACCCTGCGGCCTGTGGGATGCTGACCCAGAACGGGCGCACCAGTTCATAGGGGCAGTCGCCCTCGGTGACGAAGCGCAGGGACAGCGTGACCTGCCGCGCGGCCTGCTGGCGCTCGAACCCTTCGACGTCGTGGCGCGCTTTGCAGCCGACTCCCTTGCTCCACAGGCCGACCAGCACCTGCCCGCCGCTGAAGTCAAACGCCGCGCGTGTCACCGGGCGGCGGCAAAGTTCGCTGTGGTCGGCAAGGTCGTAAAATTCGGTCAGGTCGGCGGCGCTTTCCAGCACAAACACCTGCCCGGCGGCATCAAACGCCGCCTCGAAGCAGATGCCCGCCATCACTTCATCGGCGGGCTGCCATGACAGGTCGGGCGTGGGCGTAACCTGCAAAAGCGCCTTGCAGCCCGCCAGCGCCAGGATGAAAAACACGAAATTTAGCCGGATGAGGATTTGCTGCATAACTTTGTTCAGACTTTCACTAGAATTTCATAAATCGTTGCGTCAAGTTACTCGCACGCGCTGGTAAAGCATGGTAATATGCAACTATATCGTTGAATTAAATTTGTACTCAATCAAGCAGGTCTCCGTGTATGCGCGTTCTCGTGATTTCCGATATTCATGCCAACCTTACTGCGTTTGAAACCGTGATGGAAGATGCCAAAGGCCAGTGGGAATACGTCTGGTGCCTGGGCGATGTTGTGGGATATGGCCCAGACCCCAACGAGTGCGTTGAACTGCTGCGTACCCTGCCGCACCTGTGTCTGGCGGGCAACCATGACTGGGCGGCGCTGGGAAGGCTGGACATTCGCACCTTTAACCCGGACGCGCGTAAAGCGGTAAACTGGACAAAGGACACCCTCACCCCGGAAAACACGGCCTATCTGGAAGACCTGCCCACTACGTTTGTGATCGGCCAGTACACGCTGGCGCATGGCAGCCCGCGCGAACCTGTATGGGAATATATCCTTGAACCGCTGATCGCTTCGCTCAATTTCCCCCACTTCGAGACTCCTTACTGTCTCGTGGGTCATACCCACCAGCCCATCATCTACGAACAGATTAACGACGCGGGCGAGACCGAGGCGGTGCTTCCGGCCTATCGCCAGCAGCGCACCCTCAACGGCCACCGCCAGATCATCAATCCCGGCAGTGTCGGCCAGCCGCGCGACCAGAACCCGCAGGCTGCTTACGCGCTGCTGGATGTGGAAACCAACGTATGGGAAGCGCGGCGTGTGCCTTACGATGTCGCTGCCGTCCAGAAGCGGATGCGCGATGTAGACATGCCTGAGCGTCTGGTGGCGAGGCTGGAGCATGGTTGGTAACAACCCCGAATCCGTAGACGAGATGACTGCCAAAGTACGCGATTATCTGGCGGAAGTCTACCGGCTGGCGGAGCATGACCCCGACAGCGCCTACGTCAGCACCTCCACGCTGGCCGACTTAATGGATGTCACCGCGCCCGCCGTCAATCGTATGGTCACGCGGTTGAAGGACATGGGGCTGCTGGAACACGAGCCGTATCAGGGTATACGCCTTACCGAAGCAGGCAAAAGAGAAGCGCTGAAAGAACTGCGCCGCCACCGTATCGCCGAGGCGTTCCTCGTCAGCGTGATGGGGTTTGGCTGGCACGAAGTGCATGAGGAAGCCCGCCGCATCAGCAGCGCGCTTGGTGATGTGCTGGCCGAGCGTATGGCAAGCATGGCAGGCAACCCCGCATACTGCCCGCATGGCGAGCCGATCCCTTCACCGGAAGGCGACATCGAAAGCATTGACGATCATGCCATGTCAGACGTGGAGCCGGGGGAGGGGCTGCTGCAAATCACCCGTGTCCTGATGCGCGAACCTGATCGTCTGGAATACCTCACCGCGCTGGGGCTGACCCCCGGCAAACAGATCGAAGTGCTTCATGCCGCGCCGTTCAACGGCCCTATCCAGATCAGGCTGGGTGAGGAATACCGCATTGTCGGCCACAACCTCGCAGAGCAGATCAGGGTGCAGCCTGTCAGCCCGTAAAGCCATAACAGGCCACACCCCTTGTAGCCCTAATCTTCGCGTAACTGCATCCCGGCGGTGGTAAAGATGCCCTCCGGCGGCACCAGCACCTGTTCGGCGATGGGCGAACCAGCCAGCAGTTTGACGATCGCGTCAATGGCTGCCCGCGAGTTCGGTTCGCGCCCTGGGTCTACCGAGCCGCGTATAAAGTAACCTTCCTCGATGTACTGGCGTGCCTGCTGCTCCACATCCACACTGGCGACAATCACCGAGTCGGGGTCGTAACCAGCCGCCTCCAGCGCCTCAATCGCGCCAAACGACCCAGCATCGTTAATGCTCAGGATCACATCAAATTCCACACCATCTTCAATCAGTTGCTCAATGGACTGCCTGCCGTTTTCACGGATAGCGCCCAGATAGCGCCCAACAATGTTGGCCTCTGGCGCGTAGTGCAGCAGCCCTTCTTCCAGCCCGTTGGCGCGCTGGACGATATGCGATACGTCGGGATAATCCAGAATGACCACGTTCGCCTGCCCGTCCCGTTCTTCCAGCAAAAGCTGACCGACCAGCTCCCCCGCCAGCCGCCCCATCAGATAGTCGTCCCCGGTCAGCGTCACCCCGCCGTAATTAGCGATGGTGCCGGACAGCGTGACCAGCGGCACTCTCGCCGCCGCAATCGCTTGCAGCGGGCCATCCAGCAGGTCTTCCTTCAGCGGACAAAGGATAATGGCCTTCGCGCCGTCGGTGCGGGCTTTTTCGATCTGCGTCAGTTGCAGGTAGTGATCGTTATTGCTGTCGTAAACCTGATACGCCAGCCCATAATTGTCGGCGAACTCGTTCATCTCGCGCGCCTGGGTCGCGTGGTATTCGCTGGTGCGGTTACAGGCGACATAGGCGATGAAACCGTCCGCCCCCATCGCCGCCTGCGCCCGCTGGATTTCCTCGTTGGTCGGCACGATGTCCTGTGCAGGCACCGACTCGTCTTCCAGCACATGCGGCGTGCTGCTGGCAGGCTGAACGGTGGGCTGGTTCAGGGCCAGCACGCCAAGCACGACCACCAGTGCCGCCGCCGTCGCGCCGACGATGACTTCCAGCCAGCGCCTGCTGCGCCGCCGCTGCTGGCGCATAATCACGCTCGGCATCGGGTCGGGGATGAACGGCTTCGAGCCATAACGGTGAACGCTGGTCGGGCGGCCCAGCGCGCTGTCCAGTTCGTAAGCCATCTGCCGGATGTCGGCATAACGGATGTCCGGGTCTTTTTCCAGCGCGCGCAGGATGACCGCCTCAACCGCGTCGGGAATGGCGGCGTTGATCGTGGTGGGCGGTGGCGGCGCTTTTTCAAGGTGCTGGTAAATGATCGAGATAATATCAGTGCTGGAAGCATCGAACGGCGGGCGGCCAACCACCATGTGATACAGGATAATGCCCATGCTGTAAATGTCGGCGCGGTGGTCAATCGGCTCGCCGCGCAGTTGTTCCGGCGACATATACGCCGGGGTGCCGACGATGTTGCCGCTTTTGGTCAGGTCTGCGGAATGCTCGATCCACTTCGCCAGCCCAAAATCCGTCAGATAAGCGTTGCCCGTATCGTCGAACAGGATGTTGCTCGGCTTCAGGTCACGGTGAATCACGCCCTTGCTGTGGGCATAGGCCAGCCCCTGCGCGATCTGCCCGAAGACATCCGCCGCCTGTTCCAGCGGCACCGGCCCGTCGTAAAGCCGCTCGCTCAGCGACCCGCCATCCAGCAGCCGCATCGCCAGATACGTCACCCCTTCCTCAATACCGTAATCATAAATCGGCAGGATGTGAATATGCTCCAGCCGGGCGATAACCTCCGCTTCCTGATGAAAGCGCCGCTGAAAAATATCGTATTCATGCGTGTTGGTGAAGTCAGGATAGATAACTTTGAGTGCCACAGAGCGGTTGACTGCGGACTGAAAAGCCCGGTAGACAGTCGCCATGCCGCCGCGCCCGATGCGTTCTTCAATTCGGAAGTCACCGACCTGTCTGCCGATGAGTTTATCCGTAATCATTCGTGAGCCTATCCTTTATCGTCCGCTGGCGATGCTTACAGTTTCTTAAGGAATTAGTGCTAAGTATAAGCTGGAAATGGCCTGCCGCGAAAGGCAAATTTACCAGAGTCCATTAAGAAGATGTACGACGCGCAAGCGTCAGGGTTGCGTAGCCCAGCCATCAAGCGCCCTATGGCAGAGACGAATATACTGCTAGTATAGTTCCCGTAATGGGTAGGTAAACCTAAGGAAATGTGGATGTCCCGTTATCTTTTGACCATTCTTTTGCTGGTTGTGCTGCTGCCAGCAGGCGCGGCGCTGGCGCAAGAGGATTCTACGCCAGAAGTGGCTTCGATTCCCTCGGCCTACCAGTTGAGCGGCTTTAACTTTGAATATCAAGGGTGGAACAACTGTGGCCCGGCCACGTTGACCACCGCGCTGACGTACTTTGGCTATGCCGATAATCAGCTTCGGGCTGCCCAGTGGCTGAAGCCGAATAACGAAGATAAGAACGTTACGCCGCAGGAGATGGTGGCCTTCGTCAACACGCAGATTCCCGAAATCCCGGTCTTTGCGCTGTTCCGGCACGGCGGCACGCTCGACCTGCTCAAAACCCTGATCGCCAGCGACTACCCGGTTATCATCGAGAAGGGCTATGACCCACCGCCGCACGATAAGGGCTGGATGGGGCATTACCTGCTGGTCGTTGGCTACGATGACGCGCGCCAGATGTTCATTACCCACGATTCGTATCTTGGCCCCAATCAGGAATACACCTACGAGTACCTTGACGAGTTCTGGCGGCATTTCAACCGTTCGTACATCGTGCTGTATGAAAGCGGTGCCGAGCCAGCGCTGCTGGCGCTGCTGGGCGACGACGCAGACCCGCAGCAGAACGCCCTGCGCGCGCTGGAAGTCGCCCGTGCCGAGGCTTCGGCAAACCCGCACGACCCCTTCGCATGGTTTAATATCGGCACCAGCTACGTGCTGCTGGCCGACAGCTACCAGCAGGAAGCCTACGAATACGCGGCAGTCGCTTACGATGAAGCCCGCAAGTATGACCTGCCCTGGCGCATGATGTGGTATCAGTTTGGCCCGTTTGAAGCCTATAACGCGGTGGGCCGCTACGAGGATACCCTGCAACTGACCGCCGCGAACCTGAATGATGGCGGTGGGCATTGGGTGGAAGAGACGTTTTACTACGCCGCCGTTGCCCGTGAGCAGCAGGGCGATACCGCCCGCGCGTTGGAAAACTACAGGCAGGCCGCCTTCCTCAACCCCAACTACACCCTCGCCCGCGAGGCGCGTGATCGCCTGCTCAACGCCAGTTAACAGTACACCGGGTGCTGGGCAGCGTCTTTATTGCTCGCTGCTCAGCACTTCAGTTACTTAATGCCTGCATCATCTGGCGGAAGGCGGTTTTGTAGTCGTCGCTGAAGTCAAAGCGCGGGCTGCGCCGGATGGGGTCGGGCGCTTCGGCAGGGGCGATCTGCGCGATCACCACCGGCTTACGCTTGTCCTTGAAGAAGCGCCAGCCCGCCTCGACCTCGCCCGCGCCCAGCGCCGCCGGGGAAAGCACCAGCACCATCCGCGCGCACTCGCTCAGCGCCGGGTGAACCCCGCCCGCCCACTGCACGTTTTCACCCGCGTCGTTATATTCATGCAGCCACACGGCGATCCCCGCCTTTTCCAGATCAGCCCCGATCTGCCGCGCGATGGCTTCATCGGCCTCGGCGAAAATCACGTAAGCGGTGTCCTGTGGCAGCTTCGTCCGCGTTTTAGAGCCGACCTGTACCGCCGAGGGGCGGTTGCTGCGCTCATGCGCCGCCGTGCGCCCCATGCGAAAGACCGTGCCGCCGCAGTCCGGGCATTCGCCGCGCGTGGCCGGCATCCCGCGTCGTGTCCATACGGGCTGCGGGCTTTCGATTTCGATGCTGGCTTTACAGCGCATACAGTAGCCTTCTAGCGGCTCGTTGTCGTCCAGCAGGTCGTCGTCATATTCTCCGATCAAATTGCCCTCCCAGGCGGTATGACAGCCTGTCAGCGTTTCGGGTTAGAATATTTGTTCAGTCCCGGTATTATATACGAAATTTCCCGCATCTGCACCACTTTTCAGCAAACGTCTTGCCTTTCCCTAACCCCCGTAACTCACGCGCCAGACATGCCCGTAAATGTAATCGGCGACCACCAGCGCGCCATCCGGCGCAAGCGTGATATCTATCGGGCGAATCAGCCCGGTCATGAACGGCTCTGCCAGCGCGAACTCGGCTTCTTCGGCGGGCTGCGGCGGGTTGGCCGGGTCAATACGCACCACGCGCTGGCCGTTCTCGGTCGCGTTCCACAGCACGACAAACAGGTGATCGTAGTAATTTTCGGGAAACTGCGTCCCGGTATAGGCCACCAGCCCGCGCGGGATGCTGTAATCGGGGAAGGCCAGCAGGTCTGGCAGGAAGTTAAAGCGCCCTTGTGGGAACGGGCATTCCTCACAGCCGCGCGCGAACCAGTACGGCCAGCCATAATGCCCGCCGCGCTCGACCATCACCACCCGGTCGCCAATGCCGCTGATAAGCCCCTGATCGGTGGCGTAAAACTGGCCGCGCGAATCAAACGTCAGGTCATAGGGGTTATGCAGGCCGCTGGCGAAGGCTTCGACCTCGCCCGTGTGCGGCTGGATACGCAGCACCGCCGCCTCTAGCGGGTCAATCTCCGCCATCCGCGCCCGCTGCGGGTTGGGCGGTTCGGCGTGGTCGGTCAGCGCGCCGATGCCCATGTACAGATAACCATCCGGGCCAAAAATCAGGCCGTTGGGCTGGTTGTCAATCAGCGAGTAGCAGCACGGCAGGTCTTCGATCACCGTCAGTGGCTCGCCACCGCCGGACGGCACGCGCCAGATGCCGCCGCCCGCCGTCGGGGTCATGCGCCCGCTGACATACAGCACATCCGTCCCCGGCTGGAACGCCAGCCCGACAGGCGAGAGCAGGCTGCCGCTGTAGCGCTCGGCGCTGCCGTCGCCCGCCATCACGTAAACCGCGCCCACGCGGGTCGCGCCGTTTTCAATGACCGTTGCGTACAGGCGGCCATCCGGCCCATAGGTGATCTGCATCGGCTGGCCGGGGAAGCGCCCGACATGCTCCAGCGCAAACGCCTCCGGCACGTGAATGCGCTGCATGAAGCTGTCCACGTCATCAGCGCACGGGAAATCGCCACACGACCAGCCCGCCGTCGGCGCAAGTGCCGCCGGGCTGCTGCTGATGGCGGGTGGCGCGCCTGCCCGTTCCGCTGGCGTGAGTGTGTAAAGCGGCTGTGTCGGCGTAACGGTCGCCGTCAGCGTAGGGGTCAGCGTCGGCGTGAGCGACGGCGTGACTGTCAGCGTGGGCGTGGGCGATGGCGTGATCGTCAGCGTCGGCGTGGGGGTGCGCGTCAGGGTTGGGGTAAACGTCGGTGTTTCCGTGTAGACGGGCGCGGCATCCAGTAGCTGCGTCGGCGCGACGGTGACGCGAAAGGTCTGCGGGGTGGGCTGCCCGGCGCAGGCGGCCAGCAGTACGCCCGTTAAGGCCGCCGTTATGCGCCACAGGGTTTGAGCGTGTCGCCAGCGCTTTAAACACCCGGCGACAGCAAGGCATAGGGAATGTAATGTCATTGTTTTCCAGATATTAGGCCGATAAAGCAGGGTTGTCTGTACCTGTGGGGGATTATACACAGCAGGCCGCGCGGAATGGGAGACGGGAAAATCAGCGGTCAAAAATCGGCGCTGTCCAGAATAATCGTCACTGGCCCGTCGTTGTTGATTTCCACCTGCATCATCGCGCCGAATATCCCCTGCGCCACATGGCCGATGCCCTCGGCGCGCAGGCGTTCCGCGTAGTAATCCACCAACGGGGCGGCTGTCTCTGGGGGAGCCGCGCCGATAAAGCTGGGGCGACGGCCTTTGCGCGTGTCGGCATACAGCGTGAACTGCGAGACGACCAGCACGCCCGCGCCCACTTCCAGCGCCGAGAGGTTCATCTTGCCCGCTTCATCCTCAAACACGCGCAGATAAGCGGTCTTTTTCGCCAGCAGTTCCACCTCGGCCTGCGTATCCGTATGGGTCATACCCACCAGCGCGACAAAACCACGCCCGACCTCGCCGACCACCGCCCCATCCACGCGGACACAGCCGCTGCTCACCCGCTGCAAAATTACGCGCATGAGCTAAAGGGTGGAGTCCTGCGGCGGTTGGTAAGACATGCCTTCCACCTCGCGCATGGTCTTAAGATGTTCCTGCCAGTGATAGAGGAACAGCATCTGCAGCGCCTGCTCTACGGTCAGGTATTTGTTTGAGGGCGGGTGAAACACCTGTGCCGTAAACCGTTCTATAGGCAGGCGCATAATAAAATCCTCGATCAGCCGCTGGCGGCGTTCCAGCCCGCGCAGGCTGGCTTCCATCAGGCGGCGTTGGTAAATGCGCGCCATAAAATCGTTGAACTGGTTGAGCAGCGTCATGGAGATAGCCGGGCGCAGCCCAACCAGCGCGGCCTGAATCAGCCACATATTGAGACGGTCCATCAGTTGCAGATGCCCAAGCATCGCCGCCAGCGACCAGCCGTGATAGCGCGGCTCGTACCATTGTTCTTCCGGCACGACCTCGCTCATCCGCAGCACTTCCTGGCGCACCTGCTGAATATCTTTAATCAGCGCTTCGCGGTCTTCCTGGGTGTCCAGATAACGATAAGTTGGGTCAAGATTGCCTGCCATAAGCCGCTCATCCCTTGCAACTTTCTTTTCTACCATATTACGCGCTCCACTCAGGCGCGTCAACAACTCTCACGGGGGTTTCACGTGGGGGCAGGCGGGGGCAAACCGTTTTCTAACCGCCGCCTGTTCTCGCCTGTTTTTCAGGCCAGTTTTTCCCGTCATAACCGCGCTTTGGGACAATGCCCATCAAATAACCTTGCGGGCTTGTGTGCAGAGCGTACAATAGGGGGCGGGATGCTGCGCTGTATCCGTTCTTAACGAGAGATTTTAAATAAATGGCCGACAGCCTTTTCGATAACCGTTATCGCTACGATTACATTTACCCGCGCGGGCGCTCTGGCGAGACCCTGCGCGCTGTGGATACCGAGGCCAACGACCGCCCGGTGGTCATCAAACGCCCCGCGCCCAACGACGCGCCGCCGATCCGCGCCGGGCAGGAGGTGAGCATCCTCAACGAGCGTAAAGCCCTGTCGCGGCTGGCCGGCCACCCGGTGCTGACCGAACTGCTCGGCACCGGGCAGTTCTCCGTCGGCGGGATGCCCCATCAGTATATTGTGATCGAACGCGGCGCGGGGCAGATCGTCGGCGAGATGGTGATGGAACTGGCCGCGCATGGCGAACGCCTGCCAGAACTGGAAATGCTGGTCATTATTGATCGCCTGCTCGACCTGCTGGAAAGCGCGCACCAGCGCGACATCGTATACAACGATGTAGATGCCAAGCACCTGTTCTGGGATCGTGACCAATACAACCTCAAGGTGATTGACTGGGGCAACGCGGTCTTTCTGGAAGGCGACGAGATCACCCCGCAGGGCATCAGCCGCCAGAGCGACGTGGCGCAGGTGGGCGAACTGCTGCATTTTATCCTCACCGGGGGCAGCCGCATTGAAGTGCCGCGCAACGCGAGTGATGATTTTCGCGTGGACTTCGGCGCGGATAACGAGCGGGTTCACAGCCGTCTGCAGGCCATCATCAGCCGCGCGGTGCATCCTAACCTGCGTATCCGTTACCCCAGCATCGCCGAACTGCGCCGCGACCTCAGCGATTACCGCGCCCCCATCATGCGCGAGCGCGACACCATCCTGGGGCGGGTGAGCGAACGCCTGCGCCGGGAGCGCAGCCGCGACGAACTGCACGGGCTGCTGACCATGCTGGAACCCGCGCTGGCGATGGACCCCGGCTACCAGCCCGCCCGCGAACTGGAAAGCGAAATCCGCAGCCGCCTGCAGGACTTGCAGATCGCCGGGGATATTGACGCGGTGCGGATTTACATGGAAAGCGGCAACTGGTCACGCGCGGCGCATCTGCTGGACGAACTGCGCCCACAGTCGCGCGGCATTACCGCGCGGCTGGTCAACCTGCTGCTCGACTTCGCGCTCACGTTGATTGAGGCCGACATCCGGCCAGTGCCGCCCGCCGTGCTGGACAGCATCGTGCTGGTCTTTGAGCAGCACCCGGAACGCGCGGCCAATCTGCTGGTGCTGGAAGGCGGTGACGATGACCCGGCGCGGGCGCTGCTGTGGATGCTGGCCGAGCGCATCTCCTCGCACGTGCCGGAGATTCTGCTGCTGCGCCCCAACCTGCACCGCCTTGACCGGGCGCTGACGCAGCTTGAGGGCGAAGGGGTCCCCGTGACCGAACCGCGCGCGGTGCTGGCCGAGATCAACGCCCGCCTGCGGGTGGTGCCAAGCTCGCCCAATGTCACGCTGGGCGAACTGCGCGACACCTACCGCGCGATGGTGGACGGCCTGACCGCGCTCAACACCCTGCTGGCGGCGGTCAACACCACGCGCCAGCTTCCCAACCGCAGGCTGCCGTTTTCATCGCTCGACCGCGCCTTGAACGCGGCGATGGCGCTGGCCGATAACATGCACGTCATCGGCAAGCAGGCCACCGCCAGCCCGCGCGACGCGCTGGAAGCGCTCGATAACAGCCGCATGATTGACCCGAATAACGAGTCGTGGGAACTGGTGCAGCGCCTGTTGAACGGCCTGTACGAACTGCTCGGCATGTACCAGACGTATGTTCCGGCGGCGGATGGCTCTGATTTGCAGGCCTGGCTGAAAAGCTCGCAGGACGACCTCGCGCCGTTTATCGAGCGCCTGTTTGACGAAATGCTGATGGGCATGGCCGAAGGGCTGCAAATCGCGGAACGGGCGTGGGATAGTTACGCCAATGCGCTGGTGCAGGGCAATCGCGGCGGCGCGCTGCACGCGCTGACGCAGGCGACAGAAGCCGTCGGCACCATCAGCCCGACGCTGGCCGGGTGGTTCAACCATCTGCGCTCGGTGATTAGCGGCGCGCAGTACATCGAGCGGCACGCGCTTTACGGCGGGCTGGGGCGGGCGCTGGCCGATGGCTGGGAGGCGTTTGATCGCGGGCGGCTGGCCGATGCCGAGCAGCTTGGGCAGCGGGCTTACGAAATTGCCCAGACCGACCCGCAGCGCTTCGCCGCGCAGCGCCTGCAAAAGCTGGCCGAGTTCACGCGTGGCTGGGTGGAGCGCAACGGCGTGAACGCCCCGGCCACCACCAAAGCCGCGCTGGTTTCCGTAGAGCGTCTGTTCACCGTCAGCGAAAACGAAACGCGGCAGCATTTCGCCCACCAGATGCCCAGCAAGGACACCTATCTCAAGGCCATGAGCAAGGGGCTGGTGGAGCTTTACCATCGCAGCAGCACGGCGGCGATACGCATCCTGTTCGTGAATTATGTCATGCTCGGCACGCTGGACGCGCACGAGGGCGCGCTGGAGGATGCGCGTTTCTGGTACGAGGCCGCGCTTAAAACGCTGGAGCAGACGGGCGCGCGCCACGTGGCCGCCCGCACGTTAGAAGAATTTATCGCCCGGCGTACAGACACGCTGGCGGGCGCGGAACTGCTGAACCAGTTTGCCGGAGCGCACGCGCTGGCCGGGCTGGACAGCGCCATCAAGCAGCTTGAGGAAAGCCCACAGGCCAAGCTGCTTGCCGCCGGGACGCACAGCCTGCGCGAGCTTCAGGCCGCGCTGCGCGATTGGTCTGACGGCGAGTTTCGCCCGGCGGGAATGAAGCTGGAAAACGCGATCAACGCGGTTGGCGATGTCGAGCAGGCCGCCAATATCACGCTTACCCCGTACCGGACATGGCTGGTGGAGTTGCAGGCCAGCGCCGCCGAACTGCACACCCTCGCCCGGCAGATGCGCAGCGTCATCGAATCCCGCCCCGACCGCCCGGACAGGACGGTGCTGGAAACCCACCGCTACCAGTATGAACTGACTCGTGAACGGCTGGGCGAGCCTTATACCGCGACGCTGCAAAACTGGCTGGAGACTTATCAGGCGTTTCTGAACGTCTACATTGACGAGGCGATGCGCCGCAGCGCCCGGCTGGCACGCTTTAACGAACTGTTCCGGGCGATGTTTATTGATCGCCACCCTGCCTATCCGCTTTATCGCCACTGGTACGACCTGACGGAGCAAGCGCCGGAGTTCCCCGCGCCCCCTACCGACGAACCCACGCCGCGCATCGCTGAAGACGAGGCGATCCCGGAGAGCGAATATCGCGGCGCGGCTTACACCGATGAGATAGACGCGGTGGAGGAAGCGCCTGTCGCGCGCCGGGGTATTCCGCGCGTGGCGCTGCTGGGCGGGCTGGGGGGCATCGCCGCGCTGGTGCTGCTGGCGCTGGCGCTGAACGGCGCGCCGCAGGAGGGCGTGGTGCCGCCTCTCGCGCTGACCATCACCGACACGCCCACCGCCGACACGACCGGAACAGCCGTTGCTCTGGCGGCGGAAACCGAAACCGCGCCCACCGCTGCCCCCACCAACACCCTGCCTGCCGCCGTCAATCTGGTCACGCCGACGCTTGAACCGAGCGCGACCGACACCCCGACCGAGGAACTGTTCACCAGCACGCCCACCGAGCCACCCACGCTAACGCCGACCGCGACCTTTACCAGCACGGACACCCCCACCCATACGCAGACTCCCTCGGCCACTCCCACGCCGACCCTGCCGCCGCAGGGCTTGCAGGGCGCGCAGGATTTGTTTGTACTGTTCGACCGCCTGGGGGCGGCGATGCCCTGGGAGGCTGAGCAGTTCTCCATGAGCGCCGATGGCGTATACTGGCGGCTTGGCGTCGGGGCGCAGACGGGCGGCGATACGATCTTCTTGCCGCTGCCTGCGGACATGCTGGAAGCCTACTACGGCAACAGCGCCGCCAGCCGTATCCGCAGTGTCGAGGCGACGCTCACCCTGTTATCGTATAACCCGCCGCTGCTGCTGGATAACAATGTGTACTTTGGCCTGCTGCTGCAAGAGGCCGATGATCCAGCCAGCGTGGCCGGGGTGCAGGTCAGCCTCGCGCAGGCGGGCGTGATTAACCTGGCGCAGCGCGTTGGCGAGGAGGTGCGTAATCTCAGCCAGCGGGCGGTCGGCGCGGTGACGGTGCGGGTGCGGCTGGAGCGTGACCCGGTGAACGGGGACATCCTCACCTTCATCAACGGCGAACAGCTTGGGCAGGCGGTTTCGTTGGCGGCGGCGGATACCCCATTGCTGCCTGTACTATTCGTCAAGGACGGCGGCGTAATCGTCAGCGTGACGGACTGGACGCTGAACCTGCGCTGAAAAGGCTTTACACTTTCCGTATAAGCCGGGACGGTGTTACAGGAATTTAACGCTGTCTTTATTTAATGTTTACTTTTCAACAATTGTTTGCTACAATATGGAATGACCACAACTATCCGTTGAAGAGTCATTTCATCATGTCTGAACAGAATATAAACAGCGCCCACCTGCTCATTGTGGGCGGTTCACCAACCAATGCACCTTTGCTTAAAAGCCTTCTGGGAACAAAGTATCTCCTGTCCTTTGCAGCAGATCACCAGCAGGCGTTTCGCGTGCTGGCCGCGCAGAGCTTCGATCTGGTGCTGGTGGATGCGGATACGCACGGTCTGGAAGAACTGACTCTCTTAAAGAAAATCCGCGAACAGGCCGAAACCTCGCGGCTGCCGGTGGTGCTGGTATCCGGCACAGCCGAGGGCGAGGATGTCGCGCGCGGGTTGGCTGCCGGGGCAGACGATTACCTGATGGCCCCGCTCGATCGCCACATCACGCTGGCGCGTGTCGAACTGCTGCTGGAGCATAAGCGGCTGGCCGACGAACACCAGCGCGCGATCGAAGAACTGAAAACCATGCAGCAGTCGCGCGATCGTTTTTTTAACACCGCTTCCCACGACCTGAAAAACCCGATCAACAACATTCGCATGGCGCTGTTTCTGCTGCACAGCCTGCTCGACGAAACGCCCGGTATTCGCCCCTTGCTGGACAACGTGGACATGGCGCTCAGCACGATGCAGGATATTGTGCGCGACTTTCTGGAAACCGCCGCGCTGCAAAGCCAGGAACTCGATATCCAGTTGGGCTGTGTCAATGTGGAGACGGTGCTTTGGGAGATGGCGATGCAGTTCGATATCGCCGCCCACAAAAAGAAGATCACGCTTAAGGTGGTTCAGGCCGATGGCAAAGTCGTGGCCGATGCCCGCCGCTTAACGCAGATTCTGAGTAATCTGGTGAGCAACGCGATCAAGTACACCGCGCCCGAAAACGCGGTCACGCTGGCCTCCACTGTGCATGACGATTATGTACGCATCAGCGTTACCGATCAGGGGCCGGGCATTCCGGCAGAGGAGCGCGACCTGCTCTTTAGCGAATTTGGCAAGCTGAGTACCCGGCCAACCGGCGGCGAAAGCAGCACCGGGCTGGGCTTGTGGATTGTCAAGCAGTTGGTGACGCTTCAGAATGGCCGTGTTGGCGTGGAATGCCCACCAGAAGGCGGCTCCACCTTCTGGGTTGAACTGCCTGTGTGGGGGGCGGGCGAGCAGCTAGACCACACGCCGCAGCCTGACGCACTCGCGCCGACCGCGTGACGCTCCCGCGCCAGCGGCGTTTAAAAATCGGGCTGGCCGCTGTCGTATATACGGATGCGGTCGGCCTCGTCCCTCACCAGAACGCGCGGCGGATAGCGCAGCACCACCCACGACATCCACAGATCGCCAATCGCGCCAGAGGCGTTCAGCACGATCACCAGTCCGATGTAGTAGGCCAGCGTGTCGGATACCGCAAACATCAGCGCCATCCCGACCAGCGTCATGACGACCAGCGGTGCCAGCGCGATCACCACAAACTGATTGCGCGGGAAGTAGGCGCTGTCTGTCGTGGCATACATGACCCCCAGATCAAGCCGGATGCCATAACGCGGCTGATGCCCGTAATAGCGGATCGCCAGCCCGTGAATCCACTCGTGCAGCCCATAGGTGACGACCAGCACTGCCACGACCGCCAGCACGTTTCCCCACCAGGGCAGGTGATCGAGTAAATCGCTGGCGTAAGCGCCGCGCACCCCCCGCACGAAGCGCCACCAGCGATCCATCAACAGCAGCATCACCACCAGCGGGACGACAGCCGCCAGATTAAGCCATAACAGCGTGCGGCCTTCGGTCGCCACCAGCAGGCGCACTTCGCGGTAGTTCGGCGGCAGTTCGTGGATGGGTGTTTGTGGTGTGTGCATGATGCTATTTTACACCCGGCGCAGAATCTCCGCTTTCAGGTCATCGTCGGCGGCCTTGCCGATCATCACCTGCTCACAGCCATGAAAGGCGGCGAACTCGCGCGTGGCGCTGCTGATCGCTTCGATCATATCATCTGTGACAGTCGTGTCCGGTTCCAGATGCAGCGCGTGAATGTGGAAGCAGCGTTCCTTGCGCTCGATCTTGGGGTCAATGCGCCCGATAAGCTGGTCGTTGTGCAGGATGGGCAGCACATAGTAACCGTACTTGCGTTTCGGCGCGGGCGTGTACAACTCGATACGGTAGTAGAAGTCGAACAGCGTTTCTACCCGCTGGCGATACCAGATCAGATTATCAAAAGGCGAGAGGAACGTCGTTAACTGCGGCTTGTGTTTGCCTGCCTCGATCTCTTGCAGCAGAGGCAGGTCTTCATGATGCAGGTAGAACGCCGCTTTCCGGCCTTCGACCTTTATCGGGATGACCTCACCCGCTTCGAGCAAGGGCTTCAGGTGTTGCTGGACGGTCGTTTTCTTCAGGCGGTAGTAATCGGCGATGTCGCCTATGGTGCAGACCCCCTGATGGCGCAGCCCGCTCACCGTCGCCCACTGATGCCATTCCTCCAGTGTCTTATCCAGCGTAAAGTTGTGCTTTTCCAGCACGCGCTCTGCCAGTTGGTAGTAGCGGTGAAAGTTGACGCGGTGGCTGGTCATCAGATGTCCGTGATCGAACAGGTACTCCAGCGCCACCTTAGACGGCTTCCAGTTCCACCAGCCGTTTTCCCCCTCGCGGCGCGACTCAAAGTCTTTGGAGGCCAAAGCGCCCCGCTGCCGAATTTCCCCCATCACGTATTCGATGATTTCCGGCGGGTTGTCGCCCATGCCGCGATAGAAATTGGTGCCAGACTCGCGCTTGTGGCGGATGTGCGCCTCAAAATACGGGTAATGCTCGATAGGAATGATGCAGGCCGCGTGCGCCCAGTATTCGAACACATGCCCATCCGTCAGCAGCGAGTCCAGGTCGTCGGGGTCATATAGCCCGGCGCGGCTGTGCATCACCAGATAATGGCTGCGCGCGGTCACGCTGACGGAATCCAGTTGCAGCAGGCCGCTGCGCCGGATGATTTGGAGCAGGGTGTCGCGGTCGGCGGTGGCCGGGCGCTGGTGCAGCCCCTGTTTCACGATAGCAAGGCGGCGGGCGGCTTCAAGTGAAGTGGTGTGAGTCATCATCATATCCTGCGAGATAGTCAAAACATTTGTGCTATTTTACTGTGGAATGCTCCATGTGACCACAACTCATTGCTCATCACTCACGGCTTTAAACTTCTTCAAAAACAGCGCCGTGCGGGTGACTTCGATACAGGTTACGCCTTCCTGATTGCGTCCGGTATGCCTGAGCGTCACCAGCCCACAGTCCGGGCGTGAACGGCTGTCGCGGCGGGCGATCACTTCGGTTTCGACATAGATCGTGTCGCCATGAAAGACCGGGTGCGGATGGCTGATGTTCTCGTATCCCAGATTGGCGATGATCGTCCCCTGCGTCAGCTCCGGCACACTGATGCCCACCACCAGCCCCAGCGTGAAGATGCCGTTGACGATGCGCCGCCCGAATTCGGTCCTGCTGGCGTAGGCTTCGTCAATGTGCAGCGGCTGGGTATTGAGCGTCAGGCTGTTGAACAGCACGTTATCGGCTTCGGTGACGGTGCGCCCCAGAGAATGTTTAATTTTGAGGCCAATTTCCAGTTCTTCGTAGTATTTCCCTGCCATTTGCGTAACTCCTCAATAATTCGGGTGTTATCAATGGCGAAAATGTTAGCGGAAAACCGCTGAGAAGCAATTCATCTGCGGAAGGGCTTTTGGGGGATAAAGGGAGCGCCCGGCGTAATTTACGTCGGGCGCTCCAACGTTAAGCGGCCTGAAGTGAGGGGGGACACATTCAGGCCGCTTAAATAGGGAAGGACTATGGGTGGTTCGTTACCGAACACATTGCTCCCATTTGCCCGCGAACTCGGTTTCACAACACATCTCACACCACTTTGGAGGAAGGAGGAATCAACTCAACTCACCGAGTCCGCTTGCATATACTATAGGTTGAGCGCGTAAGATGCAAGTTAGTTCTACATAAGCGTGAGATGAGAACGCTAAAACAACAGAATACGTTACAATCTGGTTGGTAAAACAGACCTTGCACGATACCCGGGGGCTTCAATGGCGGAATTACCAGTGCGCGAGATGGTGCTTTACAAGCATGGTGTGGGCTTCTTTGTCCGCGAGGGGCTGCTGGAGGGTGAACGCCTGACATTGACCTTCCGGCAGGACGAGATCAATGACGTGCTGAAAAGTTTGTCTGTGTTTGACCGGGGCGGCGGGCAGGTACTCGGCATTCATTACCAGACCCCGATGGACAAAGCCGCGCGGCTGGCGAACAGTTCCATCCATCTTTCCAGCACGGCCAGCATGAACGATCTGCTGCGCGACCTGCGCGGCAGGCGGGTGCTGCTCGGCGTGGAGGTCAGCCCCGGCATCGTCGAGGTTTTTGGCGGGCGGTTGATCGGCGTAGACGAGTGGGAAACTGAAAAGCTGCGGCGGCCTCATCTCGTGTCGCTGCTTGGTGATGATGGGCAGATTCGCGCCTTCCGCTTTACCGACCTGCGCACGCTGACGATTGAGGATGGCCTCGCGCAGCATGATCTGGGCTATTTTCTGGATACCAGCATGAGCGAGGACACGCGCCGCGCGGTCAATATCCGCCTGAGCGCGGGCGAGCATCAGTTGGTGGTGTTCTACGTCGCGCCCAGCCCAACATGGCGGGTGAGCTATCGCCTCGTCGCGGAGAGCGAGGAAGGCGGCGCGAAGGGCAAGGCGCTGCTGCAAGGCTGGGGCTTGCTGGATAACCGTCTGGAAGAAGACCTTGAAAATGTGCGTGTGACGCTGGTGGCCGGGCAGCCGATTTCCTTCGTGTACGACCTGTTCAGCTCCCACATTCCAGAGCGCCCGCTGGTGCAGGATGAGGCGCGCATCGCGCCGGGGCCGATCGAATTCGCGGCGGCAGCGCCGAAGCTTCAGGACGATATGGAAGCTGAAGTTGCTCAGTATGCGCTTGCGCGCAGCGCGATACCGTCGCCAGCATCCGCGATGCCATCCCGCACGGAGATGACAAGGGCAGCCGCCGTCAGCACGGAAACCAGGGACACGGGCGAGTTCTTCCAGTACGTTGTGACAACGCCTGTTTCAGTCCGGCGCGGTGAGTCAGCACTGGTGCCGATCATCAACAGCGAGATTAACTACGAGCGCGAACTGCTGTATAACGGCGCGAAACTCGCCAACCACCCGGTCGCCGCGCTGCGCTTTGATAACAGCAGCGGCCTGACGCTGGAACGCGGCCCGGTCACGCTGGTGGAGGACGGCGACTATAAAGGCGAGGCGGTCGTCCCCTTTACCCGGCCAGATAATCAGGTTTATCTGCCTTACGCGGTGGAGCTTGGCATCAAAGTGACCGAGCGCCACACCACCAGCCGCCAGACTTATGGCCTGCATATTGAGAAGTCCGTGCTGGTCTATGAGGAATACCTGATGGAGCAGATCAACTACGCGCTGGAAAACACGACGGGTAAGCCGCAGACGGTCACGATTGAGGCGACTAAACGCGCGGATTGGGAGATGTTCGGGACACGGGTGGCCGATGTAGCAACCAGCGACGCGCTGCGCTGGCGGATCGAGATCGCGCCACACAGCACCGGCTTGTTCACCCGCAAGGAGCGCCAGCGCATCACCCGCAGCGAGCAGCTTCATGACCTGACATACCAGCGCTTGCAGCAGTTCCTCGAAAATCAGTGGCTCGATCAGGCGGTGATCGGCAGCCTGTCGGTGCTGCTGGATAATCACGCGCTCATCCAGCAGGCGCAGACCCAGCAGCAGACATTGGGCGCAGAGCGTAAAACGATCTACGAGCAGCAGGAGCAGATTCGCGCCAACCTGGGCGCGCTGGGCAGCAGCGAGCAGGAAGCGGCGCTGCGTGGCCGCCTGCTGAAGCAGCTCGAAAGCGGGCAAAACCGCCTTGAGGAGATAGACAAGCTGCTGGCCGATCTAAAAGAGCGTATCAGCGATGCCGAAAAGCGCATCCAGCAGATCGTATCCAAGCTGGAGAAGAACAGCAGCCAGTAGCCCAAACCCCTATGACGAGCGGCCTGCTGCCTGCGGAATGAGTGTTACCACAACTTCTGTCCCGCGCCCAACCTCGCTGAAAATTTCCAGCGTCGCGCCGATGGTCTGGGCGCGCTCGCGCATGATGTTTAAGCCCATGTGATTGCCAGAAAGCGCCTGATCTACCTGAAACCCTTTGCCATTGTCTTTTAACGCCAGCCGGATCATCTCTGGCTCGCGGCTGAGGGTGATAGTGACATCAGTCGCCTGAGCATGTTTGACGGTGTTGTTCAGCGTTTCCTGCGCGATACGGTACAGGGTGCTTTGCACACTGGGCGGCAGCGGGTGATTACCCTGCACATCAATGCTGACGTTAATCTCGGTGCGCCCCATCGCGGCATCGGCTAACTGGCGCAGCAGGTCGGCCATGTCAATGGTGGGCAGGCTCTCCGGGCGAAGCTGTACCAGCAGGTTACGCATTTCGGCGTGTGCGCCCCGGTTGAGGCGGTGCAGCGTTTCCAGATGCGCGGCGGCTTTGCTGGAGTTCTGGTTACGCAGCAGCGATTCTGAAATGATGGTGGAGGAAAACAGCATCTGGCTCACGGCATCGTGCAGGTCATGCGCCAGCCGCTGGCGTTCGCGCAGCGCGGCCACCTCGCGCGCCTGTTCGTACAGACGGGCGTTGTTGATGGCGGTACATGCCTGCTCGGCAAAGGCCTGCAGGCGGATGGCGTGAACTTCGGTAAAAAAGTTGCGCTTGCGGCTGCTCAGATTCAAAAATCCGATGACTTCCTCGTTTAAGCAGATCGGGATGCCGATATAAGAGTGCAGCCATTCTTCTTTCGACACCCGCACCCAATTAGAGTCTGCCTGAATATCCCCGATGATTAGCGGCTGTTGCGTGGCGACCATCTGCTTAAAGCTCGCTGTATTCTCGATCACGAACTCATGCAGTTCTTCGTCATCGGGGTAGCCCTTGCTGCGGACGACATGCGCCAGGCCATCTGTAATAAACATGATGTCCGCGCTGTCGTGCGGCACCACTGTCCCCACAGTTTCCAGAATGCGATCCAGCACTTCTGAAAGGTCAAGCGTGCTGTTGAGCGCGGTGCCGATGTCCCGCAGCGCCTCGGCCATGCGTCGTTCCTCGCGCTCGGCAGTATCGGCACGGCGGCGCAGGGTAATATCCCGGAATACCAGAATCACCCCGATCATCTCGCCATCTTCGCGTTGAATAGGCGCGGCGCTGTCATCAATGGGCGTTTCCTGCCCTTCCTTCGTCACCAGAATCGTGTGATTTGCCAGCCCCAGAACACGCTGCTCGCGGAGGACCTTCTCGACAGGCGATTCGGCTGTTTCGCCTGTCAGCTCATTGATGATGACGAATATCTCATTTAAGTTCCGCCCCAGCGCCTCTTCTTCTGTCCAGCCAGTCAGCGTCTGCGCGACAGGATTCATAAACGTGACGTTGCCCTTGTTATCTGTCGCAAGCACCGCGTCGCCGATGCTGTTCAGCGACACGCGCAGGCGTTCGCGCTGTTCATTCGTCTCCACATAAAGCCGTGCCTTTTCAATGCTGAGCGCCGCCCGGTTCGCCAGTTCCTGCACGACAGAAAGGTCTTCGTCTGCGTTATAGTGCCTGCCCGACTCTGTGGTCGTAATCAGCGTCAGGATGCCCAAAGTTGCGCCGCGCGCGGTCAGTGGCAAAATCATGGTGGACACAAAGCCAATATCGCGCAGTTCGCGCAGATGCTCATCGTCACGGGCAATCTGCGCCAGTATTTCATCGGTGACGTGCGAGACCACCACCGGTTTACCGGTATTCAGAACTTGCTCGAACAGGGAGGGTGTATTGGAATCGCGCGGGTAGCGCCGTTCAAAATCCAGCGCCCATTCCAGTTTGGACGGGTCGTTATGGGCAATAGCGACCCGCTGGATGCCGTTCTCGATCACATGGACGGTACACCAGTCCGCCAGCCGGGGAACGGCGACGTTTGCCAGCAGTTGCAGGCTGGTTTCGTAGTCCATGGATGCTCCGACAATCCCGCTCGCGCGCACCAGAAAGGCCAGGTCTGCTGTACGCTCCTCAACACGTTGCTCCAGCGTGTCCAGCGTGGTTTGCAGCGATTCGGCCATCTGGTTCATGGTGCGCCCCAGATGATGCAGCTCGTAAGTATCGCGCACATCGCTCAGGTTAATACGGCTGTCCAGTTTGCCTGCGCGGAGTTTCTGCGCGCCGTCTACCAGCGCCTGCACCGGGTGCAGGAAGAAGCGCGTCGTACCGAACCAGGCAATCAGCAGCACCGCGATGCTGACCGCACTTAGGGCGATCAGTTGGTTCGTCAGCAGGCGATTGGTATCGCTGTAGACCAGATGCTTTGGCAGGCCGATGACCACAAACGCGCTGCCGTTCGTCTGGTCAAGCACCGAGAAGCCGTACAGGCGCTCGGTCGCGTCGTGGCCGCTGGCCTCAAACGTGCCGTGCGGCTCGGCGGCTGTCATGTTCAGCAGCGTCTGTGACCATGGGCTGATCTGCCCTATGGCTTTAGTATCGCCGTCCGGGTGACGATAGAGGATGCGGCCATTACGGTCAACGACGGTCACAGAGGTGCCGGGGATGAGGTTGGCATCCGTGAGGGATGCGCCGATGCGCTGGAGGTCTAGCGCCAGCCCAAGCTGGTACTGGATCACCCCGGCATCGGTGTAAACCGGGTAAGAGAGCGTGACTACCGGGCGGCCAGAGGCCAGACCTATCGAGTAGTCGCTGACGCTAAACCCCCCCTGCGCCATCGCCCTTTGAAACCAGGGGGCCTCGGTAACATTAATATTTTCCGATCCCGGCAGGCCGGTACAGATTGTGTCCCCGTTGGTATCCACCATGAAGACGTTGGTGTAAAAAGACTGCTGTTCGCGCAGGCGGCTGAAAAGCAGGTTGCAGCGCAGGCTGTCCCCGCTGGTGACTTCTGAAAACTGCGCGAGGCTGACCAGAAGTTCGCGGGCGGCGCTGATGACCTGCGACTGGTTGAGTGCCGCCACCTGTGCCAGCCGAACGGCTTCCTGCTGTACTGCTCTGGTGGTATAGAGGTTCTGTTCCCACGCCGTGTAGAAAATAAGCACTAAAACGGGGAGCAGGATAAGCCCGGTGAAGATGAGTAAGCGCACACGCAGGCGTGAGAAGAATTCGTTTGTACGTTGGTCACTCGTCGTCTCAGTCCGGGCGATCAATTTACTCTACCTTCGTTATAAACTTACCTGATGCGATACGGGCGGGGCTTGCAGTGGTTGCTGGCAGATGCTGCGAAGCCTGATATTACCTAAGCCTGCTTAATTTCTCCACAGTAGAATGCCCGAAATCGCGCTGCTAGGGCGCTGTGTCCCGCCCCGGCGGGTACACGATTTCGCCGTCGTGCCACTCCGGTTCGCGTTCCAGCAGTTCAACCAGCCGCAGGTAGCGCTGATGCTGTTCGGGGTGCTGGGCGTTGGCGACATACGAGTCTCTATCCGCAAACATCACCACCAGATAATAGACGTTGGAGTCAGCATCCATGCGGTAAAGATACTGGCTGATGTAACCGGGCATGACCGCTTCTTCGGCCTCTGCCCGCACTTCCTCGATCAACCGCGCGTCCATACCGGGTTTCGCGTGTAAAACACCAATCGTTCCGTACATGATGGCTGCTCCTGCTCGTTTATCACTGTCCTTAAAGTATACCGAAATTGAGAAAAGTGCAGTCCATTGGTTAGCACAAACTGGTGATAGTTACTAAAATTCGCAGCACGATTTATTTGAAACACACATTTAAGGGGCAAAGAATGAAAATTACGGATGTAAGAACGGCCAGCGTGCAGGCCAATTATGAATGGATTATGGTACGGGTGTATACCGACGAAGGCGTGGTCGGGCTGGGGGAGTGCTACTGGGGCGCGGGGGTGCAGGACATCGTGCATCGGCTTAAGTACGTGGTCGAGGGCGAAGACCCGCAGAATATTGACTGGTTGTATCAGAAGATGATTCGCGCCATGTCTGGCGCGGGGTCTACAGGTGGCGCGACAGTCGCCGCCATCAGCGGGGTCGAGATGGCGCTGTGGGACTTAAAGGGCAAGCTGCTCAACACGCCGATCTATAACCTGCTGGGCGGGCGCTACCGGGACAAGATTCGCATTTACGCCGACTGTGGGCATGGCAAGGAGCCAACGCCTGAAGCATGGGCAGAGCGGGCAAAAGCCGCTGTCGACAAAGGCTTCACCGCTATCAAGTTCGACATAGACAACATTGACCCGAACCGCTTTAGCGACCGTTATCACGTCAGCTCAAGCCCCTGGGCAAAGAACCAGCAGTACCCGGTATTTAACGCTGAACTGAACCTGATTCTGGAACTGGTCGGCGCGGTGCGCGAGGCCATCGGCCCGGATATTGATCTGGCGCTGGACTGTCACTGGAACTTCAACACGCGCGACTGCATCACACTGGCGCGCGAGCTGGAGACGTTCAAAATCCTGTGGCTGGAAGACCCCACACCGCCGGATAATTTCGACGCGCTCAAGCGGGTGACGGATAATTCGCCCGTGCCGATTTGCAGCGGCGAAAACCATTACACCCGGCACGGCCTGCGCCCGTTAATCGTGCATCAGGCGGTAGACGTGATTCAGCCGGACGTGCCGAAGGTGGGCGGGTTGCTGGAAGCCAAGAAAATTGCCGACCTGGCCGACATCTACTACATCCCGATGGCGGCGCATAACGTTTCCAGCCCGATCGGCACGGTCGCCACCTGTCATGTGCTGGCGAGTATTCGCAATTTCATCATTATGGAGTTTCACGGGCAGGATGTGACATGGTGGGATGATCTGGCGATTGGCGATACCCCCTGGATTAAAAATGGCTACATCAGCCTGCCAGACAAGCCGGGCCTCGGGATCGAACTGAACGAGGACCTCGCCCGCGAACACCTGAAACCCGGCACGACGTTTTTTGAGTAGGAGACCACAACCTCACCCCGTCGCGCTGTCTGTCGCCTGTCCCTCTGCCGTTTATGGGTTGGGGGCGGGGTGAGGTCTGACTACGCCGTACCGGGGCTGGTACGGCTGGTAATCCACACACCGTCCTCGCGGTTGAGGCCTCCGGAAAGATGGAACACGCGCTGCTTCTGCCGCCGCGCCTCTTCTTCTGTTGACCAGAAGCTCAGCTTACGGCGTTTGTGCTGCGCGATGTACTCCAGCGCGGCCATCACATGCGAACACGCTACCCCACGATTGATCGCCCAAGGGCAGGTGCAGCGGGCGTGAACGTCGTCGTTCTTCCCGAAGTAGACGGTGACGATATGGTTCGCCAGCGGGTTCGACGCACTCTCTACCGCCAGCGTGTTACGATCCACCCAGCGGGCGCGCAGCTTGCGGCTCTCCCACTGGAGCTTTTTAATATTCTTGGGCTTCATGGCGGTCAAATCCCCCAACTGCAATAGAACTGATATTCTAATTATACCGCAGAAACCATCGAAAAAGCGTAAGATTTACCCCCTGATTATTGGGGGATTATGAGGGGTTTGAACGCAGCCGAAACTCGTCAGAATTTAGGGGGTGGCGGGAGGGTCTGCCGAGCGCGTTTTGCCAGCCGCCGCCGCGCCTGATCGTGAATTTCACGCACGTGGTCAACCTTCTCCTGCACCGCCACTTCCAGCCAGCGCGCGCCATTATCGGCAGTCGCCAGGCTGCCCGCGCCATAGCTGCCGCTGAGGGTGTCGTCTTCCCATGGCGCGCTCATCATCAGCGCCCCGCCTTCGATCCAGTCCATGTAGTAATTGGGCGAAGTGATGAAGTCGGTTTCGTCCACCACGCGCGTCATGCGGCACAGGTCAGGTCGCAGATGCAGCAGATAGGCGGTTTCCAGTTCGCCAGCGTGTCCCATGCCGCCGCGCTGTGAACGGCGGTAGCGCTCCAGCGCGGGCGCGCCCAGATGGCCGGAGGTGTGCAGCCATGTGGTGGCCGCGAAGATGTGGCGGTGCCTGTCCCCGGCGTACTTGACGACGTTGACCAGAAACGAGCAGTTGCCACCATGCCCGCTCATCAGGTAAAAGCGGTCTGCGCCGCGCCCGACCAGCACCTCCAGCACCTCCAGCAGGAAATCCTCGAACACCCGCCCGCCCATGTTGAACGTCCCGGCAAAGGCCGCGCGGTACATGCTCACGCCGTAAGGCAGCGCGGGCAGCGTCTCGGCTTCGTCGGGGATCGCGGCAGCGACTCGCTCGGCAATCGTGCCGATAATCACGGTGTCGGTATTCATCGGCAGGTGATAGCCGTGCTGCTCGGTATGGCCGCAGGGGATGAGGATCACGCGCTGCGGCGTGACGGCCAGCGCGACAGGGGCGCGCGGCGAATCCGGCGCAAGGCGGATGTGCGTCACCCCCGGCGCGTCCAGCGCTTCCTCGCCCGCGTGGATGACGAACAGATTGGTGAAGCCTTCTTCTATGGGCGCGCTGAAAATGCCCGCCACCACGCGGCGCAGCATCTCCGGGCTGACGGCCAGGCCGCTGCCCGCCCAACCGTAAGGCAGGGCAGGCAGGATGCAGAACTGCTCGGTGTTGAGCGCGTTTGCGAGGCGCGCCTCGCTGTAACCGTCGCCCAGCGTCAGCACCAGCGGCAGGTCGCGCGGCAGCGCGGCGACCTCCGGCCATGTCAGGGTTTCGTAGCGGGTGACGGTCAGCATCTTACACGGTCAGCGCCAGCACTCTGGCGATGTCATCGGCGTGCTGGCGTTCGTGCGCGGCCATCACCCGCAGAAATTCGCCCACCGTCAGCACGCGCAGGCTGGCATGGCGGCCCTGCTTTTCCAGCACCGCGTCGTCTATGCTGTCCAGCCACTCCAGTAGTTGCGCGCGGGTGTCGTTCAGCGTCTGCCGCACTTCCGGCATGGTCATCTCAGCGCGTTTTTCGACCGAGCGGCGGTTATAGCGCTCTACATCGAAATCCGGCGGGATCAACTCCTCGCCGTTGGCGATGCCTATGATGACGCGGGTCTGGCCGCGATCGGCATCGGCCAGATGAATGGCTAACTGGCGCACCGTCCACGCCGCGCCGTCGCTGTAGACCTGTACATCCCACTGGTCGCCCACCGCGTCCAGTACCCGGTCAAGGTAGGCGCGGGCATCGTTTAAAGCCTGCTTGTGCTGCTTGATGCGTTCAGACATTTTTGCTCTCCACAACTCGCTTTTATAAACCCGCAGAGGAGGGGTTCAGCTATCAGGCAGCCCGGCCTCGCCGGAAGTCTCTATAAACCTGTAGGGGAGGGTTTCAAACCCCTCCCTCACACACGCTCCCGGCGATTGCCGCACAGCCGCACGCTCCCTGCGACACAATATATTAAACCCGCAGAGGGCGGTTATAGTTGCACGTAGCTGTTTTCTGCCAGAATGAAGCGGTGGGTATCTGGCACACGGTCGGCAGACGTGACCTGGCTGTTATCCGCCAGCAGGCTGGAGTCAATGCGTCCGGGGATGTTGCGGATAACGCAGTCCTTCATGACGATGCTGGCTTCGATCTCGCTGTTCTCGACGCGCACGTTGTCGCCCAGCGAGGTGTAGGGGCCGATGTAACTTTTCTCGATAATCACGTTTTTGCCGATGATGACCGGCCCGCGCACCACGCTGTCAATAACCTTGCTGCCCTCGCCCATAATCACGCGGCTGGAGACCTCCGAAGTGCCGAAAACCTTGTTGCCGTTTTCCAGCCCCGGCGAGTAGGGCAGTTCGCCCAGCACAAGCTGGTTGGCCTGTATGATCGCGTCCGGCTTGCCCGCGTCCATCCACCAGCCCTGAAGGATGTACGGGCGCACCTGATGCCCCTGCGTAATGAGCCATTGAATCGCGTCGGTGATTTCCAGTTCGTTGCGCCATGAGGGTTTGATGTTGGCGATGGCTTCAAAGATGGACTTGCGGAACAGATAAACCCCGGCGATAGCCAGATTGGACGGCGGGTTGGTCTTGGGCTTTTCCACCACGCGCATGATGCGATCCGTGCTGCCGCCCAGGTCAGCGATGCCGAAGCGCGACGGGTCAGGCACTTCGCCCAGCGCGACAGCCGCCTGCGCCTCTGAGGCTTCAAAGTCGCTGAAAAACGTTTCCATTTTGTCCTGAAACACGTTATCGCCCAAGAACATACAGAACGGCTGGTCGCCGACGAAATCGCGGCACAGGCTGACCGCGTGCGCCAGCCCAAGCTGCTCCGCCTGCACGATGTATTCCAGCCTGACCCCCAGTTCTTCGCCGCCGCCCAGTTGCGAGCAGATGGGCGATTGCAGGTCATTCACCACGATACCGATATGATCGAGGCCGGCATCCTTGAGGATGTCAATGGCATAAACGATGAGCGCTTTGTTAGCAACGGGGACAAGGGGCTTGGGCATGGTCAGGGTGACTGGGCGCAGGCGTGTTCCCTGCCCTGCGGCCAGAATGATTGCTTTCATCAAGGGGTGTTCCTCCTGTACAGGTAAACAAACACTTCTTAAAACGTCATGCTACTGACGTTTTACACGTACATCAAGCAAATTCGTCAGAGGTTACAAGAGATGTAACGACTTCTTATCAACAACTCACGATGAACAGCGTATCGCCAAACAAATAAAGGCGGCCTAAAATATATGGTATGCTTGTGATATTCCGAACAAACAAGAGGCTTATTGTATGTGGCGTATGGTAGTGGTGGGGATCATTATTGTCGGCGTGGTGGGGTTCGGTTTCAGCCTGTTGGACGGCGGCGGCGCTGACGACATCACCGCCAACGCGGTTTTGAGCGATGTGAATATGGACACCAGCGGCTATACGCGGGCGATTGCGCCTTACGACTGGCAGTTCCCGCAGGATTACGGCCCGCACCCCGATTTCCAGACCGAGTGGTGGTATTACACCGGCAACCTTGCCACCGAAGACGGGCGGCGCTTCGGCTACCAGTTCACCATCTTCCGCCGCGCTGTCTCGCCACAGCGCTACGACACCGGGTCGGAATGGCGCGCCGATCAGGTCTACATGGCGCACTTCACCGTGAGCGATATTGCCCGCGAGCAGTTTTATCATGAGCAGCGTTACAGCCGGGGCGGGGCAGCGCTGGCCGGGGCAGAGGCACAGCCGCGTTACCGCGTGTGGCTGGAGGACTGGTGGGTGGAGGCCGAGAACGACGAAGCCACCCAGACGCATATTCAGGCCGACGCGGGCGACTTTGCTGTGAATCTGCGACTGGAACAGGTCAAGCCGCCCGCGCTGCAAGGCGATGACGGCCTCAGCCCTAAAAGCGACGAGCCGGGCAACGCCAGCTACTACTACAGCCTGTCTCGCCTGCTCACCGAAGGTACGCTTCGCGTGGGTGATGAGACGTTTCACGTCAGCGGCAACACGTGGAAAGACCACGAGTTCAGCACCAGCGCATTGGGTAGCGGGGCGCAGGGGTGGGACTGGTTCGGCCTGATTTTCGAGGATAATCGCGAATTGATGATCGGGCAGATTCGCCTGCTTGGCGGCACGAAAGAGCCAGCCTTCGGCGGCCTGCTGGTGAACGCCGATGGCAGCACGCAGTACCTGAACGCTGACGATTTCACGATCACCGCCACCGATAGCTGGACAAGCCCGCACACCAGCGCCACCTATCCCGCTGGCTGGGAGGTCGCGCTGCGCCCTGCCGGAAGCGCGCCGCTGCGCTTCACGCTCACGCCGCTGATGGCCGATCAGGAACTGCACGGCGGCGACATCGCTTACTGGGAGGGCGCGGTGCGGATTGATGGCGATGTCAGCGGGTATGGCTATGCCGAGCTGACCGGCTACGTCGGCGCGATGACAGGCCGCTTCTAGCAGAGCAGCGATACGTATTGCGTAGGGGAGGGCCTGTGACCCTCCCGCAGCGGCATGGCCGCAGGCCAGGCGGGGTGAGGTGTCACGGGCGGGTTTGAAACCCGCCCCTACAAAACTGGTGTGTACAGGGGCGGTGGACGCGCCGTTGCGCGTCCCTACAGCGCCCTGACCCCTGAAACCTGACACCTAACCCTTAACGCCTACGCCAGCGTGAAGGTCGGGAAGGGCGGCAGATTTGGCACAGTTGTGGTCGCCGCGCTGTAGACCAGTTCCCACGCCTGCCCCTGTGCAGACCAGAGTTGCTGGCGCTGGCTGCCACGATACCATTCCAGCGTGAACTGCGAGGCATCGGGGTTCTCTTCAACGATGTTGGCCGAGAGGTACAGATAACCCTCCGGCGCGGCCATCAGCCCGCCGCCGAATTCGGTGTTCACCTGCAAGTCGCTGACGTTGCCGCTGCGGTCAAGCGCGATCCAGCGTGTCGGCTCTGCGCCCGGTTCGGTGCCGGGGGTAAGCTGGGGGAACAGCAGGATCGCCAGCCTTTGCCCGCCCTCGATAAAGCGCACGTCAATGATCGTCCATTCAGCCGTGTGGTAAATCATGCGCTCCTGACCGCTGCTGTCGCCCAGAATGACCACGTTAGCGAACCCCAGCGGCCCGTTGGGTTCTGCCGCGGGCAGCGTGTCGTTATGCGCCACCCACGCCACCTCGCCTGTCGCGTGCAGCCAGTCCGCGCTCAGATGTCCCCATGGGCCTTCCGGCACTACCGCCAGCGTCCCGCTGCTCATCTGCCAGCTAAAGGCGCTGACGGTTGGCGTGCCGCCGATCCCGTAAGGCACCTCGGCGAAGATGATCGTATCGTTGCTAAACGAGCGCACCATCGGCATGATCGCGGTTTCTGGCAGCATGTCGCTGCCGCTGACCGCTGGGCTTTGCGCGTTGAGTTCCTGCACAAAATTGCTGGTCGTCAAATCCAGCACCCGAAGCTGCCATATCGGCCTGCTGAGGTCGGCGTTGGGGTCTTCCGCGCCGAAGTAATTCACCAGCCCGACCGCCAGTTGGGTCTCGTTCTGGTTAAACGCGGCGGGTGTGACCTGACAGCCGATGCTGCTGCCCAGATCAAGCTGAAGCAGGTTCGTCTGCGCGGCGATATCGCGCAGGTAAAGCGTGGCACGTGGCGTATTCGCCGCGTAATCCACCGCGCAGAAGGCCACCCGCGCCCCGTCCGCGCTGAAGGCTATGTCACGGCTGCTGAAGAATGCCTGATCGCTCAGCCCCAGCTCGTAAGTGGTCGCGCTGCCCGCCGCATCCACCCGCACGAACTGGTGTGCCTGCCAGTTATAGAGATAGCCGAACCAGTTATCCTGTGCCTGAACGGAAACAGCGCCGATTATCCAGAGAATTCCTAAAAGCCGTAGCATACGTCTGGTCATAGCACAACCTCGTTTTCTGCAAAAGTCGCTTCCTAGCATAGTACATCCACTGGCAGTTTGCACGGGGCGATTGCCCGCCGCCCGCCCGATGATTTGCGATTGGCCTATGACGTGCCATAGCGCTATACTGTGTATGACTCGCTGAAAGACAACAAGGGGATAAGCAGGATGGATTACCAAACGACTGTGCGTGTGCTGCTGCGGGAGTCGCGCAAGCCTGTAGCAGACGTGCGTGTTGAACTTTTCGACCGTGACCAGCACTCAGACGATGATAAGCTGGGCGCAGGGATGACCAACGCTTTCGGCGAAGTCACCATTAAATACGAGACGAAGCACTTTGCCGATGGCCCACTAGGCCACGATGACGGCTTCCGGCTGCTGGGCAAGGACAGCGTGCCTGATCTGTACGCGGTGGTCTATGACGCAAACGGCGAGGTTGTCGTCTCGAAGCGTGAAGAAGCGACTGAGAACCACGCGCCGCAGCATATTCTGGTGCTGGTGGACGAAGAAGCCGCCGCGCGCCATCAGTTAAACGGTGATTAACCACGTCAGGGCCTTATGCTGATTATTCCCGTTGATGCCGATACCGAACTGCGCCAGCTTCAGGAATCCGACGCGCCAGCGTTGTTCCTGCTGGTTGAGCATGGCCGCGCCTACCTGCGCGAGTGGCTGCCCTGGGTAGACAGCACGCGCACGGCGGATGATACGCTGGAATTTATCCGGGTCGGCACGCGCCAGTGGGAACAGCGGAACAGCTTTCACGCCGGCATCTGGCATCAGGGCCGTATCACGGGCGTAATCAGCTATAACTATCTGGACTGGCCGCAGCACAAAACCGAGATCGGCTACTGGCTAGGACAGGCCTTCCAGCGCCGGGGGCTGATGACCAGCGCCTGCCGCGCGATGACCAGTTACGCCTTCGACGCGCTGGAACTGGAGCGCGTGGAAATTTACTGTTCGGTCGAAAATTATAAGAGCCGGGCGATCCCGCAGCGGCTCGGCTTTAAAGACGAGGGCATCAGGCCGCGCATGGAGTGGCTGCATTATCGTTACGTGGACTGTGTGCTTTACAGCATGACCGCCGCAGACTGGCGTAAGCGTGTCGCGCAGGAGGGGACAGACACAGACGCATGAGCGCAAAAATCGTGGTGGTGGGCAGCTTTAATGCCGACCTGACGACCTATATGGAGCGGATGCCGCGCCCCGGTGAGACCGTGCATGGCCGCGAATTTGTGACCGGGCCGGGCGGTAAGGGGTCTAATCAGGCGGTCGCGGCGGCGCGGCTGGGCGCGCAGGTGACGTTCATCGGGCGTGTCGGGCAGGACTCGTTTGGCGAGATGGCGCTGCGGCTGTGGCAGGCGGAAGGCATTGATACCACCTGCGTCACGCGCGACCCGCAGGTAGCGACCGGCGTTGCGCCGATACTCGTGGACGACAGCGGCGAGAACATCATCGTCGTGGTGCTGGGCGCAAACCTGCGCCTCAGCCCGGCGGATATAGATCAGGCGGAAGCGGTGATCGCACAGGCCGACCTGCTGCTGGTACAGCTTGAAATCCCGCTCGAAACCACGATTCACGCCCTGAAAATCGCGCGCAGGCATGGCGTTCGCACCGTCCTCAACCCCGCCCCGGCAGAAGCGCTTGACCCGGCGGTGATCGCGCTGGCCGACTACCTCACGCCCAACCAGAGCGAACTGCAAACCCTGTTCGGCGTTGGTGCTGACCAGCTTGACCGCGCGCCGCTGGCAGCCGGGCAAACGCTGGTGCTGACAGCAGGCAGCCGAGGCGTTTACTGGCGTAACGAAAGCGATAGCGGGCAGGTGTCATCTTTTCCGGTTAACGTGGTGGACACCACAGGCGCGGGTGATGCCTTTAATGCCGGGTTGGCGGTTGCGCTGGCAGAAGGGCAGACGCTGCCCGCCGCGCTGTCTTTCGCCAATGCGACCGCTGCGTTATGCGTCACGCGCCCCGGCACCGCGGCCAGTATGCCCCAGCGCCATGAAGTGGAGGCGCTGCTGGCGAACCACAGCCCAGCGTCAGGCATGGAGCGCTGACGTTCGCTAAACGGCTGACCGCAGAAAACTCCCAACCTGGCGCTGGAAGATTTCCCACTGCTGGTTGTGGATGCTGTGGCCGCAGTCCTCGACCACAACCAGCCGCCCCTGCGCGGTCTTGTCCACAAACTGCTGGCCGTAGGCCGCCGGGTTGAGCGAGTCCCTATCGCCCAAGAGCAGCAGCAGCGGGCAGGTGATCTTCGGCGCAAGGCTCAGGCTCACGTCGCCGCCCGCGTCTACCATCCCCTGCACCGACTGCACCCATTGCAGCATGATCGGGTCAATATCGGTGATGCCATGCAGGGCGCGGGTGGCTTCTGGTATCCAGTCGCCGGGGTAGGCGCGGGCAGCGGCCTCGTGCATGGCCGGGCCGAAATAACCCACCGCGCCCCACGCCACCACCGAGAGAAAGCGCGCCGGCTGCATCCCCGACGCAAGCAGCGCCACCTCGCCGCCGTCGGAATAACCCAGCAGATGCACTTTTTCTAAGCCAAGCGCGCCCAGCAGCGCCAGCACATCACGCGCGTCCTGATGGTAAAAATCGGGCGGGAAATCGCGCGGTTTGGGCGTGGACTGGTAGTAGCCGCGCAGCGATGGCGCGATCACGCGGTAATCCGCGCTCAGCCATGCCAGCAGCGCCTCGTAATGCACGCGCGGCACATCCATCAGGCCGTGAATCAGCACCAGCGGCGCGCCGCTGCCTATGTCCTCGTAATACAGGCGCGCGCCTGTGGCAATATCTGCAAAGGGCATGTTTCATATCTCCATAGGAAGCCAAACTACGACAGCGCAAAGGACACGGTGTTTAGTGCCTCGTGCCTTCGTGGCGAAATATCATTTCGCCGGGGCAGATGCTGCCGCCTCCGCCGGGGGGTTCTTGCTCTTGCCGCTTTTGAGGACATCGCCCAGCGAAACGCCCAGCGCGATTAACCCCACTGTCCCCCAGACGGCGTAACCCAGAATAGTGATGCCATGAAACAGGAAGCCGAGCGACAGCGACAGCGCCGCGCTCACCCCTACCGCATCACCAGAGAGCCGCACCGCGCCCTCGAAGGGGCCGATGGCCGCGACGCTGACCGGAATAGCGATCGCAAATGAGGCCAGCGTGACCGACAGCACCGTGAGCAGAAACGTCTGCGTATGGATGCCGAGCGCCATCGCCAGACAGTAAAACGTGCCGAGCGAAAGCGTCCACGAGATCACCGTCCAGCCGATGGCATGAGCCGCGCTGCGCCAGTGTGCCAGCGGCTTGATGCCCTCCAGCACGTTTTCCAGCAGGTGTTGCAGCGGCAGCCGCTTGAGCAAGGGCAGCAGGCGCTCGAAGAACGCCAGCAGGTCACGCGCAAGCTGTGGGCGGCGGGCGAAGACGACCAGCAGGATCATGGCGACCACCCCGGCCACGCCGAACAGCAGCGCCGCGCTGGTCATTTCTGCCGGAACATCAGGAAGCTGTGTGAAGGCCAGCGACAGCCAGATAACCACCAGCAGCACATCCAGCAGCCGCTCGACAAGGATGCTGGTCACGGCGGTGATGAAGGGGACACCGGAGCGCGTCACCAATGCGCTGCGGGCAACCTCGCCCGCGCGCAGCGGAAGCTGGTTGAGCAGCATGGCGACGTTGAGCATGTGAAACGCCTGCACCGTCGCTACTCTACCATCCAGCAGCCCACGCCAGCGGATCGCCCGCGTCCACAGGCCGCCCGTGACGAACACCAGACTCAGCAGAATCCAGCCGATTTCCGCCTGCGTGATGCTCTCGACAATCTCGTTCAGCGGCACGTCCCGCAGCGCCAGCCATAAAAATAACGCGCTGACAAGCACACTGGCAATAAGAAATAACGCGCGTCGCATAAATGTTCCCTTTAAAATGACTGACCGTAATCTGGCAAAGCGCATTTTTGCACAACGCACTCCATCATAATTTTACGCGGCTTACAGTGACCTAAACATGAGATGTGATGAGTACGGGGCTAACTCGCCTCGAATTTATAGCCCACCCCCCACACCGTCTGGATAAATTCGGGCTTGGTCGGGTCGGGTTCGATCTTCTCGCGCAGGCGGCGGACATGCACCGTCACGGTGCTGGCATCGCCATAGAAGCCGTAGCCCCACACCTGATCGAGTAACTGGTCGCGGGTGAAGACCTGGCGCGGGTTGCTGGCGAAGAACCACAGCAGGTCAAATTCTTTGGCGGTAAGGCTGATGGGCTGGCCCGCCAGCGTGACCTCACGCGTGCGCGGGTCAATATACAGCTGCTCATAGCGAATAGGGCGCTCTGCGCTGACGGCGCTGCTGTGGGCGCGGCGCAGCACCGCCCGCACCCGCGCGACCAGTTCCTGCGGGCTGAAAGGCTTGGTCACATAATCATCCGCGCCCAGTTCCAGCCCCTGCACGCGGTCATGTTCGCCTGTGCGGGCGGTGAGGATGATGATAGGCACTTCGCGCTCGGTCACTAACGCCCCGGAGGTGCCGGCATCGCGCAGGCGGCGGGTGATGGTCAGCCCGTCGAGGCCGGGCAGCATCACGTCCAGCACGACCAAATCTGGCGGCTGGTCGCGCAGCAGCGCCAGCGCGGTCTGGCCGTCGGCGGCTTCTTCAACCCGATAACCGTCTCGTTCCAGATAACGGCGTACCACTTCGCGGATTGTCGGCTCATCATCCACGACCAGAATTGTCTGCTGCTGTTTCATCGAAAGCATCGCCCTCTTAAACCGCGCTTCAGTTGCTTCGTAACTGCCGCGTAAGTTTTTACTGCTTAAGTGGCACTATAAGTTAACGCTGTGCCGCTATTGTAGTAAACCTGGAACAGCTTGTCATTATTGGGAGACGAGAATATGTGGAAATTACCCGTGCTGCTGACCGTCGCCGCGCTGATCGTATCGGCCTGCGGCGTGCAGACAGCCACGCCCGCCGCGCCAACGCAGGAGCCGATTGCAACCGCTGCACAGCCAACGACAGCAGCGCCCCCCGAAGGCTCCGCCGCCGAGCGCCCGGTCATCCAGACCCTGCCGCTGACCAACGTTCACACGGGCGAAACCTTCACGCTGGCCGACTTCGCGGGTAGGACTGTGCTGGTCGAGCCGATGGCTTCATGGTGTACCAACTGCCGCGCCCAGCTTCGCAACGTGGTGCAGGCCAATGACCAGCTTGGCGAGGAGTACGTCTTTGTCGGCCTCAGTGTGGGCGAGAACATCAGCGACAGCGAACTGGCGGAATATGTTGACCAGCAGGGCTTTGACCTGATCTTCGCGGTCGCCACGCCGGATATGCTGAACGAACTGACCAGCAACTTCGGGCGCGCCTCGATCACGCCGCCCTCTACGCCGCACTTCATCATCCGCCCTGATGGCAGCATGACCGAGTTGTTTACAGGCGCGAGAGGCGCGGATGCGCTGGTGGCGCTGCTGACCGAAGCCAGCGGAGCATAGCCCATCTCATGCAAGAACTGCTCACGGCCTTTGTGCTGGGCAACGCCGCTATCCTGACCAATGTGTGTATGCTGCCGCTCTACCCCGGTTTGATCGCCTTCCTGGCGGGCAGCGCTGGCAATCGGCATTCCCGCGCCGCGACTGGCCTGATGGGCGTGCTGGTGCTGGCGGGCATCCTGAGTATGATGATTGCCATTGGCCTGCTGCTGCATGTGACGCAGGCGTTTTCTGGCGATGTGCTGAGCATCCTGCTGCCGTTCATTTACGGCACGGTGATCGTGCTTGGGGCGCTGCTGCTGGCCGGGCGCAATCCGTTTGCGAAGCTCCAGACCGCGCAAGCGCCGCTGCTGCGTAACCCTTACCTGACCGCCTACGTTTACGGCCTGCTCTTCGGGCCGATGACCCTGCCCTGCACCGGGCCGGTCATCGTGGCGGCTTTCGCCACTGGCGCGGGCGACGCGGGCGCGCTGCTGGACGGCATCGCCTATTTCATCGTCTTTGGGGTCGGCTTTGGCTGGCCGCTGGTGCTGCTGCCGCTGTTGGCCGCGACCGTGCAGCGCCAGTTCATGCGCTGGCTCACGCGCCACCACCTGCTGCTGAACCGCATTTCCGGGGTTCTGCTGGTCAGCGTGGGCGTGTTCGGCTTCCTCAGCGAACTGCTGCCGCAGTGGGTGGCCGGCTTTGAGCTGACCAGCGCGACCGTCGCGCTGTACTGGTTCGCCGTCGCCGTGATCGTGCTGGCGTTGGGCTATCTTACCTACCAGCAGGAGTAGGCCGCTTCGGCGCAGGCAGTAAAATTGTAATGCCCTGTTGTAAAGGGCATTACATACACTGCAACTAAGATCGAATTAGGCGTGGATGATTACCAGAGCATCCCCCTTGATCTTATAGGCTGAACCGATAGAGACACGATCCTTTGCCGAGACACACAAACCTCTGTCCTCGTACAACAGTTTTACGAAGTACTTCGAGAGTTTAAATGGCTCATCATTCTGGCACTCTGCCGCGAAGCCTAAAATCTCCTCTGCAAGACAGTAGACAAACGCATAATAAGGCCCTTCGTCGTCTTCGCCTGCGATCAGCACAATGGTTCCCATATCTGGCAGCAGGGCATTGTGGCGGCGCAGCAGCACCGCTTCATCTGGGGTAATTTGCTTAACGGCGGTTTCCAGTGTCTCCGGCTCTGTAGAATCGTCTTCGTAAACATGGAGAATGACATCATGAGGCACCATACTCAGGCCATGCATTTCCAGCGCCAGCCCACGTACCCGCTCATCTGTCTGACTGTTCAGCCCACCGAACTCACACACAGCACATACCTGAAACCACAGGATGCGTGACCACTCAAAGCGCGTAGGCGCGAGGTCGGCGTTTTGTGTGAAAACGCTTTTCTCACGCAGCTTTTCCAGATGTGCCGTAATTTCAGCTTCGTAAGGGATAGGCTGGGCGCTTGAAGGGTCATAAGCAGGCAGGGGAGGAAGTGGCATATCCAGCGTTTTTAGAAGTGCGCTGGCCTCATCTATAACGCGGCGGTGAACATAGGGTGTGCCATCGGCTGCCGCGTAATGCAGCGCTTTCTTAACGAAACTGGCTACTGCCTCGCGCTGTCCATCCTGCATGTAGAAGTGCGCGGCCAGCAGGTACAATTGGGGCTTATCAATGTCGTAGCACCAGTGTTTAAGCGCCTGTGACATGCCGCGCTGCGCTGTAGCAGTCTCTCCGCTGAGCTGTAATACCCGCGACAGGCGCGCCAGATTCAGCGCGTTGGAACGAGCCGCGAGGTTGGTCATCTGAATAGACTGCACAAACGCGGCTCTTGCTGCCTGTAGGTTCCCATCAAGCATCGCTTGCTGCGCGATCAGTGTGTGATAGCGCCGAGCCATGCCATAATGCCAGCGCGTTTCCAGAAGACTGGATAGCTCTGCAAGCAAGTCAGCAGCCGACTCCCTGTAATCCAGTCTTGCTTGTGCCACAGTCGTAATTAAATTCATGCGATCCATCAGGTAGTTATCTGGATGCTTCCGTTCCAGCACAATATCATGTTCGATCTGGCGCGCAGCATCTATATCGCCCATAGTCATCTTCAGCATGAACTGGTATTCATGAACCCAAGCTAACTGTCGGTTAGACTGCGAGGCGAGGGCCATTTCCTCAGCAATACTTAAAATTCGCTCCGCCTCGGCCAGCCGATTTTGAAAGTGGCTGTTACGAGCATAAACCACCAGTGAAGTCACCAGATCGCTGTGGTTGTTGGTCTTGATGTTCAGCAAAAATTTGCTGCTCATATGGTTTGCGGATGCTTCTATTTGCCCTGTGCCTTCCAGTGCCAGGGCGTAATAGTGCAGGACCGTGCTGCGCGCTTTCTCGTCCAGTTCAGCCATGTGGTCTTCTACTAAAGGGCGCAGCAGTTGCAATATGGTGGGATAATCATCAAACTGGTTAAGCAGCGCCTTCTGAAGCCTGATATTAAACAGCGCGGCGGCCTGCTTGATTTCCCCCGTATTGATCAGTGAATAGTAATACTCAATTGCGTTGTGTAACTGTATGCGGTCTTTTATATCATTTGATTTCGATAAAGTTAATGCTCCAAGATGATCACGCATTCTAACAAACACTTCATGGCGACGTTCTCCCTCTAATTGATCGTGAGCGAAGGAACGCACCATCGGGTGCAGGTCATACGTCCCATCATCACGATTCCATTCCAGAAGCCCACGATCCTCCAGATCACGGAGCAGGATGTCGAACTGACCCTGCGCTTCGACCCACGCTTCAGATGATTCGTGTTCGCTGCGGTGCTGCTTCAGTGTATTGGCACGATCCTGTAAAACCAGCCGCCGTTGGCGCAGCAGTTCTTCGGTGGGCGCGGGCGTGGGATGGTCATTTGCATCTGTGCAGAATGGGTTGACACGCGGCACTGGCAGGACAGGGAGGGTAGGCAGCGGGGGCATGGGTGGGAGATAGGGGTTAAAAGGGGCAATCATGGCGTAAGTCATCGTCCCGCGAAAGGCGGAAATATTCTCCAGAAAGCGCTGTTTCTCCTCGGTCATACCCTTTATGGCAAAATCCAAAAGCTCAGTGCGTGCCTTTGCGATGTCTTTCTCCCAGAGCTTTACGGCCTGTGTCTGGTGCCAGGCGTTAAAATTGCCCGGCGCTGGGCGGTACTGGGCGATATGGCCTGCCGCCAGCCTGAGCATAAGCCCGTGATAATCGAAACGGGCCATAAATTCGTCCAGCAGGTCCTTGTCTGAGAAACGTACTCCCAGTGCGCCCATCAGATTGCGCCCGTCTTCTGGCTTCAAACCACCGAGCCGAATCATCCTCACACCCTGCAGCAGCTCCCCAATGCTGTCCTCCAGCGCGGCAGGTAGTAACCGGGTGCCAATCAACACCTTAGAGGGCTGGCAGTGGATAAGCTGGCGCAGAAACATAAAGTCCTGTGGGTTGATACAATCACGCAGAACTTCGTCGTCCTTGACGCTTTCGTCGGGGACATGGTTAGGGTCAAGGCGGTTATAGGCTACCAGCAGCCGCTCCAGCCCATCCAGAATTAAAAGATAGGGTTCACGCTGAAGCAGGGCGGTCAATTGTTCAAGCAGGTGTCTTTCTGGTATTTCCTTAAGTTCATCCGGGTCGCATTGTGTGATGTAGGCCACAGCATAACGGACAAAAGTGTGAATCTGTTTGCTATCTGGGTGATAAGCACTGTCCTTATCAAAATTCCACCAGATGATGCCAGAGAAGGCTTTTGCGGTCTGGGTTTGCATCCAGTCCCATGCCAGCGCACTCTTACCCTGCCCGCCGATAGCCTGTAAGACCATCACCGGGCAGTCTAAATCTCGTGCCCATTTATCAAGCTGCTGCTTTTCCTGTTGGCGACCCACAAAACGGTTACTTGTATAAGGTGGTATGGCAAGCAGATTGGGCGGTACAGGCAGCCTTGGGGCAGACTTCACGACTTCGGGTTGCAGTGTCCGAATATGTGGCTGATTGAGCGTCTGAATCAGCAGCAAGGCAAGTTCTTCGGGGGATTGGAACTGGCCTACTGTGTACCTGGTCATCACCTCATCCCGAAGCGCCGCTAACTTTTTACGTTTATCCTCTGGTTCTGCCTCCTCGGTCTGCTGGCGGGTTTGCTCCACCTTATGATCAGGATGCATCACGAAGACGAGAATAGGCATCTTACGCTCGACTGCACGACGATATTCCATTTCCGTGATCGAAATCTGGTCGGGGTTTCGTGTACTATCCTGTGGCACATAACCATATCGGCGGCCCAGAATAAGGACATAGATTTCCGCCTGATTCACCAGACTCAGCGAGTCCATAATCGGATCACGCCCTGTTGTGCCGAGTGTTTCCATAACCAGTGGCAGCATGGAACAGCGGCTTACGGCATCCATAGCCCGTTTGCGGTGTTCTGGTAAATCATACGTCGTGCTGCTAATCATGACTCCAAAAGTCTGCATCGTATTTAAAAGCCTCCTTAATCATAGCTACAGCGCCGGCTTCTGTGCCTTGCCGAGCGCGACCCGCCCGGTCTGCCCATTGACCAGCGCGGTTCGCAGATCGCCATCTTCCTCGATCAGCGTGGCAACCCATACAGGCATCAGGATCAGCCGGA
>CAZJSU010000030.1:0-17861 GCA_964548765.1 uncultured Anaerolineaceae bacterium
CTGCCCTACGGAAGCCTGACGCTTGGCCGTTAGAAGCCGCCGCCTGCAAAACGGGCGGCAGCTTCGCCCAAAATCTCTTATAACCTCTGCGTCTTGGCGGTACAAAACACCAATGAGCGCGCTAACCTTCAATACGCAGCGTCGTGAGCGGCGTGGCATCGCCCAGTCGCGCCAGCGTCCCGCTGTCATACAGGCCGAGCATCAGGGCATAGTTGCCTGTAGGCAGGTCGGGAGGCAGCGGAAGCGTGAACCTCTGCGTGATCGCCTGCCCGACTTGCCATTCCGTCGGCGGGTAATCCGGGCAGAGGGGCGTGTCAGCCTGCGCGACCAGCGCATCCTCACGCAGCAGGTGGACGAACAGCGTGTAGGACTGCGCGAGGGGTTGCAGCGGCACGAATCGCAGCGGGAAGTCGAGCGTCTGCCCCGGCTGTGCTTGCTCAGGCAGCGCGGCGAGCGCCTCAACACGCATCATATCAGTGAGCGTAACGGGCGCTGCGTTAGGAAATGAGGCGCGGTACACGCTGTAACCAAACTCGGCGGCCATGCCGGACGTATCGCGCAGCAGCAAACGGGGCTGCGCCCACTGTGCAGCGGGGTCGTCGGAATGCGGCTTATAATCCAGCGGCGCGAGATAACGGAACGCGCCCACCGGGCCAGCGGTGCAGGCCGGAAAGCTGAACAATGGCAGCGGCGCAGGGTCAAAACGCGCCAGCATGAAGCGCAGCACCGGGTCATCTGGCGTGACGTTGTACAGATACAGCGGCGTGGCGCGGTCAGCTTCCAGCGCTGCGACCAGTGCGTTAGTGTGCGCCAGCTTGGGTGCTGCCCCGCCGGGGAACTCAAACCCACGCACCCATGCCTGAAAGTCAGTGGCAGTATTCAGCGCCGCCCACACCACCAGCGCAGGCAGAACCACCCGGACGCGGCTCATAGTTGGCGGTTGCAGCCGTGCGGCTGCGCCGATCACCAGCACAACAGGGATTGCCAGCCCAGCAGCGCGCAGGAAGTGCGGCGCGTCCACGCTCAGCAGCGAGGGCAGCACCGCCGCCAGCCCCAGCGCAGCGATGAACAGCCCGGTACGCTGCTTCCACAGCGCCAGCACGACCAGCCCGGCACCAAACAATATCGCCAGCGGCAGATCAAGAATGGGTCGGCCAAGCGGATTATGGAAGGCATAGGTCGAACCCTGATGCAGCCACGCGCCCAGCCACAGGCGCAGGTTCTCGCCAATCGCCTCCGCCGTCAGCGCGGCCTGATCGCCCACACGCCCCAGCGCCGCATCGGGATGAGCCAGCGTGTAGAACGCCAGCGGAAGCGCGATCAGCAGCGTCACCACAATTGAAAGCGCGATACCGCGTCGCAAACGTGCTTCACGAATGAACCACCCGGCTTGCAGCAGCAGGGCCAGCCCGAACCATAAACGCGCGCCGAAGTAGGTGTAAAGCAGCAAGCCGACAGCGATGCCTGCCAGCAGCCAGTGAACGGTTTCCCCGGTGCGGCGCGCCCGCAGCAGCAGCGCAAACGCCAGCGCGCCGATGAACGGCCACAGCAGCACCCGAAACGCCAGATGGCTGAGGTGTACATGCCAGTACAGCACGGCCAGCGATCCCACAGCCCACAGCGCCGCCCGCCTGCCCAGCAGTTCCCGCGCCAGTGCATGAACCGCGGCCAGCGTCAGGATACCCGCGAATACGGCGACCAGCCGCAGCGCGAAAGGCCGTGCTTCAAAGATGGCGATGGCTGGTGCCAGCAGGTACATCCACAGGCTTTCACGCCCATTGTTGGCATCAAAAAAGGGAGTCAGGCGCGGCTGATGCAGCAGCGAGAGCGCGTCCAGCCCGTAGTAGGCTTCGTCGTAATCGAGCAGGTCGCGCATCTCTGCCAGCCCGCCGATACGCAGCGCAGCACCCAATAGCAGGCAGGCGGTTAGCAGCGCGAGTCGGCCACGCGCCATGTCAAAGCGCCTGCCGCAGCCTCGCGGCCAGTTGGTCGAGGGATTCCCGCGCGGTGATGGGCGGATGCACCGGGTAGATGTTGAACAGGCCATCGCCCGCGAAACGCGGCTGCAAATGCAGATGCACGTGGAAAATTTCCTGCCCGGCGACCTCGCCGTTAGACTGCCACAGGTTCAGCCCTTCCGGCTTGAAAACGCGCATCACCGCCTGCGAGACGCGCACCGCGCTCTGGAACAGGCGGGCTGCCGTCTCCGGGTCAAGCTCGTAAAGTGAGGCGATATGCTTTTTCGGTACGATCAGCACATGACCGGGATTCGCCTGGCGCAAGTCCATAAACGCGAGGGTTGCGTCGTCTTCATAGACGTAGCTGGCCTCGGCCTCCCGGCGGATGATGTCGCAGAAAACGCAGTCACTCATAGCGCCGTCGGGCCAGCAGCGCGCGCAGTTCGTAGTTGTTGAGCATCCCCAGTTCCAGCAGCACCTGATAGGGGTCGCCTTCGAGGCAGAAGTACGTGGCGAAGGCCGCTTCGGTCTTGATGCCGTTCTGCTTCATCTGGCGAATCGCCCGGCGCGCCGCGTCCCCGCCAATCGCCAGCAGACGCGCCTCGACCAGCATGTGACGGTAGGCGTTCTGCCGGGTGACGGGCTGCGGTTGGCCGAAGATTTCGATCACAAAGCCGGCATGATGGAACTGCGCGACCACCGAGGGGTGGCGGCTGTGGACGGCCTGCTTACAGCCGAAGCGCTCGTAATGCCCAAAAATTGTATTTAAATGTCCTTCAAAAGTGGGCAGGTCGGGCGCTTCGCAAATAATATCTAAGTCGCTGTGTTCAGTTTCAATATCGAGGGGAATCGTCCCGGTCAGCACCGGAGAGTAAGGATGAAGGTGCGTAAAGACCTTCAGGTCTTCCAGGGCGGCATACGCGGCCTGCTGGCGTGGGCTGCCCTGCCGCAGATAGGCGCAGTCAAACCAATCTTTGGGCATCACTATTTATTCCTGTACCGTTATTGAACGCAAACGATACTATAACAGGAGCGTAACGCTTTCAATGGGCAAAATGGAGAGTATGAATCATGACCTAACGTCTATGATGGGTGATGCTCTCGATAGCCGCGCTTACCAAGAGCATCATCTGTGGTCATCACTGATGAATCGCCTAGGACATGCCCCTATAGGAGTGAATCGCCACCAACAGTTGTGGGATTGAGTCCGACAGTTTAGAAAGATCGCTGCGATTTTAACCCTTCTCCCCCGCTTTGGCCTCGTCCCACAGCGCGTCCAGTTCGGCCAGCGTGTAATCGGTCATGGCCTTGCCCTGCGCGGCGACCTGCTGCTCGATATAGCGGAAGCGGCGGTAAAACTTGGCGTTGGCACGGCGCAGCGCGGTCTCTGGTTCGACATCCAGCCAGCGCGCCCAGTTGACCACGACGAACAGCAGATCGCCCAATTCCTCCGCGCGCTCGTCGTCAGTGGTCGCGGCCTGCACCTCGTCCATCTCCTCGCGCACTTTGGCGATCACCTCCGCCACCTGTGGCCAGTCGAAGCCGACTTTGGCCGCGCGCGCCTGATACTGAAAGGATTGCAGCAGCGCGGGCAGCCCCTTGGGGATGCTGTCCAGCAGCGACTCGTCGCTTTTGCCCGCGTCGGCCTTCTCCTGCCGCTTCAGCGCCTCCCAGTTGGCGACCACCTGCTGCGGGTTGCCCGCTACCTCCGTCGTCCCCCACACATGCGGGTGGCGGCGGATCATCTTGGCGTTGACGTGGCGCAGCACGTCGCTCATGTAGAATTCGCCGTCATCAATGGCAATTTGCGTATGCAGCACAATTTGAAGCAGCAGGTCGCCCAGTTCTTCGGCCAGCGCCTGCGGGTCGTCGCGCTCAATCGCTTCCAGCACTTCATGCGCTTCTTCGATGAGGAAGCGCCGCAGCGAGTCGTGCGTCTGCTCCCTGTCCCATGGGCAGCCCTCCGGCGCGCGCAGGTGGGCAATGATCTCCTGAAACTGCTCAAAGCTGGACATCCCTCCCAGCGCCGGGACATACAGCGCGGTCATGTGGCCGATGTGCGGGCTGTGGTCAATCTCATGCAGCGGCAGGCGCTCGGTGACAGCGTCGGACGTGCCAGCGGCGTGAATCAGCACGACCTCAAAATCATCGGGATACTGGTTCATCAGCGTCAGCTTGATCTCGGAAGCCAGCGCCGTGCTGTAGACCTGCCCCAGCAGCGCGGGCGTATCGGGGTTGATCGGCGGGTGATGCATCGCGCCCACGCTGATGCCGTCGAGGATTTGCAGACCGTCGAGCGCATCCACACCCAGCAGCGCCAGCGTCGGCTCGACAAAGCTGATGCCGTTGACGATCGCAACCGGGATGTTCGCCGCTTTCGCTGCTTCCAGCAGGCGCGTCGTGGTGGATTCGCCCACGAGCGGGTCGCCGGGGACAGCGTAAACCACATCACCAGCCTGTGCCGCCTGCATCAGCGTCTCGACAATCGCCGTGTACACCTGCTCAAAGTCGTCATGGGCTTCGTAAAGGTGGTCAAAACTGTGGTAGGTGATGTCGTTCTGCGGCAGGCACTCGACACAACCGTGCTGCGCGGTACGCAGGTAAACGTGATGCGCCTGTTTGAGCGTGCGAAAGGCTTTGCGCGAGAGGTCGTCTGTTTCGCCCGGTCCCAGGCCGACAATGGTAATCGTCATCAATGATTCGTCCTTTGTTAGCTGCGCCTATCATACTGCACAAGGACGGCAAAACGAAGATCAATACAGGTTAGCGCAGGCCGCTAGGCAAGGCAGACGACGCGAAAACCGATGGAATCGTAATGGCACTTGGGGTCAAGCGCGAAATGAAAGCCGCAGGCCGCGCGGCGGTAGGTGCTGAAGAACGCGCCGCCTTTAATCACGCGGCTGCGCTCGTTGGTCAGGTCAATGTGTTTGCCGTCCATGTCGTTGTTGAGGCACCACTCCCACGCATTCCCGGCCATGTCGTAAACCCCAAACGGGCTGGCACCCTCCGGGTATTGATCCACCGGCGTGGTCTGCTTGATGCCGCTTTCCTTGGTGTTGGAATACTGCGGGTCGAAGTGATCGCCCCATGGGAAGATGCGGCTATCATCCCCCTGCGCGGCGCGCTGCCACTGCTCCTCGGTAGGCAGGGTAATCACCTGCCCGGTGCGATGGCTGAGCCAGGCGCAGTAAGCCAGCGCGTCGTACCACGAGACGTTGACACACGGATGCTTGAGCTTGCTCTCATCAATCGCGTAGGGCTGTGGGTTCTGTGCGCGCCATTCTGCCGCGTGCAGCGAGTAATCCCACCAGCATTCATGAGCGTAGCCATCCGGGGCATGGATAAATTCCTGATACTGCGCGTTCGTGACCGGGTACTTGCCGATGTAGAAGGCCTTCACCGTGCAGGTCTCGTCGCACCCCTCGCGCTGGATTCTGACCGTGCCTGCCGAGATGCTGCACCATTGCGGGTCTTCCAGTGGCCGGGTGACGCAGTAGCCCGCCAGGTTTTCCGGGTCGTAATCGGGGAATTTGAGATGAAACGCCTGAAAAGCGCGAATGCCTGCCGCGCGGGTGCGCTCCCGCTTGATGAGCGCCACAATCGGGCGATACTCGCGCTCGGCCTCTTTGTAGTAAGCCTGCCATTCCAGCGCGGACTCGGCCTCTTGCAACAGGCCGTTAAGATCAATAAACTGCGGCGTGTCGTCGCTGGAAAGAAGCTGCTTGAGCAGGAATACCGCCTGATCAAACTGTTCGGTATCCAGCGCGTCGGCCACCTGGCCCATGATGCTGTCCACGTCATCGTGGCCGCCAGCCATCGCCGGAACCGCCACCGTCGCCGGGGCTTTCACCCGCCCGATCAGCGACGGGGCGCGCGCGGTCTTGCCCATGCGCTCGGCGATGTAAATCGAGTTCAGCAGCGATTTGACCGACTCAGTCGTCAGCCCTTTGCTGAGGTCGGCGTACTGGATGTGCTGCAACGACTCCGGGATTTCGGTACGCGCCTGAATCAGCACCGGGAAGATGTGCTTGCCGAGCGTCTGCGCGATGTTGAGTTCCATCTGGCAGTATTGCGAACTGACTGAATCGGGAGAGAGCAGGTAAATCAACCCTTCGCACCATTCCAACTGGCGCTGAATCTCTTCCCACCACTGCTGGCCTGCATGGAGGCGGTTATCGTACCAGACATCGTGAACGTCCAGCATGTCCACAATCTGTGAGCAGTAGTATTTATCTACCCGCGCGTAACTGATAAAAAGCTGCATCCTGTGCCTGACCCGCAGCCTGTCGAAGGCTGCCTTCTGCATACCCTACTTTTAGAATCATTTGTTTGATGTTTCAGAAACGTTACAAACTTCAAACTAATGATATTATAGGTCTGAATTCCTACCAGATTCCATGAAGGTTACGATAATTAATAAATTTTTCGTTTATTTAAAGAACAAAAACAATTAATAAACAATGGTTATTTTGTTATCTGTCAGGTCGCCAATTGCGCGGCGGCCAAAACCTCTTATCGCCAATGCCTTTGGCGACGTGTACAATAACCCGCCGTATACAACCAGAGCGAACAGGAACTTTTCATGAGTGATGATCGAGCGCCAGATGCGGGGCCAGGTGAGCCGCTGCTGGTGGTGGAAGATGTTTCGTATAAATACGGCTCGTTTCAGGCGTTGAGCGGGGTGTCGCTGACCGCCGAGCCGGGGCAGATGATCGCGCTGGTGGGGCGCAACGGCGCGGGCAAGTCCACGCTGCTGCGCTGCATCGCGGGCTGGACGGAGATCACCAACGGCGAGGTGCGTATTCTGGGGCAGTCCGTCGCCAAAAACGAACAGTTCGTGCGCGAGAACGTGATTCTACTGCCAGACACGCCGCCGTTCTACGACGAGCTGACCGCGTGGGAACACATGCAGTTCGTGGCGCAGGCGCACGGCTGGGACAACTGGGAGGACGAGGCCGAAGACCTGCTCAGCCGTTACGGCCTGCTCAACAACCGCGATGCCTTCCCCTTTGCCTTCTCGCGCGGGATGCGCTACAAGCTGGCGCTGTGCATGGCGCTGCTGGTCGAGCCTAAGATTCTGCTGATGGACGAGCCGCTTGGCCCGCTCGACCCGGTTTCCGCCGATGACCTGTGGGAAGAGCTGAACCGTCACCGCAACGACGGCATGACCATCCTGCTCAGCAGCCACCAACTGCCACAGGAAGCCCACCCCGATATTTACCTCGTGATGGAACAGGGCGAGATCATCGCCAGCGGCAGCCCGGCCAACCTGCGCGACAGGCTGGCAGTGGACGGCACGCTGACGCTGGACGCGCTGCTGCGGGCTGCCATCCGCGCCCGAAAGGACAAAGTGCCGCATGGTGCGTGACATGCGAATCCTGTCCGGGCTGCGCTGGCGGCAGTTCAAGGACGACGCGGTGTACTGGCTGCGCGTGCTGGGGTACCAGCCGGGCGAAGGCTCGTTCCTGCAACAGATGTACGTGGTCTACCTGCTCGGCATCGGCGTATTCTGGGTCTTTGCCATGTGGGCGTGGAGCTTCGACATGGCCGCTGGCATGGGCAATCTGCTGGCGAATGACAGCCCGGCCACGCTGATTGACCTGCTGAACCTGTTCCCGATTTTCCTGTTTATCCTGCAACTCTACGTGCTGGTCACGGCGCTGCGCAGCACCCCGCTGAAGCTGTCGTTTGCCGATATGGCGTATGTCGCCGGGTCGCCGCTGTCACGCACCGCGCCCGTCATCATCGGCTTCGCGCGGCAGGTGCTGGGGCGCTGGCTGCTGCTGGGCGTGGTCTTCGCGCTGTTCGCGGTGCTGGTCGTCGCCCCGCTGACAGACACCGCCGATGCGACGGTGACGCTGCGCGCCATCGCGGTCATGCTGCCGCTGGCGCTGCTGACATGGGGGCTGGCGTGGCTGTTGGGCGTGCTGCGTCTGGTCAACCCCGCGCTGCGCCGCTTCCGCTATCTCTGGGCTGTGCCGCTGCTGGTGCTGCTGGCGCTGGCCTATTTCGCGCCGGACGCGGTGCTGTGGCCGGGGCGGGCGGCGCTGCTGGTGGTTTATAACGCGCCGCCTGCGTGGTTGTGGCCGCTGCTGGTCGGCCTGTGCGTGGCGCTGGTGGCCGCGCTGGTCTGGTACAGCCGCGCCGTCAACATGATTCACGTGATAGACGAAAGCCTGCTCTACGCGCGCATCCAGAAGCTCGGCATTCTGGCGTGGCGCAACCCCGACCTGCAAATGCGTATCCGCATCCAGAGCGCGCAGGCCGGGCGTAAGCCGTTCCTGCGGCTGCCGCGCGTCTATGGCTGGCAAACGCTCGCCACCCGCGCGGCGCTGTCTTACCTGCGCCATCCGTTCATGCTGGTTTTCAGCGTGGTATGGGGCGCGGCCATCGCGCAGGCGGGCGTGTGGATTATCGTCGGGCAGCTTCCGGTGCAGTTGTGGATCGGCTGGCTGCTGGTCGTTGGCCTCGCGCCGCCTGTCGGCCTGCTGTATGTCTTTCGCATTGACGTGGAAGAACGCTTCCTGCGGCAGTTCCTGCCCTTCAACGGCTTCCAACTGCTGCTGGCCGACATCATCATGCCCTATATCGCGGTCGTCATCGGGGCGCTGGCGGTGTGGATGCTGCAAGGCTTCGACCCCAGCATCGCCGGGATAGGGATCATGTTCATCCCCATGCTGGCGCTGCTGCTGGCGCTGTGCGGCGCTCATGCCGCGACCACGCCGCGCGTGCTGCAAACCCGCCTGCTGACGACTGGCCTCAGCTTTGGCCTGCCGATGCTGGCGGGCGCGGTCACCGGGTCGCCCTTCGTCGCGCTGATCGTGGCCTTCTTCGCCATGACGACGCTGATCGGGCTGGTCATGCAGAATGCGTGACGCGCTTCGTGGCTGGTTGGGGCGCTCTCAGGGCAGCACCTCGACCAGCAGCTCAAACGCGCCGCCGCTGAGATAGCCGTTGACGCGCACGCTATACGTGCCGTCGGCGGGGATGTCCACCGTAAAGCGCGGGTTGAGGTCGGTGTCGCTGTCGTCGCCATGCGCGATCTCGTTGCCCGCCGCGTCCAGCAGCACCGCCACCGGGTCGAGGCCGCTGCCGGGCAGCGCGATCACCTGCACCCGTAACCGCTGTCCGGCCTGCGCCTGCAACGGGTAAAAGCGATAATCCCCTTCGGCCACAGCGTCACTCACAGACATCAGCGGATAACTCGGCGGCGCGGGCGTAGGGGTGGGCGCGGTGGTGACATAGCGCCAGACCAGCCGGTACGGGCCGATGCTGTCGGCATTGGCCGCGCTCACCCGCAGTTCGTACACGCCGGAAGCCGGGATACGCACTTCGCGCAGCAGCGGGTTCGGGTAGCCGCCGCTGTTGTCGTCCTGCGCGATCACCTCACCATCCGGCGCGGCCAGTTCCAGCACCGGGTCAAGCGCGTTGTTCAGCGGGCTGACCGTCGCGGTAATCACGTCGCCCTCGTAAAGCTGCGCCAGCCATACATCGCGCACCGCGCGGCGGCTGAGGACGCTCTGGTAGGGCGTGTCGGCCTCGGCCTGCCCGCGCTGGACGCTCTCGCGCGAGATGCCTGTCCCATAGGACAGCAGGAACTCGCCTGTGCCGCCGTCTTCCGCTGTCACCAGCACCGTGTAAGCATCTTCCTCAGTGATCGGCAGCAGCGCCACCAGCGCTTCGTCGCCGTTTTCCGAAGCCTCTACCGTCGCCGAGCGCAGCAGTTCGCCCGCCGGGTTGATGATGTCCACCACCATCCGCAGCGTCTCCGGCTCCAGCGCCCGCGCGCCGACAGTCACAAAGTCGCCCGGCGCGGCGGTGAAGAAATAGCGCTGGATCAGGCCGGGGCGGTTGATGCTGCCGATCACAGGCACGTGATCCTGCAAGCGTGACTCGGCGGGGACGGGCGCGGGGGTCGCGGCCAGCCGCACATCCAGCGGCGCAAGTGTCGGTTGGGTGATGATCGTCGGGGTAATCGGCTGTGGCGCGCTGTCCCGCGCCAGCGTGATCTGGTACGCGCCCGTAAAGCCGCCGCCGGATGCCTGCACGCTGTACAGGCCGTCCTCGCGCAGGGGGATGTTACGCAGCAGCGCGGCACGGTCGCCGCCGCTGTTATCGTCCAGCGCCAGCGCCTCGCCCGCCGGGCTGTACAGCGTCAGTCGGGGGTCTACCTCGCTCGACACGGGCGACAGGCCGACGCTGACATACTGGCCGCGCTGTCCCTCGAAGGTGTAGACATGCTGTGCATTGGCTGTGTCGAAAACCCCGGCGAGGCTGTCGCCATCGTTGAGCGCCCCCACGAACACGCCCAGATCAGCGAAGGGCGGCGTGGGGGTCGGCACGCCGACGGTCTGCGGCGGCGGGGTCGCGGTGAAGCTGGCCGGGTTGGGGCGGTCGGTATAACCGAGGCCGAGTTCATAACTGCCAGAATCGCCGCTTTGCAGCCGCACATGCACTTCGTACAGCCCGGCATCCGGCAGCGTCGCCTCCAGCATATCCCCCGCCTCGGCCAGCGCCACGCCCGCCTGCATCAGCGTCAGGTTGACCGGCCCCAGCGCCCGCAGGCGGATGGCATCGCCCGCCTGCCCGCTGAAGTGCCAGCGCGCGACCTGCTCCGGCGAACTCAGCGTGCCGTTTACCGCCTGCCAGAAGTCGAGCAGCCCGGCGGTATCCTGTAGCGGCAGAGTGGGCAGCACGGCCAGCGTGGGAAGCGGGGCGCTATCCCCTGTACTGCACGCGCTAAAAAGGCATAGGCAAAGGAGCAGGATGGCTTTCTTCATCGGCTTCATGTATGGAGGGCGGCCCCACCCCGGCTTTCAGGCAGTCGCAATAACCTTCACAGTCTGCCCGTAACTTTAGTATAGCCACGAGCAAAGCGCAACAGGTTTACAGAAACCGCGCTTTAATTGCCGGTTTCCTCCGGCACAGGGGTGCGCTGCTGTTCTGGCGTTGGTACTGCCCCTTCCCCTGCCAGCCGCAGCGCCAGCAGCACCGGGTTACTGCCGATGCCGATCGGGAAGATGATGGTATCCCCCGCCACAGCGGGCAGCGCGTTTGTCCCACCGGGCGCGGCATACTCCCACACGATCTCGCCGTCCTCGCGCGTAAGGGCGTAGATGATGCCGTCCAGCGTGACGACAAACACCAGATCATTCACGACGGTTGTCCCCGCAAAGCTGACGGTATCCAGCGTCGTCTCCCACATGATGTCGCCCGTGCTGGCATCCAGCGCCAGCACGTCGCTTGTGCCTTCGCGCTGATCCATGCGTCCCTCAGAGCGCGGGACAGCATCCGGCCCGGCCTCCGCGTCCCATCCGGTGGCCGTGAACGGGGTGCCGAGGTTGACCGCCACCGCGTAAACCGTATTGTCGGCGTAGGCCATCGGGTTCTCGACCCCGCCCAACTGCCCCGGATAAACAATCGTGGGTTCATCTGCGGGGATTTCCTGAAGCTCGTCGTTCTGGTGTACCCCTACAGCGGTATTCCAGACGGTCTCCCCAGTGTCGCGGTCAATGGCGACAATACGCCCCAGCTTGCCCGATCCAATCGCCAGTTTGCGCTCTGCGCCGTCAATCTCGACCGTCGCCAGAATCGGCGAGATGTGAAAGTCGAGGTCAAACAGGTCATGCGGCTTGATCTGGTTGTACCACAGCAGCTCGCCCGTCTGCCCGTCCAGCGCCAGCATGGCATTGGTATAGAGGTTCGGGCCGGGGCGGCTGGTCGCGTTGGGGTAATCCACCGTGCCGGGGAACGGCGCAGGGTTGCCTATGCCCCAATAGGTGACTCCCGTGTCCGTATCAATGCCCGGCGGATACCACACCCCGCCGCCGCTGTTAACCTCCGGGTTGCCCCAGAAGCCTTCCTCCACCGTCTGGAACTCCCAGACCGTCTCGCCGTTTTCCGGGTTCACCGCGTAGATGTGGCCGCTGGTGCCGCCGGCATAACCGACGTAATTCTGCTCCCCCTCGCCCGCCACGCCCGCCTGCGTGGTGAGGTAGACATGCCCGCCGTAAGCGTAGGGCTGGAACGCGCCAGTGGGCCGCCCGCCCATGTTCTTCGTCCACAGTTCCGCGCCTGTGGTGATGTCCAGCGCGGCGTAATTGTCAATATCGCTGCTGACAAACACCTTGCCATAACCAATGCCGGGGCCGTTGGGGCCGAGTACCGCGCGGTTGTAGATCGTCTCCCAGATGACCTCCCCGCTTTCAAAATCCAGCGCAAAAACGTTGCTCTCCAAATCCTGAAAATAAACTACCCCGCTGGCGATCAACGGCGTGGTCGCGGCACCGCCCCACGCCCCCACGCCGGGAATATCAAACGCCCACGCCACCTCCAGCGTGTCCACATTCTCCGCCGAGATGTCCGCGTCCAGCGCCGCGCGTGTGTTGGCGTAATCGCGGTTGGCAAGCGGCCATTCCCCCGCCGCCTGCTCCACTTCGGGCGGCATCACCGGCAGGTCTTGCGGCTGTACCACGCCCGTAAAAATCATCATCAACAGCAGGCTGATTCCAATAATCCGCATGTTTTATGCCTCCGGGATCATTAACGAGTTTGCTTAGGAAACACCACCGAGGCCTCGTTCCCCCATGTGTTACGAATGTAGGAGATGACCGCCGCCAGTTCTTCATCCGTCAGCGAGTTCTTGAACCCCGGCATAGACCCCTGCCCGTTCAGCACCGTTTCGATGACCGGTATCGGGTCGTGCAGCGTCACCAGTGGATTGCCCGCCAGATTGGGAAAGATGCGCGACAGCCCACCGCCATCCAGATTGTGACAGCGCGAACAGTTCTCCAGATAAACGTTCTCCCCCCGGCTGATGAGGTCATCAGGCCGGTGGACAAAGCTGGTATCGAAGGTTTCGCCCGCGCAGGCTGTCAGCAGCAGCATAATGAACAGCCCGCCGAACCACACTTTTCGCATCTGCCACCTCCATCAGATGAAGCCGCGCCGTGTGTTTAACCACATGGCGGCAGCGTCAGGATCGGGATCACCGAGATAACAATCAGCGCCGTAAACATGATGTTGAGCGCCAGCCCCAGCCACGCCATGAAGCGATGGCGCGAGGTATCGGGCATTCCGCCGTTGCCCAGGCGACGGCGACTCTGAAAGGCGAAGTAGCCCGCCACGATCGTAATAACCGCAGCGATGACCGTGACCACAAGCTGGATCACCTGCAAGCCAGACAGCGCGCCCACCATAAAGGGAAACCAACCCCACTCACAGGTGAGCGAGGTCAGCGGATAAACGATCATCAGGTGCAGCATCCAGACAATCGTCCCCGCCACCAGGCTGAACCACAACTGCCAGCTTTTCACGCCTGCCGGGGCGTAGTCGTCGCGTGGTAAAGTGCGCTCCATAGCCTGCGCTCCCTATCCTAAAAGATATGGCGAAAGGTAGATGGTGGCGTACAGCGGCAGCCACACCAGCACGACAAAATGCCAGTACATGCCGTTGACCTGAAGCGTGGCGTTGCGCTCCTCGTTAAACTGCCCCCGAAACGCCCATATCCCCACCACCGCCGTCTTGATGAGCAGCGTAATGACATGCACGGTATGGTAGAGGATAATCATCCAGATCATCGAAGTGTACGCGGTGCGCGTCCAGCCGTAGGCGTAGTTGACGCTGCCGTACTCGATAAACTTGATGACGACGAACAGCGCGCCCAGAATAAAACTGCCCACCAGCCCCATCTTCAACCGTCGCTGGTCGCCCCGGCGAATGCCCTGATCGGCCAGATAAATCGGCACACTGCTCGCCAGCAGGATAATGGTGTTGATCGTCGGTAGCAGCAAGTCCGGCTTGCCCACCAGCTCAGGCGGCCATTCGTCCGTCCCGGCGCGCAGGTAGAAGTACGAGGCGATGAGCGCCCCAAAGACCACCGCCTCAATGGCGATCAGCAGCAGCATCCCCCACCAGTACGGCGGTCGCCCGCCCCGGCTGCTGATGATGGCATCGGTAGGCAGGGCATCCTCCGGTCCGGCTTTGATGTAGTCGGTATCACGCTTGCGCCCGCTGGGCCAGTGCCACGCGATGACCGCCAGCGCGATCAGCACCCCGCCGACAGGCACAAGCACGATGTTGAGCATGAGCGCGATAAACGTGAAGGCAGTCGCCAGCGCCGTGAAAAACGGGATGATGGTAGGGCCGGGCAGGATGACGCGCTGCTCCGGCTTCGCGTCCAGCACCGTCGTCCCCAGCACCTCGCGCCGTTCCGGGTGGGTTGGGAAGTCGTAGGCTTCCACCTTGTCCTCCGCCGCGTCCCACAGCGGATAGCGGCTGTGAACCACCGGAATCGGGTCGAAGTTGTAAGGCTGTGGGGGCGATGTCGTCGCCCATTCCAGCGTCCCCGCGTTCCACGGGTTATCGCCCGCGCGCGCCCCCCGCCGGAAGCCGATCACGAGGTCTGCCAGAAACACGAGGATGCCCGCTGCCAGCACAAACGCGCCCACCGTCGAAATCGCGTTCAGCCCATCCCAGCCTAAATCGGGCAGATAGGTGTAAACGCGGCGCGGCATCCCCAGAAAGCCGGTGATATGCATGGTGAAAAACGTGACGTTGAAGCCGATGAACGTCAGCCAGAAGCCCCACCGTCCCAGCCGTTCGTTCAGCATCCTGCCTGTAAACTTGGGGAACCAGTAATACAGCCCGGCCAGCAGCGGAAAGACCGCGCCGCCGATCAGCACATAATGAAAATGCGCCACCACAAAGTAGGTGTCATGCACCTGAGCATCAAACGGCACCGCCGCCACCATCACCCCGGTAATGCCGCCGATGACAAAATTGACGATAAAGCCCAGCACATACAGCAGCGGCGTTTTGAACACCGGCCTGCCCAGCCGCAGCGTCGCCAGCGATGAGAAAATCTGGATGCCGCTGGGGATGGCGATCATCATGCTGGCGATCGTGAAAAAGCTCAGGCCGAGGATCGGCAGCCCGGTGGTGAACATATGATGCACCCACAGCCCGAAGCTGACGATGCCGATTGCCACGAACGACAGCACCAGATAGACATAACCGACCACCGGCCTGCGAACGAACGCCGGCAGCACCGTAGATACCATCCCCAGCGCAGGCACGAAGATAATGTAGACTTCAGGATGCCCAAAGAACCAGAAAAGATGCTGCCACAGCAGCGGGTCGCCGCCGTTCTCCGGGTTAAAGAACTGCGTCCCCATCGTCCGATCCAGCGCAAGCTGCGTGCTGGCCGTAATCAGCGACGGCATGGCAAAGACGATCATGAACGACATGACCAGAATCGCCCAGACGAACAGCGGAATGCGGTTAAACGACATGCCCGGCGCGCGAAACTTGAGGATGGTCACGATCAGCTCTACTGCCGCCACCAGCGCGGCGATCTCCAGAAACGTGAGCAGCGTCGCGTAAAAATCTATGCCGATGCCCGGCGAGTAACGCGGCCCGGTCAGCGGCGTATAGGCGAACCAGCCGCCATCCGGCGCAGAGCCAAGCAGCAGGCTGACCCACAGCACCACCCCGGAGATGAGAAAAACGAAGTAGCCGAAGGCGTTCAGGCGCGGGAACGCCATGTCGCGCGTGCCGATCATCAGCGGCACTAAGTAGATGCCTACACCTTCCATAATCGGCACCGCAAACAGAAACATCATGGCGGTGCCGTGCATGGTGAAAATCTGGTTATACAGGTCGGGGTTTAAAAATGTATTTTCAGGAAAAAGCAGTTGAATCCGTATCAACAGCCCGCCAATGCCCGCCAGCGCGAAAAATATAAGCCCGGTGATAATGTAGCGGATGCCCACTGTCCGATGGTTAACGGCGGTGAAAAAGCCGAGAAGGCCGGGCGGCGGCTGCCACACCTTTCGCAGAGCGTCCTTATCTTGCCTTGAGGTAATTGTCGCCACACGAGCCTCCTACTCAAGCGATCCCAGATAGTCCAGCAGGGCTTGCAAATCCTCGCCCGCCAGCAGTGTTGCAGGCATCAGCACGCCGGGTTTTATGCCGTGCGGATTGACAACCCACCCGCCGAGATTGCCCCGGTTGTTGTCCACCATGCCCGCGCCAATCGTCATGCGGCTTGCCAGATGCGTCAGGTCTGGCCCCAGATCAACCGCGCTGCGATCCACATCGCCGCTGTCCAGCCCGCGAATGGTGTGGCAGTAAACACACCCGGCAGCGATGAACACCTGCTGCCCGTGCAGCACGGCCTCGCCCGCCGCCGCGACAGCGGGCTGCTGCTGACCAGCCACCCATGCTTCAAAGTCCTCCGCGCTCTGCGCGACGACCATAAAGTGCATTCTGGCGTGTTGCAGGCCGCAGTATTCCGCGCATTCCCCGCGATAGATGCCGGGTTCGTCGGCCTGTATGATGAGGGTGTTATCCCGCCCCGGAATTAAGTCCATCTTGCCGTGAAGCTGTGGCACCCAGAAGCTGTGGATCACGTCGCCGCTTCGCAGCAGCATCTCCACCGGGACACCCACCGGGATGTGGATTTCGTTGGCGGTGATGACCCCTTGCTCCGGGTAGTTCACCTCCCACCACCACCGTCTGCCGATGACTTCTATGGTGAAAGCCCCGCTCCCGGCTTCGCTGGCGGTCAGCGCGGCGCTGCGTATGCTAAAGCCGAACACCACCGCCAGCACCACCGCTGGCATGGCGATGCCGCCCGCCAGTATCCAGCGATTACCGCTGCGCTCGTCCGCCGTCTGCTGGCGCGGGGCAAACAGCCCGTACACCAGCAGCGCAAGCACCAGCACGAAGATCGCCGCGCCCAGAAAGAACATGATCCACCACAGTTCAGCGATGTTTGCCGCCGCCGGGCCGCGCGGGTCGAGCGTGGACGGCGGGTCTGTCTGTAACAAGACACTTGCAGTTATAAAATGCATCGTCCTCTTACTTTCGTCTGCAACCTGGCGCACGAGTGTGCCATGCCCCTGCCGGGGCGCGTCTGCCCGGCGGGGGCATGGCCTAACGTCCCAGTGTGTAAAGATAGGCGCTCATGTGCCGCGCTTCTTCTTCGCTAACGCCCAATGAGGGCATGGCGGTGTCGGGTTCAAAGGCGGGCGGGTCCATAATCCACGCGGTTAAGTTGTCCAGCGTATTGGGCAGGCTGCCCGCGATGTAATGCCGCTGTGACCAGTCGGTCAGCGGCGGGCCGACATGCGCCCGCGCGGCAGGGATGCCGGGGATGGCATGGCACGCGCCACAGCCGTAATCCATGAGGAGCTGTCGCCCGGCCTCGATATCGCCGCCTTCTACAGGCGGGCGCTCGATCCGCATCGCCGCGCCGTGCTGACCGCCCGCCGCCGCGCACGCGCTCACGCTGACGATCACGCCCAGCCATAACACGAGGACCCGGCCAGAATGCCAAAGCCTGTCCATGCCGCTTTTTCGTCCTTGAAGTCGCATGTCTGTCTCCCCCTTACGCCGAGGGTTCATCGCTGGTCTGGAAAGCGGGTTCAACATCCGGCGCGCCCACTTCCAGCACGAGCCATTGGCCGCTTGAAGCGTGTCCCGGCACACCACAGACAATCGCGTATGTCCCCTGTTCATCGGCGGTAAAGCTGAACGCTTCCTGCCCGATCAGGCCGCTGATGAAATTCTCGGTGATCGCCCCTTCAAAAGCGGGTTCCGGCGGCATCTGGCTTTCGTCCACCAGTTCCATCGAAACCACGCCGGCGCTGTGCGGCCTGATGCTGAAATTGTCGTACCGGACTTCGACTGTCCAGCCTTCTGGCACGACAAAAGCGGCCTCTCCATTGGCGTAACCGTTGAAGTTCAGCCCGCCGTTTGTGCCGTCATAGGAAGCAATGACCGCAAGGGTGACCATCTGGTTTTCCGCGTCAACCGTCAGGAATTCGCCTGCTTCCTCGGTGGCCTCTGCTGTTTCGTCCGGTTCAGCAGTCTCGGCTGCCCCGCCGTTTACTGCGCCAT
>CAZJSU010000030.1:17961-25039 GCA_964548765.1 uncultured Anaerolineaceae bacterium
TCTGCTGTTTCGTCCGGTTCAGCAGTCTCGGCTGCCCCGCCGTTTACTGCGCCATCTCTGGTAGAGACAGGCTCCAGCATATTGACGGCTATGCCTGTCTGCGTCTGCCGCTGGTTGGCCGCGAAGGTAAACCCCACCAGCCCGGCGATGATGAGTATCCCCAGCCCAGCCCAGATTAAAACCTGCCTGTTTGGTCGCATAATCCCTCTCAGCGTTTACCAGCGGCTGCCGTACATACGGCGCGGCTCAAATCCGGTTGAGGTGTCGCTGTTTCATCAGGCCGTTCTGGAGCCGCGAGAAGGGCGGGCAGAACCAGACTGGGCGGTTTGTAAGGCATCAGACGCTCCGTAAATGACTGGATGATCTCCTTAAGGTCATTTCTCTAGTCAACGGAATGGTGTGTAGTTTTTAGAGAAGTCGAAAGGGATATAAACTGTAATGTTTAGCATAACACGCGCTCATGACGGTCAGCATGGGTCAGCTTACCCACTCTCATGCAACCCTTTGACCCAATCAAACGAAATTTAAACCTTGAGCCAGCCGCCCCCGCCGTCAAACAGCGGCATGGTGACGCACGGTGGTTTGTGCTACTATCCCCCGCGCGATGGGCGACTGGAGACACCAACACTTGCACACCCGGCTGATGACTCGGTGGTGGCCGCTGCTGGCGCTGTTTGGCCTGACGCTGCTGTTTTTCCACCAGTTGACTTTTAGCGATCACATTCTGGGGCGCGGCGACACCTACGCTTATTTTTATCCGTACTGGCACGCGCGGAACGCCGCCCTGCTGGCAGGCGAACTGCCGTTATGGACACCCCACCTGTTCATGGGCGCGCCGCTGCTGGCGAACTCGCAGCTAGGCACCTTCTACCCGCTCAACTGGCCGCTTGCGCCGCTGTCGCCGCCGGATGGCGTGCGTATCAGCATCCTGCTGCATGTTTATCTGGCGCTGGCCGGGGCTTATCTGCTGGCGCGGGGCGTGCTGCCGCCTGTGCGCGGCTGGCGCGATGAACTGCCCGCGTTAGGCGCGGCGGTGGTGTTCGGGCTGGGCGGTTATGTCAGCGCGCACGTCGAGCAGATTAACCAGTTGCAGGGGCTGGCGTGGCTGCCCTGGCTGTTCCTGCTCTATCATCAGGCGCTGCGCCAGCCCGCGCGTTATACCCCGCTGCTGGCGGCGGTGATTGCGCTGCAATTCCTCACCGGACACACGCAAACCGTGTTTATCGGGCTGGTCGGGCTGGGGCTTTATGGCATCGTGTCGCCCCTGCGCGGCGGGATAAAGGCGCTGCTGCGCGCGCTGTTGATCCTCGCCGCCGCCGCGTTCGTCGGCCTGCTGCTGGCCGCGCCACAGCTTATCCCCACGCTGGAGCTGAACAGCGTTTCCAACCGTCGCGGCGGGCTGAACCCCAACGAAGCAACCGCTTTTTCGTTTAACCCCGCGCTGGCCGGGCGCGGGCTGCTGCCCGGTTATGACGGCCTCATCTTCGCCGAGTACATCGCTTACGCGGGCGTGATCGGGCTGGGGCTGGCGCTGGTCGGCCTCATGACCCGCCGTAGCGACGCGGCACCCCGCGCGCCCTGGCTGGTGCTGGCGGTCGCCGGGCTGTTCCTCGCGTTTGGCGAGTTTAACCCGCTGTACTGGCTGCTGGCCGAGCTTCCCGGCTTTAACTTCTTCCGCGTTCCCGCGCGCTGGCTGGCGCTGTTCGCGCTGGGGGTGGCGCTGCTGGCCGCGCTGGGCTTCAACGCGCTGCGCCACGCGCCATCCACCAGACAGTGGCGGCTGTACGCGGTCGTCATCCTCGTTACGGCGGGGCTGGCCGCAAGCAGCCTGCTGGCCGTGTACGCGCCGCCGCAGGAGATCACGGGCGCGGCGCTGCCCGCTGCCATCACATGGGCGGCATGGGGCGCGGCGCTGGTGGTGCTGCTGGCCGGCCTGTATTTATGGGAACGCGGGCGGCGTGCTGCCCTGCCGCTGCTGACGGTTGGCGTGGTGGTGGAGTTATTTCTGGCCTCGGCGGTGCTGCCGCTGAATATGCTGGTCACGCCAGACACTTATGCCCTGCCGCGCTTCACCACGCACCAGTTACACGCCTACCAGCACGGGCAGACCCCGCCGGGGCGCTTGCTCAGCATCAGCGCCCTGCTGTTCGACCCCGGCGACAAGGCCACGCTGGAAAACCGTTACCAGCGCTACGGCCTGAACGAGCAGGAAATCCGGCTGGCGCTGGTCAACACCAAAATGCAGGAAGTGCTGGCCGCCAACCTGCCGCTGCTTTACAGCATCCCGACCATTGACGGCTTCGATGGCGGCCTGCTGCCCACCGCTTACTACACCGCGTTTACGTCGCTGCTGCTGCCCAACGGCAACCTGCGCTCGGTGGATGGCCGCCTGCGTGAGATTCTCGCCAAGCCGGAATGTCGCGGCGCGTGCCTGCCGGACGTGCGCTGGCTCAACCTGACCAACACGCGCTATCTGCTGACGGACAAGGTGTATGACCTGTGGCATGACGACGTGGCCTATGACACACAGTTCACCCTCTCGCTGGCGGCGGGCGATGTGTACACGCTGGACACCCTGCCCGCGTTCGAGGCCAACGCGCTGGACGTGCTGTATCAGGTGAGCAACCACCTGCTGCCTGCGGTAGAAGTCACCGTCACCCACGCCGAAGGCCAGCCCACCACACTGACCGAAGCCCGTGATGCGCGGGCGCAGGTCGAGAGCTTCACCCGCGCCCGCTACACGTTGGCACAGGCCATCACCCCGACGCAGATCAGCCTCAGCGCCGGGTCGCCCGCGCTCATTCACGCGCTCACATTGGTGGACACGCGCACAGGCGATTTTGTCCAGCTTACCCCTGCGGGCTGGTCGCGCCTGCTTTCCAGCGACATCAAGCTCTACGAGAACCAGCGCGTACTGCCGCGCGCCTTTGTCGTCCAGCGCGCGCACCTGCTGCCCGACGATGACTGGGGGACGGAAGACGCGCTGCAAATGATGCAGTCGCCAGAGTTTGACCTCACGCGGGCTGTGGTGCTGAATACTTCGGAAGCCCTGCCGCCGCTGGCAGCGCCCGAAGACAGCGCGGCGCAGGCCAGCATTACCGACTATGCCGCCGAGCGTGTCGCGGTCGAAGTGCAGGCCGACGCGCCCGGCTACCTGCTGCTGACCGATGCGTTCTATCCCGGCTGGCAGGCGACGGTGAACGACGAGCCAGCGGCCATCTACCGCGCCGACGTGATGTTCCGGGCGGTCGCGGTGCCTGCTGGCAATAGCACCGTCGTCTTCACCTATGCGCCCTTCTGGCGCGGCTGGCTGCTGCCATTAGGGGCGGCGCTGTGGGCGGCGTGGGCGCTGGTGACAGGTGTTCTTGCCAGTACGGACGCGCGACGGCGCGCCCTAACCGCCGCTGACCACGCGCCAGATGCGGTCCAGCATCAGCAGCGCCGATAGATTATGCACCCCATGCCCGCGCCGGAACGCCTCTGGCGAGGTGTAGTCGTGGGCATAGTACACGGTCAGATGCACACCATCCACTTCTAACCCCTTGCCGGGGATGGTCTGCGCCACCAGATCAAAATCCCACAGCGGTATCTGATAATCCGCCGTGATCTGGCGGATAATCGTGTTGTTGATGTCGCTGCCCTCGTGACGATCCGCCTTTGTGCCGAGGACGGGGATCACCCCGTTTTCGATGGCAAACGCCACCATGCCGCGCATGTTCTCGTCAAATTCATCAGGGATGCCGACATCGTTTGTCCCCAGCCGGATAAAGACCACGCTCGCCCGGCTCAGGCGCAGCTCGCAGGCCATCACGCTCTCGCGCGGCTGGCACAGGTTTTTATCCGACCACATCGGGTCAAGCACCGACCACGAATGCAGGCCACGCCGCACCGCCACGCTCGGCCTGCCAAACGAGCCGGCAAAATAATCAATCACCTGCTGCAAATAGCCGAACTCGCCCAGATGGTAATCGCCGCCATCAAAGCGCCCTAAAAAATAGGGATGCTCGATAATGCTGTCGCCGATTTTCGTAAAAGCACGTGGATTATTGCCGCGCGCCTGCCCGTTGGCGTAAATCTGGCGGATGTTCTGGCGCACCCCTTCCGGCAGGATGACAAACGTTTCGATCGGCAGGCCGTTGAGCGCGGTCGGCGGCGGCGGATAAGTCACCGCTAGCGCTACAGTTAGCAGCGTGGGGGTCGCGCTGGGGAGCATGGTGGGCTGCTCGATAGTGGGGACTTCGGTAGTGGGCGGTGGCTCTGTGGGAACAGCCGTTGGCATCCTCGTGATCGCCGTTTGCGGGATCAGCAGCGTTTGCCCGACAAAAACGAGGCTGGGGTCGGCCACGCTGTTGAGCGCGGCCAGCGTTTCGGTCGTGATGCCGTAGCGCTGCGCGATGCCGTAGAGCGTCTCGCCTGTTTGCACCGTGTGGGTCAGCGCGTTTTGCGTATCCAGCGCCGGGGTGGGCGAGAGGGCGGCGGTCGGGCTGCTGGCCGGCACTATGGGGGCGGTTCCTGTAGGCGCGAGTGTGGGCAGCAGCGCGCTGTTGACGGGCTGCCGCTGCTCCACCATCAGCTTCATATCGGTCAGCAGCAGCGCAATCGTGATAATGCCGAGCGCGATGAGGGTATAACGCCAGGTACGACTCAAAGGTGTGACTTCCCGCTAAAGACGCTTTCGCCTTTCTATCTTATGTCACCCGTGCGATTTTCGCACCTTACGCCAGCGCGCATGTCATAAACGTGCTGTTGTCCTCCACAAACCCCGTTTTGCGATAAAAAGCCAGCGCCGCCGTGTTCTCTCGCTCCACTTCCAGATGCAGCGCCCGGATGCCTCGCGCCCGGCAGGCGGCTTTCATGTGCGCGATGCTTTGGCCGCCAATGCCCTGCCCGCGATAGGCTTCACGCAGATACAGCTCATCCACAAAGGCATCACGCCCGCCAAATTCCAGACTGTAGCCAAAGGTCAGCACCATGTATCCCGCCAGCGCGCCTTCGACATAGACCAACCACGCAATGCCCCATGTATCATCCGCGAGAAACGTTTCCAGCGCGCCGAGCGCTTTCGCTTCCTCGAATACGTGCTGGTCATAAGCATAAAATTCCTGCATCAGAATCAGGAATGTTTCCAGATCATCGCTTGTCCCCGGCACAAAAACGGCTTGCATAGGCTGCACCTTTCGCGTCCCAAGTATTATATAATAACGTCAGTTTTGGATAAGAAGTTTCCCCGGTAGGCGTATGCAAAACAATCTATTGGAACGTTTGCAGCAGTATTTTCTTTCCCGTTATCCGGAAGCAGTTGTTTCCAACCTTGAACTTATCAATGGGGGTTGGGAATGCGACATCTACGCTTTTCATCTCACGGCAAACCAGCAAAAACCACGTGACCTGATTCTGCGGCTGTATCTGGGGCAGGACGGCGACATCAAAGCGGCGCGGGAAAGCGCGGGGCTTCAGCGGCTTCATCAGGCGGGCTATTCGGTGCCGGAACTGCTGCTGCACGAGCCGGATACCACAATTCTGGGCAAACCGTTCGTGATTATGGAAAAGCTCTATGGTCAGGGGCTGTGGGGCGCGCTGAGTATGTCGCCAGCCGACCGCGAAGTGCACCTGCTCAACCAGTTCAGCCGCCTTCAGGCACAGCTTCACCGCCTGGACTGGCAGCCTTTTACCGAACACGCCGCCCGGTACACCGCGAATCCATCAGCGGTGCTGGATGATCTATACACAGATTGGCGCGAGTCCTATACCCGGTTTGGTGTGCCGGGGTTTTTCGCCGTTCTGGACTGGCTGGAAGACCATCGTTCCACCGTCACTGTCCGACCTGCAGTGGTGCATCTGGATTTCCACGCCAACAATGTTTTTCTGCATGATGCTGATCGCATGTCGGTGATTGACTGGTCGCAGATTGCCGTCTCGGACTACCGGTACGACCTCGCGTGGACGCTAATGATTATGGGCGATCATGGTCAACCACACTGGCACGATCACATCCTGAGCGCGTACACGGACGCTGCCGGGCATCCCGTTGAGCATCTCGATTATTTCAAGGTCATCAACTACACCAAACTGCTCGGCAGCACGGTTATTTCACTGCAAGCAGGTGCTGAAACTCAAGGCTTACGCCCGGAGTCTATCGAAACCATGAAACAGCAGGGGGCCTCGTTGCAGTGGGCCTATCAACGCTTGCAAACCATTGCGGGTGTCACCGTGCTGGAAGTTGAGGAAGTCCTCAGCAAGATCACTTAAAAATGCTGTTGGTTCTTTAACTTCGCGAAGAACAGCCCCATCAGGCGCGTACCCAATACCAGTAACGGTACGCTTCCCGAAAGCCGAGGTTTGCGTAGAGGCGCTGCGCTGGCACGTTGTTGAGCATCACCTGAAGGTAGGCGGTTTGCGCGCCCTGCGCCTGCCCCCATGCCAGCAGCCCGGCAACCAACCCGCGCCCCAGCCCACGCCCGCGCCAGCGCGCATCCACCACCACATCGAACAAGCCGACGTAAGCGCCATCAGCCACCGCCAGCCCTACCGCCGCTGTCTCGCCCGCGTGTTCCAGCCGCGCATACGCCGCCGCCGGGACGATGTTCCCCAGCATGGCGCGCATCACCGGAATACGCGCTGGGTCAACCTCATTCAGACGGCAGTACAAAGCCAGCCAATCTTCGTCTGGCGTGGATGAAAAAAGCAGTGGTGCGGCGGGCAGTTCCATCTGCGCCAGATCAACCGTCTGCACGCTGGTGTGCGCTTCAGCCGTGTAACCCCGCGCCTCCAGCACTGCGTCAAGGTCGTGCGGGTGAACCGCCTCCGTCATCTTAAAGATCGTCGGCAGCCCCCGCGCGGCATAAAGCTGCTCACAACGGGCGATCTTTTCATCCAGCGGCAGGGTCGAGTCGTAAACCGCGTTGACCGAATTGGCGCGGCGGGTATAACCATCGGCAAAGCGCAGTAGCCAGCCGTCATAATACAGCGTTTGCAGCGCAGGCCACGCGGTCAGTGAAATTTCTTCAAGGCGGCGGATCATACCCGCTCGATCATCCATATCAGCACGTCTTTGAGGTCAGCATAATGCAGCAGCGGC
>CAZJSU010000030.1:25139-30038 GCA_964548765.1 uncultured Anaerolineaceae bacterium
CCGCTCGATCATCCATATCAGCACGTCTTTGAGGTCAGCATAATGCAGCAGCGGCGGTGTATCGGGCAGGCGCAGCCCGTGTGATGCCGCAGTCGTCTCCTGTTCAATCTCGGCCTCCGCGCGTTGCAGCGGCCACGGGTGGTGATGTATCGGCCCGCGATACACCTGCCCGTGCTTGTCGGCGGTATATAAATAATAACGCTCCGTCAGCCAGTAATCCAGCGTTCCCGGCTGGCTGTAGTAAATCTCCGATACCGGGCGATAGCTGGCGCGAAACACAGCGGGCGCAGCGCCGGGGTGCGTGCGCTGGCTGTCGTAGCGCACCTGCGCCCCCTCGGCCTGTACGCGCATTTTCGCCTTGAAGTAGGGCAGCCTGAAAAACAGCCGCGCCCCCATCACCGCCAGCGCGTGGTCAGCATCCAGACTGAAGAACCACACACCCGGCTTATCTTCATGCGTCACATACGTGCGCACGTTCAGTTCGGGAAAGCCGTTAAAGCCCGGCAGCGGCGGTAGTACGCGCATCCGCATTCCGCGAATCTCAAACGGCACCACCCCCAGCCACGCCTCGCCGTCGAAGGTGTCAATCGCCAGGCTGGGCGGGATGTGTGGGCGCAGCATATCCACCGGGACAGGCCAGTGCGCGAACAGCAGCTTATGCCACGATTGCAACATCAGCCAGGGCGCTGCGGGCAGCGGCCACTGTTCGCGGTGTTCGGTTGCGGCACAGATCGCCCGGCTATTGTCCGATCGTAGGAACATCGGCGATGTCGCCTTCAATAATCCGCATATACGGCGCGAACACCCAGCCGACCGTGCCTTTATAGACCACCTGCCACCACGCCCCGTCGCCGGGGGTGCGCGCCAGCACAGGCATGATCGAACCCCAGACGATGCGCCCGGTCTGCGGTGAGTAGATGTTCGGCTCTGCCCGCAGCTTCAGCCCGGCGAAAGCCTGCGCCACCACCCCGGTCGAGGCGGCGGGGTCGCCCTGTGTCACAAACGAACTGACGACAGGCGGGTTAAACTCGTTGCCGTTGACCGCCAGATAGTAGCCATAGGCCCAGCCCTGAAAATCGCTGAGTTGCAACAGGAACCAGCGCGCGTCCGGGTCGCGCCCGATGACCTGATACGTCTGCCCGCGCAGGATGCGCCCAACCCGGTCTGCGCCCAGAAATGGCGCGGCGCGGACATTCAGCACCGGGGCGCGAATGACGGTCGCCGTTAACGCGCCGCCGGGGATCGCGGGCAGGCCAGTGGGCGCGGGGGTGTTCGTCGGGCCGGGGGTGGGGGATGGACCGACCGTCGGCGCTGGCCCCACCGTTCCCCACTGGAACTGAAGCGCCGCCACGCCGCCATGCTCCACCAGTTCTACGGTGATGGTGTGCGGCCCGGCGCTCATCTCGCGGTCAAACGTCCGCTGCTTCGGGTAAATGCCATCCGTGCTGAAATCCTCAAACGCGGTCTGCCCATCAATCACCACGCGCACCTGGTCATCCCACGTGACGTTGAAACGGTAGAGCGCCTGAAGGAAATTCTGCGTCGAGGTAAAGCGTACCGAGAAGCGGTCAGGGTTTTCGACAGCAATCACCTGCCCATTGAGAATCGGGTTATCTGCCCAGTTAAAGTTCAGGCCGTTCACGCCGCTGACAGTCGCCACCTGATTCTCAAACTGGCGGTTGTTGTAGACAGTGGCGGTCCAGTTGGTGCCAAATTCCTGCGCCTGCAAGCTGGCGATGCCGAGGACAAGACTCAGAAGAATAAGTACGAGCAGTATACGTTTCATGATGCGTGCCTGCCTTTCTGCAAGCCGGGATAATAGATAATAAGGATGGTGTTGGCAAACGCATAAAACGATCATATCCGTAGGGGCAAGTCGGTGACTTGCCCTGGGCGCAGCACGCTGCGCCCCTACGAAATGCATTCGCCAAGACCGTTAATAAGGATATTGCTTCTGGCGCGGCGCTGCAATCACCCGCTGCGGCTACCACAATTTTAATTCTAACGCTTTGTGTTAAATTTGGCACGGCAGGCCACAGCCCGCAGCTTTAATCAAACTTCAATGGAAGTCACGCTGCTGCTGCGCCATAATCTTCTGAACAGCAGCACCGCCTGCCTGCGGGCAGCGGACGACCGGAAAGCGAGGTGACACAGTGACAAAGTATCTTATCGTCAATGCTGATGATCTGGGGCTTTCGGAGGGCGTAAGCCGGGGTATCATCGAGGCACACCAGCACGGCATTGTCACCTCAACGACGGCGATGGTCAACATGCCCCACGCCGCCGAGGCCATCCAGCACGCGCAGAAGCAAGCGCCGCGTCTGGGCATCGGCCTGCATATCACGCTGACCGAGGGCAAACCGCTGCTCCCGCCCGATCAGGTGCCGAGCCTCGTCTGCGCCGAGGGGCGCTTCTACACGTTGGAGAACTTCAAGCAGCGCAACCCCAACTTCAACACCGCCGAACTACGTGCCGAAATCAAAGCCCAGTTCCGCCGCTTTGTAGACATCGCCGGGCAGCTTCCCGATCATCTGGACGCGCACCACTACGCCGCCTACCTTAACCCCGATGCCTTCGACATGGTGCTTAAACTGGCCGCGCAGTACCGCCTGCCCATCCGCAGCGCCGAAACCTACATGACGCTGGCCGCCATGCGCGAGGTGTTTATCGCGCGCGGCTATCCGCCTGCTGTGGTGGAAACACTGCCGGGGGCGATCCTCGACCGCTACGCCGCCAACGATAAACCACGCTGGCCGGACAGCATCGAGCGCGGCTTTTACCGCGACGGCGCGACCTTGGAGAATCTGCTGCGCCTGCTGAAGAACCTGCCCGACGGCACGACCGAATTAATGTGCCACCCCGGTTACATCTACGACCTCGACGACAATAATTACCGCGCCCCGCGTGAGGTCGAGCGCAGGCTGTTGATGGACGCTGCCGTGCGCGAGGCAGTGGAGCGCTACAAAATCCGCCTCATCACCTTCAGCGAATTGCCGCGCCAGACTGCCGTTTGAAACAAACCGCGTTATAATGCCCGCAACTACAGCAGGTGAAAGGCGGTCATATGTCAGCATTAGGCAATATCGTCTGGTTGATTTTCGGCGGGGTCTTCGCGGGGATCGGTTACTTTCTGGCCGGGCTGATCCTCTGTGCCACCATTATCGGCATTCCCTTCGGCGTACAGGCGATGCACATCGGCATCGCGGCGCTCATGCCCTTTGGCAAGCAGGTCGTCCCCAAGGCGCGCGGCAGCGGCTGTCTGCCTGTCGGCTTTAACATCCTGTGGGTGGTGCTGTTCGGCTGGGTCATCGCCATCAACCATCTGCTCTTTGGCCTCATTCTGGCCGTTACCATCGTCGGGATGCCCTTCGCCCGCCAGCATTTCAAGCTGTTGAAGCTTTCAATCCTGCCCTTCAGTTACAAACTCCAGTAGCGGCGGCGCGGGTGAATGCCCGTCTGTATCTCCCGATTTTGTCTGGTAGAATAGCGTTGTTAGTAAACTGGACAGGGTTTTTTGGATGCAAGCAACTGCTGCTTTAACTGGCCTGCTGCGGCGCTATGCGTGGTGGCTGGCCGGGCTGCTGGTCGCGGGCATCGTGCTGGCGGCGGTACTCGGCACGGGTGAGGATGCAGGCACGATCCTCAGCATCTTCAGCACGCGCTTTCTGGGCATTTTTATCGAGGCCGCGCCGTTCCTGCTGCTGGGAACACTGGTTTCCGGCCTGCTGGAAGCCTTCGTCAGCCATGATGACATCGCCCGCTGGACACCGCGCAACCCCGTTCTGGCGACGGTGGCGGGCGCGTTTATGGGCATGGCCTTCCCGGTGTGCGAGTGCGGCGTGGTGCCTGTGGTGCGGCGGCTGTTCAGCAAAGGGCTGCCGATGTCCGTCGGCGTAACGTTTCTGCTGGCCGCCCCGGTCATGAACCCGGTCGTGCTGGTCAGCACTTATATCGCCTTTGGCTTCGGCCCGGTGCTGATCGCCCGCTTCGTCGTGACTGCCATCGTCGCCATCATCGTCGGGCTGGTCTTTGCGCTCGGCGCGCGCCCGCACGAAGTCCTGCAGCCGCAGTCATTGATGCCTGTTATGGGCGGCTCTGGCGAGGTGATCCCGGTCTACGCCGTGACCAAACGCCCGCCGCTGCTGGCGGGTCTGCGGCAGGCGCTGGAAATGGCCGGGGACGAGTTTTTCGAGATGGGGCGCTACCTCATCATCGGCTCGATGCTGGCGGCGGGGATGCAAACCCTGATCTCGCAGAACGTCCTGCTGGCGCTGGGCGAGGGGCCGGTGATCTCCGTCCTCGTCATGCAGGCGCTGGCCTTCCTGCTCAGTGTCTGCTCAACGGTGGATGCGTTTCTGGCGCTGGCCTTCGTCGGCACGTTCACCACCGGCTCGATCGTGGCTTTCCTCACCTTTGGCCCGATGGTGGATATTAAAAGCACACTGATGTTCCTCGGCGTATTTAAGCGGCGCACGGTGTTGTATCTCATCGCCCTGCCCATGCTGCTCACCCTTTTGATCGGTATCTGGATGAATCTGAATTTAGCATTATAGTGCGGAGTGCTGCTCTACCTCACCCCCTCCTGGCCTACGGCTGTTGCTCCCCTCTCCACCAGTGGAGAGGACGACCAAAGGGGTGAGGTAAAGCATTCTGAACTGGAGAACGCGATGCAAGCCACCGAACATCTGCATGAACATCACACCCACAACGATATGCAGGCATGGCTCAAGACCGCGCTGCTGGCCGGGCTGGGGTTATACTTCAGCTACAATATCGTCAGCGGCAACCTGACGAACTACATCAACACCCGCTTTGCGTGGCTGTCCTATCTGGCGGCGGCGCTGTTCCTGCTGCTGGCTGCGGCCAGCGCCTACCGCCTGCTGCGCCATCGCCAGCACG
>CAZJSU010000030.1:30138-45310 GCA_964548765.1 uncultured Anaerolineaceae bacterium
CCATGACCACGATCACAGCCATGAGCCGCTTTCATGGGGCGTGCTGGCGATCATCGCCGTCCCGCTGCTGCTGGGGACGCTGATTCCCTCGCGGCCACTGGGCGCGGCAGCGGTCAATGCCGACTTCAACACCAACGCCCTCGCCTCAACGGACAACATGGCGACCTTCACCACCGACCCGCTCTCGCGTAACGTCCTCGACTGGATTCGCGTGTTCAGCGCCAGCGACGACCTGACCAGCTTCAACGGGCAGGAGGCCGAAGTGGTCGGCTTTGTCTACCGCGATGACACCTTTCACGAAAACCAGTTCCTTGTCGCCCGCTTCACCATTAGCTGCTGCGTGGCCGATTCGACCGCCATCGGCCTGCCTGTCGCGTGGGATGAGGACATTCCGGCGGATACGTGGGTCAAGGTCTACGGGCGCTTTCAGGTGGCCGACTTTCGCGGCGAGCCGCACCCGGTGCTGCAACCCATCGAGGTCGAAATCGTGCCACAGCCAGAGCAGCCTTATCTGTATCCATAGCTTCTGCATCAGCATTTGGTAGGGGCATGATGTGTCATGCCCCGCGCCCGTATACCACGTAAATAACGAGTCCTTACTGTATGACCAACCACCCCATGCCTTCGACATCCCCCGCGCAGCCCGCGACAACGCGCGGCCTGCCGCCCCTGCGCTTCAACCGCTTTGACCGCATCGTCGCCATCGTGATCGTCGCGCTGCTGGGCGCGATCGCGCTGACCATCGCCCTCGGTGATCGCGTCGGCGTGCAGATTCGGCGCACCCTGCCGCAGGGCATCGTTTCCAGCACCAGCGGTATCGCCATCCAGTTCAGCGAGGCGATGAACTGGGACAGCGTGATCGAGCGGGTGCAGGTCGAGCCGGCGCTGGAGGGCGATTACACGTGGGGCGGCACCACGCTGCGCTTCCGCCCGGCGGAGGCACTCGAACCGGGCGCAACCTATCAGGTCACGCTTGCCAGCGGCGCGGAAAGCGCCAACGGGCGCAGGGTGCTGGCCGATACGGTCTACAGCTTCCGGGTGCGTACCCCGCGCGTGGCCTATCTCTTCCCGGCCAACGCCACGCCGCAGAATGTCTGGATCGCCGACCCCAATGAACCCGGCAGCGGCGAACAGGTCACGTTCAGCCCGTCGGGCGTGCTGAACTTCGACATCAGCCCGGACGGGACAAAGTTGGCCTTTGCCGAGCGCAGCAGCAGCACCGGCACCTCGGACATCAAACTGCTTGACCTAGAAACCGGCGCGCTCACGCAGCTCACCAACTGCCCGGACAGCGATTGCAACAGCCCGGTCTGGCGGCCAGACGGCACCATGCTGGCCTATCACCGGGTAGACCTCAACAGCCAGCTCGACGGGTTAGGGGCCAGCCCGACGCGCGTCTGGCTGGTGGATATGAACACCACGCCGCCCACCAACCGCCCGCTTTTTGCCGATTCCCAGCTTCTCGGCTACAGCCCGCAGTGGTCCGCCGATGGCAGCCGCATCAGCGTGTACGACAACAACAGCGTCGGCATTCTGGTCTATGACTTCAGCGATAGCTCGCTGCTGGTCGTGCCGACGCGCAACGGCGGCAGCGATGTCGCCCTCTCGCCCGATGGCCGCCAGATCATCTTCCCGTTCCTGATTATTGACCAGTCCGGCGGCGGCGCGCGCAACACGCTTAAAATCGCTGATCTGGAAAGCGAAGCGATTACCGACCTTACCAGCCCGGCAGACCCGATTGACGACGCGACCACCGCCTGGCATCCTGACGGGCGCTATGTCGCGCTGGCCCGCCGCTACACAGACGAGCGCTACACCCGCACCCGCCAGCTTTACCTGCTGGATACGCAAACTGGCGACGTGGAGCCGCTGATCGAGGAAGAACGTTATTACAACGGCTTTTTCTCATGGGACCCGCAGGGGCAGCAGTTGGTCATCCAGCGCTTCCCGGAACTGACCGAAAGCGGCGAGCTGAACAGCACCGGAACGCCGGAAATCTGGACATACAATATGGAAAGCGAACAACTGACACAGGTTGTTGAAAACGGCTATCTGCCGCGATGGGTGCCATAGATCATGACCGACCAACCGCCACAACGTCCTTCCCCTTCGCCCTTGCTCATCATCCTGCTTGTGCTGCCGATGCTGGGCGTATTCGGCGCGCTTGTCACGTTCATCGCCAGCGGCGGGCTGGCCCCGCCCAACCCGACACCGCCACCGCTGCCTACGCTGCCACCATCGCCGCTGGTCGGGCGCAGCGCCCCCAACTTCGAACTGGCGACGCTGGAAGGCGGCACGCTGCGCCTGTCCAGCCTGCGCGGGCAGGTCGTCTTTCTCAACTTCTGGGCGACATGGTGCGAGCCGTGCGTCCGCGAACTGCCCGCGTTTCAGGCGTTCATGCAGCAGCAGGGCGAGGGCGGCGCGGTCATTCTGGCGATCAACAACGGCGAAACGCCAGAGCAGATCAGCGAGTTTCTGGCCGAGAACAACGTCAGCGGCCTGCCTGTCCTGCTGGACAGCGACTACGACGTGCAGAACCGCTATGATGTCATCGTCTTCCCGACCACCTTCGTCGTAGACCCCGGCGGCGTGGTGCGCGAGGCGCATCGCGGCGAACTGACCGAGGACGCGCTCAACGCCTATGCCGAGCAGTACGGCGCAGCCATGAGCGCGGATGGGCGGGGGTGAAGCTGTCAGGCATTCGGCGGTAAAGCGCGTTTCGTGCTATAACATTAACGGTACAGGGAACACATACTTCTAGGGGAAATCTGTGATTTTTGCACGCGCGTTCAATTATGCGTTTGATGACCGCCAGTGGACGGAAAAGCTGGTCATCACCGCCATCATGACCCTCGTTTCCGCCATCCCGGTTTTCGGGCTGGTCGCGCTGGCCGGGCTGATGGGCTGGGTGGTGGAACTGGTCGCCAACATGCGCGGGGGCAGCAATAACCCGATGCCGCGCTGGGATAACTTAGGGGAGAAGATCGCGCTCGGCGCGAACGTGCTGACCGCCTGGGTGGTCTACAACCTGCCCAACCTGCTGCTGTTATGCTGCGGGCTAAGCATCCCCCTGCTGGGCGATGCCGGACGCAGCGAGTTCTTCGCCGGGTCGTTTGCCGTCGGGCTGGTGTGCTGCCTTGTGCCGCTGCTGCTGGTCTACAACCTCGCCATCTGGCCCATGCTGGCTATCGGCACCATCCGCTACAGCGAAGCCCGGCAGATCGGCGTGTTCTTCCAGTTTGGCGACCTGTGGAAGACCATTAACGAACAGACCGGGGTGGTGGTGCAGTGGCTGGCCTTCTCGCTGCTGGCAAACTTTCTGATCGGCCTGCTGGGGGCGATTCCGTGCATCGGCTGGGCTGTCTTGCTGGTGCTGTCCGTCCCGGTGCAGGCGCACCTGCTCGGCCAGTTTGCCCAGCAGTTACGCGAAACCCGCAAGTCCAAGCCCAAACGCTATACCGTATAAGCATTTCAGTGGGCGGATGTGCCGTCCGCCCCTCAATGCAAAATTTCAGGGTCAGTTGTAGGGGAGGGTTTGAAACCCTCCCGCATGAAGAACTCTTAAGGATACGCCATGACCATCACCCGCCTGAATCACGTGCAGATCACCATCCCCAAGGGGGCAGAGGCAGAGGCGCGCGCCTTCTACTGTGACTTATTGGGGCTGCGCGAAATCGAAAAGCCGGAATCCCTGCGCGGGCGCGGCGGCTTCTGGGTACAGCTTGGCGACCTGCAGATCCACCTCGGCACCGAGGACGGCGTTGATCGCAGCGCCACCAAAGCGCATCTGGCCTACGAGGTGGACGACCTCGGCCACTGGCAGCGCGTGATGCAGCAGCGCGGCATCGCAATCGGCGACTCCATCCCGATCCCCGGCTTCGAGCGCTTTGAAATCCGCGATCCCTTCGGCAACCGGGTCGAGTTCATCCAGCCCACAGACACCCTGCTTGCCGAGCAAATTGACTACTACCGCGCCCGCGCCGCCGAGTATGACGAATGGTTTTACCGCGTCGGGCGTTACGATCATGGCGCGGAACTGAATAAACAGTGGCACGACGAAACGCAGCAGGTCATGGACGCGCTGCGCCGCCTGCCCCATGCCGCAACAGCGCTGGAACTGGCCTGTGGCACCGGCATCTGGACAGCGCAGCTTCTCCATGTTGCCACGCATATCACCGCGCTGGATGCCTCGCCGGAAGTCATCGAGATCAACCGGAGCAAGCTCCAGAGCGACCGCGTTACTTACCAGCAGGCCGACCTGTTCCAGTGGCAGCCACAGCAGCAGTACGATCTGGTATTTTTCAGCTTCTGGCTGTCGCATGTGCCACCAGAAAAGCTGGACGAGTTTCTGGCGAAGGTGGCGCGGGCAGCACGCCCCGGGGGCAGGCTGTTCATCGTGGACTCGCGCCGCGCGCCTGCCTCCACCGCGCACGACCACGCCCCTTACGAGGAGGCCAGCGTCCAGCACACGCGCAAACTCAATGATGGCCGCACGTTCAATATCTACAAGGTCTTTTACGAGCCGGAAGCCCTGCGCCAGCGGCTGGCCGCGCACGGCTTCAGCGCGGAAGTGCAGGAAACGCCGAATTACTTTATTTACGCCAGCGCGATAAAATCTGGCGCGCAAAACAGCGAAGGATGATCTTATGACGGAGTGGCAGGCGTTTGAAGAAGGTAAGACGCTGGGACAGACAGGCACCGAGGGCGGCGTGATTATCGCCGACGACGAACACACAGGCGGCGCGCGTATTACACTGGAGCAGGGCTGTCTGCGCGCGCCCTACGCCATCACCTGCGGCGTTTACGGCTGGATGGTGCATACCCGCTTCCTTGCCGACGACGAATCGGCGCAGCACGCGCTGGCCGAGATGAAGCCCGCCCTGACGCGCATCGTTGACCTGCTGCCCGGCGAGGACGACCCCGCGCCAGACGCGCAAATGGACGAACTGAGCGAAGCAATCAGCCAGTTTACCGAAAGTTTTCCATAAGTTGTGGCGGGGCTTTTAGCGTGAGGTGCGGGTTTCCAGGCATTGGTTGATCGTCTCGACCATCTCATTGGGGAGTGATGGCTTGAACAGCACGCCGTCCGCGCCGATCTGCTGAATGTAGGCGGGGTTACGCACCTTTGCGCCGGCGCTGTGCATCACCACCGGAATATGCCGCACGTTAGGGTCGCCTTTGATCTGCATACAGACCTCCCCCCCGGTCATGCCCGGCATCATATCATCCAGAATCACCACATCCGGGCGCTGGTCATAAACCATCTCCAGCCCTTCTGTGCCGCTGCTCGCCACCAGCGTCCTGAAGCCCGCGCGCTTCAGAATAACCTGTATAATCTGCAAAAAACCATCTTCGTCATCTATGACCAGTACGGTGAACATTAGCATTTCGCTTTCAATGCAACTAGCTTGCGTTGTAAAGATGACAATCCTGTAACTTTATCTTACACGGGGTTTAGCGTTTGATGTGTTAAAAATATCTGAAAAAGGCTTTCAGGCAGTGGGGAGGATATAGAAAAAGCAGCCTGCCCGGCGAGGTTATCGGTCTGGCAGGCAGGTATCGAGGACGCTCAGCAGGTCTGCCCGGTTAAACGGCTTCGCCAGCAGGCCATCACCGCCCATGCTGCGGGCGTAATCCGGGCGGCGGCTTTCCAGCGCGGCGCTGAAGATAATCACGGGGATGTCTGCGGTGCGCGCGTCGCTGCGTAGTTCAGACATCATCTCCCGACTGGTGATCGCTGGCAGGCTGTCGTCCAGTAGGATGATGTCTGGCCTTTCTGTGCGGGCGATGTACAGCCCTTCCGGCCCGTTATGCGCGAAGACCGCACGGTAAGAAGTGCGCTTGAGCAGGTTTTCGATCAGGGTAAGGATAGCACCGTCATCATCAATAATCAGTACCGTGAGCATCGTAATACAGCCTTCCCTTTCGTGTGCTTTAAGCAAGATGACTGCAAACTCGCTCGGTAAATTCACGAGTAGAGATAGCCCCTTCCGTGAAAATATCCACCGTGTGTTCCCCCTCTTTTAAGGTATGGTACACCGCATCCTCAATACGCTGCGCGTCGTCGCCCCGGTGCCAGTGATGCCGCAGCAGCAGCGCGGCGCTCAGGATGGCCGCCGTTGGGTTGGCAATGCCTTTCCCGGCAATATCCGGCGCAGAGCCATGCACCGGCTCGGCGATGCCGATGCCATACCCGATGTTCAGCGCCGGCGCGATGCCCAGCCCGCCGCCCCACGCCGCCGCCATATCGGAGAGAATATCCCCGTACATATTGGACGTTAGAATCAGGTCGAAGTGCGTCGGGTCTTTCACCATCCAGTAGGCCGCTGTGTCCACCAGCAGTTCGTCTGTTTTGATTTCCGGGTACTGCGCCGCCACCTCCAGCGCCACCCGCCGGAACAACCCGTCCGACTGTGGCAGCACATTCGCCTTATGGACAATCGTGACCTTCTCGCGCCCGGTCTGCACAGCCAGCTTATACGCCAGCCGGGCCACGCGCTCTGTCGCCGCGCGGGTAATCACCTTCTGGGCGATGCCTGTCTCCCCCTCGTCAGCGGTGTGTTCATGGCCGACGTACAGGTCTTCGGTGTTCTCGCGCACAATCATCAGGTCAACGCCCACGCGGGCGGTGGGGACAGGCAGGTAACGTGTGGGGCGCAGGTTGGCGTATGCCTGCAACGTGCGCCGCAGCCGCACCACCGGGCTGTAATACCCCTCAACCGGGTACGAGGGCGAAGACACCGCGCCAAACAGCACCGCGCCACAGCTTGCCGCCAGTTCGACAGTCGCCTCTGGCAGCGGCGTGCCGTGTTCCTGAAAATAATCCCAGCCTGCGGGCGCGGACGTGACCGTCAGTTCCGGCACGATCTGCTGTAAAACCTGTACCGCTGCCGGAATAACCTCATGACCTATTCCATCGCCTTCAACCACACACAGTTCCATAAGCCGCTTCCTTTGCGCCTCGTACCATCCGTATCTCAAACGCGCGATACAGAGGTTGTCCTAATTATGGGTCAAATAAAGTATCTTCAACGGTTAATAAGTGGTAGCTGTCATTTAACGTGGTAACATTTCACACTATTCTGCAACCACCCGTTATTATCGGCCAGTCGCACCACGCGAAGCAATAAGACTAATTTGCCAGTTGCGCTGGCCGTGTGTTCAGGTAAGAACGGGTTCCGGCTCCCGGGTTGGCGGCAGCGTTTCGATGCCAAAACTCGCCATCATAAACGCCTGCTGGCTGTCGTAACGGGCCTCGCCCGGCTCCGGCTGGATACGCAGATAACTACCATCCGGCAGAAGTTCCCACGTATTGGTGTTGTCCAGCAGGCTGGTCGCCAGCAGTTGCAGCGTCCGCTGCTGGTTACGCTTGTCCAACACAGGGAAAACAACCTCCACACGGTTATAAAGATTGCGACGCATCAGGTCAGCGCTGCCCATATAAACGCGCTCACCCTCCGGCGCGTTGGCGAAATAGTATATCCGGCTGTGTTCCAGAAAACGCCCGACGATACTCCGTACCCGGATCGTCTCGCTCACACCCGGTATACCCGGCCTCAGGCAGCACAGCCCGCGCACGATCAGGTCAATCTGCACCCCGGCCCGCGAAGCCTGATACAGCTTCTGGATGATGACATCTTCCTCAAGCTGGTTCATCTTAAAGATCAGGCGCGCGGGCTTCCCGGCCTGTGCCGCCGCGATCTCATGGTCAATCAACGCCAGCAGCCGATCATGCAGGTACTCCGGCGCAACCAGCAGGTGCTTGTACGTCGTCCCCGGCGCGTAACCGGTCAGGCGGTTAAAAAGCAGCAGCGCGTCGTTGCCAATGTCCCAGTCACAGGTAAACAGGCCGAGGTCGGTATACAGCCGCGCGGTGGTCACGTTGTAGTTCCCCGTGCCGAGATGCACATAACGGCGCACGCCCTCTGGTTCGCGCCGTACCACCAGCGCAACTTTGGCGTGCGTCTTGACGGGCAGTTCCTCCACGCCATACGTGACATGCACGCCTTTGCGCTCCAGCACGCGCGCCCATTCGAGGTTGTTCTCCTCGTCGAACCGTGCCTTCAGTTCGACCAGCACCGCCACCTGCTTCTCGTTATCCCGCGCTTCGGCCAGCGCCTGCACGATGGGCGAATTTTTGCCCACGCGGTACAGCGTGGTCTTGATCGCCAGCACCTGCGGGTCGCGCGCGGCGGCTTTGAAAAATTCCTCGACAGGGGAGAACGAGTCGTAAGGGTGATGCAGCAGAATATCGTTCTGGCGGATAGCCGCGAAGATGTCCTTCTGCTGCGAGATGATCTCCGGGATGCGCGGCAGGTATGGCGGATACTTCAGTTCCGGGCGGTTCAGCGTGTGCAGTTCCATCAGCGCCCCCGCGCCCAGCGCGCCGTCCACGCGGTACACATCACATTCAGGGTCTACCCGCAGTTCCTGAATCAGGCGTTGAATCGTGCGATCACCGATGCTGTCCGGCACGCTCAGCCGCACAATAGAGCCGAACTGGCGCTCGCGCAGGCTTTCCTGAATAAGCGCGCTGATGTCCAGCAGCGGGTCTTCCTGCTCGTGTTCGTAATCAATATCGGCGTTGCGCGTCACGCGGAAGGGGTGCTGCTCCACCACCGCCATGCCGGGGAACAGCTTTTCCAGATTATCGGCGATGATGTCCTCCAGCCACACGAAGGCCCCTGGCGCGCTGTCCGTCCCGTCATAGCGGCGCAGCACCGCGTCAAGGTCTACCAGCCGGGGCAGCACATCCGGCACTTTCAGCCGCACAAATTCCAGTTCGTCGTCCGGCTCATCCTCGCGCTGCAACCACACAATCAGGTTCAGGCTCAGGTTGGAGATGAAGGGAAAAGGGCGCGCATGGTCTACCGCCAGCGGAGTCAGTACCGGGAACACGGTATCGTTGAAGTAAGCACGGGTCGCTTCGTGCTGGTGCGGCGGCAGCCCGGCCACATCCACGATGCGGATGTCGTGTTCCTGTAGCTCGGCCAGCACTTCGCGCATGGTCTCGCGCTGCTGGTGGACGAGTTCCAGCACCCGCCCGCGAATCTCCATCAGAATCTGTTTGGGGGTGTAACCATCGGGCCGTGTGGAAGGCAGCCCTAGTTTGGTTTTGCTATGCCACGAAGCCACCCGCACCATGTAGAACTCGTCCAGATTGGTGCTGAAGATCGCCAGGAACTTCACACGCTCCAGCAACGGTACATCACGATCCTGCGCTATTTCCAGAACACGCCGGTTAAATTCGATCCAGCTTAATTCCCGATTCGTATAGGTTTCTGGCGTAAGTTCCGGTAAATCTGCCTGCTGATTGTGCTGTGGCATGTAATGTGTATCCGCGATAAGTCCTCAACGGGCAACGTTAATATATCCAATTTCGCAAATAAAGTGCAAACGAAATTCGTGGCAAACTGATAAATATTGTGTAAAAGAAAAAGGGGCAACCCGGCCTGTTGCCCCCTGAAGCAGTCGTTAACCCTGTCTACCCGCTACCACACACAGCCGCCCTGCTTGGTGGGGCGCACCGATGGCTGGTTGATGTCCTCGGTGCCTTTGTAGGCATAGGGGTCCTTCCCGGCGATCATCACAATATCGCGGTGATCGGCCAGCGCGATCCGCGTCCCCTCGCTGAAGGACTGCCAGGGCAGCAGTGACTCGGCGCTCATGTAATGGTTGACCAGCACGCGCCGATAGCCCGACGCGGCGCGGTTCTCGAACGAGCGGTGCAGCGTGTAGCCATTGAAAAACACGATCGCGCCCGCCTTCACTTCTACCGGAATCGAGTCGGCATCGGTATAGGGGAAGCCGTAGGATTCGTCGGTACAGTCGAAGCGTGCATCGTTCTGCTGCGCCTGCGGCCACAGGATGCCCGGTTGATGCGAGCCGGGGATCACCCACAGGCAGCCGTTCTCGACGGTGGCATCATCCAGCGCCATCCACGCCCCGGCCAGCGAACGGTCACGGGTGGGGATGAAGTCCTCGTCCTGATGCCACGCCTGCCCCGGCTTGCCCGCCGCCTTGATGAACAGCATGGACTGCATACACTTGACATTGGGGCTGATCACGCGCGTCAGCACGTCCACGATGACCGGGTGCGCCAGATAGGCGTGCATGACCTGGGAAATCTTGTGCGGAAAATGAATGCACAGGTACTTTGCGATCACTTCATCGTCGGTTTCGTCCGGCGTATGGGTAAAGCCGCGCCGCAGTTCCCCGCGCTGGCCGCGCGCGATCGCCACCGTCTCGCGCCGCAGTTCCTCAACCTCGTCGTGGCTGAGCGCGTTCTCCACCACCAGATAACCGTTCTCGCGGTAGAAGGCCGCGTCAGCGTCCGTGATCTGGGGGTACGCCTGCCCAGCGCCGAACTTTGTCGTCATGTCTGCCTGCACCATCACCCTGCTCCCATCACTGAACGTTCTGCTACCCTCAATGATAACCCGGAGCCGCCCACCACGCAGCCGCTAATGGTCTTATGTCGTGGTGGCCGGGGCGAAGCTGAGCGCCGGGTTCTTGAACGGAATCAGCGCCAGAATGACCGCGTGTTCATAGTACCCGGTGCGATCCATCACATCGTTGGTCAGGATGCCGACCGAGCCGCTGTCCTGCTTGGAGTTCTCACGCCTGAACACCAGATCATCGGCCACGCCCAGTTCCTTGCCCTCGCGCACCAGCGCCGCCACCTCGTCCGGCAGCACGAAGGTCGCGGTGCGGCTTTTGCCCACGCGCTCATGATTACGCACGATCACCCACGCGAACCCGCGCATCTCGCCGTCAATCTCCTCGAGGCCGCCCTCGATGCCGACCCAGTAATCGGCATCGCCCGCCTGCTGCTCCACGCGCGTCGCCCGGTTGAGCGCGCCGCGATAGGTGTCCTCGTCCGTCAGCGGTTGGTCGCCCACGCCAGAATCCACCGCCGTGCCGATCACGCGAAAATGCTCGCGCGGGAACATGCGCTCGAAGCCGTTACGCGCGGCCTGAATCTTGACCGGGTTGGTTGAAGCGACAATAACCGTTTTCATGGCAGACCTACTCCTCCCATCTCCCCCAAAAATCTGGAATGACCACCCCTGCATCATTACAGCGGCAGCACCAGCAGCTTGACCAGCGCGAACAGGCCGAAGCCCATCTGCGCGGCGATGGCCGCCCGTGTCGAGCCGCTACTCGCCCGCGCCCCGATGATGATGAAGCCAGACAGCAGCGGCACGATCAGCGACGGCCACAGGCCGTTGACGGGCGGAAAGCCGTAAACCAGATAATGAAACAGCCCGAACACCATCACGCTGACGATATAGCCGCCCCAGCCGCCCAACGCCTGCTGCGCCGCCGGGTAAAAGACCCCGCTAAAGACCAGTTGCTCGGCCATCGGCTGCAGGAACAGGATGAACGCCCCGGCCACCACCCACCCGATCAGGTTATCGCGCGCGGGCAGCAGGTAAGCCAGCTCTGGCGTGGGCAGGAACAGGCCGCTGGCGAACAGCCCCGCCGCGTCAATCGCCATCGCCACGCCGAAGCCGAACAGCAGCACCAGAAACAGGCGCGAACTGCGCGGCTCCAAATTCAGCGCGGCCTGCTGGTTGCGGCGCGAGAAGTTGACGTAGGCGATGGTCAGCGCCGCGCCCAGCGCCCAGCCCACCAGAAACACGAACGTCAGGTCCGGGAACAGCACAAAAGCGACCGTCGTCCCCAGCAGCGCGATCGCCACAAACGCGGCAAAGGTGGTGTTCACCGCCGTGAAGAAGCCCCAGGGCGGCGCGGGTTCGGGCTGGCCGATGCGTCGGAAAATCGCGCTCATGAGCTGCGCTCCGGCTGGCGCTGCAGCAGCCGCGCCAGAATACGCGCCACGTTCCACGCATCATCGCTGCCCCGGTGTAATGTCCCTTCCATCTCCATCCCCATCATCTCCAGCGCGCGCAGCATCCCCACTTCGTAAGGCAGCGCGTAAATCACCCCGACCAGACTCTTGATGTTGATATGGCCGGAGCTAAAGGGGTACGACACCCCACGCGCTTCACACTGGCGCTCAAACTGATTGCGGTCATAATCGCCATAACTGGCCCACAGCCGCCGCTTCGACCCATACTCGCGCTCCAGCAGCGCGCACGCCTTGCTGAAGGGCATCCCCTTCGTCATGACCTGCTTCTGCGTCAGCCCGGTGAGCTGCGTGCAGAACTCGCTCACCTTCGAGCGCTCTGGCCGCACGAGTATACTGCGCTTTTCCAGCAGGTCGCCCGTCACCACATCCAGCGGACACAGGCCGATCTCGATAATCTCGCTCTCCTGCCCTTCGGGCGTGGGGCCAGACCAGCAGGTCGCCTCTATATCAATTACAAGAATCTGGTCGAGTTTTCGTGTCAAGATGTTTTGTCCTCACCTCGGCACATCATAGCATTAATGGCATTCTATGGCATAGGGGGTTTCGTGTAAAACAGGCGAGGAACAGGTGACATGACGAGTTTTGTTGCGCGGTTACGTCGTAAATGACGGACACCGTGCATATCGGTCGCATGGCGCGGACGGCATCTACGCCGCCCCTACAGACCACACGAATGCACGCCCGCCTGCACAAAACCAATAATGACGTTACAATAGCCTTATCTATACTTCCGTTTGGATGCAGAACACACTATGAACCTCTCTCAGTACCTCGCCGATCTGCAGAAGGAATACCAGACCGGCATCGCTGCCGAACACGCCTACCGCCCCGCCCTCGAAACCCTGCTTGAAAGTATTGAACCCGGCCTGAACGCTGTCAACGACCCCAAGCGTACCACAGGCGGCGCGCCCGATTTTATCGTGCTGCGTGGGCAGGTGATGATCGGCTTTGTGGAGGCCAAGGACCTCGACGTATCGCTGGATCGTACCGAGCGCACCGACCAGATGACCCGCTATCTGAACGCCTACAGCAACCTGCTGCTGACCGACTATCTGGAGTTTCGCTGGTATGTGGACGGCCAGCACCACTGGACAGTCCGCATCGGCAGCCTGCGCGGCAAGCGCGTCGTGCCAGATAGCGCACAGTTCCCCGAACTCGAACGCCTGCTGCGCCAGTTCGCGCAGACGGTCACCACGACGATCAGCAGCGCGGGGGAACTGGCAAAGCGCATGGCGAACAACGCCAAAATCATCCGCGATCTTATCATCCACGATTTAAGCGGCGACCAGCCTACCGCCGCCCTCGTCGCCCAGCGCGAAGCCTTTGGCAAAACGCTGCTGCCAGACATTGACAGCGCCCAGTTTGCCGATATGTACGCGCAAACGCTGGCTTATGGCCTGTTCGCTGCCCGCGTCAATTATCAGGGCGCGGCGGGCAGCTTCAGCCGCCGGGGAGCCAGCGAGGACATCCCGCCGACCAACCCCTTCCTGCGTAAACTGTTCGCCAGCTTCGGGCTTGATCTGGGGGAGCAGGTGACGTGGCAGGTGGATAACCTCGCCAGCCTGCTGGCGCACACCGATACGGGCGAAATCCTGAAGGACTTCGGCAAGAGGACGCGGCAGGAAGACCCGGTTGTCCATTTCTACGAGACGTTCCTGCGCGAGTACGACCCGGCCCTGCGCGACCAGCGCGGAGTCTACTACACGCCCGAACCGGTGGTCAGCTACATCGTCCGCAGCGTAGACCATATCCTGCGAACGCGCTTTCACCGCGCCGACGGCCTGGCCGACCCGCAAACGCTCATCCTTGACCCGGCCACCGGCACCGGCACGTTTTTGTACTTCGTTATTCAGCACATTTACGAGACGTACTTCACCGGGCAGCGCGGGGCGTGGGACAGCTACGCCCGTGACCATCTGCTGCGGCGCATCTTCGGCTTTGAGCTGCTGATGGCTCCCTACGCGGTGGCGCACATGAAGCTGGGCTTGCAGCTTCGTGACCTGGGCTACAACCTCGCCAGCGGGCAGCGGCTGGGCGTGTACCTGACCAACACGCTGGAAGAGGCGACCAAAACCAGCGAGTCCATGTTCGCGCAGTTCATCAGCGAGGAGGCCGACGAGGCGGCGGCCATCAAGCGCGACATGCCGATCATGGTGGTGCTGGGCAACCCGCCCTACAGCGGCCACAGCGCCAACACGGGCGCATGGATTCGTGATCTGGTGCGCGATTATTACATGGTGGATGGCAAGCCGCTGGGCGAGCGCAACCCGAAGTGGTTGCAGGATGATTACGTCAAGTTCATTCGTTTTGGTCAGTGGCGCATCCAGCAGACCGGGGGCGGGGTGCTGGCCTTTGTCACCAATCACGGCTATCTCGATAATCCGACCTTTCGCGGGATGCGCCAGCAGTTGATGGAGACGTTCACCGATATTTACCTGCTGGACTTACACGGCAACGCCAACAAGAAGGAAACCGCGCCGGATGGTTCGCCCGACCAGAACGTGTTTGACATCCGGCAGGGGGTGAGTATCGGCATTTTCGTGAAAGAGCCGGGCAAGCCCGCGCCCGCGACGGTACATCATGCCGATTTATGGGGACGGCGCGAGGAAAAATACCGCTGGCTGCTGGAAAACGGTGTCAGCGAGACGGATTGGGAAACCCTCAACCCACAGTCGCCAAGTTATTATTTCTTTTCTCTGGATAAGGAACTTAAGCCGGAATATGAGAAGGGCTGGAAGGTTACGGATATTTTTAACACGAACTCAATGGGAATAACTACAGCACGTGATGAGCTAACAATAGGTTGGAGTTCAGAAGAAGTATTTGAGAGAGTGGAGAAATTTGTTTCCTTACCGACTGAGCAAGCACGTGAAACTTATAAGCTTGGAAAAGATGCTCGTGATTGGAAGGTTTTATTAGCACAAGAAGATATAAAGCGTAGCGGCATAGATCAAAAATATGTTGTGCCAATTTCATATCGCCCCTTTGATGTGCGGTCAACATACTACACAGGGCGAACACGTGGTTTTATTTGTATGCCTCGTCCAGAAGTCATGGTTAATTTAGCAAACAAAACAAATCTTGCTCTCACATTTATTAGACGAAGCAGGAATGATACGGTTTCAAACTTTTTTGTAGCCGATCACATAGTAGATAAAACCATACTTTCGTCATTGGATAATGCTAACATCGCCCCCCTCTACCTCTACCCCGAAAAGCGCGAGGATGAACTGTTCGCCGTTGACGATGGCAGCGCGTGGCCGCTCAGCGATCAAGGCCGCCGCCCCAACCTCAATC
>CAZJSU010000031.1:0-16002 GCA_964548765.1 uncultured Anaerolineaceae bacterium
TTACAGCCTGCACAGGCGGAAGTAGTCGAGGAAGAAGCTGGCAGGCGGCTGGGGCGATGACCCCCAGAAGGCGACCCGACCCTCCGGCCAGGTGCTGTCGGTCACGCGGGTGACGAACTGGCCGTTGATGTACACCTCAAAGGTATCCTCCACAATATCCACGCGCAGCGTGTTGACCGCGCCGTCCCCGGTACGGATGGAAGGCGAGCCTGTCCAGGGTACGAGGTCGGCATAGCCGCCCTGATAGCGGGCGACGCGGTACGCGCCGCTGCTGGCGATCATGAAGGCGAGGAAGTTGTTCTCGTTCTGGTAGCGCAGCCACAGGCCGGTGCGGTTGAAGGGCGTGGAGAAGGCGGTGGCGGTGATGACCGCCTCGACCCGGCCATCGCGGAAGACATGATCGCGCAGGCTGCCCCATGAGGTCGCCTCGTCGCTGCCTTCCGGCAGGCGGTTGAGCCGCACTTCGTAGAAGTCGTCCACAAGGCGCTCGTTGGAGCGCGCGCCCGCTGTCGTATCCACAAACCAGTCATTGACGGTCAGGCCGTTGGTGAACTCGTCTTCCATAATGACCTGACACGAAGTCGCCAGCACGCGGTTGGTGAGCAGCGGCGGCCCCAGCGTGGCGACCACCTCGGACTCGACCGGGTCTACGAAATATTCGGTATCGCCCTCGGCAATCCAGCCCTCAAAGCCGCCCGCGTACAGGATGCGATACCATGCCAGACCGTTGGCACAGGTGGGGCCTTCCAGCACGTCGAAAACGCTGTTAATGGCGATCTGGCCGAGGCGCGGATAGGTGGTGCCGGGGCCGCTGCGGACGTTGAGCGGGCGCGGATCGTCGCTGCGTACCCGCCCCTGCCTGCCGGGGATGAGGCGCGAGGGCAGCGTGCCGGGGCAGTTCACCAGCTCGACCTCGGTCGGCGTGGGGGTGTCTGTCGGCGGTAGCGTAGTGCGCGTCGCCGCGCGGGTGGGCGAAGGCGTGCGCGTCGCGGTGGGGGTATCCGTCGGCGTGCTGGTGGGCGCTTCGGCGACGGGCAGCGCGCGCAGATTGCCAAACGCCTGCGCCAGCGCGGGCGATGACCCCATCCAGCCCAGTTCACCGCCGGGCAGCAGCACCTGATACCAGCTTCCGTCCTCGCTGATACCCACGATGCTGATTTCTTCCTCTGCGTCCAAGGTGGTCAGCGCCGGGTACTGTGACCCCGGCCCCACCCGCACCAGCACATCGCGCAGCGCGAGCGCGACAGGAGTCGCGGGCGTGAAGGTCGCGGTGGGGGCATCGGTCGGCGTGTCGGTCGCTGTCGGCGAGGGCGTGGCGGTGGGCGTGCGCGTCGGCGTGCTGGTTGTGGTGGGGGTGGCGGTGGGCGGTTCTGTCGGAGCCAGCGCCACAGGCACGCCGCGCAGGTTGCCCGCCGTATCCACTAACGCGGGCGAGGCCGAAATCCAGCCCGGTTCGCCATCGGAGAGCAGCACCTGATACCAACTGCCATCTTCACTGATGCCGACAATCTCCAGCGCTTCGCCCGTGCTGATGCTGGAGAGGGTGTCATACTGCGCGCCCGGCCCCACACGCGCCACCGTGTCGCGCAGCGTCAGAATTTGCGGGACGCTGGGTGTAGAAGTTGGCGGGTCGGTGGGGGTACGGGTCACGGTGGGCCGCTGCGTGGGGGTATCGGTTGGCCGCAGCAGCAGCACCAGCGCCTCAGCGGTGGCGGTTTCGCGTATGGCGGCCTGCTGCGCGTTCTGCGCCATGAGCGCCAGCAGGATGCCCGCCGCGATAATAACGGCCAGCAGCGCCGCCCACACCAGCGGATTCTGGTAAACCGGGCGCGAATGATGGGTCGGGGTGCTGCCTGTTGGCTCGCGCTTTTCGCCGCTTAAAGTGCGGCTGATCTCGGCGCTGAGCGACTGCATCCCCTGATTGAAATTGGAGCGCACGTCTACGCGCTGCCTGCCGCTGAGGATGTAGGGAACAGAGGTCGCCTCGTCGCCTTTCGCCAGAATCGGGAAGATCGGTACGTTATGAATGGTGGCGTAGTGAATCTCGTCGCGCACCCATTTGGAATTGCACGAATCCGGCGTAAGGATGACGACCATACAGTCGGAGTTCTTCAGCGCCTCCTCGATGGCCTGATCCCACATCGGCGTACCGGGCGTGAGGTTTTCATCTGTCCAGACGACAAAGCCGTGCCGGGTGAGCGCGTCGCGTACCCGCGCCATCAACCGTATGTCCTTATGGCTGTAGCTGATAAAGGCATCATGCCTGCCGGGGGTGTTATCGGTTTTGACCGCTGGTATGTGCGCCACGCCTTCGGGCGGCTGGCGGTCTGCGCCGGGGGGCTGGCCCTCGGTGGTGGTTGGTGTATCGGGCAGTTGGCCGCTGCTGGGTGTTGGCACAAAGGTGCGGCTGGCATTGACGGGCAGCGGGAAGGTAAAAAAGCCGCTGGCCTCGAAGGGTTTGCCCTCAATCGCGTTTTCAAACGCCTGCGCGAAGGCGGCGGCGGTTTCGTAACGCTCCTGCGGGGCTTTCGCCATCGCCTTGTTCAGCACCATCTTGAGCGTGTCGGGCAGGTCGGTGCGGAAGACTTTGGGCGGGGTCGGCTCTTCGTGCAGGTGCTTGTGCATCAGCGCGTAGGGCGTGGGCGCTTCAAAGGGCATCCGGCCTGTAACCATGACATAGGCCAGCACGCCCAGCGCGTACAGGTCGGTCTCTGGCGTGACGCTCTCGCCGCGCCACTGCTCCGGGGCCATGTATGACGGCGTTCCCATCGAAACGCCCGTGCCTGTAAGCGAGGTGGTGTCGTTCATGAGCTTGGCGATGCCGAAGTCCACAAGGAACGGCTCGCCGTGATCGTCGAACATGACGTTGCTGGCTTTGATGTCGCGGTGAACCACGCCGCGACGGTGGGCGTAATCCAGCGCGGCGGCCAGCTTGCGGATGACCTGCGCGGTTTCTGGCAGCGCGGGCAGCGGATGATCGCTGTTTTCGCTCAGCACAAGGCGCTCGGCCAGCGAACCGCCCGTGAGCAGCCGCATGACCACGTAATTGATGCCATCCTGCGTGCCGTAATCGTAGATCGGGACGATATGGGCGTGTTCCAGCGCGGCGGCGGTCTGTGCTTCGCGCAGGAAGCGCTCGGCATAACCGGCTTCGGCGGCGAACATCGGCGGCAGCAGCTTGAGCGCGACCTCTCGCTTGAGCGGTGTCTGGTAAGCCCGGTAGACCGCGCCCATGCCGCCCATGCCGACCAGTTGGCGCAGCTCGTACTGGCCGAACTTCTGCCCGGCGAGGCTGCGAATATTCACGCTGATCGGGGGCGGGTCGGCGGAGTCGCTGGTCAGCGTGGGGCTTTTACGCAGCCACGCGGCGGCGTTCTCAACGCGCTGCGCCAGTGCATCAATGGTCTCTTCGACATAGGTGTTCTTCACATCGAACACCGTCACCCCGTCGCTTTCCAGCAGCTTACGGACGTGGGGTGTGGGGGCCTGCCCCAGCGGGATTTGTTCGTATTCTTCCTGATAGACCGGGATGAGGGTCTTTTTGGCGCTGGCGGCGGCTTCGACTTCCAACAGCACCTGCTGCGACTCGAATGTGCCTTTGCCGATGAGGCACACAAAGGCTTCGCTGCCGCGAATGTCCTCTGTCTGGCTGGGACGGAGGGATCGCCGCGCATCGTCGCGCTCGGTATCCATGTGAACGGTGATGCCGCGCCCACGCAGCCCTTCGGCGATGGTGGTCGCCAGCGCTGCGCTGGTCTGCTCGCGATAGCTGATATACGCGCTTGCCATTATTCCTGAACAGTCATCCCCAAAGACTCACCTCCTCAGTATAGTCGTTTGTGTGAGGTGGCGCAAAGGGTTGCAGGGGCTGTTAGCGATGAGTGATGCGTGTTTCGTAGGGGCGCGATACATCGCGTCCATCACAGGAAATGTCCTCCAATACAAAAAACACCAACAAAACCTCGTTTTGTTGCTTGGCAGCCGCTGTTATTTCGCCATGCGTTCTTCAAAATGCTGCAAGGCGGCCTGCAGGCGCTGCTGCTGGAAGGTCGTGGTCAGGTCGCCGCGCGTGCGTTCCAGCACACCGCGCACCACGTCGGTCTGCCGGCGCAGGCCGCCGGTGATCGCGTCGGGGAAGTCGAACGTCACCAGTTCGTCATACACCGCGTCCATCCAGTTCAGCAGGCGCTCGGCCTCGTCGCTGTCGCCATCCTTACGGCGCAGGATGTCGAGGATGAAGCGGCGCAGTTCGGTAGCGGCTTCGGCCAGACCGTTAAGGTAGGTGGCGTGTTCCACTTGAAGCGACTCTGGCGTGGGCAGGGCTTCGCCGCGAATTATGGCGTAGGTGGCGAAGGCTTCGACCACTTCCTTCAGGGCATCCTGCGTATAGCCGCTGTGGTACAGGTCGGGATAATCGGCAACGATAGCCTTCAACTGCTCCGCCGCTTCTTTGGCGGTCGCCAGCTTTTCCTGCGCCGCGTCCCATTCGCGGCGGTGGGTGGCACGGATCGACTCTGAGCAAAAGCGCGTCAGCTCACGCGAGCGGGCGATGGCGGCATCGCGGGCGGCGTTTTTGGTGACAAATGCGGCGCGGATGGCCTCGGTAATTGGGGTTAATTCGTCCATGCAGTTCTCCTGTTTTACAGGCGGAGTCTATCGCATTGACGCGATTTTGAAAGCGCCTGCCAAATTCACGCGGTTCTCATCAAAGGCCGTTACATTCTGTGTTGCGATGTTTTTAGCAATCACGAGGGAACCAACACATGATGAATCACCGTAGAACACTCGCGCTGGCCTGTGTCCTCATGGCGCTGCTGCTGCCATCACTGGCGCTGGCGCAGGGAGACGATCTGCTGCCGCCGCACCCCTACACGGTCTGCGAGTGGGGGCTGCTGGTGGCGGAGCGCGCGAGTAATTACGTGCGTATCACCGATGTGCTGCCCGGCGAGGACACGATGACGATCAGCGGGCGCGGCGCGGGGCTGTTTGAGGGGAACGTGGTGGTGCAGGCGCTGGATGCCGAAGGGAATGTGCTGGCCGAAGTGCCAACCACGATGGTGGCGGAAGAAGTCGGCGGCGAGGGGGAATGGTCAACCGAGCTGAGTGTCAGCGCCGAGGCAGGCACGTTCGGCAGCATTTACGCCTTCTCGCCCTCGCCAAAAGACGGTTCACCGATGGCGGAGGACTGGCTGGCGGTCACGTTTGATGGCGGCGGGCTGGCGAGCTTCGTCATCATCACGCAGCCCGACGAGGCCAGCCTGCACAGCGGCGACAGCATCGCGCTGGCGGGGCGCGCCGACGTGTTCGAGAACCATCTGGAGTTCATCCTTGAAAACAAAACAGGCCGCGACTTATGGCTGCAAAGCGCCTCGGTAGGCGAGGACGGCACATGGCAGGCGGAAATTGGGGCGGAAGTCCCCCAACCTACAGCGGGCTGGCTGGTCGGATTTTCCGTGCTGCCGGATGCCGATTTCCCGACTGCTTATGATTATGTGCCGCTGATGATTGGCGCGGGCTGGCGCGATTTCCCGCTGGTCTTACGGGTTGGCGCGGACGATATGATCCTGACCGCCGAAGACCCGTGCGAGGCCGCCGAGATGCAGATGGGCGAGGGCGGCAGCAAAGTCCCGGTAACGGTCGAGTCGGTGCTGGCGCAGTCCACGCTCTCGATTCCGCCGCAGGTGAACCTCATCATCGAAGGCACACGCCCGGCTGAGTGCGATTTCCCGCTGCGGGTAGAACTGCAACCCGCCGGAACGGACATCACCGCCGAGATTTATCAGTACGTGGCGGCAGACGCGGGCTGTGATGGCGAGGCGATCCCCTACACCACGCAGATTCCGCTGGGTGAACTGGCGGACGATGGCTACACCTTCACCGTGAACGACGTGCGCGCGGAATAAACCGAGCGCTACAAGGGAGGGCTTGGAACCCTCCCTTGCCAACATCCGGCTTAGAACGGAATATCGCCGATGTCATCCGGCGGCGGGGCGAAGTCGTTATATCCGCCATCGCCACGATCATAGCCCTGCCCGCCGTCGCGGGAGCCGAGCATCTGGAAATTGTCGGCTGTGAGTTCAAGGGATGCCGCAGGCTGGCCTGCACGATCAAGATAAGCCGAAGCTTCTGCGGTACCCACCACCATAATCTGCATCCCTTTACGCACATACTGGGCAGCGATTTCTGCTTGCTGCCGCCAGCATGTCACGCGATGCCAGGTGGTTTTCTCTTTCCATTCCCCTGATTCAGTTTTTCCGAAACGGCGCGTGACCGCCACGCTGAAATCACACACTGGAATCCCAGATTGAGTGTATTTCAATTCAGGGTCTCTACCTACATTGCCCACAATGATCGTCTGGCTAAAACCCGCCATTTAACACTCCTTTATCTGCGTTGCACCACACTAAGGTGTTCGCCTCTGGTGCTGCTGTTGATGACTTCAGTTATAACACACTCATACTATCTGTGAAATTTTCAGACGATCAGTATACCACAGAATGTACATTTGTTCTAGGGAAACCCCGCAAAAAAAGGGCGTGGCCGCCCCTGTGTTATGCGTCTAGTTTTTCAACGCTTCCAACCGCGCCTGCAAGGTCTGGCGCACGACGGCAGGGTCGCCCTTGCCGCCCAGCGCGCCCATCGCCTTGCCCATCAACGCGCCGAACAGCTTGTCCTTACCACCGAGATAGCCCTGCACCATATCGTCGTTTTCGGCCAGCACCCGCGCGACGGCTTCGGTAATCAGCCCGGTATCGCTGACCTGCGCCAGCCCTTTCGCCTCGACAATACGCGCCGGGTCGTCGCCGCTGTCCCACATCTCGGCCAGCACGGTCGTCGCGCTGCCCTTGTTGAGCGTACCGCCCTCGACCAGCTTGACCAGTTCGGCAAACTGCGCCGGGCTGATCTTCGTGTGTTCGATCTCCTCACGGCTGACGTTGTGCGTGTTCATCAGCGTGAACAGGCCGCCGAGTATCCAGTTGGCGGCGGCTTTCGGCTCTGCGCCAGCGGCCAGCACTTCCTCGTAATAGTGGGAGATGCTGCGGTCTGCCACAAGCTGCCCTGCGTCGTAGTCGTTGAGGCCGAAGGACTCGGTAAAGCGCTGGCGTTTGGCGGCGGGCAGTTCTGGCAGGCGGGCGCGCACTTCTTCCACCCACGCGCGGCTGATCTCCAGCACGGGCAAGTCCGGCTCTGGGAAATAGCGGTACTCGTCGGCGCGTTCCTTGTAGCGCTGCACGACGGTCATCTGGCGGTTCTCGTCCCAGCCCATCGTCGCCTGCTTGACGACCTCGCCGCTTTCCCACGCCTTGATCTGCCGCTGGATTTCGTAGGCGCAGGCGCGGTACAGGCTGCGAATGCTGTTGAGGTTTTTCACTTCGGTGCGGGTGCGGTACTCGGTATCATCGCGGTGCATGACGCTGATGTTCGGCTCGATGCGTAACACGCCCTTGGACATATCGCCATCGTTCACGCCCAGGTAGACGATGATGGCCCGCAGCGCGCGCGCGTAAGCCTCGGCGGCTTCGGCGCTGTGGATGTCCGGCTCGGTGACGATTTCCAGCAGCGGCACACCCGCGCGGTTGTAATCAATCAGGCTGGCGCTGCCGACATGCACCGACTTGCCGGTATCCTCTTCGAGATGCGCCCGCCGCACCCGGATGCGCGTGCTGCTGCCATCGGGCAAATCCACATCGAGATAGCCATTGACCGCCAGCGGGCGGTCATACTGGCTGATCTGGTAGCCTTTGGGCAGGTCGGGGTAGAAATAGCTCTTCCGCGCGAACTGGTTGACGGGCGGAATCTCGCAGTTGAGCGCCAGCCCGACCATCATGCCCATCTCGACGGCTTCACGATTGACAACGGGCAGCGTCCCCGGCAGGCCGAGCGATAGCGGGTCTACAGCGGTGTTGGGCGGCGCGGTCACGCTGTCCACCACCGGGCAGGCACTGAACATCTTGCTGCGGGTCATCATCTCGGCATGAACTTCAAGGCCGATAATCGCTTTCCATTCGCTCATGAGCAGTATTTCCTGTGGGCTTGACTATATGAGACAACAGCAGGATTTTACCCTATAATACAGAAAAGAGGTGAGGTGAGGCAGAGCTAATAGTGCTTCAGGAAAGACGTTACACCGTCGAGGAATTTACGCGGTTCGCCGATGCCCCAGAAAACGCGGACCGGCGTTTTGAACTCGTCTGGGGAGTGATCGTTGAAAAAATGCCGTCACAGCTTCATGCCTATATTATTGCCCTGCTGACTACCTATTTGGTGAATAGTAGTGACGTAGGGGCGGGTTTGAAACCCACCCGTCGTGATAGCGACCTATTAGAGAGTCACAGACCCTCCCCTACGCAATAGGTATCATTACAGGGTACAGGCTTTGTAGGGACGCGCAACGGCGCGTCCGTAATTTATCCGGCGGCTGACAAGGCCAGCCCGGCGTACATGACCGTGCCGCTGGAAGGCGATTGACGCTCACCGACGCGCTGCACATGCGTCAGGCCCACCTCGCCCGCCAACTGCACGAAGCGTGAAAACGGCACCGGAAACGGGATGTAGCCGCGCGGCACGATCACGTCGTACTCCACAATCAACAAACGCCCGCCCGGTTTCAGATAGCCCGCCAGCAGGCGCAGTACCGCCTGCTGCTGGCGCAGCCAATGGAGCGCGTTGGCGATGAGCAGGCCATCCAGCGGCGGCAGCTCGAGCGGTTTGGTGAAATCGGCGGTGATCGTCTGCGCGTCTACCGTGCGTGACAGCGCCGAGAGCGCCTGTCCGTCGCGGTCAACAGCGTAGAGCGCCGCCTCCGCGCCGAGCAGGTCGCGCAGCGCGCGGGTGAAGCTGCCGCTGCCCGCGCCGAAGTCCGCCCATGTCCCGCCCGGCGCGTTGATGCCGCCGCGTATCAGGTTCACCAACTCGTCATGGGTCATTTCCCCGCGTCTCCGAAGCGCTGCAGAGCTTTGAAAATCGCATCTGTGCCGAAGTCAAGCGCCTCTACCGGGATGCGCTCGTCGGCGTTGTGGATGCTGCTGAGGAAGTCGTTGTCTGGCGGCAGTTTCATGGGCGTGAAGCCGTAGGTCTGGATGCCCAGACGCGAGAAGAAGCGGCCATCGGTCACGGCGGGCATGAGCATCGGCACGGGAATGCCGTCCGGGTCGGCCTCGCGCAGGATGCCCGCCAGCGTGTCGAACAACGCCATGTCAATGTCGGCGGCCATCGGGTCGGTACGCACGACTTCCAGTTCGATGTCGTCGTCAATCAACGCGCGGATTTCGGCCACCATGTCCTCCGCCGTTTGCCCCGGCAGCAGGCGGCCATCAATCTCGACCGTGATGGCGGCGGGCAGCACGTTAATCTTGCTGCTGGCCTGAATAATGGTGGGACTAGCGGTATTGTGCAGCAGCGCGTTGAGGGTGCGCCCGCTGTCGCCCAGTTCGTCCAGCACCGCGTCGGCCTGCTCTGCGTCGAGCAGGTTTTCCATCAGGGTTTTCATATCGCCATCCAGCGCGTCGCGCATCGCTTCCAGCATCAACTGCGCGGCGGGCGTGATATGCACAGGCAGGCGCTCTGTCCCCAGCGCGGCCAGCATGTCGGCCAGTGCCACAATCGCGCCGCCGGGCATGGGCATGGAAGCGTGTCCGGCCTGCCCGCGCATGGTTGCGCGCATCCAGCACACGCCTTTTTCGGCCACCTGAATGGGGTAGAAGCATTTGCCGCCGAAGTGAAGCGAGAAACCGCCGATCTCGCCCAGCGCGTAACGCACACCCTCGAACAGTTCGGCATGTTCCTCAACCAGAAATTTCGCGCCCGCGTCGCCGCCGACTTCCTCATCGCTGAGGACGCACAGCAGCACGTCACCGGGCAGGGTCGTGCCTTCAGCCTTCGCCTTCATAAAGGCCGCGACCATCATCGCCACCCCGCCCTTCATGTCCAGCGTGCCGCGCCCCCAGATATTGCCATCAATCACCTCGCCGCTGAACGGTGGGTGTGTCCACGGCTGGCCTGTCGCCGGCACGACATCCACATGCCCTTGCAGCAGCAGCGGCGGCGCGCTGCCCGCGCCCTTCAGCCGGGCGATGAGGTTGGGGCGGTTGGGGTCTTTATAGAGCAGCGTCGTCTGCTGGCCGATGCTTTTCAGCAAACCGTCCAGGTAGGTGATACACTCGGCCTCGTTGCCGGGCGGGTTGGTGGTATCGAAGCGTACCAGCGCCTGCAACATCTCCGCCGGGCGCTGATAAATGGTGTTGACTCCGGTCATTTTGTTGGCCTGCCATTTCGTGAATTTTCCGGTAACAGCGCCTTTGCGCTTGCGCGAACTGGCGTTCCCGCGCTATCCGGCTCGGATCGCGCGCAGGCTAAGTATAACGTTTCAGCAGGCGAAACACACCAAACGAAGCAAGCCTATTCGTCGCTGGCGAAGGCGGTCATTTTCGCGCGGGCGTTAATCACCTGCTCCGGGTCGAGCGTCGCGTCGAGTTCTGCAAGGAAGTTAAGCGCTTCGTCCCGGGTGGTGAAGATGCGAAACCGGGCTTTGTTCCATAACGAAGTCACGATAGAGGCAAAAAACCGCAGGATCGGGTGGGTGCTAATCACGAGCGTCCAGCCGAGGCGCTGGAGGGTTTCTTCATCTCTGGTAAACGCGCGGTTGATTTCGGTAAGGCTTTTGGGGAAGTCCGCCACGTCGGTCAGGTCTATGATGGTATGCACCAGCGGTGTCCCGGCGTGGATACAATCCACAAATTCATGGTTCGTGCTGCGCAGTTCGTCCAGCGTCAGATCCCCCCAACAGCGCTGGAACACCAGCCGATCTTCGATGAGCCAATCCATTTCACAAGGCATGACACCTTCTCCCTATCTTCATAATATTTAATAGTATAACCGGGGTTTTGTGGCGCTTGCATTGAATTTTCGGCAGCAGGCGTACACTTGCCATCCCCGCCGGGGTGATATAGGATTCTGCGCCGGACAGGGGGATTAACGGAAACATGAGCTTGAGGAATACGCGATGGGCTTTGACGAACCACCGCTGAGCATAGACGATACAACCCCGACCAACACCATCAGGATGGTCGAGATTAACGAAGGCGGAGACGATCACGGCGAACCGCCGCTTTCCCCATGGCGGCGCGCGGCGGGCTGCTTCACGCTGGTGCTGGCGGCGATCTTTACGCTGATCGCCGCGCTGCTGATTCTGCTGCCGCAGGATGAAACGCCGCCCGCCCCACCCGTTACCAGCACGAGCGACGCGGTGGTGATGGAAGCGACGCTGACGCTGCCGACCGACCCGCCGCCGACGGTCCCGCCAGATACCCCGCCCGACCTGCTGCCGACCTTAAGCAGCGACGCGATCAACCAAATCCTGAGCCAGCCGCTGGTGGCGTTTGATGACGGCAATACGTCCATCCGCATCGAGCGCAATGCTTACGACCCCTTCACGCTGATTCCGGTGCGCCCGCGCAGCGAAGTGATCGAGTATGTTGTGGAAGAAGGTGATACGATCTTCGGCATCGCCGAGCGCTTCGGGCTGGCCCCGGAGACGATTGCCTGGTCGAACGACCGTTCGCTCATCGGCAACCTGCGCCCCGGCAGGCCGATCAACGTGCCGCCTGTCAACGGCGTGTATCATCAGGTGATCGGCAGCAGCACGATTGCGGAGATCGCCGCGTCATACGGCATCAGCGATCCGAACGTGATTACCGATTCTGAATATAACGACCTGTTTGGCACACCGCCGGACACAGTGCTGCCGAGCGGCACGTGGATTATGATTCCGGGCGGCGTGGCCGAGCAGATCGCATGGACACCGCGCGTCGAGCGCGAAGGCAGCAACGCCAGTACCACCGGGGGCGATTTTGTGTCCTTCGCGCCGGGAGAACCGGGGAGCTGTGGCCGGGTGCAGAACGTCAGCGGCACCGCCTGGGTGCAGCCTATCGCCAGCTACCAGTGGACACAGGGCTTTACCTCGTGGCATACGGGCGTAGACCTTTCGGCCAACCCCGGCACGCCGGTTTTCGCGGCCAACGGCGGCGTGGTGATTTTCTCTGGCTGGAACAACTTCGGTTATGGCGACACGATTGTGCTGTCGCACGGGCCGTTCAGCACGGTGTACGGCCATCTCAGCTCGCGCAACGTTAGCTGCGGGCAGGTGGTGGCCGCCGGGCAGCAGATCGGCGGGGTGGGCAGCACGGGCAACTCATCGGGGCCGCACCTGCATTTCGAGATTCGCTATCTCGACCAGCCGACCGACCCAACGACGATCATAGGCTTTTGATGATGCTGACAGGGGCATGAGGCTTATGCCCCTACAGACTTACGGGAAAACGATGTCCACGATGACCGAGCGCCTCTTTTTGCTGGTGATCCTTGCTGCTTATCTGGTGGTGGGGGCGCTGTTCGCGCTGTACACGCCGGACTGGCAGGCCCCGGACGAACCCGCGCATTATAACTACGTGGCGCAGGTGGCGGCGGGCGACGGCTTCCCGATGATCGAGCCGGGCGACTGGCAGCAGGCGTATCAGGAAGCGCTGAAGGCCGCGCGCTTCGCGCCGGAACTGCTGGACGAACTGGGCAGCATCGAGTACGAAGACCACCAGCCGCCGCTGTATTACCTGCTGGCCTCGGTGGTTTACCGCCTCACGGCGGGCAGCCTGCAAGCGCTGCGACTGCTGGGCGTGGTCATCGGCGCGGGGGTGGTGCTGTGCGCTTATGCGATCGGCAAGCTGCTGTATCCACAGCGGGCGGCGGTCGGGCTGGGCGCGGCGGCCTTCGTCGCCTTTCTGCCGCAGCACGTGGCGATGCTGGCAGCGGTCAACAATGACAGCCTGTCCGAACTGCTGATCGGGCTGACGCTGCTGGTAACGCTGCTTTACCTGTTCGCCTATCCCCCGCTGACCTCACAGTACCGGGGCGAGGTGCTGCTGGGGGTGCTGCTCGGCCTGATCTTCATCACCAAGTCCACCGGCTACCTGATGGCCGGGGTGGTGGTGCTGGCGCTGCTGCTGCGCTGGCGGCGCAGCGGGCAGCCTGCCGGCGCGCTCATACGGGTTGTCGTCGTGGCGCTGCTTCCGGCGCTGATCCTCGGCGGGCTGTGGTGGGCGCGCAACATCGCTGTCTACGGCTTCCCGGACTTCCTCGGCCTGCGCGCGCATGATGTCGTCGTGGCCGACCAACTACGCACGGCGGACTATATCGCCAGCATCGGCTTCAACGCCTACCTGAGCAGCGCGGTGCAGACCACGTTCAACTCGTTCTGGGGGCAGTTCGGCTGGATGGCGCTGCCGCTGCCGGAATGGATGTACATGGGCTTTGCCGGGCTGCTGGTGGTGGCGCTCAGTGGGCTGCTGCTGCGAAGATTTTTACCCCTATCCCCCTCTCCCACCGAGAGCGAAGTCAAACACAGGCGTGATGCGTGGTTGTGCATAGGGCTGCTGCTGCTGCTGGCGCTGCTGGCGTATGTCTATTACAACACCGAGTTTGTGCAATTTCAGGGGCGCTATTTATTCCCGGCGCTGATTCCGCTGGGGCTGCTGGTGGCGCTGGGGCTGGACGCATGGCCGCGCTGGCTGCTGCCGCGCGTGGCGCTGGCACAGTGGGCCGTGCCTGCGCTTTTGCTGCTGCTCGCGCCGCTGGATGTGTACATCATTCTGCGGCTGGTCGCGCCGCTGCTCACGCCTGCATAGGTCATGTTGCCTATATCCCCCTGACCATGTGTGACACTCTAAAACCCGCTGTCTGCACGATGTAAAGCCGCTTACTGCGTCCTACACTGAAGTGGATAAAAGAAGGAGGCTTTATCGTGAACAAGCATCGTCACGTATGGCTCGTACTCGGTCTGCTGCTGGCGTTATGGATTCCTGCCAGCGCGGCGCTGGCGCAGGATATCGTCACCACGCCGATTCCGCAGGCCGCGACCGCAATCCCGGACAGCGAAGCGGAAGCTGTGGCTGGAGAACTCGTTAATCTGGCCGAAGCCACAGGGCAGGAAGCGCTCGGCTTTTTCGACGGCCTGATTGACTCGCTGCTGACCACGCCGCGCTCAGAGGTCGTCCGGCTGCTGTTTATCATCGGCGGGGTGCTGCTGCTGCTGGCGGGATGGCGTATTTATGAGTACATCATCGTCATCGCGGGTTTTCTTGTCGGCGCGGCCATCGCTACAGCGCTGGTTGTCACCGACAGCGCCGCGCTTAACCTGATCGTGCTGCTGATCGGTGGGCTGGTCGGCGCGCTGCTGAGCGTGTTCCTGTATTATATCGCCGTGTTTTTCATCGGGGCGTATGTGGGCATCACGCTTACCGGGACGATCGCTACCGCGCTGACGCTTACACCTGTCTCGCCCATCGTGCTGCTGATCGGCGGGCTGATCGGCGGGTTGGTGATGCTGGCGGTATCGGTCGAGTTTCTTATCCTGCTGGCGGTCATCGTCGGCGCGCAGATGCTGGCGCTTGGCCTCGGCCTGGGGCTGACGTGGGTGGTCATCTTCGCCGTGATCGGCCTCGTGGTGCAGTTCTTCCTTGTGCGGACGTTCAATTACGAACTCCGCCGCCGCCGTCGCCCGATCAACCCGCTGCGCCGCCGGACGGTATAAAGCATTTCTCGATCAAAACATCAGCCGAGCCACCCTTATCTGGGGGTGGCTCTTTGGTTTGCGCTGTTTTAGCGCGAGCGCTCGATATTACCCTACGGCTGGCCTACGGTTTGCGCTTGCCTGCGCGGGTAAGCGGTATAATAGCGGGCGTTGAGATGGCAGGCGCATCATGCTTCATGCCCCTGCACCAAATGCGATGAGGTAAAATCATGCGTAAACTGACGATATTCGCCCTGCTGCTGGTGGTGACTGGCGGTGTGTGGGCGCAGGATGACCCCGGCGCGCCGGACGTGGAAGCGACGGTGAACGCCCTGTTCACGGCGACAGCCAACGCCGCCGCCAACCCGGCGCTGCAGGCGACGATTGACGCGGCCTTCCAGCAGACGCAGGCCGCGCTCGACCAGACCAGCCCGACATGGACGGTTACGCCCGCCGCCGAACTCAGCCCCACGCCGGACAGCGATACGCTGCAACTGATCGCTACGCAGATGGCGGTGGTAGACGGCGGCACGTTTGCGATGGGGACGGACGCGGCAGAAGTGCGCTCGGCGGTGGACCTGTGCGTGACGATCCAGAACGGCAACTGCACGATTGCAATGGGTGAAGACTCCGCGCCCGCGCATCAGGTGACGCTGAACGCCTTCCAGATGGAAATCACCGAAGTGACCTACGCGCAGTATGTGGCCTTCCTCAACAGCATGGGCGCGGGCAGCCATGCCAACGGCTGCGGCGGCCAGCGCTGCTACCAGACACAGGCCGAGTCGGAAAACTCGCCCGTGACGCTGGCAGACGGAGAATACACCTTCCCCGAAGTGGTGCGTAACCAGCCCGTTGTGCAGGTGACATGGTACGGCGCGCGGGCTTACTGTGAGGCGCTTGGCCGCCGCCTGCCGACCGAGGCCGAATGGGAACGGGCGGCGCGTGGCAGCGACGGGCGCATCTATCCATGGGGCAACGTGTGGAACGAACTGCTGGCGCGTACCAGTATCCCGGAAGATGGCACGGTAGGCGCGCTGCCCATCAGCAGCTACCCGGCAGGCGCGAGTCCCTACGGGCTTTTCGACATGGCCGGGAACGTGGCCGAGTGGGTGAGCGACTGGTACAGCCCGACTTACTACCGCCTGCCAGAAGCCAGCGGCCTGAACCCGACCGGCCCGGTAGCAGGCGACCAGAAGGTGGTGCGCGGCGGTTCGTGGGATGCCAAGCCGTTCTTCGCGCGCACAGTCCACCGCCAGAGCCTCGCGCCCAATGAGGCGGGGGCGTGGCTCGGCTTCCGCTGCGCGGCGGATTATGAGCTTCCGCTTTCGCCCACCGCCCCGCCGACAGCCGAGGTAAGCGTTACGCCCAGCCCCGTCCCGACGCTGGCGAACACCGTGACCGCCCTGCCGACGGATTAGGTTAGACGGGTTTTTTGACGGCGG
>CAZJSU010000031.1:16102-41458 GCA_964548765.1 uncultured Anaerolineaceae bacterium
ACGGCGGACGGCATGTGGGCGCAGCACGCTGCGCCCCTACAAGGTGTTTTTGTAGGGGCGCGATATATCGCGTTCGGCGCATGAAACTTCGGCGGACTTTGGGGTTCTGGGGTATTATCTTAGGTGTTTGGAGAAAGACATCCTGAGGAGAAAACCGTGACCACAGCGATCAAAAGTGACCTGCAAACGCTGGCGATTAATACCATCAGAACCCTGGCAATTGACGCGGTGCAGAAGGCCAACAGCGGGCATCCCGGCCTGCCGATGGGCGCTGCGCCGATGGCCTATGCCCTGTGGACGGGCCACATGCGCCATAACCCGCGCAACCCGCACTGGGCGAACCGTGACCGCTTCATCCTCAGCGCCGGGCATGGCTCCATGCTGCTTTACGCGCTGCTGCACCTGACAGGCTATGACCTGCCGATGGAGGATATTCAGAACTTCCGGCAGTGGGACAGCACGACCGCAGGCCACCCGGAATATCACTTTACGCCGGGGGTGGAGGCCACGACCGGGCCGCTGGGACAGGGGACGGCGAACGCGGTGGGCATGGCGCTGGCCGAGGCTTTCCTCGCCAATTACTTCAACCGCCCCGGTTACAACGTGGTGGATCATTATACCTTCGCGCTGGTGAGCGACGGCGACCTGATGGAAGGGCTAAGCGCGGAGGCAGCTTCGCTGGCCGGGCATTGGGGGCTGGGCAAGCTGATTTATCTGTATGACGACAACAAGATCACGCTGGACGGCAAGGCCAGCATGACGATGACCGAGGACGTGGCCGCGCGTTACCAGTCCTACGGTTGGCACACCATCGAGGTGGAGGACGGCAACAACGTCGAGCGCATCGAGGCGGCCATCATCGAGGCCAAAGGCGTGACCGACAAGCCCTCGCTGCTTCTCATCAATACCATCATCGGCTATGGCAGCCCGAACAAGGCTGGGACGAGCAAAGCGCATGGCTCGCCGCTGGGGGTGGACGAAGTGCGAGCGACAAAGGATTATTACGGCTGGCCGCAGGAAGACTTTTACGTGCCGGGCGAGGCGCTGGAGCATTTCCGCGAGGCGGTGGAGCGCGGCGCGGTCTATGAGCAGGGCTGGACGCAGATGTTCGAGGCGTGGCGCGCCGAATATCCCGACCTCGCCACTGAGTGGGATCGGGCGATGAACGGCGAACTCATCGCCGGATGGGACGCGGATATTCCGGTCTACAGCGGCGAGAAGAAGATCGCCACGCGCAACGCTTCCGGCGAAGTGCTGAACGCCATCGCGCAGCACGTGCCGACGATGATCGGCGGCGACGCAGACCTCGCGGGCAGCACCAAAACGCTGATTAACGGCGCGGGCAACACCGGGCCGAACCACCCGGCAGAGCGCAATATCCGCTTCGGGGTGCGCGAACACGCGATGGGCGCAATCGTCAACGGGCTGGCGCTGCACGGCGGCATCATCAAGCCGTACAGCGCGACCTTCCTGACCTTCAGCGACTACATGCGCCCGACGATCCGCCTCGGCGCGCTGATGGGCATCCCGACGGTGTACGTGTTCACGCATGACAGCATCGGGCTGGGCGAGGACGGCCCGACCCACCAGCCGATTGAGCATTTCGCGGCGCTGCGGGCGATCCCTGACCTGACGTTCATCCGCCCGGCAGACGCGAACGAAACGGCGGCGGCGTGGCGGCTGGCGATGCTGGCCGAGAAGCCGGTCGCGCTGGCCTTCTCGCGGCAGGATTTGCCCGTGCTGGAAGACGGCGCGGCGGTGCAGGAAAAGGCCATGCGCGGCGCTTATGTGCTGGACGATTGCGAAGGCACACCACAGGTCATCCTGCTTAGCACAGGCAGCGAAGTCCACATCGCCCGCGAAGCCTACAAAACGCTGATGAACGATGGCGTGAAGGCGCGGGTGGTTTCGATGCCCTCGTGGGAGGTCTTCGACGTGCAGGACGACGAGTACCGGGAAAGCGTGCTGCCCGCAGGCGTGACCGCGCGGGTGAGCATCGAGGCCGGGGTGCCGCAGGGCTGGTATAAATACGTCGGCACGCAGGGCGTGGTGATCGGGCTGGAACGCTTCGGCGCGAGCGCCCCGTATGAGGTGATTTACGAGAAATTTGGTCTCACGCCAGAGGCAGTCGTCAACGCGGCAAAAGGCTTGCTATAAGGGAACTGCGGGGGCAGGATGCGTCCTGCCCCTGCCAAATGAAACCCCTGAAAGGAACAGCGATGCTGTCCTATAACGAATTCACGAAGCGGGCGCTGACGTTTGTGGTGATTGCCGCGCTGGTGGTCGGCGGGATTTTGGTCGCCCTGCGCGCCCTGCCCATTTTGATTATCGGCTTCCTGTGCTGGATCATCGCGCAGGGGTTGATGGTGCCGATCAACCGCCTGCGCCAGCAAGGCATGAAGCGCGGGCTGGCGGTGCTGGTGACGTTCATCGGCATCCTGGTGCTGCTGGCGCTGTTTGTGTGGCTGCTGCTGCCGCCGCTGCTGCAACAGGTGGATAACCTGATCCGTTCGCTGCCAGATACCATCCAGGCGCTGGTGGGGTGGTATGACCAGCTTCGCGCCGATAGCGAACTGGCGGCCAGCGTGCTGCCAGAGTTCACCACCACCGACCTGACAAACCTGCTGGAACCCGACAGCGAAACCCCCGGCGTGGATGTCGGCGGGGCGGTCAATACGCTGTTCCCGGTGCTGGTGGATGTGGGCAGTTTTGTGGGCAACCTGATCTTCAACCTGCTGCTGATTATCCTCGTCAGCGCCTATCTGGTGCTGGACCCGGTGATCTTTTACGGCGCGATCCTCGCGCTGACCCCGGCAAAACACGAACCGCGTGCGCTGGAAATCCTCAACGCGCTGCGCCGGAATATCCGTATCTGGATCGGCGCGATGGTGCTGGAGATCACGATTACGGCGGTGCTGCTGACCGTCGCGCTGGCGATTATCGGTGTCCCCAACGCGATCGCGCTGGGGCTGCTGGGCGGCATCGGCAATATCGTCCCGTACATCGGCTACTGGGTCGCGCTTGCGCCGATCATCCTGTTCGCGTGGGTGTCGTCCGGGCCATCAGTGGCGCTGATCGCGTTCATCGTCTATGTGGTGATCGGCATTGTGGAGGCGAACATCATCCTGCCTGCCAACCTGAAGAACAACCTGAATATCCCGGCAGCGCTGACCCTGCTGTTCCAGCTTATCGCGGGGATGCTGATGGGCTTCTGGGGTGTGCTGCTGGCGATGCCGATTCTGGTGGTCGTGATGACGCTGGTGCGGGAAATTTACGTGGTGGACGCGCTGGCGAAAAACGAAATTCCGCCAGAAATTGAGGAAACCGCCGAGGGCGAGCTTGTGCTGCGCGTGGCAGATGTCCCCCCGGCACAGGCGGCTGCGCTGGACATGCCTGCAAAGGCAGACGACGAGGCATAGGGGGCAGATTAGCCAACCCGCCCCTACGCAATATGAAGGGCCTGCGGACGCGCCGTTGCGCGTCCCTACAGGTAACACACAGCGCAGGCCGTTTTACCGGGCGATAGAAATTAGCTGCCGCTGAGCAGGCGGCGGCGGCGCTCTTCCAACTGGCGCTCGATCTCGCCACCCTGCACCGCTTCCTCGATCTGCTCGGAGAGCTTGGCGGTTGCCATGTCCAACCGCGCGTCCTCGCGGTCAATGTTGGAGCGAATGCGCTCGGCAAGGCTGTTGATCTGCTCGTCGCCCGTGCTTGCCAGTTGGTCAAGGCTCTTGACGGTCTTGATCGTGACCTTCTTGGCCTCGGCCAGTTCGATGAGCGCGCGCAGGTGTTCGCGCTCCTGCTTCACTGTCGTCAGCTTCGACTCCAGCTTGAGGCGCATCGCCAGCATCTTCTGGTACTGGCCTTCCTGATCCTGCCACTGCTCGTAATATTCCTGAGCAAGCTGCTGCTTGGTGTTCAGTTCGGCCTGCGCGGCTGCCGCGAGGTCATCCTTGCCCTTGACGATCAACGTGTCAATGTCACGGTCGAGCTTCTCGGCGCTGGCGGCAAATTCTTCGTATTTACGCTTGAGCGTCTTCACCGTGCCGCCAACCGTCGCGGCGGAGTCTTCCAGCGCTTCAAGGTTGCGTTCCACCTGCCGGATGTATTCGTCCATGACCTGAACGGAGTTGGATTCCAGCGCACGGTCTACGATGCCATGCAGGTTAGCGCTGATAAGGGTATTGATCTTCTCAAATAAAGAAGCCATAAGGGGTAGGTCTCCTGTGAATCTGCACCTGTTACAGGGTTAGTGTAGCACAAAGCAGGAACGCCGTGCTATAAGAATAGCCGGGATGACCCCGGCTGTTCCCTGCTGATAAACGGCCTGAACGGCAGGCGGAAACCGCTGTTTTTAAGCGACTGGAATAAGCAGACTGAAGGTGCTGCCCACGCCGACGGCGCTTTCAATCTCCAGTTTACCACCATGCAGCCCGACCACGCCTTTGACAATCGCCAGCCCCGCGCCCGCGCCCTGATCTTCGTATACGGCGCGGTTGATCTGGTAGAAGCTGGTCAGAATGCGGGTCTTTTCTTCAGGCGGGATGCCGCGTCCCTGATCTGTCACACTTATACGGATTTTATCGCCCTCGGTTGCTGCGCACAGGAGGACAGGCTTGTCTGGCGCGGAGAACTTGGCGGCGTTGTCCACCAACTGCACCAGCGCCCGGCGCAGGTATTCCTCGTCACCGGTGAAGGCCGGGATGTCTGGCGCGACCTCGATCTCGCAGGTGTAGCCCTCGAACGCCTCGCGGTTGAGCGCTTCATCCCGGGCGGCGCGCAGCAGCGGCTCCAGCTCGGTGATCTGTCGCTTGCGCCAGTGATAGGTCTGCTCGGCCTCGTTGGTTTCCATCTCCACCAGCAGCATGAAGTTCTCGATGAGGCGGCGCAGGCGGTTCGCGCCGGAGCTGACCCCGTGCAGAAACGACTTGAGTTCTTCCTCGGTCAACTGGTCGGCGACAAACTGGTTGAGCATGTCGGCGTAGGCGATCACAAACGTCAGCGGGGTGCGAAACTCATGATTGAGGATGGTGAGGATGTCGCGCTTCATGCCATCCATGTTTTCATGATAAACCTTGCCGATATCCCGGTGACGGTCGAGCCGCGACTTGACGATGATGAGCAGGTCTACCGGGTCGTAAGGTTTAACGATGTAATCATCCACGCCCAGTTCCTTAGCCTTACGCACATCTACCCGCTCACCTTTGGCGGTGAGGAAGATAAACGGCACGGTAAGCCAGCGGCGTTCCTTACGTACTTCCTGAAGCAGTTGCAGCCCTGTCATTTTGGGCATCATGATGTCGGAGAGAATGAGGTCTGGCGGGACGGCCTGCTCACGCAGGAGGGCCAGCGCCTGCTCGCCGTTTTCGGCAGTCAGGACTTCGTATCGCTCCAGTTCAAGAATACTGCGCAGACCCTCGAGCAGATTGAGTTCGTCCTCAATGACGAGAATCTTCTCTTTCTCTGCTGTCGTACTCGCTGTGAGATTTGCCATCTCATCCCGCTTTTCATAACTACTTATCATAGAGAATCGCCTTATTCACCGGACTAAAATTGCCCTGTGTCAATTTTATTATAAGAGTGAAAGGCTATTGACAATCGTTATAAAAAATTAATGTTAAATTCATGAAACCGTCCGATGGATCGCCAGCAGGTCGGCCAGAAGGCCGAAGCCGGTCTGCAAGCGCCCCGCGCCGGGGCCGACCAGCGTGACATCGCCGAGCAGGTCGGTGGTGTAGGTGACGGCGTTGGCCGCGCCGTCCACATGCGCCAGCGGGTCGCTGAGCGGCAGGCGCACCGGACGAACGACGCTGCTGTGTGGGCTGACGCGCACCACCAGCTTCCAGCGCTCCCCGGCAGCCTGCGCGGCCTGTATCTGCTCTGGCGTGATGTCGCGGATGCCGCGCACCGCGATCGTCCCCTGTTCCTCGGCGTGGCTGCCGCCGAAAAGCACATTCGCCAGAATGACGGCCTTGCCCGCCGCGTCCCAGCCGTCCACGTCGGCGGTGGGGTCGGTTTCGGCATAACCGAGCGACTGCGCCTGTGCCAGCGCCTCGTCGTAATCCATACCGCTTTCCATCTGCCCCAGAATATAGTTGGTCGTGCCGTTGAGGATGCCTTTGGCTTGCAGGATGCGGCAGCCTGCCAGCCCTTCCAGCACCAGCCGCAGCGCGGGTGTCCCGGACATCACAGTCGCCTCGAAGCCAAGCTGCTTGCCGTTCTGCTGCGCGGTCTGCGCCAGTTCGCGGTAAGCGATGGACACCGGCCCCTTGTTCGCCATGACGACATGCTTGCCGCTGTTGAGCGCGGCCATGCAGTAATCGAGCGCGGGCTGCGCGGTTTGCAGGTTCGAGGGGCTGGCCTCGACCACGACATCGGCCTGCGCCTCGCGGATAAGCTGCTCGGTCGGCAGGTTACGCTGCAAGGCGGGGCTGTCGGGGTAATCGTCGAAGTGCGACAGCGCGGCGGTCAGCAGGTGGTCAATATTCAGGCCGTTGGGGTCATAGAGCGAGCCGCGCCGCCCGGTCGCCACGCCGACGATCCGCCCGGCGAAACCGTACTGCTCGCGCAGTTCCGGCGCTTTGTCGCGCAGAATCTCGGCCAACCCCTGCCCCACTGTCCCAAAACCAACCAGTATCAAGCGCATAATTCCCCCTTAGTGAAAGCAATGAGTGATAAGCAATGAGCAATGAGTAAAACAGTGCTGAGTGCTAAGTGAAAAGTGCTGAGCAATGCGTTTTTGACTTGACACTCGGCACTCGGCACTTTTAACAGCCGAACGGCACGGTGATGTTCGGCGCAACGCCGATGTCGTACAGGTCATAGCGCAGGTATAACTGCCCGGTGACAGGCAGCGCGCGGTCAAAGATGTAGGCGTTGGTCACGTCGAGATTGACGTAGTAGCGGATGACCACGCCACGCGCCGGGGCGATCCATAACTCGCCCTGTCCGCTGATCTGGCCTTCCTCCGCCAGCCGGACGGCGGGCAGGTTGAGCGCGTCCGGCGTGAAGGTGTACTCCCACACGTCCTCGCCGTTGATGGTCGCCCTGCGTCCGGTGGGGGTGGCGCTGGTCACGCCGCCGACCAGTTCACCCGCGCGCAGGTCTGCCGCCGTGAGCGCCTCCTCGCTGCTGACGCAGGCGTTATTGCGGATGACGAAGGCATCTGGCCCCAGCCGCACCGCCTCAAAGTCCTGCCCCTCTTCCTGACCGATCAGTTCGCCGCTGGTTTCCACCACCAGCCGCCGCGCCGAGGCCAACTGGTTAAACCACACTTCGGCGCGCGCGGTCGCGCTGGTTTCGCGCGGGGTGCGGGCGAACACGCCGTTAAACTCCAGCGTGACCAGATAGCGCCAGCCGGGCAGCGCCTCCAGCCCCTGATCTACTTCTGGGTAGCTGATGCTCTCGCGGAAGCCGGGGGGCGGCGCGTTCTCGGTCAGCACGATGGCGGTGGCCTGCTGCTGGATGCCTTCAAACGAGGCGATGGTGGGCAGGTCTTCGATCTGCTGGCCGCGCCTGCCTGTGCAGCCCACCAGTACGATCAGCAGCATGAGCGCAAGGCCGCAGCGTGTTTTGGTCAAATTGGCCTCCGAAGTATTTAAAGAAAAGAGATGAAACGCAAAGCACGCAAAGGGATGAGGGACGCAAAGTTATACCATTAAAATCTCTGTGACCTTTGCCTCTTAGCGCCTTTGCGTTAAATTTTTAGTCCCTAGATTTTAGGCGGTGCATCAAGGATTGACAATGGGCGGGGGCTTCGTTAGAATGCCATTATGTTGGGTAAGTTCGAAAGAATTATAACTTGATGCGCGCGCGGCAGCCGTGCTATAATGCGCCTGTAAAGCGCCGTCGTAGCTCAATTAGGCAGAGCGACGCTCTTGTAAAGCGTAGGTTACGGGTTCAATTCCCGTCGACGGCTTGTGAAACAATTCACAACAAATGGGTCCGTGTCCCGAGCGGCAAAGGGGGGAGACTGTAAATCTCTTGGCGGAAGCCTTCGCAGGTTCGAGTCCTGCCGGGCCCACACGAGAAAGCCTGAAGAACACAGGTGAGTATCTGGGTTGTTAATGCCTTCGTAGCTCAGTTGGCAGAGCGTACCCTTGGTAAGGGTAAGGTCACGGGTTCAAATCCCGTCGAAGGCTTTTCAGTATGTCCACAGTAAGCGTTTTGTTAAGGAACTGAAGATGGCGAAAAAAGGCAATCGCATTGTCGTCAAGATGAAAAGCACCGAAAGCGGTCACTTTTATGTGACGGAGAAGAATCGTCGTAATGACACTGCCCGGCTGGAACTGAAGAAGTATGACCCGTTCGTGCGCCGCCATGTGATCTACCGCGAAACCAAGTAAGCCATATAGGGGAGTAGCTCAATTGGCAGAGTGACGGTCTCCAAAACCGTAGGTTGCGGGTTCGATTCCTGCCTCCCCTGTTGTTTTCCGAGACACCGCCCTATTTGGCGGTGTCTTGCATATAGCCCTCGGTGGGCCTTGAGAGTTGATGAAGGAGAATAGCGAGCGTATGTCTGCCCAAAATACCGCTGACCAGAAGCAAAAGCGCCGCTGGCTGCGGCGTAGCACAAACGAGGTGGAAGATGTTCCACTGGTGCAGGAAAAGGGCGTGACCGCTGGCAAAGGCCGCGCCACCCCTGGCCGCCGCACCCAGCAGGCCGAGGCCGAAGATCAGGAAGGCAACATCGTCACACGCCCGATTGGCGGCGTGCGCGAGTATATAGAGGGTGTGCGCTCGGAACTGGCGAAAGTCAGTTGGCCGTCGCGCGAGGATACCCGCCGCCTGTCGGTCATTGTGCTGATAGCGACGATCATCTCCGCGATTATCCTGGGCATTATCAGCTTCGCCTTTACCGAGCTGTTCCGCGCAGGGCTGGCCTCGCCGGTGATCTTCGTGGTGTTCTTCGCGGCAGTGGCCGTTATCGGCTTCATCCTTTACCGCCGCGCCAACAACACGCCCAGCGCACCATATTAAGCCAAGTATCAGGGAGTCTTATTGTGAACTACGACGACGCGGATGATCTGCTCGACGAGCAGGAGGATTACGACCCGGAGCCGGTGTACCTCGATGACCGCGCCCCGCGCAACCAAGCCGCCGAAGCCGAAGACGGTGACGATATTGACATCGTAATCGGAGATGACGATGCGGTCACGCTGCCCCGCAGCAGTGAAAAGCTGTGGTATGTAGTTCATTGTTACTCCGGTTATGAAAACAAAGTCCGCCACGCCATCGAACAGCGTATCGAAACGATGGGGATGCGCGACAAGATTTTTGATGTGATCGTCCCCACTGAAGAAGAAATCGAGATCAAGGACGGCAAGCGGCGCAAGGTGGAGCGGCGCGTGTTCCCCGGCTACATCCTTGTGTACATGAAGATGGACGAGGACTCGTGGTACGTGGTGCGTAACACGCCAGGCGTGACCGGTTTTGTGGGCATGGGCAACGACCCGACCCCGCTGCGGCAGGAGGAAGTCAAGCAAATCCTCGACCGCATGTCTCAGGAGACGGTGCCGGTGCGCGTCAACTTCAAGATCGGCGAGCGCGTCCGTATTATTGATGGCCCGTTCAACGACTTTATCGGCTCGGTGGCGGCCATTGACCCGGACAAGAACAAGGTGCGCGTCATGGTCAACTTCTTCGGGCGCGATACACCTGTAGAACTGGATTTTCTGGAAGTCGAGAAGGTTTAAACGGGTGGGTTTTGGCCTGCCCGTATGGACAAACTGCCTTCAATTCTTTCAACATTGCAACTATAATACGGCAACATTCATAGACCATGGCTGAAAGCTGACGGCTGGCCGCTGACAGCTTTCTAAAGCGAGGAACAACAATGGCAAAGAAAGTAAAAGCAGTCGTCACGCTGCAAATCCCGGCGGGCAAGGCCAACCCCGCGCCGCCCATCGGCCCGGCGCTGGCGCAGCACGGCATCAACCTGATGGGCTTCTGCAAGGAATATAACGCCCGCACCAGCAACCGCATGGGGGACATCGTTCCGGCGGAGATCACCATCTTCATGGATGGCTCCTTCCGCTTTGAACTCAAAAGCCCGCCCACATCCTTCCTCATCAAGAAGGCTGCCGGGCTGGACAAAGGGTCTGCCGTCCCCAACCGCGACAAGGTGGGCAAGCTGACGCGCAAGCAGGTGCAGGAAATCGCGGAAGTGAAGATGAAAGACCTGAATTCGCTTGACATGGCAGGCGCGATCAAGCAGATCGAAGGCACCGCCCGGCAGATGGGCGTTAGCATTGTGGATTAAGTGTCGAGCGACGAGGAATGAGTGACGAGGCTTTTACCTGGCACTCTGCACCCGGAACTCAGCACTTCTAGTTTGTGGGAGGGCGAGCAGCCCGACAGCACCACAGGGAGAAAACATTATGGCATTACACGGTAAACGTTATCGTGAGGCGGCCAAAGCCTATGACCGCGACCAGACCTACCCGCTGAGCCAGGCGGTTGGCCTGTCGAAGCAGATGGCGACCGCCAAGTTCGACGAGACGATTGAACTGCACGTGCGGCTGGGTATTGACCCACGCCACAGCGACCAGCAGGTACGCAGCACGGTGCTGCTGCCCAACGGGCTGGGGCGCACGGTGCGCGTGCTGGTCTTTGCCGAAGGCGAAGACGCGCGCAACGCACAGGCGGCAGGCGCGGATGTCATCGCCGACGATCAGGTGATTGACCGCATCCAGAAAGAAAACTGGCTGGACTTCGACGCGGCGCTGGCTGTCCCCAGCATGATGTCGAAGGTCGGGCGGGTGGCGCGTATCCTCGGCCCGCGCGGTCTGATGCCCAACCCGAAGGCAGGCACCGTCGTGCAGTCTGACGCGCTGGCCGACGCAGTGAACGAACTGAAGGCAGGCCGCGTAGAGTTCCGTAACGACAAGACCGGCAACCTGCATGTGCCGATCGGCAAGGCCAGCTTCGATGAGGAGAAGCTGCTGGAAAACGCGCAGGCGGTGCTGGATGCCATCCAGCGCGTGCGGCCTGCCAGCGTGAAGGGGCTATACATCCGCCGCGTGGTCATCACCCCGACGATGGGGCCGGGCGTGCGTGTGGAGCAGGCCGGCGGCCAGATCGTCTGATCGCAGCATTAAGAAATCACACACAGGGTCGCAAGACCCTGTTTTTTATCCGGTTACTGACGGGGTATCATGTACCGCTTCAGGTCCCGCCCGACACAGATTTTACCGATGCGCCCAAAACAACGATTACTGACCACCCTGCTCATCCTCACCTTTGCCCTGTTCACCCTGTCCGAGAAAGCGACCATGGCCGACCACGACCAACCCATCCCCACCCCCGGCGCGGAGTGGCAGCTTGTCTGGCACGACGAATTTGACGGCGACACGCTGAATCCTGACTACTGGAACACGGTGATTATTGACATGGCCGGCGCGGCAGGCTCGCGGCATCATAACGACCAGTACGCGCAGTACATCATGGATGATGACGTGCTGGTGGAAGATGGGCTGCTGCGGCTGCGCGCGCAGAAGCGCACGGTACGCGGCACAGAGCCGTCCGGCACGTTCGACTATACGGCGGGCTGGGTTTCGACCCGTGACAAATTCGACATGCTCTATGGCTATGTCGAAATCCGCGCGAAATTCCCGGCGGGCAAGGGGGTGTGGCCGGCGTTCTGGATGCTCTCGACCGACGGCGTGTGGGGGCCGGAGTGGGACGTGGCCGAGTTCTTCGGCAATCAGTCACGGATGCACATGGGGCTGATGTATACCGAGTGGCCGGAGGTGCAGTGGGACAGCGGCAACTTCATCTCTGACACGTGGACGCAGGACTGGCACACTTACGCGCTGGAATGGCTGCCGGGCGAGGCCAGGTTTATTGTGGACGGTGAGGTTTACCGGACGATCACCGCCGATTACGTCCCGGCGGAGGCGATGTACATCATCCTGCAAAACGGCGTTGGCACCTACCGCAGCGCGGCGGGCGAGCCAGACGAGGACACCATCTTCCCTAACACGTTCGATATTGATTACGTGCGCGTGTACCAGCGCGACCTGAACGCCGCCCCGCTGCTGCAAAACGCGGGCTTCGAGGCGGGGTTGCAGCCGATGTTCTGGGACATCTCGCCCGACGCGCGGCCTATGCTCCACAGCGGGCGCACCGGGCGCTTTGCGCTGCGCCTGCGTCCGGTGGATGGCGCATACGCCCGGCAGACGGTGCAGCCCCTTCAGCCCAACACGACCTACAGCCTGACCGCGTGGGGGCGTGTGGAGGATGCGCGCGATACGCTGGTGTTCGGGGTGCGCGGGCATGGCGAACAGGCGCTGAACAGCACAGACTACACGCAGGCCGCCATCACGTTCACGACGGGCGCGGCAGAAACGGCTATCACGATCTACTGCCAGCGCAGCGGCAGCAGCGCGGATGCTTACTGCGACGATTTCGCGCTGGAAGCGGTGGATTAACGCCCCCGCGCCGGGATGTAGTACAGCACGTACTGGCGGTCTGGCGGCACGTTGTAAGGGCTGACCCACGCGGGCGGCACCGCGCCGAAGCGCCTGCGCAGCGCGTCCCTGATGTTCAGATCATCAGGGGCGGCGAAGAAGGCCAGCGCGCGCCCGGCTTCGGGCAGGTGGAGAATGTGATGGTAAGCCGCAGCGCCAGACGCGCTGATGTGGACTTCGGGCAGCGCCGCGCCCCACCACGCGCGAAAATCATCGTAACGCCGCCAGGCAGAGGTATCCTCCACGTCATAATAAAGGTAGACGGTGGTTTCTGGCGGCAGGTCGCGCGCGCGGTACATCACGTCTGCGATGTCATGCTCGTAAATGCGTAGTTGGTCATTATAGGCGGGCATGAACGGGCCGAAGTAGTAGACCACCTGTAACAAGGCCAGTAAAAACACGCCGCCGCGCCGCAGCGCGACAAGGCCGCGAGCCTGTTTTAAGCGCTGCGGCCACAGCAGCGGCCATAGCGTGCGTATGCCCAACGCCAGCAGCAGGGCGACCGCCGGAAAAGCCACCACAAAGCGCGCGCTGTAATGCAGGCTGACAAGGCTGTTGCCGATGATGGTCGCCGCCAGCCACAAGAGCAGCAGCAGCCCCGGCAGCCGCAGCCGCCAGAGCGCCGCGAACACCCCCAGCATGAAGGCCGGCACCAGATAGCCGAGGATCAGCGGGGTCTGGTTGGTGTAGAAGTAGCCGCTGATGTCGGGCTGGTGGATGAAGTGCAGCAGGTGCGGCATGTAGCGCTGCCACAGGAACCCGTTGAGGCCGTGACGGCGCAGTTCCAGAAAATAGCCGTTCAGGACGTTCATGGCACTCAGGCGTGGGGCGGCCAGAACCGAGGTGGTGAGCGCCAGATAGTAAGGCGGGAAGGCGACCAGCACAAAACACCCCACCAGCACCAGCAGGCCGCGCCAGTGCGCCCAGGGCTGCCACAGACACAGCGCCAGCAGCAGCCACGCCGCAAACAGCAGTGGATACAGCAGCTTGCCGCCCTCGTAAAAATACTGCGTCAGGCCGAGCATCACGCCGCTGAGGGCGTAATCGCGCAGGCCGCCGCGCTTGAGGGCGCGCACCAGAAACGCCAGCGCCAGCACGCCGAACAGCGGGTCGGCGATGTTGTTCAGCCCCAGACGGCTGAAGTGGATATGCGGCGGAAAGGTCGCCAGCAGCAGCGCCGCCAGCAGCGCGGTGCGCCTGTCGAACAGCTCACGCGCCAGCAGATAGAGCGCCGGGACGGTGAGCGTGCCAAACACCGCGCTGAGGATACGCAGCCCGGTCAGGTCATGACCGAGAACGGTCTGCGCGATCATCTGCCCGTAGGTATAGACCGCCGGAAACGCCGGAATGCCTTTATAGGGCTGGAGGATAGCGTAATTGGGGTTGTCCCACAGGGCCTTGACGGTGTGGATGGAGTGGAACTCGTCCACGAAGCTATGCACCGCCGCCCCAAGCTGCCATGTATTGACCGCGAAGGCCAGCAGCGTGATGCCGACCAGCGGCCAGTTGATCGCCTGCGCGTGGGCGGGGAAGGCTGCCCGTGCCGGGAAGGCCATCACAAGGCAGGCACAGCCCGCCGCCAGCAAAGCGATCTGCGCGTGGAATGAGAACGACATCGAGGCATCGAGCAGCAGGCGGTGGTTGACCCCGGCCAGCGCCAGCAGCGCCCCCACGCCAGCCGCCAGCCACCCCCAGCGCAGCGGCGCAGCGGCGGTTCGCCCAGCCAGATGCGCGCGGCGCAGTACAGGCAGGCTGTGCGGCCACAACCACAGCGCCCCGCCCAGCAGCGCCCCCGCCAGCAGCCATAACCATAAGCCGACGTTCAGCGACAGCCATTCCGCGCCGGGGCGCACCAGCAGCGCCGCGCCCGCCGCCAGCAGCAGCGCCCCCCATGCCAGCCGCCGCGTCCTGTGTTCCCGCAGCGCATCCGGCCAGCGGGCGCTCCATGTGGTCAGGCGGTGTTCGGTGCGCGCGGCCAGCCAGGGCAGCGCGGCATAAAGCCCAAGCGCGGGCGAAACGATCAGCAGCAGCACAAAGAACAGGGGTGCAAGGGTGTGCGGCAGCAGGATAAGCGTCACAGCCAGCCCTGCCAGCAGCCCGACAAACAGCCATTCCCGGCGGCCAGGGTGGTGCAGATTAAGACGGATGGCTCAGACCCTCATACACAGACAGCAGCCGGGGCGTGATCGCGTCATGCCCCGCAGCCCATTATAGCAAAGGTCTGCCGCTGCAAATGCTTAACTCCCGGTTCAGGTTTCGACACAACCGGGCGGGCCTTCGGGGGGATAAATCCATGTTTGCAGCAGGCCGGCATCCAGCGCCATCGTGCGGTATTCCTGATAGGTCGCCAGCAGCGCCGGGCAGTCGCCCAGAATCTCCGCCGCCTGCCCCTGCATGTACCAGCATTCAAAGCGCCGTTTTTCCACAGGCACCTCCTGCATCACCTGAAGCGAGGAACAGCGGTTAAGGTGCTGCTGTGCCTGCGCGAAGTTGCCTTGCAGGAAATACTCGCGCCCCAGTTGATACCAGCCGTCCGCCCAGTCCGGCGCGCGGTCTGTCACCTGCTGGCAGAACTGGATGGCGCTCTCGCGCTGGCGCATGAGGCTGGAAAGCTCGCACAGGCGCAGGCGGGCTTTCACGTTGCCGTCGTCGTAAGCGAGTATCTGGAAGTAGGCCACCGTCGCCGCGTCGGCATCGCCAAGCTGGCGGGCGTAGAGCGCGCGCTCGAAATACAGCGGGATCAGGCGCGGGTTGAGCGCGATGGCCTTCTCGATGCTTTCGACCGCGTTACGATAATCGCCCACGCCGCTGTAGCTGAGCGCCAGCGCGCGCTGCGTGTCTATCTGCCAGCCGGGGCTTTCTATCGCCAGCAGGTTCTCGCGCAGCGAAAGCTGGTGGCTGCCCACGCCGCTGTAACTGAGCGCCAGCGCCATCCGCGCCAGCGCGTGTTCGGGGTCGGCCTTCAGCGCTTCCTGCGCGGTCTGCGCGGCGGTGACAGGCTGGCCGTTGGCTTGCAGCGCGAAGGCGTGAACCGCCATCACATCCACGTCGCGCGGGTGGCGCGCCAGCATTTCCCCGGTAAGCTGGAGCGCGGTGGCGCGGTCGCCTTCGGTGTTGAAGTCGCTGTAACTGCGGTAGATGAGCGCGCGCGCCAGCACCAGCAGCGCGCCGCTGTTCTCTGGCTGCATCTCCAGCAGCGCCCCCGCTAACCGGACGGCCTCATCCAGGTCGCCGCGATTGAAGGCCAGCAGCGCCGGGGTGAGGTCAGCGCTGGGCGTGGTCAGCGGCGCGCCGAAGTTAAGCCACTGGCTGGGGCGGAGCAGCGAAGTCGCCAGCGCGCCGACGATCAGCCCCAGCAGCAAAGGCAGCGACAGGCAGCCGGAACGCCGGCGCTGGGTACGGAAGGATAGCCGGGAAGCACGGCGGTCAATACGCATGGTGGTAGCAGCCAATCATCAGCAGTCAGTCGTCATACTCATTATAACCGCCGCGCCTGTTCGCCCCAATAAGGTTTTGCCGATTCTCCCGGTGCAGACGCGGCAATCAGTGCTAAGATAGAGTGACCCGACGGCGATCACGGATGAACGAAGATGTCCGGTGAAAAAGCAATCATTATCCGGCCAGCCTCATCGCTGGCACAGCAGCCCACACGCGCGCTGGCGCGGCTGTCTCCCCGGCAGGTCGTGCCTGTGGCCGGGGCAGCGCTGGCGCTCACATGGGGCGCAGGCAGGGCGTTAGGCTGGCTTCTGGCACAGCGCCGCGCCCGCGCACCGCATGTACACATCGAGCAGACACCTCCCGCCGCCGCGCCAAAAGCTGCCTACCGGGTTTACCGGGCGCGCTGGTCGGTCACGATCACGACCTATACCCCCGATCAACCGGAGTAAACAGACCACACGATGCGTCGTTTTCTCTTTGTGGCAACCCTCCTGCTGCTGGCCGGGCAGTTAGGCGTGCTGGCACAGCGCCCGCTGCCCACCACGCCGCCCGGCACGCTGGCCGATAACCCGCCCCGCGCGGCGCGGCTGGGCGTGACCTTCATCAACTCGGTTGAACATCCGATCAGCGACAAGCGTTACACACAGGCGATTCTGCTCGGCGCGGGCTGGACACGCTGGCCGCTGTATTGGGACAGGGTGGAAACCAGCCCCGGCAGCTTCAACTGGAGCGCATACGATCAACTGGTGAGCGCCGACCTGCGTCATGGCTTCAACATCAACGCGATCCTGCTGGGGCGGCCAGCCTTTCATCAGGACGGCGGCAGCATCAGCGGGCTGGGCAGCCCGGTGTTTGCCGATGGCAGCGACAGCCTCGCCAGCGGCGCGGGCATTCACCCGGCCAACCATTGGGCGAACTTCGTGTTTCAGGCGGTCAGCCGTTACAAACCGGGCGGGCTGCTGGCCTTACAGCAGGGCTGGCCGCCGGGCTATGGCGTGCGCGTGTGGGAAGCGTGGAACGAGCCGGATTTAGCCATGTTCTGGCGCGGCACGGTGGAGCAGTACGCCCGGCTGCTGAAAGTGACGTACCTGGCCGCGCACGCCGCCGACCCGGACGCGCAGGTGATGTTCGGTGGGCTGGCCTACAGCAACCCGGATGCCAGCGACTGGCTGGCGCGGGTGCTGGCGATTTACGCGCAGGACGCAGACCGCGCCCAGCACAACTGGTACATGGACATGGTAGGGGTGCATAACTACACCTACCCCCGGCGCAGCGGCGAGGTGGTGCGCCGGGCGCGCGAAAATCTGGCGCGGCATGGGCAGGTGCGCCCGATCTGGCTCAACGAGAACGGCGTGCCTGTATGGGACGATTACCCCGGCCCGACATGGGCGAGCAGCGAGCCGGAATCACGCACGTTACGCGCCACCGCCCAGCAGCAGGCGGCTTTTGTCATCCAGAGCGCGGCCTATGCGTGGGGCGAGGGCGCGGATGTGGTCATCTTCCACCAGCTATATGATGATTGTGGCAACCAGCGGGCGGGGACGGATTTTCCGCCGCATGACGGCGGGCTGTGTACCGGGGGCGCGGCCTGCTGGGGCGACGCGCACGGCCTGTTCCGCAACGAGCGCGACTCGGTCTGCTTCCGCCAGCATCCCCTGCCCGGCACGCCGCGCCCGGCGGCCTTTGCTTACCGCCTGCTGGCGCAGTTATTCAGCACGCCAGACTTTAACGCCGCCGCGCCCCAGGCCGATGGCCGCGCGGTATGGGTGCAGTTCGATACGCCTGTCACGCGCGTGTATGTGGCGTGGAATCGCGGGCTGCAAAGCGCCGCGCTCAGCCTGCCCGCCGTGAGCCAGAGCGCGCAGGTATACACGATAGACGGGCAGGTGAACCCGCTGGCCGCGCAGGAAGGCGTATTTAACGTGCTGCTGCCGCCCGCCAGCGCCGACGATTTCCCCTTCCTGCTGACGGGGGATGAAGCGGGCATCGGCGGCCAGCCGTTGATCGTGGTCGAGCGTACCGGGAGCATCGCCCCGCCGCAGCCGACCGCGCCATTAAACCCGGCGCTCGTCCCCTTCCCCGCGCCAATCGAGGCCACGCGCCAGCCGCTGCTGGTGACTCCCGGCCCGCTGGTGACGGATATGCCCGCGCCGCGCCTGATTGACGCAAGCGCCACCCCCGCGCCAGACGACACGACTCCGCCCCTGACCCACATGCAGCCGCTGCCACCCAACAGCCCGCCGACCTTCCCGGTGCATTGGGGCGGCGAGGATGATACCGGCATCGCGCGGTATCTGGTATGGGTGCGCGTGGGCAGCAGCGAATGGCAGCTCTGGCAGGAGACGACGGCCACGCAGGCCGAATACGCGGGCGAGCCGGGGACGCTCTACGAGTTCGCGGTGTGGGCGGTAGATGTGGCGGGCAACTGGTCGCCCAACAGCGACCTGCAAGTACAGGCGTATACCTTCGTCAACGAGTAGTTCCGCCCTGCGGCCTAAGCTGGAAAAACTTGAAAAGCGAGAGGGTACCAGCCCCCTCGCCCTTCCAAATTCTTAGGCCGCTAGGGGTTAGCAGCTAATCCAACATCCGCTCGAGATCATCCACCCGCAGGAATTCCGCCGTCAGCGCTGCGCTTTCATCAGCGTTCAGTTGAATCTGGCGCGCCGCTGTCAGGGTGGTTTTGGCAAGCGGTTTATCGTTCAAGCTGATTGCCAGTGCCGCACGAAGTACCAACGCCTGAAAACGATGCACTGGTGGAGCCGGTTCATCCTGCGCCAGCGCCTTATCCAGCATTTTTGCAGCCGATTCAAAATCTCCTTCCGCTTCGACAAGCCAATCGGCGGCGCGGACTACCCGCGACAATTTTGTTTGCCCTTCCTGCAGAGGTGCAGCTTCATCGCTTTCGGCAGGTGACTCACCTTTCTGGGCGAAACGCACCCAGTTACCGCCGGGGTCAATAACGTTAAAGCGAAGCTGTCTGTCTGAATTAGCGTTATTGAGCTTGCTGATACGCGGGATACCAGTGATGAGCAATTTGCCATAATGATTACGCAGCCCATTGCTGAATACCCCGTGAAGCTCCGCGAGATCTGGCACCAGTACGAAACAAGTGCTATAGGAATCCTTTGGCTCATAGCCTTTCATTGTGAAGAAATGCAGTTCGATATCCTCGTATTTGAACAGGCATAGGTGTTAGGGCGCGTCTGGTGATAGGTGACTTCAAAACCAAGCGCGACGTAAAACGTCAGCATCTCGTCAATCGAACGACAGGGAAGCATGGGAATAGTGGTTTCGTTTGCCATAATGCACCTCATGAATCGCTTCAGTTAACTTCAATATACAAGCATGGTGTCATCATGGAGGGTTTGGCGGGGATTAAATTACTGTGCGTTATAAATTATGCCTACACCCCTTATAATTTCGACAAGCCGAAAAAATAATTTAAAAATAAGGCAAATAACCCATGCAAAATACTTCTTTCGGCCATTGGGTCGGGCAGGGGTTGTTTGTTATGGTAGATTCATACCGCTGTCTCCTCTCTAGCCATCCAACCAGTTGTCATATACACCGCAAGTCCATCTTCATCCCTAAAGTCAGTATAGTGATTAAGGAGAGTCGTAATGCGTTTCAACACGGATGTACACAGCCTTCGCGAGAAAAACCTATGGTTCGCAATCCTGACGCTTTTGCTCGTCATGGCGCTGTCATTGCCAGCGCTGGCGCAGGAGGTCGAGGAAACACCGGAAGTCACCGAAGCGGCGGGCGAAGCCCCGCCCGCAGAGGCCACGCAGGAGGCCGGTGAAGATCACACCGTTGCGCTGAGCCTTGTGGCGGAAGGCTTAGTCTCCCCGGTTGATCTGGCCTACCCCAATGACGGCAGCGGGCGTTTGTTTATTGTGGATCAGGCAGGCACCATCCGCATCCTGTCGGCAGACGGCCAGCTTCTGCCAGACCCGTTCCTCGACCTGAGCGACCAGATCGTCGCGCTGGACGAAGGCTATGATGAGCGCGGCGTGCTGGGGATGGCGTTCCACCCGGACTATGCCAATAACGGGCGCTTCTTCGTTTACTATACTATCCCGCTGCGCGCGGAAGCCCCGGCAGACTGGGATCATACCAACGTCATTTCAGAATTTACCGTGTCGGCAGACAACCCTGACACAGCCGACGCTGCCACCGGGCGGATCATCTGGCAGCACGATCACCCGGCGATGAACCACAACGCAGGCCATATCACCTTCGGGCCAGACGGCTATCTGTACATCCCGTATGGCGATGGCGGCGGCGCGGACGATGTTGGCACCGGGCATACGCCAGATATCGGCAACGGGCAGGATGTCTCTAACCTGTTCGGCACGATCATGCGAATTGACGTGAACACAGGCGACGCTGGCACGGCCTACAACATCCCGCAGGATAACCCCTTCGTGGGCGACGATAACGTGCCGGATGAGATTTTCGCCTATGGCTTCCGCAACCCGTTTGACATCAGCTTCGACCAGCAGGGGCGGCTGTTCGCGGCGGACGCGGGGCAGAATCTGTACGAGGAAATCAGCATCGTCGAAAGCGGTGGGAATTACGGCTGGAACATCAAAGAGGGGACGCACTGCTTCAGCCCCGATACCCCCAACGAACCGCCCGCAGAATGCGCGGATACCGGGCCGGTGCTGGGCAATCCGCTGATTGACCCGGTGATCGAATACAGCCACGATTACGGCATTGTGGTGATCGGCGGCATCATGTATCGTGGCAGCGCAGTGGCGAACCTGGCGGGGCATATGGTCTTTGGCGACTACGCCGCTTCCAGCAACGACACGACCGGGGTCCTGTTCTGGGCAGAGCCTACGGACGACGGCAGCCTGTGGACGTGGGGCGAACTCCCGCTGGCGGGCATGGACAACAGCCGCGTTGGCGAGTTCGTCCTCGCGCTGGGCGAAGACCAGGACGGCGAACTGTATGTCCTGACGAAGCAAACCACCGGGCCGACAGGCAACACGGGCAAGGTCTGGCGCATTGTCGCGGCAGATGCCGCCAGCGGCTAGGCTTCGTACTGCCCACCACTGAACATCAAAACAGCAGGCCGTTCCACCCCGGAATGGCCTGTTTGCATGATAACCTCAGGCTGTCTGCCGCGCGGCCTTTTATTATAGTTAGCTGAATATTCTCTGTAATATTGAGTTATGGGCGGGAATTTCAGATAGACTGAGGACGAGACATCTGCACGAGGAAAGGTGAACGCATGAAATGGCGTGGAGTAGTCGTGTTGACTGGGCTGCTGCTGGCGCTGGTCGTCAGCGTCCGGGCGCAGCAGGACACCACCTTTACATGGGTGGCGCAGTATTATGATAACCGTGATCTCAGCGGCCAGCCCGCCGCTATTCAGGCCGACGACGCACCGAACCATGAATGGGGGACGGGCGCGCCGCTGCCGGGGATGCGCGCGAATAACTTCTCGGCGCGGTGGTATGCCTCGCCCACGCTGGAGGCCGGAACGTATCTGATTTCGGTGCAGGCCGACGACGGGGTGCGGGTGTATGTGGATAACCTGCTGGTGATTGACGAGTGGCATGATGCCACCGGGCAAACCTACAGCACCGAACTCGACCTGAACGCCGGGCAGCACCTTATCATCGTCGAATACTATGAGCGTGCCGACGAGGCCTTCATCCGCTTCAACTTCCAGAACACAGCAGTAGAGATGGCACAGTCTGGCGGCCCGGTGCTGAACAGCGAACAGTGGATCGCCCAGTATTACAACAACCCCAACCTCGAAGGGCTGCCCGCCGTTATTCAGGCCGAGCTTTCGCCCAACCATAACTGGGGCGCGGGGCAGCCTGTCGGCAGCGTGAGCGCGAACCGCTTCTCGGTGCGCTGGACAAGCCAATCGCTGCTGAGCGCCGGGCGCTATCGGCTGTCGGTACGCGCCGACGACGGCGTGCGGGTGTATGTGGATGGCAGCCTTGTGATTGACGAGTGGCACGACACCTTCGGCCAGACATACACCAGCGAGATGCAGCTTAGCGGCGGCCTGCACACCTTCATCGTCGAATACTACGAGAACACAGGCGACGCATTTATCAGCTACAACCTGATGCCGCTGGGCGTGGTGGTGCCAACGGCGACCCCGGCTGTCGCGCCCGGCCAATGGCTGGCCGAATACTTCAACAACACCAGCCTCAGCGGCGCGCCAGCGCTGGCACGCGCAGAAAACACGCCCAACCATAACTGGGGGACAAGCGCCCCCGCGCTGGGCGTGAACCCGGATCACTTCTCGGTACGCTTCACCAGCACGCAGACGCTGGCGGGCGGCAATTACCGCCTCTCGGTACGCGCCGACGATGGTGTGCGCGTGTTCGTGGACGGCCAGCGCTTGATTGACGAATGGCACGACGCGACAGGCGCGACCTACACCGTCAATACGTTTCTCAACGCCGGAAATCATGTCTTTCGCATTGAGTTTTACGAGGTCACGGGTGCGGCGTTCATCAATTACGAACTCACGCCGCTGGGCAGCGTTCCCGGCGTGGTGACGATCACCCCCGCCGCGCCGCCCCCGGTGGTGATTACCCCCAGCCCGCCCAGCGATACATGGATCGCCTACTACTACAACAACCGCGATCTGGCCGGGTCGCCCTCGTCCATCTTCTCGGAGTTAAACCCCAGCCATAACTGGGGGCGCGGCGCGCCGCCCGGTATCGCCAACCCGGACAACTTCTCCGCCCGCTGGACACGGGTGCAGCAGTTCGATTCCGGCACGTACCGCATCAGCGTCACGGCGGATGATGGCGTGCGCGTGTACGTGGATGGCGCGCTGGTCATTGACGAGTGGCACGACACTTTTGGTCAAACCTACACCGCCGATGTCACGCTGCAAGCCGGGCAGCACACGCTCACGATCGAGTATTATGAAGCGCGCGGCGATGCGTTCATCGAGTTTGAGATTGATAACGCGGCGGACACACCGCGCTACACAGGCGCGACAGCGACGGTCGGCCAGTATCGGCTGAACGTGCGCGACATCCCCACCACCGAGAACAGCGCGGTGGTGGCGAAGATCAACCCCAATACGACGTACCAGATTGTCGGCACGAACCCGTCACAGACATGGTGGCAGCTTGATGTGGAAGGCACATTCGGCTGGGTGTTCGGCAATTATGTGCGCGTCGCCAATACCGGAAACGTGCCGGTGACGGTGGCCGAGAACATCGGCCAGCCGCCCTCGACAGGTTATCGCGCGTCCGCGCTGACGGACGTGAACATCCGGCGCGGGGCAAACGTGCGCGATGATCTGCTCGGTACGCTGCCCGCTGGCGCACAGGCGGCCATCGTCGGGCGGAACAGCAATTCGTCGTGGTGGCAGATCAACTACAACGGCGTGATCGGCTGGGTGATCGCGGGCGCGGTCAGCGTGCAGGGCGTGGGTGACGCGGCGCAGGTCCCGGTGACTGGTTAACGGCTGTCGGCAGAGGGCGGCTCGGTGAGCTGCCCTCTGAACTTCACAGAACTCTCTTCAACAATTCACAAATCCGTTTTATGATCGTGTACGCTTAGCAACCAGAGACAGGAGCGCCTCATGAGCCGCGAACAAATCTACTGGGCAAGGCTGGTCTCCAATCTTCTCAGCCCGCCCGTCATCTGGGCGGTGATGGCCTTCCCGATCGCCTTCCGCGATGCTGAATCGCAGGCACAGGCGATTGGCTGGGCGCTGGTCTATGCCATGCTGGTCTGCGTGCTGCCGCTGCTGTATGTGGTGTGGATGGTCAAACGCGGCACGATTACCGACCTGCACATGCAGGTACGCCAGCAGCGGCTGCGCCCGTTTCTGATCTCGCTGCTGTGTACCACCATCGCGTGGTGGGCGCTGCGCTTTCTGGGCGCGCCGCCTGTGCTGCCGCTGTTCGCGCTGTTCAGCCTGGCGCAGATCGCGGTGGTGGCGCTGGTCACGCTGGTGTGGCAGATCAGTATGCACGCCATGAGCATCAGCGGCGCGGTGGTGGCCGCGCTGGTGTTCTTCGGCCTTGTCCCGGCGCTGATTTTGCTGCCGCTGGTGGTGCTGGTGGGCGCGGCACGGCTGAAGTTACAGCGGCACACGCCCGCGCAGGTCATCGCGGGGGCAGCGGTAGGGGTCATCGTGCCGATTCTGCTGTTCGCTATCATCCTCGGCGCGCCGTTCAACAAGTTGGTATGGGCGTTTTAAAAAGAGCCTGTTGACCCATGCGAAACACCCCATATGGGGCATGACCGTAGCAGAGGGATAAACCTATAATACAAGGCATTAAGCCCCTGTCCTCTGTTTAAAGCAGGCAGGAATAGGTTTACGAAAGGACAGCCCTCATGAATAAGGTTTCTTTCCTGATTGCCAGCCTGACTGGTGCCGGGTTGATGTACCTGCTGGACCCAAAGACGGGCAGCCGCCGCCGGTCGCTGCTGCGTGACCAACTGGTAAAACTGGGCAGCACGCTCTCTGATCAGGCGGAGATGCTGGCGGAGCAGGCCGCCGATAGAACACGCGGCGCGGCTGCGGAGACGATGCGCCAGTTTTCGCCGGATGATGTTTCTGACGAAACGCTGGTCGCCCGTGTCCGTGCTGAGATGGGGCGCTATGTCTCGCACCCCGGCGCAATCGAGGTCATGGCGCGGATGGGCGTGGTGACGCTGGCGGGCAATATTCTGGCGAAGGAAATGCAGCCGTTTGTGACCGCTGTACAGGCGGTGCTGGGTGTGCGCCGGGTAGAGAATAACCTGCAAGTCCACGAAGACGCGAGCAATATCCCCGACCTGCAAGGCGGCAAAACCCGGACAGAGATGCTTTAACGCCGGGCATCAACGCCTGCGCTTAACGAGTAAGGGATACTGAGCAAATGCGCTTTCGTGACCGAACCGAGGCCGGAAAACGGCTGGCTGAAAGGCTGATGGCTTACCGCGATCAGCCTGATGTGCTGGTTTTGGCGCTGCCGCGCGGCGGCGTGCCTGTCGCCTTTGAGGTCGCTAAGGCGCTGCACGCGCCGCTGGATGTGTTTCTGGTGCGTAAACTGGGCGCGCCGGGGCAGGAAGAACTGGCGCTGGGGGCAGTGGCATCGGGCGGGGTGCGCGTGTTAAACCGCGAGGTGGTCAGCACGTTAGGGATCACGACCGCCGAACTGGATGCTGTTACCGCCGCTGAAGAACGCGAGCTAGAGCGCCGCCAGCGTGTCTACCGGGATGACCGCCCGCCCCTCGACATCCGTGACCGCACCATCCTGCTTATTGACGATGGGCTGGCGACCGGGGCGACGATGCGCGCGGCGGTGCTGGCGCTGCGCCAGCAGCAGCCCCGGCATCTGGTCGTCGGTGTGCCTACCGCCGCGCCAGAAACCTGTGATGCCTTCCGCGATGAAGTGGACGAGATTATCTGCGCGATTACGCCGCGTCCGTTCTATGCAGTGGGGTTGTGGTACGAGGATTTTCC
>CAZJSU010000031.1:41558-44883 GCA_964548765.1 uncultured Anaerolineaceae bacterium
GCCGTGAGGATGGCCTCGACTGTCCCCAGATAAGGCGCAAAGGCGGTCGCGCTGGCGGCGGCGGTCTGCGTCGCGTGAGCGATTCCCAGCACATCCGGCGTGGGCTGGCCGTCCCCTCCCTGCGTGACGGAGGGCGTGGGCGTGGCTTCCTGCAAATAGCTGACCTGCACCGGCGTGATGAGCGTCTGGCCGCGCGCGTCGCACATCTGCACGTAGAGCGTTTGCGGCCCCGGTGTCTCGGCCAGCAGCCAACGAATCTCGTTTTCATAAGGCCGCCAGCCCTGCTCGCGGTCTGTGCCACATTCCAGCACTACAGGGCTGTCACTGATGCGTAGATACTCAATCGCGCCGACAGCGGTTTCCGTGCCGAAGCGGTTGGCGCGTTCGTCATGCACGTAGAGGATGACCTCGCGCGTGTCTACCGTCGTGGCGATCACATGGAGGTCGGGCAGTTCGGCCACCACGACGGGCAGCACATTGGGCTGCGCGGCGAAGATCATCACATAATAGTAGCGCTCGGTGGTCTGGTTGAAGTTGACGGCGAGGCCGATTTCACGGTAAAGCGGGCTAAAGACAGGCAGCAGCGTTTCGCCCTCGCGGATCATGCGCCGGGAGCGCAGGTCTACGTCAATATAATTGCGATACCAGTAATCAATCATCTGCTCCGGGCCGAAGTCACGCAGGATGATGGGGACGAAATCGGCCACGTAGCCGCCGGGATACTCGCCATAACCGGCCTCGCGCAGCAGCGCTTCGAGGTTGCGGCCATCGCGGGCGACGAAGACATCGCCCAGCGCGTTCAGCGGGCGGGCGGCCAGATCAGCCGCGTAGCTGCGCGCCAGTTCGGTCAGCGCCGGGTTTGGGACGAGATGCACCAGATTATCGCGCAGGCGGGAGCGGTTAATCTGGTTGAGCATGATCGTTTCCGCGTCGGTCAGTTCGGCCAGATCAGGCTGCGGGGTCTGCGCCTGCGCCAGCGGCACGGCCAGCACGAAGCAGAAAAAGATGAGCAGCATCAGTCTATGTTTCAGCATGAGCGCCTTTCGTCCCTACGACCAGCACGTAATAATGTTTCTCGGTGGCAATCGCCTGCACCCATGCAAAGCCCGCCTCGTCATAGCGCGTGTGGATGTCGCCGCCGCCGCGCTTCATCATCTCATCGAGCATCGCGTCCAGCGACAGCGCTTCGTCGCTGATGACGACGAACATCTCCGCCTGCCCGCCGTAACCGGCGTTGTCGGCCATCTGCTGCGCGTCGCGGCCTTCCTGATCGCGGTATTCGTTGGACGGCTCGGAAAGCGGGCGAGAGCGCAGGTCGGCCAGATGCAGGTCAGCGATGGATTGCAGGGTGTCGTCATGGGCGAAGGGGCTGTATCCGTTTTCGCCGCGCCACACGTTCAGCGTGTCCAGCGTGGCGGGGATCAGGTCTGCGACAGGCGAAGGAGTCAGCCCCGGCGAAAGCGTGGGCGGCGTGGTGCCAGAGACGGTGAGCGTCACAATACCACCGGGTTGCACCGGGCGCAGGGCAGCCAACAGCCCGGCAGCGATAATCAGCAGCGCCATCGCCCCCAACAGCACGGTCAGCGGCTGGCGGTAAAACGGCCTGCGCGCCGGGAACTCCCGCCGGGGGTGCGTTTCATCGAGCGGGGTGTAACCGTGCGACAGCACATTAGCGACCATCTCCAGCGCGTTTTCCAGCCGTGCGCCGCGCGCATCAATGATGTGGCGGGCGTTGATGATGAGGTTCTCCGAGCCGTCGGTGTGGTCAAGCTGAAACGGGATGATCTGCTTGCCTCTGGCGTGGGCGTAGGTCAGCTCGTCCAACACCCAGCGCGACTTCAGCGCGTTAGCGCTCCACAGGATGACCATCGTGTCTGCCCAGAGGATCTTTTCCTGAATGACGGGCAGCCACGAATCGCCACCGCGCAGCGCTGCTCTATCCATCCAGACTTCATGACCTGCCGCTTCCAGCCTGCTGTACACCCTGTCGGCGATCGCAGAGTCCTGGCTGGAGTAGCTGATAAAGACTCGCGCCATAACCACATTCCCTAAAGCCTTCCGTCCGAATATTGTCGCATAGAGGCATTAACTTTGCCAACGACAAACATTACAACCGGATGAGCCTCTGCTCAGGAAGCAGCCAGCACCGCGCGTAAAGTCGCTTCGTCCATGTTGCCACCGCTGAGGACAACGGCGGTCGGGCGCGCGTCGGCTTCGATCTCGCCGCTTTGCAGCGCGGCCACGCCCACCGCGCCGCCGCCCTCCACCACCCAACCCGCATCGAACAGCAGCCAGCGCATGGCCTCGGCGATGGCCGCCTCGCTGACCAGCACGACCTGATCCACAAGGCGCTGGGTGATGTCAATGGTCATGGCCTTGAGTTCAATATCGCCGGAAAGCGCCTCGGCCAGCGTGTCCCACATCTGCGGGTAGGCGGTGTCGTAGAGCATGTTGTACATGGTCGGGGCGGACTGGGCGCACACGCCGATGATCTCGGCCTGTGGGCGCAGCGCCTTGACAGCGACCGCGATGCCCGAAATCAGCCCGCCGCCGCTGATCGGCACGATGACCCGCGCCACATCGGGAAGTTGCTCGACGATCTCCAGCCCCACCGTCCCCGCCCCGGCGATCACGTCCGGGTCATTGTAGGGCGAGATAAACGTCAGCCCTTCGCTTTTCTCCAGACGGCGGGCTTCTTCTTCGGCCTCGTCGTAAGTCTCGCCGTAAAGCACCGCCTCCGCGCCAAACTGGCGCACGCCTTCGACCTTGCGGCGCGGGGTATGCACGGGCATCAGCACACGGGCGCTGGCGTTCAGCAGCGAGGCGGCGTGGGCGATCCCCTGCGCGTGATTGCCGGACGAGCAGGCGACAATGCCGCGCGCGCGTTCCTTCTCGTCCAGCGCCAGCATGGCGTTGAGCGCGCCGCGCACCTTGAACGAGTGCGTTTTATTGGTGTTTTCCAGCTTTAACCAGACTGCCTCGCCCAGCCCCGGCGTTTTTTCCAGCGGTGTCGGCGTGAGGTAGGGGGCGATGCGATAATGCGCCAGCGCGACATCGGCCAGTTGCAGCATAAAAGCTCCTTGTAAAAAAACGGATAGTGTCGCTCACGCTAATCCAGCAAAGCAGTGAATTCATCAACCGAGAGTCCGGCATCCTCTTCCAGCACTTCGAGATATAACTCGATGGCCTCACGGATATTAGCGAGCGCCTCGTCAATCGTTTCGCCCTGGCTGTGACAGCTGGGCAGGCTGGGACAACTCACCACATAACCGCCAGTTTCGTCTGGCTCAACGATGACCTGACGACCCAATTTAGTATATTTCAT
>CAZJSU010000032.1:0-43511 GCA_964548765.1 uncultured Anaerolineaceae bacterium
TTCATGTAACCGTCCTCGACAAAAGGCCGGTCACCATCGCACAGATCATTCCACCATGGAATATCCAGCGCGTGGAATTCCAGCACTAAAAAGTTCGGCACCGAGGCCATCACATGACACGCCGCCATCATCCCCAGCGGCGACGATACGTTATGCGGCGCGATGGGGATATAGTGCGCGTCGGCCATATCAGCGATGCGCTTGGCCTCGGCGATGCCCCCGGCTTTCGCCAGATCAGGCATAATCACATCCACCGCTTTATGCGCGAACAGATTCATAAACTCAAAGCGGGTGTACTGGTTTTCGCCCGTGCAGATCACCGTGCTGCTGGACGCGCGCACCTGCGCCAGCGCGCTGATATTCTCCGCCGGGACAGGCTCTTCCAGCCACATCAGGCGCAGCGGCTCCACCGCCTTCGCCAACGTAATGGCGGAAGGCATATCGAACTGACCGTGACAGTCAATCGCCAGATCAATCTCATAACCCACCGCATCCCGGATGCCCTCTACAAGGCTGATGATATGCGTCATTTCCTTCGCCGGGACAGACCAGTTGTACGGGTCGAGGCGGTTTACGTCGGTGTTGTCCACGTCGAACTTCACCGCGCCGAAGCCCTGTTCGATCACTTGCAGCGCCTTCTCGGCATAGGCTTTCGGGTCGTTTGTCTCCCCGGCGTGACAGTCGGCATACAGCCGGATTTTGTCGCGGAACTTGCCGCCCAGCAGCTTATAGACAGGCACGCCCAGCGCCTTGCCCGCAATATCGTAAAGCGCGTTATCAATACCCGTCAACGCGAAGATTAACGGCGCGTTGATCGAGCCGCCATAGCGCCCGCCGCGCCGCAGCTTCTCGTAAATCAGGTTGACGTTAAATGGGTCTTCGCCGATCAGATGCCGCTTCATCGCCATAATCGCGGCTTTGGTGGCAAAGCCGGAGAAGCCCGGCCCGCCGGAGTTGCACTCGCCCGTGCCGACAATGCCCTCATCGGTGTAAATACGCACAAAAGTCCATACACTGCCGCCGCTGTGCGGCTCCTGCCGCCCAATTACGCAGGCCTGTACATCCGTGATCTTCACAATTTATCTCCCTATGCTGCTTGATGAAACTGCCAGTAAATTGAATAAAGCCGGGGTTCATCCCTACTTCGCTTACCCCGGATACCCCCCGCTGGCATCAATCACGCCGCGTTCTTCGGCCACGCGCTTCGCGTAATCGTCCCGCCGATAGGCCGACAGCGGGTCGGGGTCGCGCCCTGTCTCCACGCGCACCTGCGCCAGCAGCGGGCGCACATCGGTGTCGTAAGCGTCCATCAGCACGCCGTGCGCGCCCAGCACGTCGCCTTCCATCTGCCGCTGCGCCAGCTTGCCATAGTCCACAATCAGCGCCCTGGCATAAGCGGTCTGGCAGTTCAGCACACTCAGCAGCATCGCCTCCAGCTTCGGCTCGATGTTATGGCTCTGGTCAATCATGTAGGCCACGTCCTGCGCCGCCTCCCCCGCGCTGACCAGTTCGGTATAAATCTCGAACAGTTCAAACGGGTTGGTCGTACCGACAATCAGGTCATCGTCGGCGTACTTGCGCGCGTTGAAGTGGAAGCCGCCCAAGCGCCCTTCGTCCAGAAGGAAGGCGACAATATGCGCGATGTTCGTCCCCGGCGCGTGATGCCCGGTGTCCACCAGCACCTGCGCCTGCTCGCCCAGCTTGATCGCGGTCGCGTAGGCCATGCCCCAATCGGCCAGATCAGTGTGGTAAAACGCTGGCTCGAAGAACTTGTACTCGATTAGCATACGCCCACCCGCAGGCAAATGTCTGTAAGTTTCTGCCAGGGCGGCCTCCATGCGCTGCTTGCGCCCGCGAATACTGTCCTGCCCGGCGTAGTTGGTGCCATCGGCAAACCACAGGCTGAGCAGCGTGCTGCCCGTCTTCGCCATGATCTCGCAGCACTCCACCATATGCGCCACAGCCTCCTCGCGCACGGCGGGCGATGGATGGGTGATGCTCCCCAGCTTGTACTGATCGTCCTGAAACACGTTAGGGTTAATCGCGCCGATACTTACGCCCTGCTCCTGTGCGTACTGTGCCAGCGCGTTCCAGTCGTCGGTCTTGTCCCACGGGATATGCAGCGCCACCGACGGCGCGATCCCTGTCAGGCGGTGGATATAACCCGCGTCCGCCAGCTTTTCGTGGATGTTGCGCGCCGCGCCCGGCCAGCTAAAAACCTTAAACCGGGTGCCGCTGTTGCCATAACCCCATGAGGGCGTTTCGATATGCTGCGCCTTCAGCCGGGCTTTCACCTGCTCGACATCCACACCTTTCGCGCTCAGGCGCTCAGCCAGACGCTCATAATCTGCTGCGTAATCCATTTGCCTAATCCTTTGGAAGAAATGTAAAATGAGTATTCGTTTGGTTTCATTGTCTTTCAGATTAGCGCTTTGCGAAAGTCGTGTCAAATATGTCTGAGGGGTTATTTGTCGAGGAACGGCGGCGAACGATTCTTGAGCGCCTGAAGCAGCACGGGCGCGTATCGGTGAAGTCGCTCAGCGACGAGATGCGCGTCAGTACAGTCACTATCCGCCAGGACCTGCGCGCGCTGGAGGACGGGGGGCTGCTGGAACGCACTTATGGCGGCGCTGTACGCAAGCAGGCAGAAGACAACCATTTCATCCCGGAGCCGCCTTTCGACATCCGCACCGCTGAGAACCTGTACGAAAAATCAGCCATCGGCGCGGCGGCGGCGCAGCTCGTCAAAGAGGGTGACGCAGTTGCGCTGGATGCCAGCACCACCGCTTACGCCCTCGTGCCACACCTGAAGCAGTTTCGGCAGTTAACGATTGTCACCAACAGCCTGATTATCGCGCAGAGCTTCCCCGACCAGCCCGGCATTGAGGTGCTTATTCCCGGCGGCAGGCTGCGTAAAGACTCGGTGTCGCTGGTAGGCAAGCCGGAAGGACTGCCCGCCGTTAACCTGAACATCGGCTTTTTCGGCGCAAGGGGCATCACCATGCAGGGCGGCCTGAGCGACACCGACCCGGAGGAAGTCGCCATGAAGCGGGCGATGATCGAGCGCTGCATCGCCGTTGTGGCGGTGGTTGACTCGACCAAATGGGGACAGGTCGCGCCGTATACCGTGCTGTCTGGCAGGCAGCTACAGCATATTATCACCACCCAGAACGCCCCGGCAGCGCTGGTCAGCCCGTTTCGCCAGCAGGGGGCGCGGGTGGATGTTGTGTAACTTTTACCGCATCGAATCGAGAAATTCATGACGCACAAAAATGTTATTGCCATAGACCTGGGCGCGGAATCCGGGCGGGTGCTGCGCGTCGGCTTTGATGGCCGCGCCTTTCATCTGGAGGACGTACATCGCTTCCCCAACATCCCCGTCCACGCGGGCGGCACCCTGTACTGGGACATCCTGCGCCTGTGGCACGAGATCACACAGGGCATCCAGCAGGCCGGGCGGACAGCCGCCAGCATCGGCATAGATACGTGGGGGGTGGATTTCGCGCTGCTCGACCGCAGCGGCAACCTGCTGTCGAACCCGGTGCATTACCGTGACCAGCGCACCGAGGGCATGATGGAATGGGTCTTCGAGCGCGTGCCGCGCCGCGCCATCTTCGAGCGCACGGGCATTCAGTTCATGATGCTGAACACGCTTTATCAACTGGCGGCGGTGGCGCGTGACCAGAGGCCGCTGCTGGAATGTGCCGCCAACCTGCTCACCATCCCCGACCTGCTCAACTACTGGCTCACGGGCGAGAAGGTCAACGAGTTCACCAACGCCACCACCACGCAGTTTTACAACCCGCGTACAGGCGGTTGGGACACCGAAACACTGACAGCGCTCGGCATCCCGACTCACCTGCTGGGGCAGGTCGTCCCTGCGGGAACCCGTATCGGCGCGTATCACGACATCCCGGTCATCGCGCCCGCCTGTCACGACACCGGAAGCGCCGTTGTCGCCGTGCCGACCACGACCGAAAATTACGCCTACATCAGCAGCGGCACATGGAGTCTGCTGGGGCTGGAAGTGGCCGAGCCGGTCATGAACGACGCGGCTTACACAGCCAACCTCACCAACGAGGGCGGCGCGTATGGCACGTTCCGGCTGCTGAAAAACGTGATGGGCTTATGGCTGGCGCAGCAGTGCCGCGCGACATGGCGCGAGGCAGGCACGGAGTACAGCTACAGCGATCTGACGCAGGCGGCCATCAGCGCCGAGCCATTCCAAAGTTTCATAGACCCGGACGACCCGCGCTTCCTGCCGCCGGGCGATATGCCAGCCCGCATCCGTGACTACTGCCAGCAGACCGGACAGCCTGTGCCACAAAGCCCCGGCCAGATCATGCGTACCGTTTATGAAAGCCTCGCCCTCAAGTACAGTTTTGTGCTGGATCACCTCATCGCCGTCAGCGGGCGCGGCGTTGACCGCGTGCATATCATCGGCGGCGGCACCCAGAACACGCTGCTGAACCAGATGACCGCCAATGCTACCGGGCGCACGGTCATCACTGGCCCGGTTGAGGCGACAGCTCTCGGTAACGCGATTGTCCAGTTCATCACACTGGGCGAGATCGGCAGTCTGGCGCAGGCCAGAACGCTGCTCAGCGAAACACTGGATACTTATCGCTATGAGCCGCAGGCTGTTGAACAGTGGCAGGCGGCTTATGCCCGCTTCAAAAGCTTGCTGAAAGTGTGACGTGATGCGCCCCGAACGTTCTGGAAGGCACTAGGCTTTTCAGAATATGCCGTTACACTTGAACTGGAACGCAGTTCCAGAACCTGATGCACACACAACGAGGCATATCTCATGCACGATCTTCCATTCGATAAACCGGGACGCTTCTGGCGGGGCAACCTCCATACCCACTCGACGCTCTCCGATGGACACCTCCCGCCAGAGCAGGTTTGCGCCCTGTATCGTAACATGGGCTACGATTTCCTCGCCCTGACCGATCATTTTCTCAGCATCTACCAGTTCCCGCTTGCCGATACCCGCGCTTTCCGCACGGATGATTTTACGACCATCATCGGCGCGGAACTTCACGCCGGGGAAACCGAGCTAGGCCGCCTGTGGCATATTCTGGCGGTCGGCCTGCCGCTGGATTTTGTCGCGCCCGGTGCGGACGAAAGCGGGCCAGAGATCGCCGCGCGGGCGCTGAAGGCCGGGGCGTTCGTCGCCGCCGCACACCCGTACTGGTATAAGCTGACCGAGGCCGACGTGCTGTCGCTCGGTCCGGTTCACGCCATCGAGGTTTACAACGGCACTTCTGAAGACCATAACGACATGGCCGATAGCTGGTACATGCTGGAAAACCTGCTGGAGCGCGGTCATCGCTATTCCGCCTGCGCCACAGATGACGCACACTTCAACCCCGCCCGCGCGGATACCGGCCTCGGCTGGGTCTGGGTGAAAAGCGAAACACTTGACCCGGACGCGCTGCTGGAAGCGCTCAAACGCGGCCACTACTATTCCAGCACCGGCCCGCAGATTTTCGACCTGCACCTCATGCCCGGCGACAAGCTCTACGTGCGCTGCTCACCTGCCAACCGCGTCTTCGTCACAGGCACGGGCTATACCGCCCGGCACATCTTCGGCAACGGCATCACCGAGGCCGAGTTTGACCTGAGCGATTTTAAAAGCCCCTATCTGCGCGTGACGGTGCGCGATACGCATGGCAAACGCGCCTGGTCGAACCCTATCTGGTTATAAACCGGCGCCGCCTAAACCCTTTTTATTCTCCCGATACTTTATACTTGGGTAGGTATCGGGATTTTTATTTCAGAGGGACGCTTATGCAGGTCAGCACGACACAGGCAGCTATAGAGCCAACCGCTCACCACAATGAAACGGTCAGAAAAATCTAACGTTTCGACAATCGTATGCAAATCCTCGACCATTTCATTCATGGTATACTGGTGTCAGGGAACGTCGCTTTGCCCATGCTCACGCAGGACTGGCACGACACCCGCTAATCGTTGGCGAAGTGATTGATCTGGTATTCCCATGTTTCAGCACAGCCGCCGTAACCATGCACAAACATAATCGCTCGCTCGACCGCCTGCGGCCAGAGGTCAATCATGCTCAACGCCGCGCCGGACACACCGCGAACAGGCCCATCCACACTGTACAGGCTGAAATCCAGCTTCAACATCTCGTGTCTTATACCGCGCGGGCTTTTCTTTATCATCGTCATTTATCCAGCCCCATAAGTTTTAACAGCATCATATCCGTCCCGTTCGGTAACGATAACTTTCCGCCACACTCACCCGCGTTAATCACCCATATTTAACGACTCTTACTCATGATGACTGATGCTTTCGCCCAGGCGGCTTTCCCCCTATTTATGGGGTATTTTGCGATCTGCCGTCGTGTAAACTCTTTAACAAATTGGAGACAAAACCGCTCAAGAATTCTAGTCCCAGAAACATATACCATACATCATCTGATTACCTGCCATTTAATGTTGTCGAAGCACGGTTATTGTGCCAGATGCGGCCAGCCACCAGCGCAAAAGCACCCACACGAGTTACGGTTTCTTTTTATTGGAAGTAAAAGGACGAGTCACGCATGATGGAACACAGGCAGACCGCCCCCTACGATATTGCCCGGACGTTGGGCATACAGGGCTGGGGGCATCTCGATCCGGTAATTCTCGCCTCGCTCGCCACCCAGTCGCCGCTGCTCCTTGTGGGGCCACACGGCACAGCCAAATCGCTGCTGGTAGAGCGTATCGCCAGCGCGCTTGGCCTCTCCATGCGGCACTATAACGCCTCGCTGATTAACTACGATGATCTGGTGGGCATCCCCCTGCCGGATGAAGACGGCGAAACACTGCATTTCGTGGCAACACCGGGGTCTATCTGGGATGCTGAGTTTGTGTTCTTCGATGAAATCTCGCGCTGCCGGGCAGACCTGCAGAACAAGATGTTCCCCGTTATTCACGAGCGCCGGGTAAGCGGCATTTTGCTGGACAAGCTCATGCACCGCTGGGCGGCGATGAACCCGCCCGCCCCTGATGATGCGGATGGCAGCAGCGGCGCAAAATATTACTTTGGGTCAGAGCCGCTGGACCCGGCGCTGGCAGATCGTTTCCCGTTCGTTGTCGCCGTCCCCAACTGGGAAGACCTGAGCAAAGAAGACCGCCGCAGCCTCGTCGCATGGCAGGAACCCCACCACCCCGGCGAACTCAACGGGACTGTAGACAGTTACCCGCTGCGCGCTTACGTCGAACAGTGCGCCACCCTCATCCCACAGGTCGAGGCCGAACTGACAGACTGGCTGGCTGAATATGTGATTTACGTGGTTGACCTGCTGCATCAGGCAAAGCTGCCGCAAAGCCCACGCCGGGCGCGGATGCTGGCGCGGTCTATCGTCGCCATCCACGCCGCGCGGATGGTGCTGGAAGGCGAAGATGCTGACCTTGAGTACAGCGCCGAAATCGCCCTGACACACGGCCTGCCGGAGAATGCTTCCGAAGTCCCGCCCTCGCTGGCAAGCGTGGTCGCTGCCCATAAACAGGCGTGGGAGATTTCGCTGCTGGATGATGACGATGATCTGCGTCAGGTGTTCTCCGAGCCGGATCAGGTGCGGCGTATCCTGCTGGCCGACGAGTTGAATATTGATTCCGAGAAAATCTCACGACTGATTACGCAGGCATTAGGCGCGGTGGCTTCCGACGCGCGCCGGGTGGGGCTGGCGACTGCCATCTTCCTCGCCTATCGGGAGCGCCATAATCTGACTTCCGCCGCATGGGAGCCGCTGGCCCAGTTCGCCGGGCATGTGATGGAACCGCGTATGCTCTCAAGCGTGATTCAGGCTGGCCCGGCGCAGGACACATGGGCCGAAATCACGCAGTGGCTTGGCAGTCTTGGCCCTAAAGACAGCTTCCGTATCCGTCTGGAAATTAATTACGTCCTCAGTGGTTTTCCCGATTTCTGGCTGCATGAAAACTGGGAGGAGGCGCTGCGGCGCTTCCGGGCAGACCTCAATCTGTTTGGTATTAAGGAGGCCGACGAAGCATGACGCAAAAACTCGTCCCCAACAATAACCCGTTTCAGTCTGGCCGGGGCAGCCAGCGCCCCAATGCCCCCGGTTCACTGCTGTCACGCACCGCCGCTGGTGGCTCACAGACAGGCAGCAGCTCTGGCGGACGCGCGTTCTCAGGCGGTTCACGCCTCCCCCCACCGCCGCGCTTCGGCCCGGCCCAAACAAACTGGGAAGTGCTGCCGCTCAGCAGCACCTATGCCCGCTTCTCGCTGGAGGGGATCGGCGGTTCGCTTCAGCGGCTTCTGGGCAGGGACAGCGCTGCTGGCACATACGAATCGGCGCTCCGCAGCCTGGAAAATGACCGTGAGGCGCTGAATAAACTGACCACTACGTTAAACGAAACATGGGAAGGCTACGGGCTGTCCGGCGCGATGCTGGTCTACACCGCTGACGATGAGCATAACCAGATCATCGCCGCCGCCCTTAAGGCCACCGACGCAAAGCTGGTTTACCTGCGGGCGCTTGACCCGCTGCTGGTGCTGAACATGCTGGCGCGGGCGCGGGCCAACCTGCTGCAACCGCGCGCTCCACTCTCTTTCGACGACTCGCAGCTCAGCCGGGCGCTGCTGACCGATGACCCGCGCATGATCCGGCTTGTTCAGGATACGGGTTACATCGAAGAGGCGATCCCGTACCAACCATCGGAAACCAGCGAGGAAAACGAATCATGAGCGGCAAAGCAGGCAAGCTGCATATCCAGATCAACAGGGATAGCGAGGGGAAGCGGCTGGCCGCGCGCCTGATCCGCTGCCTGCCAGCAGCGACCTTTGAGATGGAAACGCTGTGCCGTCTGGCGGGCATCAAAGCCAGCCATGACATCCCCACAGCGGCGGTGGAATGTCGCCAGCGCCCCAATATGCTGCTGAACCCTGATTTTATCGCGCAGTATTGCCAGCGTGACGAACACCTTTTCCTGCTCGTCATGCACGAACTCTGGCACATCATTCTGGCGCACACACGCCTTTACCCACGTGTGACCCCCGCGCATAACATCGCCTTCGACGCGATCATCAACGCCGGGCTGTCGCGCCAGTTCCACGCGCCGGAGTACCGGGGCTTCTTCGATGCCATCAACCCGCCGGATGTCTTCCCCGGCCTGCTGCTGCGGCCACCTGTGGGCTGGCCGGAAAACCCACAGTACCCACCCGACGACGCGCTGCCCCCCGGCACACGCGAGATTCTGGAACGGCTGTACCCGCCCGGCAATCGCACGCAGGAGGCCGACCCGCTTTACGAGGAAATCCTCGCGCTACTGCGGCAGGCAGGCATCAGCGATCAGCCCACCATCGTTTACGTCCAGCCCGTGCTGCTGGGCGATCATGACAACCCGGAAAGCGAGGCGCAGGCGCTGGACAGCGAGCTGTTCAAAGAGGTCATGAAGGAACTGGTCAAAAAGTGGCCGAAGTCGCCCATTATCATCGGCAGGGAGGCCGGGCAGGGCGATAAGCTCTCCGACTGGATGAGCGACGTGCGTACCTCGTCAGAAAGCGCCCGCCGCGCCTTCGCCCACACGCTCCGCCGCTGTCTGGGGCCACAGGCAGGCCGCCAGAAGCGCAAAACCCGCACCCACACCCCCGGCGTGACCGGGTTGGGAGTCCTGCCCAACGCGCGGGATCGCATGATCTCTGCCCGCAGGCAGCTTGGCGTGCAGGGGATGCTGTGGAATCAACCGGGCGACATCCGCGCACGCGTGCCAGAAACGCCCAGCAAGGCGCATATCTACTTAGACGTGTCCGGCTCCATGATGCAGCTACTGCCGCATTTACTCGGCATCATCCTGCCTTATGTCGGCAGCCATCAGGCCGAGGTGTTCCAGTTCTCCAATTACGTCCAGCCGATGCCGCTGGAAGACCTGCGTACAGGCAGGCTGCGCAGCAGCGGCGGTACAGACATCAACTGTGTGCTGAATCATGTGCTGGAGATCAGACCGCGCGTCACGCGGGCGATGGTGCTGACCGATGGCTACACCGGCTTCCCGCTGCCAGAGCTGGCAAGCCGCGTCTATGAAGAAAACCTGCGTATCTACACCGTGCTGCCGGCGGAGATGGCGATGACCGCGCAGATGGAGAGCATCTCCACGCAGATCATTATCCTGCCCGCGCTCGGCAAATCACGTTCCCCCTGGCGCATCGGGCGCTAGGCCGATACACCATATCGGGAGTGGTGGTTTGCTTCTCACACAACCACCACTCCCGTTTCTCGACTTACGCCGGGACAAGCCTCAACGTGATAATCTCGTAAGGCCGCACCTGTAACTGAAGGCCATCCTCGCTCACAGCGACGGCCTCCTGGTTGTCTTCCAGCAAATTCGTGCGCCATGCCGCCTTCAACGCGAAGCCTGTATTGAGCGTTACTGGCCCGCGTTTACGCTGGCTCTCGTACAGCCGCACAATAATGCCGTCGCCGTCCTCGGCGCGTTTGATGGTTTCGATGATGATATTGGGCTGCTCCGCCGTAATCAGGCTGGCAAGCAGGCGCTGATTGTTGCCCGCGCTGGCGAAGCGGTCGCCGCTGGTGACAATCAACGGGTCATTAAGCGCGTAAGCCGCAGCGGTGGTGCGCTCGTCCCAGCCGCCGCTGTGGGGCAGCAGGCTGTAAGCGAAGCGCTGTTCGCCCTGGTCGGCTTCCGGGTCGGGCATGGTCGGGGCGCGCAGCAGGCTGATACGCATGACGTTCTGGTGAATATCATGCCCGTATTTACAGTCGTTGAGCAGGCTCACGCCGTAATTGCCCTCGCTCAGGTCTACCCATTTCTGCGCGCAGGTTTCAAAGCGCGCCCAGTCCCAACTGGTGTTGCGGTGGGTCGGGCGCTGGACATTCCCCCACTGGATTTCATAGGTCGCGGTCGGGGTCAGCACCTCCACCGGGAACGCCACCTTCAGCAGCACGTGTCTTTCGCGCCAGTCAATCACGGTGTCGAAATCCAACTGCGGGCTGTTATAACCGAGCGAAACGCGCTGTACGTAAGTGCTGTTGAGGATGCGCCGCCGGATTTCCAGCGTTGCGCGCAGCGGCCCCTGCTCCACCACCTGTACCGACTCGGCAGGGTCGGCCAGCCACATTTTATCGTCGTAGAAAATATCAATATCCCACGCATCCCAGTTCATCGGGCGGTCTTCAAATGCCTGGAACTGGTTGGCGATCGCCCCCTCTGGCAGCACCTCGCGGTCATGCGCTTTGTCGTAAATACGGGTGATGTCGCCCGCGTCGTTCAGTTCAACCCGCACATAGTCGTTTTCCAGCAGCGTGTTGGTGGCGATCAAGCCGGTTTCAGGGATCGTCGCGTCGTCATTCGACACTTGCAGCGCGGTCACGCTGAAAGGCGCGAGATCACCCGCCGCGATGAGCGTCCCCTCGCTGGTGGACTGTGTAAGCACGGTGGAGCCATCCGCCCGGTGTACCCGTTTGCGCGGGTTGACCTGCCCCGGCCAGAACGCCAGATCATGCCGCGCAAAGGATGTCGGGTTCACGATCAGGATGTCGGCGCTGGTTTTCCGCACGATCACCGACAGCGCTTCGTCCCGTGCCGCCACCCCAGCCTGCTCGATCTGCGCGTACTGCGCCAGCGAGTCGGTATACACATCGGTGATACTGCTGCCGGGGATGATGTCGTGAAACTGGTTCAGGCAGACCAGTTCCCACGCCTTGTTCAGTTCCGCCGCCGGGTAGCGATAATCTATGTCCAGCAGCGCGGCCAGCGTCGCCAGATACTCGGCATCGTGCAGCAAAAACTCGCTTTTGCGGTTCGCCCGTTTGTTACGGCTCTGCGTGGTATAAGTGCCGCGATGAATCTCAAGATACAGTTCCCCGTTCCATGTGGGCAGTTCGTCGCCCACCTGCGACTCGACATCGCGGAAGAACTCGCCCACGTGCCGCTGGTGGACGCGCGGCGTGGCAGGGAAGCTCTCCATCTCGCGCAGGTTTTCCAGCATTTCGCGCGTTGGCCCGCCGCCGCCATCGCCAAAGCCAAAGGCCATCAGCAGTTCCTGCCGCAGTTCCTTCTGCTGAAAGTTCATCCACGTGCCGATGGTTTCGGTCGGGTCGGCCATCGCGTTATAGGTCGAGGCAAAGGGGCTGGCCGGGTCTTTGGTCGTGCTGAAGTGCGTCAGCACCTGTGTGCCATCCAGCCCCTGCCACCAGAAGGTGTCATACGGCAGGCGGTTGTACTGGCTCCAGCCGATCTTGATCGTGAAGAAATAATCCAGCCCGGCCTGCTTAATCAACTGTGGCAGCGCCCACGCATAACCGAACACGTCCGGCAGCCACAGCACAGGCGACTCCGTGTCTGCGCCGAAATGCTTGCGAAAGAAGCTGCGCCCCAGCAAAAACTGCCGCGCCAGCGACTCCGCCCCGGAGAGGTTGCAGTCGGCTTCAACCCACATCCCGCCGATCAGTTCCCAACGCCCCTCGGCCACGCGCGCCTTAATCCCCTCGAACAACTCCGGGTAATCCTCGCGCACGTAATCGTAAAGCTGTGGCTGGCTTTGGGTAAAGTGATAATCGGGGAACTGCTCCATATACCGCAGCACGGTATGAAAAGTGCGCCCGGACTTGCGGCGCGTCTGCCCCAGTGTCCACAACCACGCGACATCAATATGTGCGTGGCCTGTCGCCGTAATCCAGACATCCAGCGGCGCGCCCGCCTGCTCGATGCCGCGCCGCAGCGTCTCGTGCGCCGGGCCGATGCTGTCATAAAAAGCGTCGCCAAACGGCTCACGCAGGTCAAGCAGGTTGAAGGTGTCATTGAGCGCGGTCAGTAGGCGATCCTTGGCTGGTTCGTGTTCATCCAGCATCTCCGCCACGCCCAGCGCGACCCGCGCTGTCGCCACAAAGTCACGGGTTGGCTGGTCAATCTGCACCACCTCGCACGGCTGCATCAGCAGACGGCCATGCTCCCCGTCACGGTTCGAGTTGCCCGTCCAGCCATGCAGCGCCAGCAGGTGCGCCTGCCCGTCGCGCCAGTCGTCGCGCAGCAGGAACTCCTGATGATGACGGTCGCAGGTGGCGTATGCCGTGCCATCTATATAAGCCAGCGCTTCAGGATGGCTAAAACTACGCGGCTCGCCCAGCGGCAGGTACAGCGCCACTGCCGCATCACGCGGCCAGTCCGCCGGGATCTGAAAAGTCGTGCGCAGCACAAAATTCACTCTGGCCTGCGCCCAGTAAGTATGCGGCTCAATCGTCTGCCAGCCGGAATCATCCACCTCGCGCCCTACGGGAGCGGGTTCAATTGCGTCTGGTGTGGGGTCTGGCAGTGTGGTCATGCGAAAAGAGGGAAGGGATGTGCGGCGGCGGTAGGCCAGTGGTTCAATCAGGGTGATGCGCTGGCCGATCTTCTGGGCAGTCCAGCGAGTTTTATGATACAAAGCCAATGCTCCTTAAAAGTATTGACAGGGGCATGAGCGTGTCATGCCCCTGATTATTCTGACATCTGCCTTCTTAAGGCATACTATCGGTGGTGGTATACAGACCAGCCCAGATATTTCGACAGCGCCTCGTCTATCGCAGAGGCCACCCGCGCCTGATTGATCGAAACATGATGCTCGAAGCCGTTTTCGCAGATATAGCCCAGCAGTTCCTGGAAGCGCGGCACCTGAACCACCCCATAACCGCCAAACGTATCAATCGGGTCGTTGGTAAAAATACCTTCCCCGGTATACACCGTGATCTTCCCGGCCAGGTCGTCTGTGGAAATACGCAGATAAGTGAAGGGGCTTTCCTTCACGCGCCCGTAAATCGTGCCATAGGTGTTCTCCTTGCCCACAGACCCGGCGATGATCTCCTGATAATCCATCACAGGAATATCATCCACGAACACATCCTTCGGCAGGTTGGAGCAGTGGAACACCACGCCCTTATCGGGGTCTTCGCCATAGTTGTTGTTCCAGTCCACCAGCGCCGACGGGCGGCCAGAGGCCAATTGCAGCGCCAGCATCGCCAGCGCGCCCACGATGTCCGTCTCGCAGGCCGACGGGTTGAGCTTGTTGCTGCTCATGCTCATCAGCGTACACGGCACGACCCCGAAGTATTCTTCCATCGAAGTCCAGCACTGGATCGCGGTCGCGTCCAGCAGGTTATCCGACATCCAGTCATCCAGCACCACGCCGAACTTCGCCATACGGTACAGCGACGTTTCCGGCACGTTGTTGGTGCGGGCATAACCGCGAATATCGGCCAGCTTGGCCTGTACCACAGCGTCAGTGTCCTGCAAGCGCTCGATGCGCCCGAAAACCTCCGACAGGTCGAGCGTATCCACGCTGATGCCCGCGTGGTCAAGCAGCTTTTCGCTAAAGCGCACGGTCTTGAAAGCCTCTGGCCGCGCGCCCATCATGCCCAACCGCGCCGTCCGCATCCCACGCACCACCCGGCAGATCGCCACAAAGCGCTGCAGGTCCTCCTGGAAGGCCGCGCCTTCCGGGTCCATGGTGTGCTGGCTGGTAAGCGTGTACTTGATGTTAAGCTGGCGCAGGTTGTTGCAGGCGCTCATCTTGCCGCAGAAGCTGTCGCGCCGGTCAGCAATCGTCATGCGGGTTGCGTCGTCCGGGAAAGCGTGGATCAACACCGGAACATCGAGGTTAGCGAAGCGCAGCACGTCGCCGATGGCGCGCTCCTCGCCGAAGTTGGGCAGCGTGACCAGCACACCGTCAATCTCATCGCGGTGCTTTTTGAACAGGTCGGCACACAGCTTGGCTTCTTCCAGCGAGACAATCGCCCCCACGTTGGTCTCGTGTTCTTCAGGCAGGATGGCGTTGATGCCTGCCCGTTCCAGCACTTCCAGAATCGTTTTACGTCCGCTGAGCGCCAGATGGTCGGGGAAAAACCCGCGATTACCGATAATCACACCCAGCGTTACCGGGCGAGAGTTGAGCGTCGCCGCTGCATGGGGCTGCGGGTAAGCTAATGTCATTTCACACCTCACAATAAAGTAGACAAAAACATCACACAAAGCTCATCAAGGGGCAAAACGTTTGCGCCCTTTGTGCCGAATATCAGTGCGCCGGTTCTTTAGTCATTCCCCCCTTATCCGCAGCGGCAGCACTGGCGCGCGCCTCGGCCTTGCTGCGCGCCATCTCCTCCACCGTTTTCACAGGGATACGTACCGCGCCCTGTGTCTGATGCAGCCTGACCCGTGTGCCACTGGCCTCGTGCGCCGCCAGCCGCGCCCGCGCCGCTTCGATCTCCGCCGGGGCATAATTGGGCAGCCAGCGCGCCTGCGCGGCCAGCATTTCGTCGGTCATCTGCCATACTTCTTCCGGGTTACATACCGCGCCCACCAGCGGGTCATGCAGCATCGCCTGCTTCAGCAGCGTCACGTCCCCGCGCACAGCCGCCTCCATGCCCATCTGCTGGACACGGACGCTGGCGGAACAGGTAGCGGCGCAGGCCAGCGGCAGGTCGCCCACCACTGGCATGTTGATCCCATTTTTATCCACATAACCGGGAATCTCGATGATACAGTCGTCTGGCAGGTTGGTAATATGCCCCTGATTGACCACGTTAAAATGCCCGCGATACGTGCGTCCGGTTTCCAGCGCCTCGATGATGTACGAACCGTGTTCCTCGCTGCGCCGTTCCGGGCTGATGACCGGTGGCGTTTCCTGCATCCAGTTGGGAAAGTCCGTCTCGAACCAGTTGCGCCCCTCGGTACACACGCGCAGATAACCGCCCGTCTCGCCGTTAATCCAGCTTGAGGTATCAATCCACTGCGGGATTTCTTCCACACGCTTGCGATACCAGGGCAGATACTCGCTCAGGTGGCCGTTGCTTTCGGTACTGTAATAACCGAAACGCCGCAGCACATCAATACGGACTTTCTCGGTCTGCGGGTATTTCGGGTGTGCCTCGAACATTTCCAGCAGCCGGGGCAGCATGTCCATCCCACGCCACTGCACACGGATAAACCACGTCTGATGATTGATGCCCGCCGCGATCACGTCTATCTCGCGGCGGTGCAGTGCTTCATCCTGCGCCAGCAGCCCCTCGCGCTTCGCCCAATGTTCGATCACGCGGGTGATCTGCCAGTGCGCGCCCTGCACGCCATGACACAGGCCGATGGTCTTTACCCCGCCGTACAGGTTACACGCCCATGTGTTCATCGCCATCGGGTTGCTGTAGTTGAGGAACAGCGCCCCCGGCTTTGCCACTTCGCGCATATCCCGGCAGATGCCCAGCAGCGCCGGAATCGTGCGCTGGGCATACATGATCCCCCCCGCGCATAGCGTATCGCCGACACACTGATCCACGCCGTACTTCAGCGGAATATCAATGTCGAGCGCGAAGGCTTCCAGCCCACCCTGCCGGATGGTGCTGATGACGTAATCGGCATCGGTGATGGCTTCGCGCTGGTCGGTGGTGGCACTCACCCGCGCGGGCAGTTGGTTGGCGCTGATATCGCGCTGGCAAAGCTGCGTAACCATCTCCAGATTACGCTCGGAGATGTCCATAAAGGCGAAATGCGTATCCGCCAGTTCCGGCACTGCCAGAATATCGCTCATCAGGCGACGGGTGAAGCCGATTGACCCTGCGCCGATCATGGCAATCTTGATCGTCATAGAGCGCTGCTCCCCTCTCGCGGCTGGTAAACCGTCCACAGCTTTAACCAGGGCGGCATGATCGCCGTGAAGTGATCCCACGTGCCGGGGGCGGCCTCAAGGCTTACCGCGTCGGCCATCACTTCATCGAGGCGCAGCAGCGTAAACCCGTGCGCGATTAAGCCATTGACCAGCGTACCCAGCGTCTGACGAAATTCCTGCGGCCCTTCAATGGGCGGCGCGCCGTGCAGGTTCTCGCGGTCATAAACCCAGTCGGCATCCTCGTAAATCACTTTCGCGCCCTGCACATACGGGCGCTGGAGGACATAACCCTGCCCGTTCCAGCTATTTTCCGTCAGGCCAGCGGCGAACGGATTGGCGCACATCAGGTAATACATACCGCCGGGGCGCAGCACTCGCGCCACCTGCGCGAACACCGCGCGCGCGTCTGGCACGAAGTTCAGCGAATACGGGTGATACACCAGATCAAACGCAGTGTCGGCAAAAGCCGACAGGTCGCGCATGTCGCCCTGCTGCGTGGTGATCGTCAGGCCGTAATGCGCCGCCGCCTGCTGGTCGCGCGCTAGCTGGCCTTCGGCAATATCGAAAACCGTGACATTCGCCCCCAGCAGCCCAAACGCCGCCGACTGTCGCCCGCCGCCCCCGGCCAGCAGCAGCACATCCTTGCCCGCCACATCACCGAACATGCCTTCCGGGTCAACCTGCGCGCGTGCGGACTCCGTGTCCAGTGCCAGTTGTGGCCGGGTAAACAGCGCATCGGCGCGTACCAGCGCGTTCCAGCGTTCCACGTTGTACTGATACACGTCGTCCATGTGCTTACTGCCCGTACACATGCGTATAACGGTGGTGCAGCTTAGCGATGTCATCCTCGGCAATCGCCAGCGGCGTGCCGATTTGCAGCGCCGTCCACACAATCGCCGCGTTATCCTCGGTCATCACCGCTGCCTGCACCGCCTTCTCGGCTGTCGCGCCTGTGGCGAACACGCCATGACTTTGCAGCAGGCAGGCCGGGCTGTGCGAGTCCTTCAGCGTCTCGACCACCACCTGCCCGATCTCTTCGCCGCCGATCAGCGCGAAGCCGCCGCAGGGAATCGGCCCGCCAAACTCGTCGCCCATCGCTGTGGTTACACACGGAATCTCGCGCCCCAGCGTGGCGAAGGCGGTCGCGTAGCGCGAGTGCGTATGCACCACGCCGTTAACCGCTGGCATGTGACGGTAAATGTAGCAGTGCGAGGCGGTGTCCGACGAGGGCTTGTAATCCCCCTCCACGAGGTTGCCATCAAGATCAACCACCACCATATTCTCCGGCGTTAAATCCTGAAACTTCACCCCGCTCGGCTTGATGACCACCAGCCCACTTTCCGGGTCGCGCGCGCTGACGTTGCCGCTCGTCCACGCAACCAGATTGTTCTTTGGCAGTTCGAGGTTCATCGCGCAGACTTCCGCGCGCAGTGTTGCCAGTTTCAATGTTCTTCCCCCCGCACCTGTAACTTGATGCGCTTCAACCGCTTCATCACGTCGTTTCCGCCGCGCCCGAAGGTGTCGTACAGCGTCTTGTATTCGGCATAAAGCTGGTCGTAAACCGCCTTGTTTTCGGCGATAGGCTGTACCACCTCGTCGCGGATTTTACCCATCTTCTCGGCGGCGGCCTGAATGTCGGCATACACCCCGGCGGCCACCGCCGCGTGCATGGCCGAGCCGAGCGCGGGCGATTGATCCGACGCGGCCAGCTTCATCGGCTTGCCCGTGACATCGGCGTAAATCTGCACCAGCAGCTTGTTCTTCTCTGGCAAACCGCCCGCCGCCACCAGTTCATTCACGGGAACGCCGCGCCCTTCAAACGCCTCGATGATCTCGCGCGTGCCGTAAGCGGTCGCCTCAATCAGCGCCCGGTAAATATCCGGCGCGCGCGTTGCCAGCGTCATCCCCAGCAGCAGCCCGGTCAGGTCAGCATCCACCAGCGTCGAGCGGTTGCCGTTCCACCAGTCCAGCGCCAGCAGGCCGTGTTCGCCCGGCTTCTGCTGCGCCGCCTCGCGCTCAAGATACTGGTGCAGGTCCAGCCCGGCAGCCCGCGCCGCCTCGTGATACTCCGGCGGGACGGCGTTGTTGACAAACCACGCGAAAATATCGCCCACGCCGCTCTGCCCGGCCTCGTAACCGTACAGGTTCGGGATGATGCCGCCCTGCACCACGCCGCACATGCCCTCGACTGGCTGGACAGCGTCACCGATAAGCATGTGACAGGTGGAAGTCCCCATAATCATGACCATGCTGCCCGGCGCGGTCACTTTGACCGCCGGGACGGTCACGTGCGCGTCAACATTGGCGACCGCCACCGCGATCCCCGGCTTCAGCCCTGTCCAGTCCGCCGCCTGCTGCGTCAGGCCGCCTGCCCTGCCGCCCAGCGGCGCAAAATCCCGGCTCATTTTTTCGTCCACCACGTCGGCAAAACGCGGGTCAAGCGCGGCAAAATACTCGCGCGAGGGGTACTGGCCGTTCTGGACAATCGCCTTATAGCCAGCGGTGCAGGCGTTGCGCGTCTCCACCCCGCAAAGCTGCCAGACCACCCAGTCCGCCGCCTCGATCAGCCTGTCTGCCGCCTCGTAAACTTCGGGCGCTTCCTGAAGGATTTGCAGCGCCTTGCTGAAAAACCACTCCGACGAAATCTTGCCGCCGTACAGGTCAAGCCAGCTTTCGCCCATCTGCCGCGCTGTCTCATTGATCTGGTCGGCCTGCGGCTGGCTGGCGTGGTGCTTCCACAGCTTCACCCACGCATGGGGATGATCGCGCCATTCCGGCAGCGTAGACAGCGGCGTACCGTCGCTTTTCGTCGGCAGCATGGTGCAGGCTGTGAAGTCAATGGCGATGCCCACCACATCGTCCGGGTCAACACCGCTCTCTTGCAGCACAGCCGGGATAGTCCGTTTAAAGACCTCAATATAATCCATCGGGTCCTGCAGCGCCCAATCGGGCGGGAGGGGTTTGTCGCTGCCGGGGAGGTGGCGGTCTATTACGCCGTTGCCATAGGGGTGAACCGCGCTGGCAATCTCGCGTCCGTCGCGGGTATCCACCAGCACAGCCCGCCCGGACTCTGTTCCAAAGTCAACACCAATCGTATACATCAAAAATACTTCCTTGCGAAACGGTATTTGCGCAATTTTTCTCTAGTGTAACACCTATTGCAGATTTTGAAACGGTATTGGACAGTGGCACGCGCGCAAATCTGCGTTAACATGCGCGGTAAAACACATACTAAAGAGGAGTTTTTAGATGCCACAAATGTACCTGCCGGAAGACCGCTATTTCGCCCCGGCCAACCGCGAGGTCGCCCGGCACCTTTACACACAGGTCAAAGACCTGCCGCTCATCTGCCCGCACGGCCATGTAGACCCGCGCCTGTTCACCGACCCCGACTACAGCTTCGGCACGCCCACCGAGATGCTCATTATCCCCGACCACTACATTTTCCGTATGCTGTATTCGCAGGGCATCGCGCTCGAAGCGCTGGGTGTGCCGCGCACCGATGGCGGCGCGGTAGAAACCGATCACCGCAAAATCTGGCAGCTTTTTGCCGACCACTTTTATCTGTTTCGTGGCACCCCAACCGGCATCTGGCTCAACTACTCGCTGCATTACGTCTTCGGCGTGGAAGAGAAGCTGACCAGCAAAAACGCGCAGGCGGTTTATGACCAGATTGCCGACTGCCTGAGCAAGCCGGAATTTCGCCCGCGCGCGCTGTTCAGGCGCTTCAATGTCGAGGTGCTGGCGACCACCGACGCAGCCACCGACCCGCTGGCGCAGCATCAGGCCATCCGCGAGTCTGGCTGGGAGGGGCGCATCGTCCCCACCTTCCGCCCGGATACAGTCGTGAACCTTGACGCGGCGGGCTGGCGCGAGAACATCCAGAAATTAGGCGAGCTGGCCGGGATCGAGATCAGCAGTTACACCAGATTTATAGACGCGCTGGAAAACCGCCGTGCGTTCTTCAAATCACTCGGCGCGACAGCCACCGACCACGCCGCGCTCACGGCTTACACGGGCGAGCTTTCGCCGCAGGATGCGGACGACATCTTCCAGCGGGCGCTGCGTGGAGAGGCCACCAGCGACGACGCGCGCCTGTTCACCGGCCACATGCTGATGGAAATGGCGCGCATGAGCGTCGAGGACGGGCTGGTAATGCAGCTTCACATCGGCTCGCTGCGTAACCACAACCAGCAAATCTTTAGCCGTTTCGGGCTGGACAAAGGCGCGGACATCCCCATCCAGAGCGAATTCACCCGCAACCTGCACCCGCTGCTCAACCAGCATGGCAGCGACCCACGCTACACGCTGATCCTTTTCACGCTGGACGAAACCACCTACGGGCGCGAACTCGCGCCGCTGGCCGGGCATTACCCGGCGGTTAAGCTGGGGCCGCCGTGGTGGTTCTTCGACAGCCTCAACGGCATGGATTACTTCTTCGATAAAGTCATGGAAACCGCCGGGGTCTATAACACGGCGGGCTTCAACGACGACACCCGCGCCTTCCCCTCTATTCCGGCGCGGCATGATGTCTGGCGGCGGGCGGCGGCCAACTGGATCGCCGGGCTGCATGTACGCGGCATCATTGACATGGAAGATGCCGAAGCGATGGCGCACGACCTGGCCTACGGGCTGGCGAAGCAGGCGTATAAATTAGGCTGATGTGTAGCGGGCGATACTTCCAGTATTCCTTTCAGTCACCTGGCGTGTCGCCCTTGGTGAATCAACCCCAAAACCCGTTCAGATACCGGATTTTCTCAACGGTGTGGAACGGGCCGCCGCCTTCATGATCGTTGTACGGGTACACCCGCATCTCCTTCTCGCCCGGCAGGTGGTTATACGCCGCGTAAATCGTGGATGGCGGGCAGGTGAAGTCCATCAGCGCGACAGAGAACAACGCCTTCGCCTGAACACGCGGCGCGAAATTCACGCCGTCGAAGTAGCTCAGGGTGTTGAAAGCCGTCTCAATCTGGTCACGATGGCCTTTGAGGAACATGGTGATTTCGCTGTAGGGCGCTCTGTCGGTGATGCTCGTCGCGCGGCGGTAATGGCACAGGAACGGCACATCCGGCATGATGACCTTGATCGCCGGGTTCAGCCCGCCCGCCGCGATGGTGATGCCGCCGCCCTGACTGCCGCCTGTCGCGGCGATGCGCTCCGCGTCTATGTCCGGGTGGCTTTGCGCCGCCTCGACAGCGCGCACCGCGTCAGTGAACACCCGGCGGTAATAATAAGTTGCCGGGTCGAGGATGCCCTGCGTCATAAAGCCCGGCGCAGACGGGTTCGCACCATCTACTGGCAGGTCGGGCGTTGCGCCGTGATTGCCCGCGCTCCAGCCCTGCCCGCGCGTGTCCATCACCAGATGCGCGTACCCCGCGCTCGCCCATGTCAACCAGCTTGTCGGGAAGCCGCGCCCGCCACTGTAACCGATGTACTCCACCACACAGGGCAGCCTGCCCTCGCGCTGCGCGGGCAGCAGCAGCCAGCCCTTCACGCGCTGGCCGCCATACCCCGAAAAGGTGACATCGTAGGTTTCAATCAGCTTAAGGCCGTAATCCACCCGCTCGAACACCGGGTTCAGTTCGTGCTGCCGCGCCTGTGCCAGCGTGTTTGCCCAGAAGGCATCAAAGTCCGGCTGCTCCTCGCGCGCAGGTTGATAAACCTCTAGCTGCTCCAGCGGCATGTCAAAAAAAGCCATCGTAATCTCTATCCTTTCGTAGCCCAAAAAACGCCGCGAAAACGCGGCTTCAATCAACGTTATTCGGTTGACAGGCGGTCAGGTACAGGTTCTTTTGCAGTTTGACCACCTGTTTCTCGCCTGTTTATCAGGCCGATAAAACCCCGTGCCTAAACCTCAATGACCACCTTCTGCACGCCGGGCGTATAGGCCATGTTCATAGCGAACGCCTGCGGTGCTTCGGCCAGCGGGAAACGGTGTGACACCAGATCATCCAGATCAAGCCCCATCTCCGCCGCCAGCCGGATAGCGCGCGGGTAAACGTGCTTCATGCGCCGCGCCATCATCATCGTCAGCCCCTTGCGCCGCGCGGTGGAATGCTTCATGCTCAGCGCGTCGTCCGAGGGGATGCCGACCAGCACCACACGCCCGCCCAGCCGCGCCATCTCCGCCGCCTGCGCGACAGACTGGTCTGCCCACGCCGCTTCAAAGACCACATCCACCCCGCGCCCCTGCGTCACCTCGCCAATGCGGGCGACAGAATCGCCTTCGCCCAGCGTCCACGCCTCGCTTGCGCCCCACGCTTTGGCCTTCTCCGCCCGCCATGAGTGACAGTCGAAGGCGTAAATCGGGTCTGCGCCGGAAAGCCGCGCCAGCCGGGTAATCAGCAGGCCGATCGGCCCACAGCCGATCACCGCCACGCTGTTCGCCACCTTCAGCTTGCCCAGATCAACCGCGTGCAGCGCCACACCGAGCGGCTCCAGCAGCGCCGCCCCGGCATCACTGATGCTCTCCGGCACCGGGAAGCAGCTACGCGCAGCGCACAGCATCTGCTCCCGCAGCGAGCCGTCGTCCGGCCACAGGCCGCAAAAATGCAGCCGTCGGCACAGGTTCGGGTGTCCCGCCTCGCACATCTCACAGCGATAACACGGCGTAGCCGGGTCTACCGCCACGCGCTGACCGGGCTGTAGCGGGTCGCCATGCCCATCCAGCGCGTCCGCCCCGACCGCCAGCACCTCCCCGGCGAACTCATGCCCAAGCACCAGCGGAGCCTGCACACTGGTATCACCGATGCGGCCATCCTCGTAAGTATGCAGGTCAGACCCGCAAATGCCCACCGCAGTCACCTTCAGCAGCACCTCGCCCACACCGGGCGACCCCGGTTCTGCAATCTCCTCCACGCGCAGATCACGCGCACCATATAAACGCGCTGCCAACATCGGCACATCCTCTCCATGTGGGTCAATCGTCCCACTTCAGAACAACTTCTGAACCAATTTTAACCTATGTGGTATCAATTAAATGTTTTACCCCTCCTGAGCGGGTAGAATAGAACCATTACAGACAAATGAGGAGCTTATTATGAGGTTGTACCGTGCCGCGTTGATCGTTTTACTGCTGCTGAGTTTTACTGTAACTAGCACACTGGCGCAGGATGCCGCCCAAACACCTGCCGAAATCTGCGCCGAAGTCGGCGAAGTTGAAACGCCAGAAGTTACCAGCTATGAACGCCCGGAGATCGTGCTGGAAGACGGCGTGGATTATCGCGCGATCTTCTGCACCGGTGCCGGCGCGATTTATGTAGACCTGCTGGAAGATTATACGCCGCTGACGGTGAACAACTTCGTTTTCCTCGCGCAGAACGGCTTTTATAATAACACCACCTTCCACCGCGTGATCGAGGGCTTCATGGCGCAGGGCGGCGACCCTACCGCCAGCGGCGCGGGCGGCCCCGGCTACCAGTTCGCAGACGAGTTCCTGCCGTTCCTCACCTTTGACGAACCCGGCTGGCTGGCGATGGCAAATGCTGGCCCTGGCACCAACGGCTCACAGTTTTTTATCACCACCGCCCCAACACAACACCTGAACGCGCGTCATACGATCTTCGGCTTCGTGATGGAAGGCCAGGAGAACGTTGAAAGCATCGAACTGCGCGACCCCCTGACGGCTGCCGAACCCGGTACAGCGCTGAACACCGTCGTCATTATCACCGAGCCGGAAAATGTCGAAACCACTTACGAGCAGTCAGCAGGGGCCAGCGAACAGGAACTTGAGGACACCATCTCGGTCATCCCGGAGGCCGTCCCGGCGGATATTCTGACAGTGGACGAAGCCGGCAGCGGAATCTTTAGCACCGATGAAGTGGTCGCCGCCGCGCCGGAGGCGGTGCAGGAGGATTTACGCGCCTATCTGGAGCAGCACAACCACCAGCACCGCGCCACCAGCCGCCTGAACGCCATCGAATGCGGCACCTCAGAGGAACTGCCCTTCTTCGCTTCCATCAGTTACACGCTGGATACGTTCGCCACGCCTGCCGATGCTGCGGCGGCGCTGGCCGACGAAGCGCTGCCCGCGCTGACGCTGGCGAGCGGCTTCGAGCAAAGCGATGCGCCAGAGGACATGACCCGCGCGCTTTACACCGCGCCCGCCGAAGCCTGTGGCACCGAAGACGGCGTGCAGGCGCTGACACGCTGGCAGCGCGGGCGCTACGTGATTACCGCCGAGGCGACCCTGCCCTCTGGCCTGCCCGCCGAACCCAGCGACATTCTGCGCGGCTTTGTCGGTACGCAGATTTACGAGCGGCTGTTTGCGCCCATCCTGCGGCAGGAAGTTCGGTAAATAATCGTGGGGCGGCCAGCCCGCCGCCCCGAACATCTCTAACTTAAGGGGGAAGAACAATGACCTATCGTTTGATAAAGACCCCACAGGGGAAACGTCTACGGATTGAGGGAAGCCTGCCAGACGGTTTTCATGGCGAACAGCAGGGCAGCACGTGGATTTGCCCGCTGGATGCCCAGAACGCCGCCGCGCTGCGCCGGGCGCTCCCGTGGACAGCGCCCGTTCCTGTAGGGTTACGCAAGTCTGTCGGCTGTGGCGACAGGCTGGGGCTGGCAACGCCCGGTCATATCCTGGCCGTGCGCGACACCGATATGTTCCCGGTGTTCGCCCAGCAGTCCATCCGCGAGATGCAGCGCGCAGGCCGCACGCCGCAGAACGTGATGGACGATGCCACGTGGGGCGTGTTCGAGATGGGCTATCAGACCGGCTTCGGCAGCGATGCCGACCACCTGAAAAACACCGACGCGATTGACGGCTGCATCACCGCCGGGTACAGCGGCTTTACGCTTGACCCCAGCGATCACGTGGATAACGCCGCCCAACTGGACGAGCGCAGCGGCCTGCAGGTCAAATACGCCGCGCTGCCCTGGGACGCGCTGAACATCACGCCGGAAGGGCTGCGAAGCGCCTATCTCGGCAGTTCCATCGCGGGCGAGATCACCGAAGAAGTGCTGCTGCGCGCGGCCTGCAAATACAGCGCGGCGCTGGCCGATGTCGCCCACATGGCGCGGCATATTGATACCCAGATGCGCGGCCGGGGGTATGATCTGGAAGTCTCGGTAGACGAAACCGACACGCCCACCAGCCCGGCGGAACATTACTTCATCGCCGCCGAACTCAAACGGCTGGGCGTAAACTTTCACGGTCTTGCACCGCGCTTCATCGGACGCTTTGAAAAAGGTGTGGATTACATCGGCGATCTGGACGTGTTCGAGCGTGATTTCGCCGCGCACGCGCGCATCGCCCGCGAACTCGGCCCGTACAAGCTGAGCATCCACTCCGGTTCGGATAAGTTCAGCATCTATCCCATTATCTACAAACACACCGGGCAGTATGTCCACCTGAAAACAGCCGGGACAAGCTGGCTGGAAGCGCTGCGGGTGATCGCCATGCATGACCCGGCGCTGTTCCACGAGATTCTGGATTACGCCATCGAGCGCTACCCAACAGACAAGGCGACGTATCACGTCTCGGCAGAGCTAACGAAAATCCCCGATAACCTGCTGGATGTTGACCTGCCCAATCTGTTCGACCAGTTCGACGCGCGGCAGGTGCTGCACGTCACGTTTGGCTCGGTGCTGGCGCAGTATCGTGAGCGCCTGTACAACGCGCTTCATACCTACGAAGACTCTTACAAGGCGGTGCTGAAAGAACACTTCGACCGTCACATCGCGCCCTTCCTCGCACAGGTGAACGCATGACTTACACGATTGACCTCACCGGAAAAGTTGCTGTAGTGACTGGCGGCAGCGGTGTCCTCGGCTCGGCCATGTGCCGGGGTTTAGCCGGGGCGGGCGCAGCCGTCGCCGTCCTCGGCACCAACGAAGCCAAGATCGCGGCGGCTGTCGAAAGCATCACCAGCGCGGGCGACAAAGCGCTCGGCGTACAGGTAGACGTGCTTGACAGCGACTCGGTCGCCAGCGCCGCCGACAGGATCACGTCGGAACTGGGCAGCGCAGACATCCTTGTGAACGCCGCCGGGGGCAACAAGCCCGAAGCGCTGACCCTGCCCAACCGGGAGCGCACCTTCTTCGATCTCGACGAGGAGGCGCTGAGGTGGGTGATGGACCTGAACTTCATGGGATCGCTGCTGCCCTCGCAGATTTTTGGCAAGGCGATGGCCGACAGAGGCGAAGGCGTGGTCGTGAACATCTCGTCCATGAGCGCCAGCCGCCCGATGACGCGCGTGGTGGCCTACAGCGGCGCGAAGGCCGCGATTGACAACTTCACCCGCTGGCTGGCGGTTTACTTCGCGCTGGAATACAGCCCGAATATCCGTGTGAACGCTATCGCGCCCGGCTTCTTCCTGGGCGACCAGAACCGCGACCTGCTGGTCAACCGCGAGACAGGCGACCTCACGCCGCGCGGCAACCAGATCGTCACGCATACGCCGATGGGGCGCTTTGGCGACCCGGATGATCTGGTCGGGACGCTGCTGTGGCTGGTGTCGGATGCATCGCGCTTCGTGACAGGTGTTGTGGTGCCGGTAGATGGTGGCTTCAGCGCCTATACAGGGGTCTAGGCCGCGATGCGCGCCATTACCAACAGCATGATCGCGGAATTGATCGAACAGGCGCGGCAGTCCCCGCGCCTGCGTACGATCTATCGCCTGCACGAACACGAAGAACCTGTCCAGCGCATGGTCAACGCGCTTGTCCCCGGCACCTACACCCGCCCCCACAAGCACGAAAACCCGGACAAGGTGGAGCTGTTCGCCATTCTGGTCGGCAAGGTCGCCTGTTTGCAGTTCAACAATGAAGGACAGGTGGAGCAGGTCTGCGTGCTGGATGCTGGCGGCGCAGTCAAAGTGGTGGACATCCCACCGCGCACGTGGCATTCACTGGTCGCGCTGGAGCCGTCCGCCGTAGTCGAGATTATTCAGGGGCCATACGACGCGGCGACACACAAGGACTTTGCCCCCTTCGCGCCTGCTGAAGGCGCGGAAGAAGCGGCGGCGTATCTGCAACACCTGACAGAAATTGTGCAGCAATGGCCGAAATCCGACTAGCGCAGCCCGCCGACCTGCCCCACCTGCCCGAAATTGAGCAGCACGCGAATAATCAGGGGGCGCGTTTTATGGCGTACAGCACCGCGTAGCGCGGGTGCTGCTGGATGCGCGCCAGTGACCAGACCGCGACTCCGTCGTCCTGCCCGTTGGCATGGATAAACAGCGGGCTGTCATCTGCGTCGCGTTCGCCCGTATAAACGCAAAGGTGCAGGCCGGGAAATTCGCGCCAGTTGGTCAGCCCGCCTGCCGCGTCATAGCGCGGCACGAACACATCCAGCGCGGCCTGCATCCCTGCCCGCCCGACAAAGATCACATCCCCCATTTGCACCTCCTGTAGCGAAGCCACCACCTGCAAATGGGGGTTCGGGGAATACATCTCGATGGCCTGACACTGCGGCGGCAGATGACAGCCGCGCAGCGCCTTCAGCAGCAGATGCGCCAGCGCCACACAGTTCAGCCCGTGTTCAAGCGCCTGCTCCGGCGTTTGAACCACGTCGGGGCCGCTGGTAAAGCGATAGCGAAAAACGCCTTCTGCAAAGTGCTGAAAAGCCGGGTGCAGCATTTCCTGTATTTATGCCTCGGCGCTCACAGTATCCCGCCCAGATTCCAGGGGTTGAACTCGTGTTCACCGATGCCCAGCGCCTCGCTTTTGGACTGCTGCCCGGAGGCGACCGCCAGCATCAGGTCAACCAGTTCATCGGCCACCTGCTGCATCGGCACACCGTCCATGATCTGCCCGGCGTTGATGTCCATGTCCTCCACCATGTGTTCATACATGGTCGAATTGGTCGCTATTTTGATGCTCGGCGCGGGCTTGAAGCCAAAGGCCGACCCGCGCCCGGTGGTGAACACCACCAGATTACAGCCGCCCGCCACCTGTCCGGTCACGGATACCGGATCATAACCGGGCGAGTCCATGAAGGTGAAGCCCCGCGCGGTGACAGGCTCGGCATAATGATACACGCCTGTCAGCGGCGTTGTGCCGCCTTTCGCCACCGCGCCCAGCGATTTTTCGTAAATCGTGGTCAGCCCGCCCAGCTTGTTGCCCACGCTGGGGTTGTTATCAATCTCGATTCTGTGCAGGCGGGTATGATCCTCCCACCAGCGCACCAGCGCCACCAGCTTTTCACCCACTTCACGGCTGGCCGCGCGCCGCGTCAGCAGATGCTCTGCGCCGTAGATTTCCGGCGTTTCGGCCAGCACCGCCGTGCCGCCCTGCCGCACAATTTCGTCAGCCGCCATGCCCAGCAGGGGATTGGCGGTCACGCCTGACCAGCTATCGCTGCCGCCGCATTGCAGCCCCACCATCAGTTCCGAGGCGGGCTGCGGCGTGCGGGTGATCTGGTTGACCAGCGGCAGCAGTTCCTCCACCGCTTCGATGCCCGCCTCGATCGTTTTGCGCGTCCCGCCTGTCCCCTGTATGGTCAGGTTCGGCGGCGGCGCGCTCATGAAGCCATGTTCCAGCCCGTAATTGGCGATCAGGTCTGCCGTCTGGTTCGTCTCACAGCCCAGCCCGACAATGATATACGCGCCGATGTTGGCATGATTCGCCATCCCCGCCAGCGTGCGCTGGAGCAGCGCGTAATCCTCCCCGCCGATCTGCACCGCACAGCCGAACAGGTGCGCCAGCGGAATCACGCCGTCAATATTGGGGTACGCCGCCAGCTTTTCCGGCGTGAAGTAATGGGCAATCTCGCGCGTGACGTGCGCCGAGCAGTTGACTGTTGAAATCACGCCGATGTAGTTGCGCGTCCCCACACGGCCATTCGCCCGTTTATAACCCATAAACGTGCGCCGCTGGTCGGCTGGCACATAATCCACAGGCTGCACGTCCACGCCAAAAGCATAATCACGGTCAAATTCCAGCACGCCCAGGTTATGGCTGTGAACGTGGTCGCCGGGCGCGATGTCCTGCGTGGCAAACCCGATGATCTGCCCATAGCGCCGTACAGGGTCGCCCGTGCGGGCAGGCTGCAAGGCGATCTTGTGGCCGTCCGGCACAAACTGGCGCAGCGTGATCTGCGTGCCGTTCAGTTGCAGCGTTGTTCCGGCTTGCAGCGGGCGTTTGGCAATCGCCACATTGTCCGCGTCTGGCTGTAGGCGAATGGCGACCTGCTCCAGCGGAAGCAGGCCGTTCGGTTGTTCGTCAAAAAAGCTGATCTTCTGTGACATAAAGGCTTATCTCAATCGGGCGCGGTACACCGCGCCACATCTAAACATCTGAAAGTTATAACCAACAGAACCCGGCTGTCCCTAAACCACTTTAACAGTGTTGACCAGTTCGCCAATGCCCTCGATGCTGATCGTCACCCGGTCGCCAGCGGCCAGCGTAAAATCAGCCGGAGGCACTATGCCTGTCCCGGTCAGCAGCACCACGCCGTTGGGGAACGAATTGCTGCGCCCCAGATAATCGCCGAGTTCATCAATGCGGCGGCGGATGCGGTCTGTCGAGACTTCGCCTTCAAACGCAGCCGCCCCGCCGCGCTCGATCCTGAGGCGAATGGTCGTTGACGGCCACTCCACCGAGGGGTTCAGCACGATCCCCGGCCCGATGGCGCAGGACGCGGTATAAACTTTGGCCTGCGGCAGATACAGCGGGTTCTCGCCCTCAATATCGCGGCTGCTCATGTCGTTGCCGATGGCAAAGCCGACCGGCTGTAAGGCCGGGTTATAGACGACGGCCAGTTCTGGCTCTGGCACGTTCCATGTCGCGTCGGCGCGGATGCCCACCTCGCCGTAAGGGTCTACCACCCGCCAGCCAAGCGCCTTAAAAAATATCTCCGGGCGCTGCGCCCCATAAACACGGGCGTAAATATCCCCGCCATCTACCGCTTCTTCCTGCCGGGCGGCGCGGCTGCGCTCATAGGTCACGCCCGCCGCCCATACTTCCTGTGTGTCCACCGGAGTTAGCAGGTGCGGCTTCGGCTCGCCGGGGGCGACCACCTGTGCGAAATCGCTGGCCGGGTAATGTGGCGCGTTCTGCGCCATTTCAGCCAGATCAGCCACCGCCGCGCCCACGCGGTCCACGCTGCGCTGCAACCACGCGCTCACCGATGGGTACTGGTCGGTCAGGTCATAAATCGCTTCCCCGATCTGTAACCCCACCCGCGCACCCGCCCCGGCGGATGGATGGTGGAAGCGTACCAACATTTTTTCAGTCACTTTTATCCCCCTCTGTTTGTACAAAATCCAGTTCTGGTGTGGTGCTAACGGCTGACCAGCCGCCGTCCACGATAAGCGTCTGCCCGGTGATGCTGGTGGCCTTCGGCGACAGCAGGAACAGCGCCGCCTCAGCAATATCTGACGGCGTAATGGCCTTGCCCATCGGGATCACGCGCGACCAGTTGGCCTCGTAATCCGGGTCATCGGCCAGATTGCGCGGGGTCAGCACCGCGCCGGGCGCGACCGCGTTGATGCGAATATGATAGGGCGAAAGCTCGATCACCAGATTACGCGCCAGCATCTCTAAAGCGGCTTTGGTCATGCCATAAGCTGAGAGATAGCGAATCGCCTGATGCCCGGTTACTGATGACATCAGCAGAATCGCGCCGCCGCTGCCCTGCGCGCGCATCTGCCGCGCGGCGGCCTGTGCCAGAAAGTACGAGCCGCGCAGGTTCACGCCTGTCACCCGGTCGAAGTCCTCTGGCTGGTAGCTGAAAAAATCGCCGTAAAGCGTCAGCCCGGCATTGGCGACCACCATATCGAGCCGCCCGAAAGCCGCCACCGCGGCCTCGACCATCGCCCGCCCCGCGTTCACCTCCGCGACATCGCCGCCTGTCGCGCGGCAGTTCCCGCCTGCCTGCTCAATCTGTGCGGCGGCCTGCTGTGCCAGCGCCGGGTCGAGGTCATTCAGCATGACCGCCGCGCCCTGTGCTGCCAGCATCCGCGCGATCTCGTAACCAATGCCCACGCCCGCGCCTGTCACCAGCGCGGCTTTACCCTGAAAAACCTGATCGGACATACCTATCTTTTGCCCCCGTCGCAGCGCTCAGGCTATTATAACCCTGTGACGAGCGAAAAATCATTTTTCTGAGGCAGACCAATCATGCACCTGACAACCCCCTCCCCCACGCTGGAAGCAGTGCTGGACGATACACAGCCTATCCACGAAACCCGTACACGCGGCACAGGCCCGGCGGGGCAGCTCCCCATCAGCGCCGACATGCTGCTCAACGAACCCAGCGGCAACCTGTTCGGCATGACACAAAACGCGGGGATGGGCTGGAATCCCGACGATGTAGGGCTGACGCAGTATCTCATCCTCAGCACGCACGGCGGCCTGCGCGCCGAAGACGGTACGCCGCTGGCGCTTGGTTATCATACCGGGCATTGGGAGGTCAACCTGCTGGTACGCGCCGCCGCCGAGACCATCCGCGAACAGCGCGGCCTGCCCTTCGCCGCCTACTGTACCGACCCGTGCGATGGCCGCAGCCAGGGAACTTCCGGCATGATGGACAGCCTGCCCTATCGTAACGATGCCGCGATGGTCATGCGGCGGTTGATCCGCTCGCTGCCACAGCGGGCGGGTATCATGGGCGTGGCGACCTGCGACAAAGGGCTGCCCGCGATGATGCTGGCATTGGCCGGGTGCAGCAACCTGCCCGCCGTGTTGGTCCCCGGCGGAGTCACCCTGCCAGCGGTGGATGCCGAGGATGCAGGCATGGTGCAGACCATCGGCGCGCGCTTCGCACATGACATGATTAGCCTCGATTACGCGGCGACGATGGGCTGCCGCGCCTGCGGCTCGCCCGGCGGCGGCTGCCAGTTTCTTGGCACAGCGGCGACCGCGCAGGTCGTCGGCGAGGCATTTGGGATGTCGCTGCCACACAGCGCGCTTGCCCCTTCCGGCGAACCCGTCTGGCTGGAGATGGCGCGGCGGTCAGCGCTGGCGCTGCTGCGCCTGACAGCAGCGGGCATCACCCTTGCCGACATCCTCACGCCCGCCGCGCTGGAAAACGCCATGCTGGTTCATGCCGCTTTCGGCGGCTCCACCAACCTGCTGCTGCACATCCCGGCCATCGCCCACGCCGCAGGGATACAGCCGCCCACAGTGCAGGACTGGAATCGCATCAACCGCAGCACGCCGCGTCTGGTAGACGCGCTGCCCAACGGCCCGCGCAACTTCCCCACAGTACAGGTCTTTATGGCGGGCGGCGTGCCAGAAGTCATGCTGCACCTGCGGCGTATGGGCTTGCTGAACACCGACGTGTTGACGGTGACGGGCGAAAAGCTGGACACCACGCTGGACTGGTGGGAGGCCAGCCAACGCCGCCAGCAGGCGCGGGCGCGGCTGGCCGCTGCCGACCAGATTAACGCCGACGAGGTGATTATGGATGCCGACAGCGCGCGGCGCGGCGGCCTGAGCAGCACCGTGATTTTCCCCACAGGCAACATCGCCCCGCAGGGGTCAATCGTCAAAGCGACGGCTATAGACTCCTCGGTGGTGGACGAACACCAGATTTACCGTCATCGTGGTCCGGCGCGTGTGTTCACCTCGGAACGCGCGGCGATACAGGCCATCAAAGGCCGCAGCGAGAACCCGGTCAAACCCGGTGATGTGGTCGTCCTTATCGGGGTCGGGCCATCAGGCACAGGCATGGAGGAAACTTATCAGATCACGTCCGCGCTGAAGTTCATCCCGTGGGGCAAGTCCGTCCCGGTGCTGACCGACGCGCGCTTTTCCGGCGTATCCACAGGCGCGTGTTTCGGCCATATCGGCCCGGAAGCGCTGGCGGGCGGCCCCATCGGCAGGCTGCGCGATGGTGATCTGATCGAGATTTATCTTGACCGGGCGAATCTGGAAGGACGCATTCACTTTGTCGGCACCGCCGAGGCCGAACTCCCGCCCGAAGCCGCCGCGCAGATACTGGCGCTGCGCGAGCCGCACCCCGGCCTCGCGCCTCACCCGCTGCTGCCGGACGATACCCGCCTGTGGGCGGCCTTGCAGGAAGCCAGCGGCGGTACGTGGGCGGGCTGCGTCTACGATACAGATCGCATTATCGAAGTGCTGAAGGCTGGCATGAAAGCGCTGGAGGGGCAGGTCAGCTAGGCGCTGTTGACTTTTTGGTGTTGTTTTACAGCGGACGGCATGAAATGCCGGCCCTACGAAACCTACAAACGGGTGTAGGGGCGCGACACAAGGCTTGTCCGTCGTTAGCAGAGCAGCGATACGGATGCGTACGGGAGGGTCTGTGACCCTCCCGTAACCCCTCTCCAACGCATTGGACTACGAACGCAGCTTAGCCGCCGCTCCCCTGCGGTTGAGGAGTCAGCCTGCCGTCCGTCCCGTTGGCGGTGGAGGGCGCTTCTTCCTCGCGGCGGAACTGGCTCATGTACAGGTCATAGTACGCGCCGCGCTGCTCCAGAAGCTGCTGATGCGTCCCGCGCTCGATGATCTCACCCGCCCGCAGCATCAACACCTGATCGGCGTTGCGAATGGTGCTGAGGCGGTGGGCGATCACGAAGCTCGTACGCCCCTGCAAAAGCTGCTCCAGCGCCTTCTGAATCAGGCGCTCTGTGCGCGTGTCCACGCTGGAAGTCGCCTCGTCCAGAATGAGGATGCGCGGGTTCGCCAGCGCCGCGCGCGCAATCGAGATAAGCTGGCGCTGCCCCTGGCTCAGGCCGCTGCCGCGTTCGCCCAGCACGGTCTGGTAGCCATCCGGCAGGCGCTCGATAAACGAAGCGGCAGACACCAGCTTCGCGGCGGCGATCACGTCCTCGTCTGTCGCATCCGGCCTGCCGTAACGGATGTTGTTCATCACCGTGTCGGAAAACAGGAAGGTGTCCTGAAGCACAATGCCGATCTGCGCGCGCAGGCTCTCCTGCGTGACATCGCGCACATCAATCCCGTCAATCCTGACACTGCCGTTCGTCACATCATAGAAGCGCGGAATCAGGTTGATGATGGTGGTCTTGCCCGCGCCTGTCGGCCCAACGATGGCAATTGTCTGCCCCGGCTGCGCGGTGAAGGTGATCCCGCGCAGGACAGGCTCGCCCGCCTTATACTCCGCCGCCACGTTGTCAAACTCTACCAGCCCGTTGATCTGTGGCAGCGCCAGCGCTTCCGGCTTGTCCACCACATCTATCTGCTCGTCCAGCAGGCCGAAGATACGCTCCCCGCCCGCAATCGCGCTCTGGATATTCGTCCACAGCACGGCGATCTGCTGAATCGGCTGGTTAAAGCGCTGCACATATTGCAGGAAGGCAAACACCGTCCCCAGCGAGATCACAGTCGTCCCCAGCAGCGGCTGGTTGCTCAACACCGAGAGGCCGCCCACCACCACGACAATCGCCAGCGCCACATAACCGAGCGCCTCAAGCACCGGGTTCAGTGCGCTGGTAAAGGCCGCCGCGCGGATGTTGGCATCACGATTGGCTGCGTTGGTCTCGCGGAAGTTTTCGATGCTCTCTTCCTCACGGTTGAACGCCTGCACCTCGCGCGCGCCAGCGATACTTTCCTGTAGGTCGGCATTCACGCTGCCCATTTCCTGCCGGCTCTTACGGAAGGCTTTACGCGCCTGCTGCGAAAAGTAAATCGTCGCAATCAGCATGATCGGCGTGACCGACAGGCTCAACAGCGCATACGGCACATTGGACTGCAACATGCGAATGCCCACCCAGATAATCAGCATAAAACCGCCGACCACCTGGAGCAGTGCAAAGCTGAACGCCTGCTGGATGGTGTCGCTGTCGCTGGTCACGCGGCTCATGATATTGCCAACCTCGTTTTCGCCGTAAAACCGCAGCGAAAGCCGCTGCATGTGGCGAAACAGATCAACACGCAGGTCGCGCAGTGTGTGGTTGCCCGTCCACGACATGGCGTAGAACGCCAACCCGTTGACCAGCGCGCCCAGCACGAACAGGCCGACCAGCAGCAGCACCAACCCGCCCAGCCCGGCCACCTTTTCCTCAACAGGCGCTTCCGGGTTTACGGTGGTGTACCAGCAGTTAGCAGAATCCACCGGGAACAGGTAGCAGTCCACCGCCTGCCCGATCACATCCGGCGAGACCACCTGCGTCCATGTGCCAATGGCGATGAGCGTGAAGGCGGCGATCAGCCCGACCCAGTAACGCCGGAAATAGCGCCAGAAGCGTCCCAGCGTCTGGCTCAGGTTTTTAGGTTTCAGTTGTTCGGTTTCAAAGAGGCGGCGGTTGCCGTCCATCCCCATCATGAGTTGGCCTCCTGCGTGTCTGCGCCTGCCAGTTCGCTCTCCTCAATTTCCACATCGCCCACCAACTGCGAGTGGTAGATTTCGGCGTAAATCGGGCTGGTTTCCATCAGTTCCTCATGCTTGCCCGCCGCGACAATCTGCCCCTTGTCCAGCACAAGAATCTGGTCGGCGTTCAGCACGGTGGTGATGCGCTGGGCGATCACAAAACTGGTGCGCCCGTGCATCAGGTTATCCAGCGCTTTCTGGATGCGGTACTCGGTCATCAGGTCAACGCTGCTGGTCGAGTCGTCCAGAATCAGCAGCTTGGGGTCCAGCAGCAGGGCGCGCGCGATGGCGACACGCTGCTTCTGCCCGCCAGAGAGCGTCGCGCCGCGTTCGCCCACAGGCGTGTCATACCCCTGCGGGAAGGTCACGATAAAGTCATGAGCAGCGGCGGCCTGCGCGGCAGCGATCACGTCTTCCATCGAGGCATCCGGGCGGCCAAAGGCGATGTTATCGCGGATCGTGCCGCTGAACAGGTTCGTCTCCTGCAGCACAATGCCGATCTGGGAACGCAGGCTGTCCAGCGTAACATCACGCACGTCTACCCCATCAATCAGCACCGCCCCCTCGCTGACATCATAGAAGCGCGGAATCAGGTTGATGATGGTGGTCTTGCCGCTGCCTGTCGCCCCCAGCAGCGCGATAGTCTGCCCCGGCTTAGCCTTAAAGCTGATGTTTTGCAGCACCGGCTCGCTGGTCGAGAAGTAGCGGAAGGTTACATCCTGAAATTCGACATTCCCGGTAATCGCGGCCAGTTCTGTCGCGCCCGGTTTGTTCTTCACTTCGCTCTCGGTATCAAGGATGTCAAAGATGCGCCCGGCAGAGGCCGAAGCCTGTGACATGAGCGAGATGATAAAACCAAGCTGCCCCAGCGGGAAAAAGATGTAGATGACGTACAGGCTGAATTTCTGGTACTCGCCCAGTTCCAGCGTCCCGTTCAGGATTTGCCCGCCGCCGAAGTACAGCAGCGCGGCCTGCCCCACCTGCGCCAGCAGGAAAATGACCGGGAACAGGAACGAAAACGTGCGCGCCACCTTCAGGCTCTGCACCAGCAGGTCATCCGCCGCGCGGGTAAAGCGCGCCTGCTCCTGCTTCTCGCGCACAAAGGCCTTCACAACGCGGATACCCGCCAGATTTTCCTGAAGGATGGTGTTCAGGGTCGAAAGCCGCGCCTGAATCTCGACGAACAGCGGCTGCGCGACCGACCCAAAAATCATGAACATCACCAGCGCCAGCGGCAGGATGGGCAGCACCACCAGCGTCAACTGCCAGTTGGTCAGGAACAGGATGAGCAGCGTGGCGATCAGCAGCAGGAAGGCCTGCGCGGCGAGGATCAACCCCTGCGCGATGAAAAGGCGCAGGCGCTCTACGTCATCCGTCGCCCGGATCATCAACTGCCCGGTCTGTGTCCGGTCGTAATAACTGAACGAAAGCCGCTGGATGCGCGTGAAGATTTCGTTGCGGAAGTCAAACGCCACGCCCTGCGAGGTGGTTTCCGCCATGAACGCCTGCACAAACGAAAAAATGCCACGCACCACCGCGAAAACGACAATCAGCAGCGCCGCGTTGACCAGCAGGCTTTCGGCGTTCGCCTGGTCAGCCTGAAGCTGCTCAACACTTGTCCCGGCAGCAGTCGCCGCGATGCCCTGCGCCAGCGTGGGCAGGCCGAGGATCGTGTTAGCCGTAGAACCTCGCGTCACCGCGTCAATCATATTCTGCGTGAGCTGTGGCACCGCTAACTGCGCCAGCGTCGCAATAACCAACGCACCATAAGCGATGATGCTGGAACGCCTGTGCTGCCCCAGATAGCGGATAGCACGCCCCAGCCCTCCTCGGTTGGCGGCCTGCGACTGCTGGCCGCGTCTCCACTGTCGTGTAGATTGCGCTTGCAAAGTCTTTCCCCTTTTCGTCTACGATGCCTGGAAACAATTACGAAGGTTCGGCCTTACCAGTTTCGTCAGCACAGAACTCTTCTATAGCAGGCGCAAAAGCCCGCCGCAGGATAAGCAGCCCAGCCTGGAGTGTGTCGCGGTCTTGCGTGGATAGTGTTTCCATAATCTGGTCTACGCGCGCCTCGGCCATGCTGTTCACTTCTGCCAGCACAGCGCGCCCCTCTGGCGTAATTTCGATCACGACTTTGCGGCGGTCTTCGGGCGAACGCACTCGCTCTGCCCAGCCGCGCTCTTCCAGAATCGTCACCGAATTCGACATGGTGGGCAGGCTGACATGAAGATGCTCAGCCAGTTCGCTCAGGCTGAATTTTCGATGTTCCAGCATCCATAACAAACGAAAATGCGCCGTCGCCATAAAATGCTCAGACTGGCGCAGTTCCGCCGCAAGCGCTCGCATCACCAGCGGCACAGTGCCTAGAAGCTGTTGTGCAAGGCTCGGTGTATCGTCATCAGCCACTTTGTTAGCCCACCTAATCATTAGCTCGGCTAATCGTATGCCTGTTCGACAACTTTTGTCAACCTGTAAATTTGGTCAGTGTGAGGGAATACCAAAAGAACAGCGGCCATCGGTACTACCAGAAGCGATTGGTAATATCGGTTTGAGGCCGGAAATTATAAACTATTAAAACTCTGGCTTATGACAGCACCTAAAATTAAAGTGAGATATTCTATGTTAAATAAATTTGCTCAAAGACAGGTTGGCGGCACAGGTTTACACGTCCCCGCGCTAGGGTTAGGCACAGCCCACATCAGCAAGGGTGGCGAGGCGCAGGCGGTCGTCGTTGTTCAGACAGCGCTCGAAAACGGCATCAACTACATAGATACCGCCCCCCTTTACCACAGCGAAGCCGCCGTCGGCAAGGCGCTGGAAGGCGTACCGCGCGATGATTATATCCTCGCCACTAAAGTCGGCAGGCTGCCGGATGGCGCGGGCGGTTTTATCTTCAGCTTTACCCGTGATGACGTGCTGCGAAGCCTCGAAAACAGCCTGCACGCGCTCAATACCGACCGGGTGGACATTCTGCACATTCACGATGCCGATCATCATTACCAGACAGCCCTGAACGAAGCCTTCCCCACATTGGCCGAACTGCGCAGTCAGGGCGTGATTAAGGCTGTCGGCGCGGGCATGAACCAGTGGCAAATGCTGGCCGACTTCGCCCGTCATGCCGATTTCGACTGCTTTCTCATGGCCGGGCGCTACACGCTGATCGAGCAGACATCACTGGAAGCCCTCAATCTGTTTCAGGAGAAAAATATCAGCATCTTCGCCGGGGGTGTTTTTAACAGCGGCATTCTGGCGACCGGGGCCACCCACAACGCGCAGTACCAGTACGCGCAAGCGCCAGAACACATCAAAGAGAAAGTCCGCAAGGTTGAGATGATCTGCACCCGGCACAACGTGCCGCTGAATGCCGCCGCTATTCACTTTGCAGGGGCGCACCCGGCCATCACGTCCCTCATCCTCGGCGCGGAAACACCGGCACAGGTCATCGAGAATCTGCGCGCGTGGGATGCAACCATCCCGCCCGCCTTCTGGGATGATGTTCGCGCCGAGGGCATCATCGAACCGGAAGCCCACACGCCATGAAGCACAGCCCATCAGCAGCATGACCGGGCAGCCGAAAACAGCAAACGGTGGCATATCCCGGCACGGGATGATAGATTCGAGGCACTTTTCAGGGGCGACCGGATGCGTCGCCCCTGTCCACGCAATAGGGGTATAAAAAGTGAAAATTACACGACTGGAAACTATTTTTGTCAGGCCGCGCTGGCTCATCCTGAAAATTCATACCGACGAGGGTATTGTCGGGCTGGGCGAGCCTATCGTCGAAGGCCGCGCGCAGACGGTGGCCGCCGCCGTGCATGAGATCGGACGTTATCTCATCGGGCAGGACCCGCGCCGTATCGAGCATCACTGGCAGGCCATCTTTCGCGGGCAGTTCTACCGGGGCGGCCCGGTGCTGAGCAGCGCGCTTTCCGGCATTGAACACGCGCTGTGGGATATTACGGGCAAGTGGCTCGGCCAGCCGGTTTACCAACTGCTGGGCGGGGCAACGCGCGACAAAATCCGCGTGTACGGCTGGGCAAGCGACACGTCCTACGGCGATTATATTGAGGCCGGGAAGGTCAGCGTCGCGGCGGGCTTTACCGCGCTCAAGGTCGGCCTTACCGGCGCGGTCAACATCGTGGATACGCAGGCAACCGTTGAACGCGAAGTCGAGCATTTCGCCCGCCTGCGCGAGGCGGTGGGGCCAGATGTAGACATCGGCATAGACTTTCACGGGCGGGTCAGCCCGGCGATGGCGGTACGCCTTGCCAAAGAACTGGAACCCTACTACCCCTTCTTTATTGAAGAACCCGTCCTGCCAGAGAACGTGGACGCGATGGTGACAGTCGCCCGCAGCACCACCATCCCCATCGCCACCGGGGAGCGCCTGTTTACCAAGTGGGGCTTCCGCGAGGTGCTGGAAAAGCAGGCGGCGGTCATCCTTCAGCCAGACCTTTCTCACGCCGGGGGCATTCTGGAGGTCAAGAAGATCGCCGCCATGGCCGAGTGCTATTATGCGGCTGTCGCGCCACACTGTCCGCTTGGCCCTGTCGCGCTGGCTGCCAGCCTCCAGCTTGATGCCTGCATCCCCAACTTTCTGGTGCAGGAACACGTGACGCTGGGCGACGGGTACATTAAGGATCCCTTCCAGATTATTGACGGCCACATCCCCCTGCCGACCAAACCCGGCCTGGGTATCGAACTGGACGACGAGGCGATTGCTGGCAAAATTTACGATGGATCATGGGAGACCCCGCGCCTGTGGCACCACGATGGTTCGGTCGCCGACTGGTAATTGTGTATGTGTTCACAAAGCGGTATGATCTGACCACACATTAAGGAGTTTTTTATGGCTGCACCCATTGGTTTACAACTTTATACCCTCCGCGCAGAAGCGGAAAAAGATTACGCTGCCACTGTCCGCAAAGTCGCTGAACTGGGCTATGTGGGTGTGGAGCCAGCCGGCTTCCCCGGCACAACTGCCGAGGCCGCAGGCAAATTATTTCAGGAACTGGGGCTACAGGTTCCCAGCGTCCACATCAAGCTGCCGCTTGGCGATGACAAAAACGAAGTGCTTGATACCGCAGGCGCGATTGGCGCGAAGCGCATCGTCTGCCCCTGGCGACCGCCGGAAGACTTCAGCACGGAAGACCGCATTAAAGCCACCTGCGACACGCTGAATCAGGCGGCGGCAGTCGCGGCGGAAAACGGCCTTCAGTTTGCCTATCACAATCACTGGTTCGAGTACGAGCGTGTCAACGGGCGCTACGCCAACGAGATCATGCTGGAATACCTCGACCCGTCGGTGCTGCTGGAACTGGATACCTACTGGATCAAAGTGGGCGGGCAGGACCCGCTGCAGGTCATCCAGCAGTTGGGCAGCCGCGCGCCCCTGCTGCATATCAAGGACGGTCCGGCAGACAGCCGCGAGTCCGATATGGTCGCTGTCGGTCAGGGCGTGATGGACTGGCACAGCATCATCCCCGGCGCGCCCAACGCGGAGTGGCTGATTGTCGAACTGGATCGGTGCGCGACGGATATGATGACCGCCGTCGCCCAAAGTTATGAATATCTCGTGGGGGAGGGACTGGCTCGTGGCAACAAAAACTAAAGTCGGCATTATCGGCTGTGGCAACATCAGCAACGCCTATTTTAAGGGCAGCGCGGCGTTCGATATTCTTGAAGTGGTTGCCTGTACCGATATTGATCTGGACAGAGCAAAAGTAAAAGGGCAGGAACACGGTGTCCGTGCGCTGTCTGTTGAGGAACTGCTGAACGACCCTGAAATTGACATCGTGGTGAACCTGACGGTGCCGGTCGCCCATGCCGAAGTCAGCCTGATGGCGCTGGAAGCCGGGAAGCACGTCTACGAGGAAAAGCCGTTCGCGCTGACCCGCGAGGATGGGCAGAAGCTGCTGGCGAAGGCAAAAGAAAAAGGGCTGCGGATCGGCTGTGCGCCGGACACCTTCCTCGGCGGCGGCCTGCAGACCTGCCGCAAGCTGATTGATGACGGCTGGATCGGCCAGCCTGTGGCCGCCACCGCGTTCCTGCTCAGCCACGGCCCGGAAAGCTGGCACCCGAACCCGGACTTCTTCTACAAGGTCGGCGGCGGCCCGATGTTCGACATGGGGCCATACTACCTGACCGCGCTCATCCACCTGCTCGGCCCGGTGAAGCGCGTCACAGGCTCTGCCCGGATCACCTTCCCGGAGCGCATCGCCACCAGCGAAGCGCTGTTCGGCCATCGCATCGAGGTCGAAATCCCGACTCACATCGCGGGCGTGCTGGATTTCGCCAGCGGCGCGGTCGGCACCATGATTACCAGCTTCGACGTGTGGAGCCATAACCTGCCGCGTATCGAGATTTATGGCACCGAAGGCTCGCTCAGCGTCCCCGACCCCAACACCTTCAAAGGGCCGGTAAAAGTGCGGCGGGCGGGCGCGCAGGAATGGAGCGACGTGCCGCTGACCCACAGCGATCAGGTGATGCGCGGCATCGGTGTGGCCGACATGGCCTACGCGCTGCGTACAGGCCGCCCGCACCGCGCCAGCGGCGAACTGGCCTATCACGTGCTGGACCTGATGCACGCCTTCCACGACGCTTCGGCCAACGGCAGACACGTGAAAATGAAAAGCAGCGTGAAGCGCCCTGCGCCGCTGCCGATGGGCTTGCTGGAAGGTCATCTGGACGACTGAGCGCATGTTGGGGATTGTCGCGGAACATTACAGAGAGAAAAACAACAGATGGAAAAAGTAAAAGTCGGCATCATCGGCTGCGGCAACATCAGCCCGGCCTACTTTAACGGGTGTCGTGCCTTTGATATTCTGGACGTGGTCGCCTGTGCAGATATGGACATGGAGCGGGCCGCTGCGCGCGCGCAGGAATTCGGCGTGCGTGCCATGTCGGTCGAGGAACTGCTGGCCGACCCGGAGATCGAAATCGTCGTCAACCTGACTATCCCACAGGCGCACGCAGCGGTCAGCCTGCAAGCCATCGAAGCCGGGAAGAACGTCCACGAGGAAAAGCCGTTCGCGCTCAACCGCGACGACGGCAAAAAGGTGCTGGACGCGGCGCAGGCTAAAGGCGTACTGGTCGGCTGTGCGCCAGATACGTTTCTCGGCGGCGGCCTGCAAACCTGCCGCAAGCTGATTGACGATGGCTGGATCGGCCAGCCTGTAGCAGCCACAGCGTTTATGGCTGTTCATGGACACGAATCCTGGCACCCCAACCCGGAGTTCTACTACAAAAAAGGCGGCGGCCCGCTGTTCGACATGGGGCCGTACTACCTGACCGCGCTGGTTCATCTGCTCGGCGCGGTGAAGCGGGTCGGCGCTTCGGCCAAAACCAGCTTCGCGCAGCGCACAATCACCAGCAAGCAGCTTTACGGCACAAAGATTGATGTCGAGGTCACGACCCACCTCAGCGGCGTGCTGGATTTCGCCAGCGGCGCGGTCGGCACCATGATTATGAGCTTCGACGTGTGGAGCCATAACCTGCCGCGCATCGAGATTTACGGGACGGAAGGTTCGATGCAGGTGCCAGACCCGAACCACTTCAGCGGCCCGGTGCTGGTGCGCCGTGCCGGGGAGCAGGCATGGAGCGAAATCCCGCTGACGCACAGCGATGATGTAGGGCGCGGTATCGGCGTGGC
>CAZJSU010000033.1:0-2251 GCA_964548765.1 uncultured Anaerolineaceae bacterium
CTACCCACGCATGTTTCGTAGGAACGCGCAACAGCGCGTCCGCCTGTTTTCACGCCGGATACCCATAGATGTAGGGACGCGCGATATATCGCCTCTGTTTTGATGGCTTATCGCTTTACTGATTTTCCGTGCGCTGTGGCTCTGGTTCGTCCAGATATTTGTCCATCTGCGCTTCGGGCGCGTCCGGCGGCGCGGGTTCGGAAGGCTCAAGCGTTTGCTCTTTCTGCACGCCGATGATCTCCAGCACCCGGTCGCGCTCCACAATCTCGTTGTTGAGCAGTTCGTGCGCCAGCGCTTCCAGCTTGTCGGCATTGTCGCGCACCACCTTGACCGTTTCCTCGTGCGCCGCTTCCACCAGCCGCTTCACCTCCGCGTCAATCTTGGCGGCGGTTTCGTCGCTGTAGGTGCGCCCCTGCGACAGCGAATAGCCGAGGAAGGGCTGCGTTTCGTCATCACCAAAGTTCAGCGGGCCAAAGCTCTCGCTCATGCCGAACTGCGTCACCATCCGCCGCGCCAGATCGGTCACGCGCTGGAGGTCGTTGCTCGCGCCTGTGGTGATCTCGCCGATGGCGACTTCCTCAGCAGCGCGCCCGCCCAGCAGCACCAGCATCCGCGCCTGTAGATAACTCTTGGAGTAGTTACGGCGGTCATCTTCGGGCAATTGCGCGGTGATGCCGAGCGCCTGCCCGCGCGGGACAATCGTCACCTTCAGCACCGGGTCGGCGTGGGGTGTGAGCGCGGCGACCAGCGCATGGCCGGCTTCGTGAAAGGCGACGACCTTACGCTCATGCTCGTTGGAGAGCGGCGGGCTTTTGATGCCCAGCACGATACGGTCGAAGGCATCGGTGAAGTCGAGCATGGTGATGCGCTTGCGGCCACCACGCGCCGCGCTTAGCGCCGCTTCGTTCGCCAGGTTGGCGATGTCCGCGCCAGAGAAGCCGATGGTCGCCCTCGCCACGTCATCGAGGTTGACATCCGGCCCCAGCGGTTTGCCACGCACATGCACCTTCAGGATCGCCAGCCGCCCGTTGCGATCTGGCAGGCCGACCGTCACCTGACGATCAAAGCGCCCCGGACGCAGCAGCGCTGGGTCCAGCACGTCGGCGCGGTTGGTCGCGGCCATGACGATCACGCTTTCGTTCTGGTCGAAGCCGTCCATCTCGGCCAGCATCTGGTTGAGCGTCTGTTCGCGCTCATCGTGACCGCCGCCCAGCCCCGCGCCTCGCCTGCGGCCTACCGCGTCAATTTCGTCAATGAAGATAATGCTCGGCGCGTTGTCCTTGGCGCGCTTGAACAGGTCGCGCACCCGGCTCGCGCCCACGCCAACGAACATCTCAACGAACTCGGACGCGGCGAGGCTGAAGAAGGCGACGTTCGCCTCGCCCGCCACCGCCCGCGCCAGCAGCGTCTTGCCTGTACCGGGCGGCCCCACCAGCAGCACACCGCGCGGGATGCGCGCGCCAAGCGCGATGTACTTATCCGGTTCCTTCAGGAAGTCCACAATCTCGACCAGTTCGGCTTTGGCTTCGTCCTGCCCGGCCACGTCCACAAAAGTGACCTGCGGCCTCTCGGTGTTGTACTCGCGCGCCTGCGAACGGCCAAAGCCGAAGACGTTGCCCATCTGCCCCTGCGCGCGCCGTGCCGACCACACGAAGAAGCCGAGCAGACCCAGCATCAGCAACAGCGGGCCGAAGTTCGCCAGGAAGATCAGCAGCGCCGGGGGTTCGACGTTTTGATATTCGATCTGCGCGTTGTTGGCGCGCAGCGCTTCCAGCAGGTCGGTGTCGCCGGGGGGAATGGTGGAGACGAAGCGATCTGAGCGCTGCGGAGCTGCGCCCTGTGGCTGTGCCTCGCCAGCAGGCGGCCATGTCACCGCTGTTTCAAAAACGCCCTGCGCGTTGTTTTCCTGAATCACCACCCGTTCGACATTACCCGCTTCAGCCTGTTCAAACAAAAACGAATAAGGAATTTCAACTGGCTGCTCTGTGCCGAATTCATTCACCATCGTAGGTACACGAAAAAAGAGCCAGAATAACACCAGCAGCCACACAGCAGGCCAGACCCAGTTCGGAATACGAAAGGGCGGACGCTGGTTGGGGCCTTCGGGAGTCGGGTCTTCTTCAGGGGTGTTACGTCTGAATTGCATTGTTCTACCCTATCTTGGCCTAAAGTCAGCTTGCTTCATAATATCCGTCATCCATTAGATTATTGCAAATGTTTGCTTAGGGCGCACTTCGCTGCTTCTCATAAT
>CAZJSU010000033.1:2351-5050 GCA_964548765.1 uncultured Anaerolineaceae bacterium
CGCCATCATGTCCGGCAGCACCAGTAATTGGGGGCTGACCACAGGCGTTTCTCCGTTATATTTTGAAGTTGCTGGTTGCATTGACCCGGCATCATGCCCCCAACTGGCGGTTATATCATTTCATAAACACAAAATTCAGGAAAAATTGAGGTGAACCGCTAGCTTTAGGGAGGCAAGTAGCGGTAACATGAAGTTATGCACATAAACAGACGATTAGCATACGCCTGCCCAACGCTATGTAAATTTTTATATTGATTCAGGACTGCCTCGCTTATAATGAAAAATGTATAGAAGGATGCGCGCAACATGATGTTAAAAGACACCGACCACGAGCTTGAAGAAACCAAACCCCGTCTGAGTGTGCCGGTGGATTTGCGGCTGGAAAAACCCGCCGAGGAACGTCCGGTGTTTGCGCGCGCGCCCTGGCTGCTGGAGCAGTTTATCGAAGGCGAGGTTGACGACAGCGGCCTCGACCGCGAACTGAGCAGCCGTTTCCCCAGTATGCCCGTCATGTCTATCGCCAGTTTCCGCAAAAGCGGCACGCACGGCATCGCGGCGCTTTCCACGCAGGACGGCGCGGCGACGCTGCGTATCGAGGTGGACAGCCAGCCCGCTTTCATGCAGTTTGCCTTCACCGTGCGCTCCATGCTCACGCTGCGTTACGAGATGGCCGGGCTGACCGACGCAGAGCGCCAGCGCTGGCTGGAAAACCTGCGCCACAAAGAGGACAAGATGGCCTTCTTGTGGGGCAGGCAGCGCTGGGAAAGTGATTACGCGCTGGCCTTCCGCCATCGCTATTACACCAACCTCTACGTCTTTGCGCCACAGTATTTTGAGTCTGCCGCGCGGCTTACGCCCGATGTCACCCGCCAGTTGATGGACTGGCTGGAGGATTTCTGGAAGATCGTGCCGGACGACAGCCTGCGGTTGATTACCACGTTTTAAAAACAGGCATAAGGTCACAAATGGGATATGCATATATGCAGGGGCGACCCGCCGGGTCGCCCCTATGGTTTTGAGGTTACGCGCTGGTGACGGGCAGCGGCGGGTCCTCAATCACTACAGCATCCCGTCGCAGGCTGCGGTTAAGCAGCGGCAGCGATGCCGCCATGATCACGCCGCCGATCAGCAGCGAGACGCGCACCGTGCTTCGCGCGCCGATCCAACCCAGCAGTGGACCGCCCGCGATTTGCCCCAGCGCGTTCGACTGGCCGATGACGGAGAACATCGTCGCCCGCAGTTCCGGCTCGGCGTTCTGGTTGAGCCATGCGTCGTAGATCGGCCCACCTGTCGCCCGCAGCGCCCCGATCAGCCACAACGCCGCCAGCGCCAGCGGAAACTCGGTCGTCAGACTCAAGGCCACTACCGCGAGCGCTACCATGCCGTAAATCCACATGAGCGCGCGCACGGTAGCGCGATGCTGGTTCATGTTCACCCGGCGGCGGGCGAACTCCTGCAGCGCCAGCGTGAACACCGCGCCCACCATGCCGATGATGCCGAACCACACCAGCGGGTCAAGCTCACCGATGCCCGGCAGGCTGAAGTTATCCATCAGATGCTTTCGCCACAGGCGGTCATAACTCTCGCTGTACGCGCCGTAAACCAGGCTGAGCGCCAGCATCGTCAGCAGTACCGGCTTCAGGCGCACAAGGCGCGCGCTTTCGCGCAGGGTGTGCGTCATGGATTGCAGCGAGGAGCGCCCCTCGACACGGTTGGGCTTAAAGCCTGCTTCCGGCATGACGAGGATGAGAAAGAGCGTGAACAGCAGAAAGCCGATGCCCGCCACAATCAGTGGCAGGTTGAGCGCGACGCTTGCCAGCGCGATGCTGATCCACAGGCCGACCATGCCGACCACGTTGCTGATCTGTCCGCTGCGGACGAAAGCCTGCGCCGCGCGCGCCTCGCCCACTTCGTCGGTAATCCATGCCTGCGATGCGCCGCTGGTAAAGGTGATGCCGATGCCCCAGACCACCTGCGCCAGCAGCACCGCCGCGAAGGTGGGGAACAGCCCTTCGATCAGGATTCCCAGGCCGACGAGCGCGAAGCCGATGATGATGGACAGGCGGCGGCTGTAAAGATCGGCCACGATGCCGGTAGGCACTTCGAACAGCAGCACCGCGACTTCCAGCGTCGTGCCGACCAGCACCAGTTGCAGCGGGTCGAGGCCGATCACCTCTGCCTGATAGACCAGGTTGAGCGCGAAGGCGATGTCGAAGAACAGTGCTGTCACCGCCGCGTGAATGAGATAGACACGATACGCATCCCACTTCCCCCGGCTGCTGCCGGAGGGGTTATTGGTTGTCAAAGACAAGTTGGTTTTCCCTTGTGTATGTATACAGGCTGCCGCGACAGGTTCAATGCAGCGGCCTTCCCCGCGCCACAGGGCGCAGGCGTGCTTTTCAACAGGACTGAAGAGAGGCATCAGCACGCCGGACAGCGGGCTGACTCGGTAAAGTCCTTAGCGGGGTGTTCCCGTGGTGACTGACATAATGCACGCTCCCGTATACAACAGCTCTATTGTGGGCTGGCTGCGGGCGGCGGCGCATCGGTCTTTTGGCGGAGATTTTCGCCGTAAGCGCTGTCCGTTGGTATCCCTGCCATCTGGCGGACGCGATGTAAGGCTTGTCGGTAGTTGACCTTATGATTTTTAAGGATCACAGGGTTCAAATAAATCTTCAATGTATCGCGTCCCTACCGAA
>CAZJSU010000033.1:5150-7921 GCA_964548765.1 uncultured Anaerolineaceae bacterium
CGATGTTCCCTGTATCACAAACAATAAGACCCATCGGGCATTGATGGGTCTGTCATTTTCCTCACTATTGGATTAGCAGTTCGCTGTTAAGTGACTGTGATCTGTCTTTCCCTGAAGCCTAAACCTGGACGACACCGCTGGCCTGTTTGCCTTTTGGTCCTTCGGTAATTTCGAATTCCACCGACTGGCCTTCGACCAACTTGCGGTAGCCCGACGACTCAATGGCGGAATAATGAACGAAGACATCTGGCCCTTCGTCTGGGGTAATGAAGCCATACCCCTTCTCCGGGCTAAACCACTTCACTACACCTCTCATACGTTGTGCTGCCACTGCTTAGAAACTCCTGTTGCTAAAATGTTACAAAAGTGCCGCCATGTCATCATCGTGTGCAATGCCGCGTTGATTTCAGGCTCACCCAAAAAAGTCTATTCCATGCAGCAGGCAGTTGTCAAGCTGCGCTCTAGTACCGATGTACCACTCGGTTTAGCACAGCTATAGCATCAATGTAATAGGTCTGTGGCGCGAAGTCTACAGGCTGCACGGTGGCGAGCGTGTAGCCCTGCGCCGCCAGCCGTTTACAGTCGCGCGCCAGCGTGGCCGGGTCGCTGCTGATGTAGACCAGACGCGGGATGTTCAGCGCGGCGATCTGGTCGAGCGCGGCGGTGCTGAGTCCATCGGCGGGAGGGTCGAGCAGGGCTGCGTCGTAGGCTTCGTCCAGTGCTGGCAGCACGTCCTCGACAGCGCCTTCGATCAGGTCAATATGCTCGAAATCGGCCAGATTTTCCTCGGCATCGGTCACGGCTGGCGGGTAGCTTTCGACCAGCGTGACCAGCCCGGCGTGCGGCGCGATGAACGCGCTAAACAGGCCGACTCCGGCGTAAAGATCAAGCACGGCCTCGCCCCCGGTCAGTGCCAGTGCGTTTAAAACCGCTTCGATCAGGTTGGGCAGTTGGGCGACATTGGCGCGGAAGTCGCTGCCCGCCGTCGCCCGGAAGACGCGCCCGCCGACCTCGTAGCGTGAGTGCGAGTCGCCGATGAGGTTCAGCGGCTCGTTGTCGGCCAGCAGCATGTTCACGCTGGCGGGCATGTCGGTTTCCAGTTCCGGGGCCTGGTCGTCGGCCATCGTCAGAATCAGCATCATGTGACCGTCGCTGCCGCGCTGCAAGCGCAGGCGGCGCAGGCCGTCGAATTGCAGGTCGAGCGATTCGTAAAGCGCCAGCAGGTCAGGGTGAATGATGTGGCACTCGTCAATGACGATCACGCGCTCGCCATCGGTACTCAAAAAGCCCGGCACGCCGTTCTCGCCCGCCACCATCGTCATGTGATCGTTATAGCCCCATTCCAACGGGCTGGGGATGGCGGGCAGCACCTCGAAGTCATGAAAGCCGCCGACGCGCTCCAACTGGTCGGCCAGCACGTCCTGCTTCAGCAAAAGCTGCGCGTCGTAGGCGATGTGCTGCCAATGGCAGCGCCCACACCTGCCCGCGCCGAAGTGCTTGCACACCGGGTACACGCGGTCTACCGACGCATCCAGCAGGCGCACCCCCTCGGCAAAGGCGACGCGGCCACGATCTTCGATAATGCGCGCCTCGATGCGCTCGCCGGGGATGGTGTACGGCACAAACACGGTCTGCCTGCCGTGCCTGCCCAGCGCGCTGCCGCCGTGTGCCATCGCCGTTAGTTCCAGTTCGATCCGTTCCTCGCTCATGAGCGCTCCCTGCCATCTAAACCGTCTGTTCTATTCTAACCCAATTGCCTACAGCGCGGCTTTTCGATTGCGTTTAAAATAGGAGGCGAATCGAAAGGCGGTGCTTTATGTCCATACAGCGCGTACTCATCCTCTTGCTGCTGATTGTACTTTTCGCGTCCGTTGTGCCTGTGGCCGCGCAGGATGTCGGCTGCGGCCCAACCCTCGACCTTCAGCCGGGGGCGCTCATCAACACCCGCCCCGGCATCAACATTCGCAACCTGCCCACGCTCTCCGGCGGCGTGGTGGAATATCTGGACAGCAGCATCACCTTCAGGATCACCGAAGGCCCGGTGTGTGCCGATGGCCTGAACTGGTGGCGCGTCATCGGCCCGGCCAATTATAATCCGGGCTGGATTGCCGAGAAGGAAAGCCCGACCGGGCGCTATCTGATCTTCCCGGTGCCGAGGGTAGAAGTGACCTGCGCCGAGCCAATCGTGCTGAGCATCGGCCAGCGCGTGCCTGTCGTCAGCGGCGGGCTGCGTGTACGCGCCGAGCCGACGCTGGCGGCGCTGGTGCTGACGGTGGCGCTGGACGATACCGAACTGACGATCATCGGCGGGCCAGTCTGCGCCGAGGGCTTTAACTGGTGGCAGGTGGTCGCCCCGGTCAACCCGTCCAGCGCGGTCGAGGTGCAGGGCTGGGTCGCGGAGGGCTTCGGCGGCGCGGTGCCATGGCTGGCACAGCCGCCCGCGCCATCGCTGGAAGCCGGGAATCTGTGTCCGTCGCCCATGCGCGGGCTGGGCGTGGGGACGCGGGCTTACGTCAATTACCCCGGCGGCAACATCCCGCGCAACCTTCGCAGCGACCCGACCACCGACGCGCCCGTGCTGTACACGCTGGTGGATGGTATCGCCTTTACCATCATCGGCGGGCCGGTCTGCGCGGATAACCTGAACTGGTGGCAGATTCAGGTGACGACACGCCCGGACGTGATCGGCTGGCTGGCCGAGGGCGGCCCCGGCAATTACTGGATTCGCCGCTTCCGCCTGACCCAGCCGTATTTCTTTGGGTAGGAAGTGA
>CAZJSU010000033.1:8021-13343 GCA_964548765.1 uncultured Anaerolineaceae bacterium
ACCAGAGACTAAAACATGCCTGTAAAATTTGAGTGGGAAAACGACGAAAAGACGATCATGCGCGTTGTGGCATCGGGCGTATGGAACTGGAACGAGTTTCATAAGGCCATGCGCGTCATGACCTTTGCGATGGATCGCGTCAGCCATTCGGTGGAGACGATCATTGACCTGCGCGGGAGCGCAAAACTGCCCGCCGGGGCGTTCGGCCACATCCGCAGCCTGGGCAAGCGCACTCACCCCAACGGCACCGACCGCGCCGTGATTATCGGGCTGGATGAGTCCGTCGCCGGGCCGCTGGGCGGCGCGAAAGGCGTTTATCAGGAAGGCGAACGGCTGCTGCGCTTTGTGGATAGCGACGAGGAAGCGCTGGCGGTGATCGGCGAGTGGTGGGCGAAAGATTAAATGCACAACGCAAAGCAAGGCGCTAAAAAGGCTTTATTTGCAAGGGAGGGTTTCAAACCCTCCCTTACGATACACGCTGCCCTGAGGGAGGCATGATCTCCCCGGCGGAGGCGCGGCGGACAGCGCGGAACGCGGGCGCGCTGGCGGCGGCCAGCATCCTCAGCAAGGGCGTACTGTTCGGCTGGTACATCGTGCTGGCGCGGGCGCTGGGCGAGGCCGATTACGGTGTGTACGGCACGGTCAGCTCGTTTATCGCGGTCGGCACGGCCATCGTCAACTTTGGCATGGGGCCGATCGTCATCCGCGACGTGGCACGCGCCCCGGCGCTGGCAGGTAAGTACCTGACGGCGACGCTGTTCATGCAGACCGGGCTGGCGCTGCTGGCTTATCTGCTGGTCAACAGCGCGGCGGTGCTGACAGGCTACCCGTCAGAAATCCAGACCTTTCTGGCCGTTGGCGCGCTCAGCCTGATGGTAGACATCCTCGGCAACATGACCAACGACCTGCTGCTGGCGCGGGAGCGAATGCTGGCTTCGTCGGCGCTGGCCGTGCTGCATATCTTCGTGTTGGTCGCGCTGGCGGGCGCGGCGCTGGCCGGGGGCTATGGGCTGATGGGCGTGTACGTCGCCACGCTGATCGCGGGCGGGCTGCGCTCGGCGGCGCTGTGGGCGCTGGTGCTGCGCGACGGGGTGCGGCCTGCGTGGCCGTTCGACCGGGCGGTGGCGCGGGCGCTGCTGGTCAACGGCGCGCCGCTGGCGGCCTCTGCCTTTCTGGCGCTGGCCTACCAGCACGCCGACAAGCTGATGACCACGCGCCTGCTGGACACGACGCAAACGGGCTACCTGACGGCGGCGTTTGTCGTCGTCTTTGGCGTGGTGGAGCTGCTCAGCACGACCATCCTCACGGCGACTTATCCGATGATGTCGCGCTATCACGGGCAGGGCGCGACCTTCGGCTTTATCGTCGAGAAGCTGGCCTTTTTCACGCTGGCGGTCAGCCTGCCGCTGGCGCTGGTGCTTTCGATCTTCGCGCCACAGATCATTGTGCCGCTGTTCGGCGCGGGGTTTGGCCCCACCGCTGACGTGCTGCGGGTGCTGATGTGGTACGCGGCGGCGGCGATGGTCGCCAATATCTTCGCGCAGGGCATGGTGGTGCAGAACCGCCAGCGCGGTCTGCTGGCGATCCGTGCCAGTGGGCTGGGCGCGAATATCGTCATGAACGCGCTGCTGATCGTGCCGCTGGGGGCGGTGGGGGCGGCGCTGGCTTCGCTGGCGGCGGAGGCGCTGGTGCTGGCCGCGTTATCGTCGCGCTTCCGGGCAGAGGGCTGGGCGTGGCGGCGGGTGCTGGTCGGTTGGGGGAAGCTGGCGCTGGTGGCAGTTGTAACCGCGCTGGTCATGCTGGCGCTGGCGACGCTGCACCCCCTCGCGGGCATGGTCGGCGGGTTGGCGCTGTACGCTGGCGGGATGCTGTGGGCGCTTGCGCCGGATGACTGGGACCTGCTCTATCGCCTCGTGGCGGCGATGCCGGGAGGTGGGCTGGTGCTGCGCTACTGGAAGCGGGACACAGCCGTGAACTGGTAATTTCGCCGCGCGGGGTTATCATAGCACCCAGATGTACAGTATTCGGGATACACGCCCGAAAAGGCAGAAGCATGGGTAAAGTGATTGGCGGCATGACGATTTCTGTGGACGGGTTCGTGAGCGACCGGAACGGCGATGTCAGCCGTCTGTATCCTGACCTCGCAGCGATGGGGGAGCTGACTTCGGTGCAGGAAGTCTTGCAGAGTACTGGCGCGGTCATATTGGGCAGGAACTCTTACGATATGGGGAACGGCGACTTCACAGGGTATGAATTTCAGGTGCCGATATTTGTCCTCACCCACCACCCGCCGGAAACGCCCGCCAAAGGGGAAAATGAGCGCCTGACCTTTACCTTCGTGACAGAGGGCGTGGCAGGCGCGGTGCAGCAGGCGAAAGCCGCCGCTGGCGATAAAGACGTTCATGTGATCGGCGCGAGTACCATTCAGCAGTGCCTCAACGCCGGGCTTCTGGACGAACTGCATATTGATATTGCGCCCGTTTTATTGGGCGATGGCCTGCGGTTGTTCGAGAATCTAACGATAGCGCCGTCAGCCCTCGAAAAGCTGAAATTTGTGGACACGCCTTTTAATACCAGCCTGCAATGGCGTGTGGTGACGAACCAGCCTGATAAGTAGGCAGCACTTAAAATCTGCCGCGAACTCAGCCTCAATTGAACCATATTGGAGAATTATGGCGGCCACGCATACCAGCACCTTTACCATCCGCTTTTACGAGTGTGACGCTTTCGAGCATCTGAACCACGCCAACTACGTCCGGCTGATGCAGGAAGCGGCCTTTGATGCGTCGGCGGCGGTCGGCTTCAGCAAGGCGACCTACGAGGCGATGGGCTATCTGTGGCTGGCGCGCGAAACGGAGATCGAATACCTTCAGCCGTGTTTTTACGGCGACACGCTGGAGGTCAAAACGTGGGTGGCCGACTTTCGGCAGGTGCGCTCGATCCGCATGTATGAGTTTCGCAAGGCCGGGTCGCCGGAGGTGGTGGCGCGGGGCAGCACCGACTGGGTTTATCTTGAGCGCGAGAGCGGGCGCATTTCGCCCATTCCGCCGGAGATGGTCGCGGCTTTCTCTGGCGGCGACCCGGTGGAGAAGCTGCCGCGCCCGCCGTTCCCCAAAGCGCCGCCCGCGCCGGAAGGCGTGTACAGGCTGCGCAAGCGGGTGGAATGGCGCGATATTGACAGCGCCCAGCACCTGAACAACGCGGCGTATCTCAATTACATCGAGGACTGCTCGATACAGGCCGGGCGGCATTACCGCTGGCCGCTGGAGCGCATCCGGCAGGAGCAGGTAGGCATCTACGCCCGCCGCCACCGCATCGCCTACCACCAGCCCGCGCTGCTGGATGACGAGGTGGAGATCAGCACATGGCTGTTCGACATCAGGCGCTTTTCCGGCACGCGCCATTTCGACCTGCACCGGGTCAGCGATGGGGCGCTGCTGGCGCAGGTGCAAACGTACTGGATATGGGTAGACCTGAAGACCGGCAGGCCGATGCGCCCGCCGGAGCGTTATATCGCTGACTTTGGGCCGAATATCGCCGCCGGGCAGGGGGCGTGAGCGGCATAGCCAGCGCCGTTGAGCAGCCTCAGCCGGAAATCAGCCTGTCGCGGGCGATGGGCGTGTACAGCCCGGTGGTAAAGAAAAGACACGGCATTCAACAGTCTGCATAAAGCACCTCTCGTCATGCGCAACGTAATACGGGCTGCTGCGTATAAGCTCGTAACACGCATGAAGCAGAGGAATGCAGACATGGTATCCACTGAAAAAGAGAAACGCAAAAACGACATGCGCCCCCGTTTTCAATGGTGGCTGCTGGTGATCGGCTTCGCGCTCGGCGTGGTGGCGATGCTGGCCGTAAGCCAGATCAGCAGGCCGCCCGCCCCGGCGCAGGCCATCCCCGCAGACATCGCGCAGACCGCCACCGCGATTATCATTGGGGCGACAGGGACAGCAGAGCGCGTTTTCGCCCTCACGCCCGCCGCCAATACGGACGCTGAGCTTGACCCGCTGTCCGCAACGGCCACCGCAATTATGGAACAGGTCACACAGAACGCTGCCCTGACCCCGGTGAGTCCGTAGGTCGTAAAGTGGGCGCAGCACTTCCAGTATTCCCTTCGGTCACACGCTGCGCCCCTACTGTTATACCCGTTCTGCCTGCGTGTAGGCGGCGTGCAGGCGGTCGAGCGCTTCTTGTAGCTGCGGACGCGGACAGCCGAAGTTCAGCCGCGCAAAGCCTTCATAACCCTGCCTCTCCCAATTGCCGCTGAGGGCGACGCGCCCGTGTTCCAGAAAGTAGGCGCACGGTTCGCCGGGCAGCCCGGCTTCGCGGAAGTCCAGCCAGCTTAAATACGTCCCCTCCGGCACGGTCACGCGTACGTTGGGGAAATGTGCTTTGACGTAATCGGCGACGAAATCACGGTTGCCCTGCAAGTAAGTCATGAGCGCGTCCAGCCACGGCTGCCCCTCGCGGTAAGCGGCTTCGGTGGCGACGTAGCCTGTCAGCGTGGCATGAACGCCCATGCTGTCATAAACCGCCTTGAACTGCTCGCGCAGTTCCGGGTTGGAGATGATGGCGTAGCCGAGGCCGATTCCGGCGATGTTGAAGGTCTTGCTGGCGGCGTGGAGCGTGATGGTACGCGCGGCGATCTCTGGTGCGATAGAGGCGATGGGCGTGTGGCGGTGCGGTGCGTAGACCATATCGCCGTGAATCTCGTCGGAGCAGATGATGATGTCATGGCGCAGGCAGATTTCCGCCAGCTTCTCTAGCTCCCACTTTTCAAAGGCGCGCCCGACCGGGTTATGCGGGTTGCACAGCAGAAACAGCTTCGTCTGCGGCGTGATAGCGGCTTCCAGCGCGTCGAAGTCTATCTCGTAGCGCATGATGTGGCCGTCCGCCACCATACGCAGCGGCACCATGTGCAGCGGGCGGTTGGCTTTCTCTGCCCCGCTGACGAACGGCCAGTAAACCGGGGTGTTGACCATGATATGATCGCCCGGTTCGCCGATGGCTTTGGCGGCCACGTAAATACCGTTGACCACGTTAGGCTGGACGATGATGTGTTCCGGCTCTACCTGCCAGCCGTGCCGCCGTTGTAGCCAATCGCCAATCGCGCCGGACAGGCTGGGCGGCGGGTTGAAGAACATGCCGTAACCGAATACGCCGTGCTGGATGCGCTCCACCAGCGCGTCAATCACGGGCTGTGGCGAGCGAAAGTCCATATCGGCCACGAACATAGGGATCACATCGGGGTCGTAGTAGCCCCACTTGGCGCTGTCTGTGCCGCGTCGCTCGATAATTTCGTCGAAGTTGTAGGTGGTCATG
>CAZJSU010000033.1:13443-16584 GCA_964548765.1 uncultured Anaerolineaceae bacterium
GTACTCCAGGTTTGGTCTAAATCCACATCAAAGTAAGCATGGATAAGACGATTACGCATTCCAACAATTGCAGACCACGGGATTTGAGGATGCTGATCTCGAAACTCTTTACTGATTTTTGAAGCTGCTTCACCGATAATCTCAACCGCCCGTACCAGTGCATAAACTAATTTTTCGTCTTTATCAAGCGATTCCCGCGTTTCTCCCTCAACAAACCTTTGAGCAGTCAACGCAGCATCCAGCATGTGTCGCAATCGGGTTTGGTCATCCAAGGTCATACTGGACCTCAGCCGTGTCAAGAACCTGCTGTCTGAAGTAGCGGCTCAATTCAGCCGGGGTTCGCAAATCTACCTTGCGCCCTAAAATGCCTGATAATTCAATCTCCATACCCGCCATTGTAATAAACCCCGGCACATGCCCTGGTTCAAACTCTACCAGCACATCTACATCGCTATCGGTGCGGAAATCATCGCGCAGTACCGAACCGAACAGGGAGAGTTTGCGAATGTGATGCTTGCGGCAGAATTCCCGAATTTTGTCATGCGGGAGTTGTATATTGCTTGTCATGAAACCTCACAACAACTGCTTCTGCTGTTGTTTGCCGGGTTTGCGGCTGGCGCGCTGCGCCTTTTTGGTCTGCGCTTCGGTGAGGATGTCGCGCGCGGTCTGGCTGCCGCTGTCGCCTGTCGCGCCCAGCATCTCCGCCAGTTCGCTCACGCGCGTTTCGTCATCCAGCACCACCACCTCGGTGCGGGCGTGTTTGGTGTTCACGTCCTTCTGCACGTGGAAGTGACGGTCAGCATAGCCCGCCAACTGCGCCAGATGCGTCACGCATAACACCTGATGATTGCTCGCCAGCGCCCATAACTTCTCGCCGACCACGCTGCCCACGCGCCCGCCGATCCCCTGATCAATTTCGTCGAAGATCAGTGTCGGGGTCTGGTCGGCCTGCGACAGCACCCGCTTGAGCGCCAGCATGATCCGCGCGGTTTCGCCGCCAGAGGCGACTTTCGCCAGCGGGCGCAGCGGCTCGCCGGGGTTGGCGCTCATCATGAACTCCACATGGTCAATGCCTGTTGGCGAAAAGGATACGCGCTGGTCGCCCACGTAACAGCCGTCCGGGTCGTCGCGCCACGTGATGGCGACCTCGAACTGCGTGTTCTGCATCCGCAGGTCGTCCAGTTCCTGCACCACGCTCTCGCTCAGCTTCTGGCCGAACTGCTGGCGCAGATGGCTGATCTTCTGGCCCATCTCGCCGATATAGCGCAGCAGCTTTTCCTCGTCGCCGCGCAGTTCTTCCAGCCGCTCCTCGCTGTGTTCGATGCTCTCCAGTTCGGCGCTGGCCTTCTCGGCGTAGGCGATGACATCCTCAATCGTCACGCCGAAGCGCCGCCGCAGGCGGTTAATCAGTTCCAGCCGTTCCTCGACTTCGTTCAGCCGCCCAGGGTTGTATTCCACCGTTTCGCCGTAATCCTGCACCAGCGCGGCCAGTTCCTGCGCCTGCTGGCTGAGGATATCGGCCATCTCGGCCTGTTCGTTCAGCGACGAGTCGATGTTGAGCAGCTTGCCCAGCAGCACCGCCACCTGCATCAACTGATCCACCGCGCTAAGCTGTTCGCCGCTGTCGTCGCCCATCAGCAGCAGGTAAGCTTCGGCGGTCAGCGTCGCCAGTTGCTCGCTGTTGGCGAGGCGGTTGCGCTCGTTACGCAGTTCCTCGTCCTCGCCCGGCTGCAACTGTGCGGCCTCGATCTCCTCGACCTCGGCACGCAGACGTTCGGCCTTGCGCTTGAGCGCGGCCTCGTCTTCCAGCAGCGTTCTGATCTCGCGGCGCACCGCCTGCACCTTGTCCACCAGCGCGCCCATCGCCGCCCGCATCTCGATCAGGTCGGCATAGCGGTCGAGCAGGTCAATATGCGTGGCGGGCTTGAGCAGCGAGAGGTGTTCGCTCTGGCCGTGAACATCCACCAGCGCCTCGCCGATCGTCCGCAGCACGTCGGCGTTCACCGTCACGCCGTTGACGCGGGCGCTGGAACGGCGGTTCTCGCGCACTTCGCGCGTCAGGATGATGTAGTCGGCGTGGCCGTCGTCCGGCAGGTTTTCACGTTCCAGAATGACACGCACCGCATCCCTGACCAGACCCTCCAGCGCGAACACGCCTTCGACCATCGCCCGGTCAGCGCCGGAGCGCACAAAGGTGCTGTCTGTCCTGCCGCCCAGCAGCAGTTCCAGCGCGTCAATCATGATGGACTTGCCTGCGCCGGTTTCGCCCGTAATCACGTTAAAGCCGGGGGAAAAGCCTAGTTCCAGCGAGTCGATAATGGCGAAGTTTTGGATACGCAGTTCTTCCAGCATAAATGCCTTGTCCCTGAACGGATTGCTTCTTCCGAGTCTACAACTTATTTGCCAATGCGGAAACGGCCATAAACAGCAGCGGCCACCAGCCCCACAAAAAGCAGCAGCCCCCAGTTCTGTATGGTGGACGAAAAGACCAGATCAAGCGGGATGGCCGCCTCTACGCCCCGGCTGGCAAAGACCTGCCCCAGCCGCAGGTACACCTGCGCCATGCCGCCCAGCAGGCCGCCGATGATCGCGCCCGCCGCGCCCATCAGCGCGAACTGCCGCCCGCGCCGCCGCTGCACCACCCGCAGCGCCGCTTCGCTGATCGCGCCGCCCGCTGGCAGCCCCAGCACCAGCGCCAGAAACAGGAACCCGATCATGCTCATGATCGCCCCGGCGATGGCTGTCAGCACAAGGCTGACCCCGAAGACAACCAGATTATCGTTCTGCGTGGCGCTGAAGAATTTGTCCTCATGCTGGCGCGCGCATTCTTTACAGCGATAGCCGACAGGCGTTTGTACCGCGCACTGCGCGCACATATAACGCTCGCACCTGTTGCAGCGCAGGCTGGTTTCACGGTCGGGATGCACCGCGCAGTAGGTCAGTTCTTCGGCGGTGGCGGGGTTGAGTTCATAATTACTCATGTATGTTTCCTCTGATGATGGAGCAGTCCGGTTTTGGCTGTCAGACCAGGCGCACGTTTGTGAATGCACCTTGCACGAATGTTTCTCACCCTCTCCATGCATGGAGGGGGTGAGGTGCTTTAACAGCCAGCTACTTCCATCATAACGCCCGAATCTTATA
>CAZJSU010000033.1:16684-27944 GCA_964548765.1 uncultured Anaerolineaceae bacterium
GGGGGTGAGGTGCTTTAACAGCCAGCTACTTCCATCATAACGCCCGAATCTTATAACTTTCTCAACACATTATCGAAATTTAATCAATTTTGCGGCGGATGGACTGTGCCACGCGGCCATCCGGCTCCTCCGGGCGGGTGATGCGCGGCTCCAGCTTGTCCAGCAGCGAACGGTAAAAGTAATTGCGCTCACGCATCCGCACAAAGCGGCTGGCATGATCGCTGCTGGTCACGCGCACATAATCGCCCTCCTGCAATTCCCCGGCCAGACGGCCATCCACCGTCAGCACCACTTCGGCCCCTGCGTCCCACGCCGGGACGACTTCCACCGTCGCCCCCAGCGACAGCACAATCGCCCGATCCATGCTCAGGTGCGGCGCAACAGGCACGATCAGGATGTTGTGCAGTTCTGGCGGCAGGATCGGCCCGCCAGAGGCCAGCGCGTAGGCGGTTGACCCGGTTGGCGTGGCGATAATCAGCGCGTCGGCGTTGTAAGTCGTCGCCCAGCCGTCGTCAATATAGGTTTCCAGCCGGATGGTGCGCGAGACCACGCCCCGGCTGATGACCACATCGTTCAGCGCGTCCTCCGCCATGATGCTGACCCCGCCGCGCACGATCTGCGCCCGGATCATCATCCGTGTTTCGATCCAGTAATCACCGCGCAGCAGGGAGTCCATATAGGTTTCCCAGGTGTCGGGGTTTTCGATTTCGGTCAAAAAGCCCAGCCGCCCCATATTCACGCCCAGCACAGGCACGTCATGCGGCGCGCACACCCGCGCGGCGCGGAACATCGCGCCATCGCCGCCGATGGCGATCACCATATCGGTATGCTGCGTTTTCTCGCGCACATCGCGCTCGTCCCAGTCGGTGTGCAGCCATGTATCTACGCCGCGCGCGGTCAGCGTGGCGGCGATATGCTCCGCTACCGGGGCGGTCTGTGGGCGCAGCGGGTGGGCAAGGATGCCAATGTGTTGTAGTCCGGTCAATCGGTCTGCTCCTGAACACCCTCATTATAATCACATGCCCCGCCTGCGCCCAAATATAGCACAGAAGTTCGGTTTTGTCGTGGGTCACTCGTCCCGAACTTAATCTTTACTTAAAGCGTTGCCCGCCGTCTCTTAACTCACAGAGTCCGGTTTATTAACTTACAGCGGTTAGCATCATGGATGAAGCATGAAAAAGAGGCTTCACCCTGTCATGAATATCCTGCGGTTGATTGAAGGAGACATAAAGAATGCTGAAGTCGCGTATCGCTGTTCTGCTGGTCGGCATCCTCATGCTGGTCGCGCTGCCGCTGGTCGGCGTAGCTGCTCAGGATCAGACGGTTGCCCAGGCCGCCGCTGGCAACCCTGACCTCTCGACACTGGCCGAACTGCTCAACGCCGCTGGCCTGACCGACTTGCTGAACAGCGACGGCTCGTGGACGGTGTTTGCCCCGACGAACGAAGCATTTGCCCAACTGCCGCCTGCGGTGGTGAACACCCTGCACAGCAGCCCGGAACTGCTGACCCGCGTGCTGAATTACCATGTCATCCCCGGCGCGGCGCTGGCGGCTGACCTGACCAGCGGCATGACCGCCTCGGTGGAAACGAGCGAACTGAACGTCGTCGTGGGCGAAGACGGCAGCGTGACGGTGGACGGCGCGAATGTCGTCAGCGCCGATATTGCCGCCAGCAACGGCGTGATCCATACGATTGACAGCGTTCTGATCCCGCCCATACAGCTTCCCGAAGTAGACCCGTTGGCGGTCAGCCAGAACATCATCGCCGCTGGCAGCTCTACCGTTTACCCGCTGACCGAGCGCATGGCCGACCTGTTCGAGCTGGACGGCTTCGCCGGGACGATCACGGTGGACAGCATCGGCTCTGGCGGCGGCTTCGAGCGCTTCTGCGTCAACGCCGAAACCGACCTCTCCAACGCCAGCCGCCCGATCAACCCCGAAGAAGTGGAAGCCTGCCTCGCCAATGGCCGCGAGCCGCTGGAGTTCTACGTGGCGATTGACGCGCTGGCGATTGTCGTGAGCGCCGAGAACGACTTCCTGACTGGCCTGACCTTCGAGCAGCTTGCCCGGATTTTCAGCGGCGAGGCCGCGACCTGGGATCAGGTTGACCCCAGCTACCCCGCCGAGCAGATTCGCCTGTTCAGCCCCGGCAGCGACAGCGGCACTTATGACTACTTCGTGGAAGAAATCTTCGACGAGGACGAAACCCCGATCCAGAACGCCGCTGGCATCCAGTTCAGCGAGGACGATAACGTGCTGGTGCAGGGCATCGTCGGCAGCCCCTACGCCATCGGCTACTTCGGCTATGCCTACTATCAGGAAAACCTGAACACGCTGCGCGCCGTACCGGTTGAGGGCATCGCGCCGAACGAGGAAACCGGCGCAAGCGGCGAGTACCCGCTCAGCCGCCCGCTGTTCATCTACAGCGCGCCGACCATCATGCAGGAAAAGCCGCAGGTGACGGCCTTCATCAACTACTACCTGCAAGGCGCGAACGCCCAACTGGGGACTGCCGCCGACCAGATCGGCTACATCCCGGTGCCGGAAGCCACGCAGCGCCTGAACGCTCTGCTGTGGCTGGCGGGGTCTGCTGGTGGCATGTAAGCAGGGGGTTCAGTAAGCAATATTGATACTGGGAAGGGGCAAATGCTCCCTTCCCACGCTTTGTTTATAACATTCGTCATTGATGAAGTACAGACGCACATGGAAGGGAAATTTATGGAAAGCAAGATAAGCTTTGGCGGGCCGGGACAGGCGATTATTACAGAGCGCCTGCCGATTGCAGATCGCATCGCAGCCGAAGCAGGCCAGCAGGCCAGCCTGAGCAGGCGGGCGCGTCCGGCAGAGCGCGTCATCGGCACGATTTTGTTCGCCTGTGGCCTGATCTCCGTGCTGACCACGATTGGCTTTACGCTGGTGCTGGGGACGGAAGCGCTGCGCTTCTTCACCTCCACCGAGTTCCTGAACGCCAACAAGCGCACCGCCGAGGTCATCAGCGCCGAGGACACAGTGGTGCCTGTCGGCAGCAGCGGAACGCCGCTGCAAGTGGGCGACCTGCTGCGCTTTGGGCAGATGGGCGACACGGAATACGCGCGGGTGGAGCAGGTGATTGACGCGCAAACGGTGGAAGTGACGCGCGGCGTTGACGGGACGCAGGCGCGGGAACACGCGGCCAATACGCCGCTGTTCATCGGCACGCAAGTCACCCTCGGCAAGTTCTTCACCGATACCAAATGGTCGCCGCAGATCGGGCGCTTCGGCATTATGGAACTGCTGGTGCCGACGATTGTGATTACGCTGGTGGCGATGGTGGTAGCCATACCGCTTGGCCTGGGCGCGGCGATTTACATCAGCCAGTACGCCACCGCGCGCGTCCGCAGCACGCTGAAGCCCGTGCTGGAGATTCTGGCAGGTGTGCCGACTGTCGTTTACGGCTACTTCGCGCTGACGTTTGTGACACCGCTGCTGCGCCAGTTCTTTGGCGAGCAGGTGCAGGTCTACAACATGCTCTCGGCGGGCATCGTCGTCGGCATCCTGATTGTGCCGACCATTAGCTCGATCAGCGAGGATGCCATCAGCGCCGTGCCGCGCGCGCTGAAAGAAGCCTCGTTCGGGCTGGGCGCGACCCGGCTGGAAACGACGGTCAAAGTGCTGCTGCCCGCCGCCCTCTCCGGCATCGTCGCGGCGGTGATTCTGGGCTTTTCGCGCGCGGTGGGCGAAACCATGATCGTGCTGGTGGCCGCTGGCGCGGGGCCGAACCTGACGCTAAACCCGCTGGAGAGCGCCGAGACGATGGCCGGGCATATCGCCCGCATCAGCACAGGCGACCTCAGCTTCGGCAGCATAGACTATAACAGCGTGTTCGCCATCGGCCTGACGCTGTTCGTGATCACGCTGGCGCTGAACTTCGTCAGCCAGGCGATTACCCGCCGCTTCCGGGAGACGTATTGATGAGCGCGGAACAACCCACTATCACGGGCGGCATCCTCAGCCGGGAGGTCAGCGACGAGCGTTATCGCCAGCAACTGCGTACCCGGCAGCGGCGCGGCACGGTCGCCCGCTGGTTTTTCCTCGCCGCCAATGTCATCGCGCTGGTGGCGCTGCTGGCGCTGCTGCTGCATATCGTCAATCAGGCGTTCGGGCTGGTGGTGATCCGCAACACGGTCGAGCCTGCCACGCTGGCCGACCGCCCGCTGGAAGAACTGAACGAGGCGGAACTGCTCAACGTCTTTGTGACGAACGCGGAACGCCGCCTGCGCGTGGCGATCCGCGATACGTTAAGCCAGGTGCCAGAAGCCGACTTCACCACCGCGCCGTTGCATTCGGTGCTGGCCGGGCGGGTGTATCCGCCGGAGATGGCCGACGCGACGATAAATGACCTAAGTATCGAACAGCAGGTGGCGGTGCTTGCTGAAAACCTCGACCAGTCGCAAATTCATGATCTGGTCGTGGCGAACATTGTGCGCCCGCTGGTGGTTAAAAGCTGGCATCTGCTGCCTTCCATCTTTGACCGCGCCAGTATCGAGGCCGAGGCGGCCAGAGATTACCCGCAGGACACGCTGCGATTCCATGCGTGGGTCAACTGGGACTTTATCACCAGCTCGGTGTCCAGCTCGGCCACCACCGCTGGCCTGCGTACCGCGCTGCTGGGGACGTTTTACATCATGCTGGTGACGGCGGTGTTCGGCCTGCCGATCGCGGTGGGCGCGGCGGTCTATCTGGAAGAATACGCTACGGGTAAACACTGGCTGGAGCGCGTGATCGAGATCAACATCCGCAATCTGGCGGCGATCCCCTCGGTCATTTACGGGATGCTGGGGCTGGCGGTGTTCGTGCGCGCCCTCGGCCACCTGACCAGCGGCGCGTTTCTGGGCGTGACCGATACTAATGGCCGCACGGTGCTTTCCGCCGGGCTGACATTGGCGCTGCTGATTATGCCTGTGCTGATCGTCAACGCGCAGGAGGCCATCCGCGCTGTGCCGCGCACCGTGCGCGAGGCCAGTTATGGCCTGGGCGCGACCCGCTGGCAGACCGTGTCGCGGCAGGTGCTTCCGGCGGCCTTCCCCGGCATCCTGACCGGCGTGATTCTGTCGCTCTCGCGGGCGGTGGGCGAAACCGCGCCGCTGCTGGTCGTCGGCGCTTCGACCTTCATCGGCGTTGACCCGAACGGCTTCTTCTCCAAGTTTACTGTCGTCCCGATCCAGATTTATCAGTGGACTTCGCGCCCGGAGCCGGAATTTAAAAACGTGGCCGCTGCCGCCATCATCGTCCTGCTGGCGGTCATGGTGCTGATGAACCTGGCCGCGATTCTTCTGCGTAATCGTACAAGTGTGAGGTATTAACGAACTTATGAGCCAGAACGGTAGCAGCTACGCGCTTGAAGCGAGAGCCGTTGATGTCTATTACGGCGATTACCGCGCCGTGCATAACGTGAGCCTGAACATCCCGCGCCGCAAGGTCACGGCCTTTATCGGGCCGTCCGGCTGTGGCAAAAGCACGGTGCTGCGCGCCTTTAACCGCATGAACGATCTGGTGGACGGCGCGCGTGTGACCGGGGAAATCCTGTACCGGGGGCAAAACCTGTACGCCGACGATGTAGACCCGGTAGAGGTGCGGCGGCGCATCGGCATGGTGTTCCAGAAGCCCAACCCCTTCCCCAAGAGCATTTACGATAACGTGGCCTATGGGCCGCGCGTGTTGGGGGTGCGCAGCAAAAGGGTGCTGGATGAAATTGTCGAGGCCAGCCTGCGCGGCGCGGCGCTGTGGGACGAGGTGAAGAACGACCTGAAGAAGTCCGGGCTGGCGCTCTCTGGCGGGCAGCAGCAGCGCCTGTGCATCGCGCGCACGATCGCGGTGGAGCCGGAGGTGATCCTGATGGACGAACCCTGCTCGGCGCTCGACCCCATCGCCACGCAGCGCATCGAAGAACTGATGCACGAACTGGTCAGGACCTACACCATCATCATCGTCACCCACAACATGCAGCAGGCGCTGCGCGTGTCTGATTACACCGCGTTCTATAACATTCGCAAGCAGGACGTGGACAATCGGGAAATCCGCTGGGGGGAACTGGTCGAGTTCGGGGCAACCAGGCGCTTGTTCGACGCGCCGGAAAGCCCGGAAACAGCCGACTACATTTCTGGCCGTTTTGGCTGATCGGCCTACGATCTGGCCTCAACGACTTCGGGCTGGTTGTGCTGGCGGATAAGCTGGACGAGGCTGGACAGTTCCGACTTCAGGTTGCGGCTCCAGCGCAGGTCGAACCACGCCTCGCCCTGCACCTGCGTCAGCAGCACATGCCCGGCATCGCCACTCATCACCACCGGGACGACCGGCACTCGATGCCGGTTGGCGTGGTCAATCGCCATACTGACCCAGCGTGAACTGCCGCTGTTAGGGGTCAGGATAAGCACGACGCAGGCGGCGGTTTTCAGCCGTTCCTCAAATTCCGCTTCCCATGCAGGCGAGCCGGGAGTCAGCGCCAGACGCGGCCACGCGGCGATGCCGTACAGCCGCAGCGCCGTTCGCAGGCGGCGCGCCCGGTAAACATCGGCGAAGCTGTAACTTAAAAAAACATGGTTGTCCATCAGCAGCGGCCTGTCATCTTTCAACAATGATACCCTAAAATATGCTATTCTTAAGCAGGTTTCATGGCATACTGGCAGATATACTTTTGCCCGTAAACTGCAATCTGTGAGAATATCTTATGCTCGACTCGAATTGGCTGAACCCCGAACACCGCAAACCCCACAGCATAGACCCACGCCAGTTTATGGACTTTCGCCAGTCCACCCTGCCCAACGGAACGCGCATTGTAGAGGCGTACAACAGCAGCGGCCTGCACTTTACGCTGCTGCCGGATCGCGGGCTGGATGTGTGGAGCGCGCACTATAACGGCATCCCGCTGACGTGGATCAGTCAGGGATCGCCCCACCCGCCGGATTTTGGCCTGTCATGGCTGGAGCAGTTCAACGGCGGGCTGCTGACCACCTGTGGTCTGACGCATGTTGGCCCGCCAGAAACCGACCGCAGCAGCGGCGAAGTGCGCGACCTGCACGGTAAATTCAGCCGCCTGCGCGCCGAGGGGCTGCGCGTGGAGTGGGGGGAAGATGCCAGGACGCTGGCGCTGCGCGGCAGTGTGGCGGAGTCGTCGCTGTTCGGCACGCAGTTACGGCTGGAACGGCGCTATGTCATGATATTGGGCGAGCCGGGCTTTATGATTGAAGATCATATTACCAATCTGGGCGACAGCGCCGCGCCGCTGATGTTCCTTTATCACGTTAACCTCGGCTATCCGCTGATCGCGCAGGGGACACGGCTGGCGACGGCGTATGTCGGGGTATACCCGCGCGACGAGGTGGCGCGGATGGGACTGGACACATGGCCGGAGTACATCGCGGCGAAGCCGGATTACGCCGAGCAGGTCTTTTACCATCACCTGAAGTGCGACGAGCAGGGCGCGACCGAGGCGGTCATCTATCGTGAGCAGTTCGGCCTGTCGCTGCGCTGGTCAAGCAGGGAGATGCCATACCTCAACCAATGGAAGAACACCCGGCAGGGCATTTACGTCTGTGGGGTAGAACCAGCCAACTGCATCCCCGAAGGCCAGAACAGCGCCCGCGCTAAAGAGCGCCTCGTGATGCTTGCGCCCGGTGCAAGCCAGCGCTTTGGCCTGCGCGTCACCGTCCTGGGCAGCGGCAACGCGGTCGCGCACAGCATCAACCGCATTTACAAGCTGCGCGAGGCTGGCGTGCCTGTCGCCAACTGCAAGCTGGACGATTACCGTCTGTCATGATGATGAAGGATTACCATATCAATATCTTCTACAGTGAAGAAGACGAAGCCTATATCGCAGATATTCCTGATCTGAAATACTGCTCAGCGTCAGGCGATACGCCCGAAGAAGCTCTGCATGAAGTTCTTCAGGCAAAGGAACTCTGGCTGGAAGCAGCCAGAGCGAGGGGTTTGCCTGTGCCAGAGCCGCGTTATCGCCCGGCAATTTATCACGCGATGGCCTGAGGTTACACTTCGGGCGAGCCAGCAGCCCGCCCCACCGTATTATACAACCGTCCCAACCTTGAACCCGCCATGCCGCTGTGCTACAATGCACGGCGGTCTGGCCGCCTCGTTGCCAGCCCAAAAACACATACCCGGACTCTGGCGTGTGTTGTCCCACAGGGATTAACGTCGGAGGATGAAGGGTGTGAACGCCCAAACACATAGACAGGAGCATAATAAACCACCATGCCTTCTTCAGTATCCATGAAGGCGCTTCTCGAAACGGGTGTCCACTTCGGTCATCGTACCCCCAAGTGGAACCCCAAGATGAAGCCCTATATCTTTGCCGAACGCAACGGCATCCACATCATTGACCTGCAACAGACCATCGTGAACCTCAACCAGTATTACGACATGGTGCGCGACATCGTGCTGGATGGCGGGACGGTGCTGTTTGTTGGCACCAAGCGTCAGGCGCAGGAAACGATCGCCGTAGAAGCCGAGCGCTGCCGGATGCCCTATGTCAACCAGCGCTGGCTGGGCGGTACGCTGACCAACTGGCGCACCATCCGCGAACGCATCGAGACGCTGAAAAAGCTGGAACGCCGCCGCGAAGAAGGCGAGTTCGAGCTGCTTTCCAAGAAAGAAGCGCTGATGCTGAACCGCGAAATCGAAAAGCTGCAACTGCGGCTGGGCGGCATCCGTGAGATGAAGAAACTGCCCAATATGCTGATTATCGTGGACACGCTGCGCGAATCCACCGCTGTGAAAGAGGCCAACACGCTCAACATCCCGGTGCTGGCGCTGGCGGATACCAACAGCAACCCGGATGACCTCGATTACATCATCCCCGCCAACGACGACGCGGTACGCGCCATTAAGCTGCTGATTAGCGCGCTGGCCGACGCGGTGCTGGAAGGCCAGGCCATGCGTAAGGGCGAAGACGGCGCGGACGAGGACCTGGACATGGCGGATTACGCCGCCTACGGTGATTACGACGAAGAAGAGGAAGACGACGAGCAGTATCTCGGCGCGTCCACGCTGGCGAAGCTGCGCGATGCTAACCTCTTTGATGATGACGAAACCGAAGACAACGAATAAAAGGGGCGAATATGGCTGTCATTACTGCACAGATGGTGAAAGAACTGCGCGAAGCCACCGGTGCCGGCCCTCTGGATTGTAAAAAGGCGCTGGAACTGAACGATGGCAACGTGGATAAGGCCATCGAATATCTGCGTGAAAGAGGCTTAGCGCGCGCGGCCAAGAAGCTGAGCGCCGGGCGCGTGATGAACGAAGGGGTGATCCAGTCTTACCTGCACCACAACAAGCGCCTCGGCGTACTGGTAGAGGTGAACTGCGAGACCGACTTCGTTGCCAATACCGACCGTTTCCAGGAATTTACCCGTAACCTGACGCTGCATATCGCCAACCTCGCGCCGGAATACGTCAAGCGCGAAGAGGTGCCAGAGGCCGTCGTTCAGGCCGAGCGCGATCTGCAACTGCGTATCCTGAAGGAAGACGAGAAGAACGCCAGCAAGCCGGAGGACATTCTGCAGAAGATTGTCGAAGGGCGCATGAACAAGTTCTTCGAGGAAATCGTCCTCATGGAACAGCCGTTCCTGCTGGACGACAGCAAGACCATCAGCCAGCTGCTTTCCGAAGTCGTGGCTGAGGTCGGCGAGAGTATCGAAGTTCGCCGCTTTGCCCGCTTCGCGCTGGGCGAAGGTGACGCGGACGCGGGCGAAGATGCCTGATCGCGGGCGTTTACAGCCACCCCGAAAGCTCAAGAACTGCTTTCAATGAAGAAGACAGGCAGAGGGATTAGCATTTGCTAATCCCTTTTTTCTTGTCATTTTCCGGTGGGCAAGCGTTGTAAAAACTGAAAGGGAGTAATGTAGAATGCAAAATAATCACCACGTCGAACCTGTCTATAAACGGATTGTCCTCAAACTGAGCGGCGAAGCGCTGGCCGGACGGCAGGGCTTCGGCATTGACCCTGACCAGGCGGAAGAGATCGCGCTGAAGGTTAAAAAGGTGCATGATCTGGGCGTGGAGATCGTCATTGTCATCGGCGCGGGCAACCTGTGGCGCGGCATGGATGGCGTGAGCCGGGGCATGGACCAGACCACCGCCGACCACATGGGCATGATCGCCACCGTCATGAACGCGCTGGCGCTGCGCGACGCGCTGGAACGGGCAGGCGTGGAGACGCGCGTCCAGACCGCCGTTGAGATGCACGCCGTTGCCGAGCCGTATATCCGCCTGCGCGCCATCCGCCATCTGGAAAAAGGCCGCGTGGTCATCATCGCGGGCGGCATGGGCAACCCCTACTTCACCACCGACACGCCGGCGGCGCTGCGCGCGCTGGAAGTGAAGGCCGACATTGTGATTAAGGCCACCAAAGTGAACGGCGTTTACTCCGCCGACCCCAAGAAATTCCCGGACGCGCGGCGTTATGAACGGCTGACTTACCAGCAGGTGCTGGATGGCCGCCTGAACGTGATGGACATGACCGCCTTCACGCTCTGCCAGGAGAACAACATGCCGATCATGGTGCTGAACTTCTGGGAAAACGAACACCTGCTGCGGGCGGTGCAGGGTGATTACAGCGTGGGGACGCTGATTGCCGGGGAAGCAGTCGCGGGCGGCTAGGCATCTGGCGGCAGGGCTTCGGCGCGGGCCTCGGCGTACAGGCTGTGCGTAAACGGGGCTGCGCCGCCCTGCGGGATGACCGCCAGCGTAACGGGCAGGCGTTCGCCGGGCTGGAGGCCGTGCGCGGTGCCTGCGACCCGGTAGCCCGCGAGGCGCTGGTCGGCATCGCGCACCGCAAGCACCAGCAGCGCGGGGCGGGTCGCGCGCGCGGTGGGGTTATACAGCGTCACTGTCACCACATAACGCCCGTTGACCAGCCCGCCCGCCACTTCCTCTATGACCAGCGGCATGAAGCGCTCTGCCACCTGCGCGGGCAGGGGCATGGCCTGTAAGACGGTGACGGTGCTGGTGTAGCCTGCCTCCCATTCGTGCGGGAAGGTCACGGCGTAGGGCGCGGCCTTTCCCGCCGGGATCATCGCCTGCTCCAGCCCGACAGCCTGCTCCGCCAGCACCGCCCGCGTCACATCCTCTAGCCGCACGTGCAGCCGCGTCCCTTCGACCGGGTAATCGTGTGGATTGTGCGCCTCGCCCAGACAGAGCGTATACCCTGTGGGCAGGGGGTAGCAGGTGGGGGGTGGCAGGTGCAGCGCAAGCACGGGTGGGGGGGCAG
>CAZJSU010000033.1:27954-29039 GCA_964548765.1 uncultured Anaerolineaceae bacterium
CCCCCCCCGCCCGTCCCCCCCGGGGGGGGGGGGTGCCCGGGTGGGGCGCGGCCGGTCCCCCCCCCCCCGGGCGGGGGGGGCCCGGGGGGGCATGAGGGGGGTCTGTGGGATGACAAGCTGCTGGCCGACCTGAAGGCCGCGCGGGTCTATGCCGGGGTTCGCTGCCTGAATTTGCGCCACGTCAAGGCCAAAATCCAGCGCGATACCGAGTAACGTGTCCCCGGGGCGGACGGTATAGACAGGCGCGCCCGCGCTGGCGATGGCGGTAGTCTGTGCCTGTGGGGTGGCGGCAGGGGGTGCTGTAAGGGGGGCAGGGGGCGGACTTGTGGCATGTCGGCGGACTGTCAGGGTAATCCGGGGCGCTTCGGTGGGGGGGGTAGTAAGCGCATAGCCGCTGGCAATGTGACAGCCTGTCACCCATACGCTGATACACAGCATCAGCGCCATTGGTCGCCAGCCCCAGTAGCCCATAGCGGCGTTTTATCCCTCATTATCCTGCATGTTGTCGGCAGTTATCCAACATTATACCCCTGTGCAGGCGAAATACCATGAAGCCAGTGACGATTTCAGGCCAATTTGTTACTATTGTCCTATGATTGGGGGGACGTTATGACACAATCACTCGAAGTACAGCTTGGCGCAGCGCTGCGCGCGCGTGGGTGGACGATCTGCACGGCGGAGTCCTGCACGGGCGGTTTGATTATGCACCGCCTGACCAACATCCCCGGCAGTTCAGAATACGTAATGGGCGGCATCGTCGCCTACTCCAACGCGGTGAAACAGAACATCCTCAGGGTGAAGCAAGGCACGCTCATCGCCAACGGCGCGGTCAGCGAACCCGTCGCCAGCGAGATGGCGACAGGCGCGCGCGAACTGCTGAAGGCCGATGTCGCCATCAGCGTCACCGGCATCGCCGGGCCGGGCGGTGGCACCGCGTCCAAGCCTGTCGGCCTGACGTATATCGGGGTGGCCGCGCCGGGGGATATGCTGGTGGTGAAGCGCCACATTTTCGAGGGCGACCGCGAGGCGATCAAACACGCCAGCGCCGAGGCGGCGCTCCTGCTGGCGCTGGAGACACTGGACAG
>CAZJSU010000033.1:29139-32988 GCA_964548765.1 uncultured Anaerolineaceae bacterium
GATGAATAGCGAACAACAGCGTTAATCGCCAGCGGCCTGCGGCTGGAGCAGCGCGTCAATCTGTGCCATCTGCTCCGCGCTCAGCGGCCCGAACCGCATCGCTCCGGCGTTTTCCTCGGCCTGCGCGACGGTGCGAATACCCGGAATCGGGACGGTCTGCCCGCTGCGCGCCCATATCCACGCCAGCGCTCCCTGCACCAGTGTGCGCCCGCCGCTGGTCAGGATGTCGCGCAGGTCGTCGAGATGGTTAAGCGCCGGGACGAAGAACGTTTCATGCGACCAGGGATCGCGGCGCACGTCGTTTTCCGGGAACACGGTGGACGGGCTGTATTTGCCGCTCAGCGCCCCGCGCGCCAGCGGGCTGCGGTTGACGCTGGCGAGGTTAAGCTGTTCACACAGCGCCAGCATCTCCGGCGCGTCCTTCACTACGTTGAGATCGTGCTGGATGGCGACACAATGCTCGCCTTCGGCAAAGATGCGCGCCGCCTCCACCGAGTCGGTACTCCACCCGTAGGAGCGGATTTTGCCCTCCTCAACCAGCTTTTCCAACAGGTCACGCACCGCCGCCGCCATCTCCAGCGGGTAATCCCAGACATGCAGTTGGTACAGGTCAATATAATCGGTGTTCAGGTTACGCAGGCTGGCCTCGCACTGGCGGCGTAATGTCCTGAGGTTGTCTGCCGGGTCGTCGTAGTGCATCACCCGTTTGCCCGCCTCGTCCACGTTGAAGCCGAACTTGGTAGCGATGACCACATCGCCGCGCCGCCCGGCCAGCGCCTGCGCCAGAATGCGCTCGCTGTGGCCTGTGCCATAGTTGGCCGCGGTGTCAAAAAAGGTGATGCCGTTCTCCAGCGCGTGCTGCACCGTGCGGATCGACTCCGCGTCGTCCACCTCGCCCCACCCGGCCTGAAGACCGAGAAACTGCCACACGCCGCCAATCGCCCAGCAGCCCATCCCCAGCGGCGAAACCTCGATATTGGAACGTCCTAAAACACGCTTGTTCATGATGTCCTCCACGCTTAACATAATTGACAAAAACAGTCTACTGCTTAGAGCGCGCTCTAAGTCAAGCCCTCAGTTTTAAGGCCAGCCGCCAAACGGTTTACCCACAGCCGCCAAAGGGCGTTACAATACGGCGCGCCAATAAATGATGCATACCAGCCGCCGGGAAAGTGCCTTATGCCAGACATGCTTGTGCGCCTCTATACCCTGCCAGACTTAGAACCCGCCCTCGCCCACCAGCGCGCGCAGGGCATTGACATTCGCCGCGCGATCGCGCCGGAAAAGCACCTTGTGGTGGCGTGGGTGCAGCGCGAATTCGGCGCGGGCTGGGCCAGCGAAACCGAAGTCGCCTTCAGCCGCGTGCCGAATGCCTGCTTCGTCGCGGTGGAAAACGAGCGGCTGGTCGGCTTTGCCTGTTATGACGCGGCCTGCCTCAACTTCTTCGGCCCTACCGGGGTGCAGGAGAGCCTGCGCGGGCGCGGCACAGGCAAGGCGCTGCTGCTGGCCTGCCTCCATGCCATGCGCGCGGTTGGCTATGGCTACGCCATCATCGGCGCGGCGGGGCCGGTGGACTTTTACGCGCGGGCGGTGGGCGCGCTGCCGATTGACGACTCGTGGCCGGGGGTCTACCGGGGGATGCTGAGCGAGCTAAACGAGGATGGGGGGAGCGATGAATGAGGATACCGCCAAACGCCGTGCTTATTTAGACCAGCTTCGGCGGGTACTGCCGCCCAGCCCGGCATGGGAAAGCTGGCTGGAAGCCAGCGGCGAACTGCCGCCAGACTTCGACGGGCTGCCTTCGCGTTACTACCCGCATTATCTGCCGGGCGACATGCCCGAACAGGCCGCGTGGCAGGAACGCCGCGAGGCGATCAGCGCCGCGCTGCAACACTGGATACTCGGCAGCGTGCCGCCCGCGCCGGATAACCTGCGTATCGAGGTGCTGAGCGAAGGGCGCGAAAGCGGCGCGACCACGCGCGAGGTGGAGCTGCGCTTCGGCGCGGGGTATGCAAGCTGTCTGTGGCTGGAACTGCTGATCCCGGATGGCGAGGGGCCGTTCCCGATTTTCGTCACGCAGCACAATCATCGTAACTGGGCGCAGGTCGCCCTCAGCCGGGGGTATATGGCCTGCGTCTACGCCGGGGCAGACACGCGCGACGATACCGACACCTTCGCGGCGGGCTTCCCCGGTTACGACTGGTCGCGCATCACGCGGCGGGCGTGGGCGGCCAGCCGCTGCCTCGATTATCTGGAAGGCGAGCCGCTGGCCGACAGCGAGAAAGTCGCCATCACCGGGCATTCGCGCAACGGCAAGCTGTCGCTGATCGCCGCCGCGCTGGACGAGCGCTTTTCGGTGGTCATCTCCAGCAGTTCCGGCGCGGGCGGCTCAATGAGCGCCCGTTTTGTCTCTGAACAGCATTTTGGCGAGGGGATTGAGTTCATCACCCGCCGCTTTGCTGACTGGTTTCACCCGCGCTGGCGCTTCTTCGTCGGGCGCGAGCATAAGCTCCCGGTAGACCTGACCGACCTGCTTGCGCTGATCGCGCCGCGCCCGTGCCTGCTCAGCAGCGCGATGAACGATCATGTGTGCAGCGTGTGGGCGGTGGAGCAGACCGTACAGGCCGTGCGGCCTGTCTATCAGGCTTATGACGCGGGCGATAACCTGCGCCTGTTGTGGCGGCAGGGCAGCCATGAGACATGGCCGGAGGTCATCGAGCGCTATGTGGACTGGTGCGACCTGCACTTCGGGCGCGGCGATTATGCCTTCCCGCAGCAGCCGATTTACCCGCACGACTGGCAGGCATGGCAGCAGCGCAGCGCGATCACAGCCGCCGCGATGCCGGAGCAGCGCGAACCACTCGCGCACCGCATTCAGGCCATGCTTGGCAGCGCGCCGCCCGCCGTGCGGGCAGATTTCAGCATCCCGTTTCACCCGGCGGGGCCGCATGTGCCAGCGCTGCTGCACCACGACTCCGCGCCCGATGTCGAAAAGCAGACGCTCGACTTCGGCGAACACATCACCGGTGACGTGTATTATCCCAAAGGGCTGGCACAGTCCGGCCAGCGCTTCCCGGCGGTGCTGTGGCTGCATCCGTGGTCACCGCCGAAGGGCTATGCGGCGGGCTACCAGCGCGGCAACCCGCCGCATCACACGCTGGCGCGGGCGGGCTTCGTCGTCTTTTGCTTCGATCAGATCGGCTTCGGCCAGCGCATTGGGGAAATCCAGCATTTTTACGCCCGGCATCCGCGCTGGTCGCTGCTGGGCAAGATGGTGCGCGACGCGCAGGCGGCGCTGGACGCGCTGCTGTCGCTGACTTATGTGGATGCGTCATGCGTATACGCGCTCGGTTACTCCACCGGCAGCCTTGTCGGGCTGCATCTGGCCGCGCTGGAAGACCGGCTGACCGGCTTCGCCGGGGTGTGCCTCCCGCCCGCGCTGCGGCTGGATACGGACGAGGCGGAGACAGGCGGCCTGCGCCGTTGGTCACACCTCACGATGCTCTGGCCGCAGGTGGGGCTGTACGCGCAGAACCCGGCGCGCCTGCCCTACGACATCAGCGACCTGATCGCGGCCATTGCCCCGCGCCCGGCGTTGATCGTCAGCCCACAGCTTGACCGCGAAGCGCCGCTGGCACTGGTCAGCGCCAGCGTGGACGCAGCGCGCGCGGTTTACCAGCAGCACGGCGCGGCAAACCAGCTTACGCAGCTTTCGCCAGAGACGTATCACCACTTCGACCCGGACATGCAGGCGCTGGTGATTGACTGGCTGAAAGCGCAGGCGTGATGATCGCGCAGTGGTCGCCAGTGGCTGAGAAAAGCCAAGCCTGCTAAAGAGGCTAACGGAGG
>CAZJSU010000033.1:33088-41415 GCA_964548765.1 uncultured Anaerolineaceae bacterium
CCTGCCGCGCAACCTAACCACTATTCATCACGACTTTGTACAGCAGCGAGATCGTCTCGCCAAGCTGGATGATGTCGCCATCGTTGAGGGGGGTCGGTGCTTCCAGCTTGGTGTCGTTGATGAAAGTGCCGTTGCTGGAGCGCAGGTCTTCCAGCGTGAAGCTGACGAAGTTGCCCTGCGTCTTGCGGATGAAGCGGGCATGACGGCGGCTCACCTGCTGGTCGTTAATCACGATGTCGTTGGTGATCTCGCGCCCGATGGTGACGATGTTCTGGTTCAGGTTCCACATCTGCTCTGGCTGTGGCCCGCGCAGCACCTGTAACCACATGCCCGGCGCGTTCATGCGCGTCGTCCCTAGTTCAGGAAGCTGTGTCAGCCGGGTGGGGATCGTGCCGGACTCGTCGCGCAGGCGCTGCAGGCCGTCAATCAGCCGCGCCCACGGGAAGTCGTCGCCCTCGAAATTGATGAAATCCACGTGTTGCAAAAATTCCAGACGAGGGTGCAGGCGGGTCGGCTTGACCGCCAGCGGAATCACGCGGATGCCGATGCCCAGCGCGAACGCCCATTCATAAGTGACGTACTCGGACGTTTTGGATTCCGGGGTGACGACGACGATAAGCGCGAAGGCGTTGCGGATCGCCTCGTCAATTTCCAGCCGCCAGTCTGTGCCGGGCGCGAGGGCGCTGTCTGTCCAGACTTCAAAGCTGGCCTCGTGCAGCTTTTCGCGCATCCGCTGGACAAACTCGGTGTCACGTCGGGCGTAAGAGACAAAAATATGCCCCATGGGACGCTGCTCCTGGACTTTTAACCCCGCACATGCCTGTAATTAAATGTGATGTCAGGGGGTTTGTCAACAGGGCTGACGCTGTCCGGTCATGGGTACTTTGTGCGCCACCGTTCGATAGCGTCCAGCGCTTCCGGCGTATGGATGCGCTCCAGCGCGGCTGCCGCCACGTACTGCACGCGCGGCGGGTGGTCGTCGCTCAGCGAGGCGATGAGGCCGGGGACGGCGGGTTCGCCGATAGCGATCAGGCATTCGGCGGCTTTCTGGCGCACGAAGGGCAGGCTGCCCTGAAGTTCGTTAAGCAGCGCGGTGATGTGTGGGTCGGTCATCTGAGCTTCGCTTCCTGAGTGAAATTCCGGTTCTGCGCCATCCAGTGTATCGCAAAATCCACCAGCGGGCGCTGGCGCATGAAGCGCACTTCCGCCTGCCCGACGCGGCAGCGCGCGATGTCGTGTGCGGCTTCGTAAGCCGCGCCGAGCGTGTCGAAATCGTCCGAGTCAATATCCAGCGCTTCGTACTCCACCCACTGGCGTTCGCCGTTGACCAGCATGGCGGCGGCCTGCTGGCGAGAGCGCTTGCCCGGCCACCGGGCATGATACTCGGCCAGATGCAGCGAGGTGTTGTTGCCATGCCCCACACCGATGAGCAGGACATAGCCATCCAGCTCGTACACCCGCGCGAGGGGTGACTGTGGGCCAAAGTCCTCCAGCGCGTGGTCGCGGGTGATGTAAGCAGCGTTTGGCCCCAGTGCGGCGAATGACCCCTGCGGATGCCCGCTGCGCAGCGCGCCCGGCCACGTGCGGAACAGTTCGGCAACCGCGCCCATCATGCGCGTGGGCGAGGTGGCCGGGTCATAGGCGGGCATGTGCTGGCGGATGATCGGCCACCAGTGTTCCGGCACAGGCGGGTTCTGCCACGCTGCCGGGTCGGAGTTGTCGCTGGTGTGCGCGGGCATCACCAGCGTGCCTGTTGGGGACAGCACGCGCAGCAGCGCCTGTATCACGGCCATCGCGCCGCCCGCCACCCAGCCCATTTTGCTCAGGCTGCTGTGGACGATCACCGTTTGTCCGGCGGCCAGCCCACAGGCGGCGAACTGCTTGGCCATCGAGTCCACCGTCAGCGGCAGGTGATCGGCGTGGATGGTGTCGGCTTCGGTCATCAATATGCCCCTTCGCCTTTCGCCCCCTGCACAATCGCCACGCCCGCCGATGCGCCGATGCGGGTCGCGCCCGCCGCGACCACCGCCCGCGCGTCCTCGGCAGAGCGCACACCGCCGCTGGCCTTCACGCCCATCTCCGCGCCCACCACGCGCCGCATCAGCGCCACGTCCTCCGGGGTCGCGCCGCCCCCGCCGAAGCCGGTGCTGGTCTTGACGAAATCGGCATTCGCCAGCTTCGCCACCTGACAGGCCATGACTTTCTCCTCGTCGGTCAGTTTGGAGGTTTCCAGAATCACCTTACACAGCGCGTCCTCGGCGTGGCAAACCGTAACCACCGCGTCAATATCGCGGTACAGCGCTTTCAGGTCACGGTTCTTCAGCGCGCCGATATGCAGCACCATGTCCACCTCGCGCGCGCCCTGATGAAGCGCCAGCTTCGCCTCGTAAGCCTTCACCTCTGGCGCGGACGCGCCCAGCGGAAAGCCGACCACCGTACAGACCACCGCCTCGCTCTCGCGCAGCAGCGCCGCCGCCAGCGGCACATACACGCTATTGATGCACACCGACGCGAAGCCATGTTCCCGCGCCTCGGCACACAGCGTTTCGATCTCGGCGGCGCTGGCTTCCGGCTTCAGCAGCGTGTGGTCAATCAACCGCGCCAGCGGTGTTTCCGCCGTGACTGGCGCGCGCCGGGTGGGCAGCGGCGCGGGACTCCCCATTTTCTGAAGCGCCTGGTTCACCTGTTGGATGATCTGTTCAATCTGCTGCTCGTTCATAAGCCTCCTCGCGTCGTGCCAGACCTGCTCAGGGCGCATCACCCCGGTACAGAGTATAATACGTCATGCTTTTGCTGCACCACATTGATAAGGAGGATACCATGTCTGATAACCCCCGTCTGCCTGCCCCGCCGCGTTCCAGCACGGGCTGGATGCAAATTCTGGTGCTGTTCATCGCCGTGATCGCCCTGCTGGTGATTTTGATGGCGGGCGCGGCCACCACCGCCGTGCCTTCAATGGCCGACAAGGACGAGGCCGGGTCTGTGCGCGTGTTCTTCGCCGAGCCAGCCGACGGCGCGACCGTGCCGGAGACGTTTACAGTGCGTATGGAAGCGCAAGGCCTCACCGTCGAGCCAGCGGGCGAAGTCCGCGAGGGCGCAGGCCACCTGCACATTCTGGTCAATGAGGACTTCGTGCCAGCGGGCGAGGTCATCCCGATCAACACCGAGAATTATCTGCATTTTGGGCAGGGGCAGTTGGAAACCGAGCTGACCCTGCCGCCGGGTGAGTACACGCTGCGCCTGCAATTTGCCGACGGCGCGCATCAGGCGTTGGAGGGTGATGGCTACCTTGACGAGATCAACATCGTCGTGGAGTAGGGGCCACATAGCAAGAGCCAGCGGACGAACTTTGAGCAGCTTTTTCTCCCCCTCAGCCTAGCAGCTTACAATCTCGGTTGCTATTGCAATCGCTTCTTAGGACGACCTGATGGTGCTTTGGCCACCCTCATTATTTAGTACCGGACAAGCCTATTTAGGGTGAGGGGGAGAAAAGCAGCCGCATGATCTGCTCAAAGTAGGGGCGACACTTCCAGTATTCCTTCCAGTCACCCGGCGGGTCGCCCCTACGGAGATTGTCGTTTTATGCGCTGACCGACACCATCGTTAGCCGATCCAGTCCTCGATCCCGCCGGGCAGCGGCCTGTCCATCACCCGCAGGTAGATGCTGGCCTTGCCGAAGAAGATCAGCAGCGCCTGTAGGTAAATATCAAGCTGCATGTCCACCGGGACGGCAAACCCGCCGGGGCGTTCAATGGTTTTTTGCAGGTCGTCGTCAGAAAAGGCGGTGACTGTCGCCTTCAGTTCATCATCCAGCGCCAGATACCACGCCTTCATCTGCGCGACGCTGTTTTCCAGCCCCGGCTCGCTGCTGCGATAGTCCCAGTCCTGCTTGAAGGACTTCAGCGACTGGATGTACGAATGCTGAACTTCGCCCATCTCACGGCAGAGCGCGCCCAGCGTCATCGCCTGTCCGCCGGGGGTAAACGCCATATCAGCATCGGTCAGGCTGTCCAGCAGCGTGATGCGCGCGCCGTGTGTGCCTTCGATCCACGACCAATTTTCCTGCATGTAGCGATTCATGTGACAAACCCTCATCGTGCATAGAACATCTGAGCCAGATTATGACACCGTGCAGGCTGATTGTATTGTAAAAACGCGACAGAAGCGAAAACCTGTGCTATAAATAAGCGGCTGCAATGATAGGCAGAGGCACGATGTTAACACCGGAACGCATCAAACCCAGAGGGCTTTTGAACCCCAGAGCAGGCGAAAGGCACTTTCAGCTTTCACGCTATCCGCCCGCGCCTGATCTCAGTTTCTTTGTCGAGCGCTTCTGGATTATCCACTGGGACCTGCGCGGGCGCGCGCCTTACCTCTCAGAGAACCTGCCCTATCCGTGTGTCAATCTGGTTGTCGAGCAGCACCAGTCGGGCATTTTTGGGGTCGTTACCGGCAAGTTCACACACCTGCTGGAAGACGAAGGCAAGGTCTTCGGGCTGAAGTTCAGGCCGGGCGCGTTTTACCCATTTGTGAAAACACCCGTCTGCACGCTGACGGATAACGCCGTGCCGATAGGGTCGGTTTTTGGCGCGGCGGGCGAAGCGCTGCAAAGCGCGATGCTGGCGCTGGAAGATCATGATGAGATGATCGCGCTGGCCGAAAACTTCCTCCGCGCCCACCTGCCCGCGCGTGACGAGAACGTCGCGCTGGTGAACCACGTTATTGACACCATCATCGCCCGCCGGGAGATCAACCGCGTGGATGACGTGGTGCGCCTGCTTGGCCTGAACAAGCGCTCGCTGCAGCGCCTGTTCAGCCAGTATGTCGGAGTCAGCCCCAAGTGGGTCATTATGCGCTATCGCCTGCATCAAGCCGCCGAGCAGGTCGCCAGCGGCGACGCGCCGGACTGGTCACAACTGGCTTTAGACCTCGGTTATTTCGATCAGGCGCATTTCATCAAGGATTTTAAGAGCATCGTCGGCAAAACCCCGGCGGAATACGCCAGTGTCATCAACAGGAAAACGTCGCGGAGGCCGGAATGAATACCATGAATCCCACGAAGGTGCTGCTGCGCCCGGTGACAGCAGCCGACCTCCCCCTGCTGTTCGAGCATCAACTGGACCCGGAGGCCAACAGGATGGCCGCCTTCACCGCAGAAGACCCGGCAGACAGAAGCGCGTTCATGGCACACTGGGCGAAGATTCTCGCCAATGCCAATACCATAACCAGAACCATCGTCTATGAGGGGCAGGTCGCGGGTTACATTGCGGGCTTTGAGCAGTTCGGCAAGCCCTCGGTGGGCTACTGGCTCGGCAGAGCGTACTGGGGCAAGGGCATCGCCACCGCCGCCCTCGCGTCATTCCTGACGCAGGTGACAGCGCGCCCGTTATACGCCCGCGTGGCAAAGGATAACAGCGCCTCGCGCCGGGTGCTGGAAAAATGCGGCTTCACCATCTGCGGCGAGGACAAGGGCTTCTCTCATGCGCGTGGGCAGCAGGTGGAGGAATTTATCCTGGTGCTGAACCCGGAAGCATAGCAGGCGCAGCACCACCGGACGCATTTTTAACTGATATACCACCCCTCAAGCAGAACATCGCGCTCAAGTTCCAGCAGTTCAGCCATCACCGCGTCGGCATCGGGGATGGAGTTGGTCAGTGGGTCGGTCAGCAGCGCGCGGCGCAGCAGCCCCCGGTCACAGCTTAACGCCGCCTCTGCGGTAAGCTCGTGCGTATCCAGCACCAGCTCCTGCATCCCGCGCAGCCCGCGCGGCATCTCGCCCACCGGGCGGGGCTTCGGCCCGTTCATGTCAATATCGCACAGCAGCTCAAGAAAAGCGTCATCATCCATATTCGTGACCGCGCCTCGGTTGGTGGTGTTCACGTAGAACGGCTTGCCCAGCCCGCCGATCATATTCTCGATAATGTCGGTGGCGTGGTCTGGGCCGAAGGTGGACATATAGGTGTTGATCGGCGTGCGCCCCTCAACGAAACCATCCACCTGCTCCCACATTTCGGCGTGGCGCTCGTAACGGTCTTCTGTTTCCCAAATGGAAAGCGGCGGGATGGTGTCTGGCGCGGTGCCTTTCCCCTGCCAGTAACGCATGTATTCCTTTGTATGCGCGACGCAGACCGGAATATAGCCAAACGCCTCATACAGTTCATAACCGATCGCCGCGTTAAAAATGGCCTTCGCGCCTTTATCGCCGCCGTCGGTTTCCGTCACGGCCTGCTGGCGGATCGACTCCGCGATGTTCGGCATGACATCCTCGCCCCGGTAATCCGCCCGCAGCATCCATGTAAAATGATTGACCCCGGCGATACGCATATCGAAATCGCGGTCTACCTGCTCGGTGAATTCCTCCGGGCTGGTGATGATGCCCGCTCGCTGCGCGTAGCGGCGCTTGACGTGTGGCATGTGCAGGCTGTCGCACAGCGCGAAGCTCTTAATTTCTGGCGCGTAACGCATCAGGGCGATGCCCATCACCGCCGAGGGGTTGATATAGTTCATCACCCATGCTTCCGGGCAGTAGCGTTCGATATCCTGTATACAGCGCATAATCACAGGCAGTTCACGCAGGGCGCGGAAGATTCCGCCGGGGCCAATCGTATCGCCGGAACACATGCGGATGCCGTACTTTTCTGAAATGGCGCAATCCACCCCCCGGTAATACACCGTGCGCTCGGCAAAACTCAGCACCACGAAATCCGCGCCTTTCAGCACATCGCGCCAGTCTGTCGAGGCTTCCAGCTTAAGCGGCACGTTGTTCTCGGCGATGACCATCTCCGCCAGCTTCGCCATACGGCGCAGGCGCTCGCCATCCGTATCCACCAGCGCCAGCGTGCCGGTGTTCAGGTAAGGCGACTGCACCATCTGCCAGATAGCCTGCCTGCCAAAGAACAGGCTGCCCGCGCCGATAACAACGACTTTCGGATGTTGCCCCTTATCCGGCATAATATACCCTTTCCTTAAATGCTGTTTCTGATAAGAATATTCATTACAGGATAACGCAAGAAACACGTTACTCACTACCCAAATTGGACTGACCAGTAATCAGAAAGACGGTTTATCATGCAGCTTCCCACACAAAAACTGCGCGTCGGCATCGTTGGCGCGGGATGGGCAGGCGAAACCCATCTGAAATCCTACCTGCAGGTGCCATTTGCCGAAGTCGTCGCAGTGGCTGACCCCCGTGAAGAACGCCTCGCCCAACTGAAGAACACCTACAGCGTCCCTGTGGTTTACACCGACTATGAAGACCTGATCGCCCGGACAGATATTGATGTGGTCAGCGTGACCACGCCCAATTACCTCCATGCCCCGGTGAGCATCGCTGCCCTCAGCAGCGGCAAGCATGTGCTGTGCGAAAAGCCGCTGGCGCGCAGCGTGGCCGAAGGTGAGGCGATGGTCAAAGCAGCGATTGAGAACAACCGCGCGCTGGAAGTGGCCTTTAATCATCGGCGGCGCGGCGATGTTACGATCCTTAAAAATTACATCGACTCCGGCGGGCTGGGGCGCATTTACAACGCCAAAGCCTACTGGCTGCGGCGCAGCGGCATCCCCGGCATGGGCGGGTGGTTCACTAGCCGCGAACAGGCGGGCGGCGGGCCGCTGATTGACCTGGGCGTGCATGTGCTGGATATGGCGCTGTACCTGCTGGGCGAGCCAGAAGTTACCGCCGTCAGCGGCATGACCTATGCCGAACTCGGCCCGCGCGGGCGCGGCAGTCGCGGTGATCTGGTGACACCGGGCGTGTACGAAGTCGAAGACCTCGCCACCGCGTTTATCCGCCTTAAGGACGGCGTGACGCTGCTGCTGGAGGCAAGCTGGGCGCTCTATGGGCGGCACGGTGATGATTTCGGCGTGGTCATGCACGGCACGGAAGGCGGCGCGGATATTGACATCGTGAACTATAGCTGGGAAAACACGCTGACCATCTACAGCGACACGGCGGGCGCGCCGTCCATCGTCAAGCCCAAAGTGGGGCGCGGCGAAGGCCACTTGGCCGTCGTGCGGGATTTTGTGGATATGGTGCTTTCCGGCAACTGGGAAAATCATCAGGGGCGCGAGGGGCTGCGCCGCGCGCAGATCATCGAAGCGATTTACCGCTCGGCACAGGAAGGGCGCGAACTGGCGCTGACCGACGCGGCGGAGCAACTGTAAACGTCAGCCCATGGAGAACCGTCCGCAAGGGCGGTTCTTTTGCATGATTCAAGTCTGCTGATGAGTAACCCTGACTTATGGCTTCATGCTCTATGTCATATTACCAACCTGCAATGCCTTGTGTCGGTATTCGTTGCCAGCCGTCTTTAAAAATTCCTGGAATGTCT
>CAZJSU010000033.1:41515-43255 GCA_964548765.1 uncultured Anaerolineaceae bacterium
TTGCTTGAAAGGCCGTCTTCAACCCTTACTTTCCCACCCACTCCCCCTGCGGCAGCATCTCGCCCGCGCGGATGGCGACGCTCAGACGGTTCTCGGCGGGGGTGATGGGGCATGTCCAGTCCGGGCTGTAGGCGCAGTAGGGGTTATAAGCATCGTTAAAGTCCACATGGAACAGGTTATCACCGAGCAGCACCGGCTCTAAATAGCGCCCGGCAGGATAGGTCTCTGTCCCCGCGCCCGCGTCTACAAACGGCAGGAAGAAGCCGTAATCGGCCTGATAGATCGTCAGCCGCGCGGGCTGCCCGTCCACCTCAAACGTGAACTCGCCATAACGCCGGAAATACTGGGTCGTGCCAGTCGTGGTCTGGATCGGCACCGTTTTCTGCTCGGCGAAGGGCTGCACCTTCACCCGCAGCACAAGGTCAGCGTTGGGCGGGTAATAACGCAGGCTGTTAAACGTCGCCTGCTGCTCCGGCGTGAGTGGCGACTCCGGGTGACGCTTGAAAAAGCCGTCCTTCTCCCGCCGCTGCTGTTCCAGTTGTGCGCTGTCCATCCTGCCTTGCTCCTGTACAAACCGCCAAGTCGCGGAGATCACAGAGTATAGAAGATTCGAAAAATGCTTTGCTTTCTTAAACCCTTCGATTGCTTTGTAGCTTCGGGGTAACTAAAAAGCCCATCGGCGGATGATGAGCTTTTCGGCACTGCGGAGAGGGCGGGATTCGAACCCGCGGTAGCCTTGCGACTACACCTGTTTTCGAGACAGGCCCATTCAACCACTCTGGCACCTCTCCAATAAGCGCTTATTGTACCGTAAAGCCGCGTTACGGAAAATCCCCTTTTTTGCCACACCTGATGTTAAATAAATACCCATACGTGCCTCATGGAATATTCATCCTGTGAAGTTAGTTTTATTTAAAGTCGCATTACTTGCACCACATAACATACTGGAGGAGTATATTATGGAAGCCATCGGGGATGTCATCACCTCAATTATCGCTGCACCTTTCGCCTGCATCGGCTGGCTTATCATCGGCTTCATCGCCGGGGCGCTGGCGCGGCGCATCATGGGCAGCCCGGATCGTCCCTTTATCTGGGACATTATTCTTGGGATTGTCGGCGCGTGGGTCGGCGGTTTTCTCGCCAGCCTGTTCGGGTTCTATCGCCCTGAAGGTGGGCTGGGGGCGACCCTCGTCACCATCGTGATTGCGACCATCGGCGCGATTGTCCTGATCGCCATCGGCAACGCCATCGGCGGCGGGACGCGGCGGCGCGTGTAGGCTACTTCTGCCCCTCTGCCCGTAACTTACGGAAAAAGGCGCGAATTTGTTCGGCGGCTTCCTCACCGAGGAGGCCGCTTTCGTATGCCACCACGTGATTAAGCTGCGGGTGTTGCAGGATGTTGAGAATGCTGCCGCCCGCGCCTGCTTTGGGGTCGGTGGCGGCGTAGACCAGACGCGGCAGGCGTGCCAGCACCATCGCCCCGGCGCACATGGCGCACGGCTCCAGCGTGCAGTACAGCGTCACATCTTCCAGCCGCCAGTGACCGATCACCCGCGCCGCCGCGCGCAGCGCCAGCATCTCCGCGTGGGCGGTAGGGTCCTGGTCGGCCTCGCGGCGGTTATACCCGCGCCCGATGACCTCGCCGTTCAGCACGGCCACCGCGCCAATCGGCACGTCGCCCGCTTGCAGCGCTTTCTCCGCCTCGGCCAGCGCCATCCGCATCCAGTGTTCGTCGGTCAT
>CAZJSU010000034.1:0-43214 GCA_964548765.1 uncultured Anaerolineaceae bacterium
TTAAACGACGAGAGTATAACTGTTTACATTATACTCTCGTCTTATATTAGAGTCTATTAGTTGAGGCTTTGGCAGCGGCGGGTGTTTACGCCTTCTTTTTCGGCCTGGGGAAGCGGCTTAACACAACGGCGGGTTCTGGCAGCGGGATTTTGTCTCCAAGCGCCAGTTCGCCGGGGGCTTTGCCATTTCTGGCGCGGGCAGACCCGGCGAAAACAGCGACTGTCGTGCCTTCAGCGGCGAATTCGTTCTTTAAGTAGGCCTGCCCAAGCTGGTAGCCTTCGCTGTCTATGCTGCAACTGGTGACGATGCCCACCACGCGTCCGCGCTGGTCTACGATGGGGTCGCCCTGATGCGGCGGGCGGGCGTTCTTCGCCTCCATGCGGAAGCGCACCACCTCGGCATCACGCGCCTGTTCGTGCTGGATGTACGCGGCCTTGCCGACGAAGAACGGCTTCCACAGCTTTACGTAGTTGGCGAAGCCCGCGTCCGCCGGGTTGAGGTTGAGTTCGCCTTGCAGTTCGTGGCCGTAGAGGGGCAGGCCGGCCTCGGTACGCAGGCTGTCACGCGCGGCCAGCCCACAGGGTACAGCGCCCTGTTCCACCAGTGTGCGGAACAGCGCCGCCGCCTGATCGGGATGCACGAACAGTTCATAAGCCGTGCGCTCGCCCGTGTAGCCCGTGCGCGATACGATCAGGTCAAACCCGCCAAGCCGGGCGCGAGTGACCGCTGCCCACGCCAGCGCTTTGATCGCGGCCTTGTCGCTCTCGCTGCCGTCCAGCGCCAGCAGGATGTTCTGGCTTTGCGGCCCTTGCAGCGCGATGTCCGCGCGCTGATCTGCGCCGGACGAAGCGGCGCGCAGGTCACGCAGGGTCACGTCCGCGCCGCTGACCTGCCGCGCGGGGTCGTTGTGGTCAATCATGACCTCGCCGTTCAGCACGGCGTTCAGCCATGCCCAGACTTTATCGTTGTTAGAAGCGTTGACGACCAGCAGATAATGATCGTCGGCCAGCCGGTAGATCATGATGTCGTCCAGCGGGACACCGTTCACATCCAGCAGATAGGTGTAGTGCGAATGGCCGACCACCAGCTTGCTCACCTCGTTGGTGGTGACAGCATCGAGGAAGGCCGCCGCGCCCGCGCCGCGCGTCTCAAATACGCCCATGTGGGTGACATCGAACACCCCGGCATGATTACGCACTGCCTGATGCTCCTCGCTCACAGAGGTGTACCAGACAGGCATGTCATACCCGGCGAAAGGCACCAGCTTCGCGCCCATCTCCTGATGTAAGCCGTGCAGCGGCGTGGTCAGCAGGTTGGCATCTTCCGGCTCCTGCCAGTCAAACGCCGGGAGCGCCTGCCCGCGCGGGGCAGCGGACTGTGCGCCGTTGATGCCGATGAAGTAGGCTTTGCGGGCGTAACCCGCCTGTGCGTCGTCGCTGGCCGCCACAGGCTGGCCGCCGTCTGTACTGGTGATCTGCACGTCCACCGGGCCGGGGACTTTGGCATAGACATCGTTGGGGTCGAAAAGCACGTAGCCGTCCGAGAGCGCGCGCAGCCACGCCGCCGCCCGCTGGATATTTTCTTCCAGATGCAGCAGGTAGCCGTCGGCGGTCTGTTCCAGCGTGCCGCGTGAGATGGGCGACCCGTCCGGGTTGAGCAGCCATGTGGGCTGCTGCTGGCCGGGCTGGAGGGCGGTGGCATCGTTGGTCAGCGTGGTTTGCAGGAACGCCTGCGCCTCCGCGCCCCTGATCGCCAGCGTCCCGCCGCCGGACGCGCCCTGTCCGTCCTCCATGTAATAAAAGTGTGGGTAATCATCGGCCTGCGCGTTGGTATCAATACCCACGCTGGCCGCCAGATCGCGCACCGCCAGCTTCGCCCATTGCAGCGTGTCGAAATCTATCTTCGCCCGCGCCTCCGGGCGGCGTTTGCCGCTGTAGCTGAAGGGGACGCAGGCTTGCAGCACCGTTGCCATGATCTCCGCCAGACGGTCAATCTCGACCTCGCCAAAGCCGCGCTGCGTGATCCAGGGCGTGCCGATACGAATGCCGGAAGGCCGCAGAGCGCTGGTGTCGCCGGGGATCGTCTGGCGGTTCAGCACGATTCCGGTCAGGTCGAGGATGCGGGCGGCCATATCGCCGCTGAGGGGCGTGCCGTCTGGCCCGACAACCGACTTGCAATCCACCAGCAGCAGGTGGGTATCGGTGCCACCATGCGGCAGGCGCAGGCCGTGTTCGCTCAGCTTCTGTGCCAGCCGCTCAGCATTACGCACGGTCTGCTGCTGCAACTGGCGGAACTGGTCGGTATGTGCCAACCGGAACGCCACCGCCAGCGCGCTCACCGCGTTCATGTGTGGGCCGCCCTGTTCGCCGGGGAACACCGCGCGGTCAATCTTTGGGGCGATGTCGGCGCGGTGGGTGATGATGACCGCGCCGCGCGGGCCGCCGAGCGTTTTGTGCGTGGTGAAGTTGACAATATCGGCGATGCCTACCGGGTTGGGATACTCGCCCGCGACCACCAGCCCGGCCACATGCGCGATGTCGGCCAGCAGGTACGCGCCTACCGCGTCGGCAATTTCGCGGAATTTGTGAAAGTCTGGCGCGAAGGGATAGCTGCTGTACCCTGCGATAATCATCTTCGGCCTGTGTTCCAGCGCCAGCGCCATAATCGCGTCGTAGTCCAGCCGCTCGGTTTCCGCGTCCACGCCGTAGCTGACGATGTTGTAATTGATGCCGCTGCGGTTAACCGGGCTGCCGTGTGTCAGGTGGCCGCCCTGAATCAGGTCCATGCCCATCACGGTATCGCCCACCTTGAGCAGGGCGGTGTAGATGGCGTTGTTGGCGGGCGCGCCCGAAAGCGGCTGTACGTTGACGAACAGCTTCTCCGGCGGGTACTGCGGCGTGGCGAACAGTTCTGCCGCGCGCCGCCGTGCCAGCGCCTCGATAATGTCGGCGTATTCGGTGCCTTTGTAATAACGCTTGTCGGCGAAGCGGCGGTACTCTGGCAGGCGCTCGTTGTAATTGAGGATTTCCGCCTCGGTCATCGCCCGCGTTTCGTCCAGCGGGTAGCCCTCGGCATAGATATTATGAAAGGCCGACCCTAACGCCTCGCGCACGGCGGCGGGGACGGTGCTTTCTGAGGGGATTAAAATGAGATATCGTGCCTGTCGCGCGGTTTCATGCTCGATGAGTTGGGCGACATCCGGGTCAAGTTCGGCCAGCTCACCACGAAAAAGGTAATCGCCTTGGGTCATATCGTTTAGCCATCCTGTGATCTCGTTGAGGCGGGTGATAGATTTGTATTCTATCATGGCGACATTGCAGAAACTATGCGCGGAAGCGCAATCAATATTACAGACAAAATTTACTTTTTTGAGGAAATTGCGTTTTCAGGTTCGGAAACGGTGAGAAATAATTGGAAAAATTTTATAAAGATAAAGAATGTGATGGTACTTCACTCCTAATCAACGCTTTCTTTAGGACTTACGGCCTATCTACCCCCATTGTTTTCTCAAAAATGTAAATGTATCGTTGTCTGCAATTGAAGGTTAAGGTTACGTCAACTTTTCCTTCAGTGTCAGGATACAGCGATACCTGGAATGAGGAGAGTTAAATGCAATCGCTACGAATGCTATTTCATCCACAGGCGCATGTGCGCCATAAAATTGCTTTTCTTGCCCTGCTCGTCGTCCTTGTGAGCAGCTTTACTTCGGTAACGGGTGCGCTGGCACAGGGCAGCAACGGCCTGGGTGTTGGCAGCGGCCACGGCCCGGAGATCGGCGTTAACCTGCCAGTGCTGAATCAGATCAAGGCCGACATCGCCAGCGGCGTATATGACCGCGCCTGCACCCCGCAGGAGCATGACCGTCACAAATGGCACACGCTGGTAGACCCGGTGCTGAAGTGCCACTATGACCACCATCACGGGGATGACCCCAACTACGTGAGTGATATTTTCGGTGAACCCGGTGCATGGTTCGGCGTTCCCGGCCAGTCGCTCTCCTACCCCTGGCAGACGTTCCCCGCCCAGAGCAAAACCGAGGGCAACGAGCAGCATATCGCCCAGGGGACGATGGAAAATGACATCAAGCATGAGGGTTATATGTGGGTCGTGCGCCGTGACCAGCCGTGCCAGGCAGGCGATGGCTGCATTACCGACTTCCGCCTTCAGGTACACGCCATCATCGGCGCGCACGACGCAACCGTTCGCTGGCATTCCTACAGCCTTGAACTGCGCGTGTGTGCTGATGGCAACCGCCCGGAAACCTGCGGTATTGCGCGGCACGGCGGCTGGACAGATACCGGACGCTTGTTCATCACGCCGGAGAACGTTCTTGATTGCAGCCACTCAACAGAGGAAATCTTCATCAGCCTGCCCGCAGACACCCAGTTCTACCCGCTGGACCGGCCAGAATCGCGCGATGAGGCTCGCTGCCATCCAACCGTAACCCAACTGCCGGCTTATCCCAGCCCCAAGCCGATCGTCGAGTGGTGGACGTTCCAGCACGGGCGCGCGCGTTTCCAACTGCGCTCCTTCGACCCAATCGGCAACATCAAGCGCGATGCCCCGGCGGAGTGGAGCTTCTACTGCACCTATGGCGACACCAACTGCCGTTACAACCAGACCATTATGTCGGTATGGATCGGCTACGTGTACACCATCCCTGAATTCCCGGACTTCGGCGCATTCGGTCACATCCGTGCCGATTCGAATGGTGATGGTAAGGCGGACTTCTCTGGCTTTACCAACCGCTTTGGCGAACTGGTCGGCAACTGCACCACAGCAGGGCTGGACTGCGTGCCGATTGAGATGAACGGGATGACGTTAAATGCCTTCCCCGATGCCTCCGGGCGCTTCAAGGAAGGGAACTACGTCCATCATCCGTGCGAAAGCTGCGAGCGCGTAGACTATGACCTGTCGCCTGCGGGCAAGCAGTGGAACACGTGGTTCTTTACCAAGTATGCCGACCAGGTGCCGCCACCCCCGCCGCCTACCGAGCCGTCGGTCGTGGTCAAGGTTGACCCGCAGACCGCCAGCCCCGGCGAGACCGTGAATGTGGCGATGGAACTGCATAACGTGACCGAGCTTTACGGGCTTCAGGTGGAATGTACGGTGAACTCGGCGGTGCTAAACGGCGCGGAACTGGTGAAGGGCGCGTTTGACGACAGCAACAGCTTCTACGTAGACAGCGGTTTCGACAGCGGCAGCGGTCGCTGGATGGTCGCGGCCAGCCGTCTGGCAAGCGACGGCCAGTCTGCGGGCGGCATCAACGGGAACGCCACAGCCTTCACCCTGCGCTACAGCGTGCAGGCAGCAGGCGACAGCGGGCTGAACTGTGGTGTGCTGGCGGTAGACGCGAATGGTAACGCGCTCGATCTGAAAATCGTCAACGGCACGCTGATTACCAACGACGGCACCGTGCCGCCGCCTCCGCCGCCCACACCGATGCCGATGACCCCGACCCCTGTTCCGGGCGGCGCAAGTACCGTCGCGGGGACGATCCAGTACCAGAACCGCGCGACCAACGCCGGCATCACGGTGGAACTCTATCAGGTGGACACGCAGTCACTGGTGGAATCGGTGGTCACGGGTGAGGACGGTACATACAGCTTCGGCGAAGTCCCCGCAGGCAGCTATGGTGTCCTCGTCAAAGCGCCGCAGCATATCCCGGCTGTGTACATGGTCGAGGTGATGGCGGATGGCTCTACCGTCAACGTCGAGGAAGGGACGTTGCGGGCTGGCGATGTCAATGATAACGGCAGTGTTGAGATCGGCGACGCAACCTTCGTTGGCGCGAACTTCGGGCTGGAAGTGATCCCGGAGATCGCTCAGGGCGACCTGAACGCCGACGGCCTGATTAACATCACTGACCTGGTGCTGGTGGGCGGCAACTTCGGCCTGACCAGCCCCATCCCGGCGCAGCAGTAGTGCATCACTGAACTTGCGTGGTCGGGCGTGTCTCACCGGATGCGCCCGGCCACATCACACGATACATCCTGAGAACAGGTAGCAGGAAAGGATAAAAGCCATGAAGCGGTCTTTAACTGTGCTGATGATTGGCCTGACGTTGATGCTGGTGGGCATCACAGCGCTCTACGCCCAGATGAACGCCCCGCTGGTCTGGCTGGAAAGCGAAGCCGGACAGGTGATTGCCGGGCAGGAATTCACGGTACAGGTGCAGGTGAGCGAGGCGACAGGCGTGTATGGTGGCAGCTTTAAGCTCTCTTACGACCCGCAAGCGCTGGAAGTGGTGCTGACGGATGGCAAGGCAGTTATGCCAGGGGTGTTCTTCGGCGGTCAGTCTGGCTTCACGCTGAAGAACAGCGCTGACGCACAGGCGGGCGTGGTCGAATACGCGCTGACGCTTACCCAGCCCGCCGAGCCGGTGAGCGGGGCGGGCGCGATCGGCAGCATCACGTTCCGCGCGCTGCGCGATACCGCAGTGGTGATCGAGCCGCTGGAAGCGCGCCTGCTCTCGCCAGAGTTTACCGAGGTCAATGGCCGCCGGATCGCCCGGCAGATCAACGAAGTTGAAACCCGCTTGCAGGGGTTGAGCGTGGCTGCCGAGACCACGACAGCGGCAGAACCCGCCGTGTCGCAGCCCGCAGCACAGCCGCAGATCGTTTCCGCCCCGGATGCGCCGCCCATGCGCCTGCCTGTCATGTTTGGCGACCAGCGCATGACCGCGATGATCGGCGGCCTGCTGTTCATGATCGGGCTGGGGCTGTTTATGGTGAGCATCGGCATCTACATCAGCCTGCGCCGTGACTACGCCGTGTATCGTAGGAATATGGAGCGCCCGGTATGGTAAAGCGTTTCCATCGGCTGGGGCTGTTCCTGGGCGTGCTGTGTATGGCCGCTGGCGCGGTGACGACCTACAGCGCATTGGGGCAGGACGAGACCCCCATGCCTGAAATGACGCAGGAAGCGGGTGTGGTGGAGGTCAGCGTGACCTTCATCCCCTCGCCAACCTTTACACCCAGCCCGACGGTTACGCTGTCACCGACCCCGCTGCCCACGATGACAGCCACCTTTGTGCCGACAGACATACCGCCGACCGCGACGGTACTGGTTGAGCCAACAGCAACCGATGTGCCTGTGGTCGAGGCAACACAGGAGGTCATCGTCACGGAGGAGCCAATCGTGGCGCAGGAGCCGCCGCCCGGCGACCAACCGCCCGTAGCCGAAGCGCCACCTGTAGAGCCGACCGAGGAAGTGGTGCCTGTTGAGCCAACAGCGCTGCTGCCGACGGAGAGCCTGCCGACGGTGGATGCGCCGCCAGAGGTGACGCAGGAGGTCATCATCCCGGCAGAGCCGACGGTCATCCCGCCGACCGAGCAGGTGATTGTGGAGCCAACGCCCATCGTCGAGATGACGCAGGAGCCGCTGCCCACGCTGGAAGCCACGCCAGAGGTGATCGTGCCTGTGGTCGAGGTCACGCCGGAAGCCACCGCCGAAGCCCTGCCGGAAGTGACGGCAGAGGCCACCGCTGAAGTGCCTGCGGCGGCGAAGATCAGCGGGCTTGTCCAGCATCCACGCGCAGGCACAGCGCCCGCGCAGATCACGCTGACGCTGCCGGATGGCTCGGTAGTCTATGGCGCGGCAGATGAGCAGGGGAACTTCAGCTTTGCCGACCTGCCGGCGGGCAGCTACTTTGTGGAAGTTGCCGCAACCGGGTCGCTGACGAGCAGCATCGAAGTGGTTTTAGCAGATGGCGAACAGCGCGATCTACCGCCGCTGACGCTGAAAGTGGGTGATACCAACGGTGATAACGTGATTGACATTCTCGATGTCATGCTGATCGCGGCGAACTTCGACGGCCCAGCGCAGGTGGCCGAGGCCGATGTGAACGGCGACGGCTGGATTGATGTCCGCGACCTGTCGCTGATTGGCGCGCAGGTTGGGCTGGCCGGGCCGCTCCCCTGGCATTAAGCCAGCGTGATTCTGTAAACGGATAAACGATTGGACAGCAGGCCGGACTCGTCTCCGGCCTGTTGTTTTTATTGCTTAACGCTGCAAATGGTCTTCTGTTAAAATAGGTGGGTGGTATCACTGGAGAGGTACAGACAGGAGACGAAGCGTGTCGTTTATTCTGGCGGAAGAAAGGCCTTCGGACTCGCCTTTCATCGAAAAAATCTGGCACGCCCGCAGCGGGCAGGCGAGTGAGTTTACCTCAGCCGCCGAGAGCCGTTCCGAGATCGTCGTGACCCGCTTCGACGGTAAGATCACGGTCACGGTGCGCGGGCCAGAGACGAAAGCCACCGCTGCCTTGATCCCCCCGGATGCCGAGTTCCTGGGCATTGTGTTTAAGCTAGGTACGTTTATGCCGTCGCTGCTGCCAAAGAACCTCATGGATCGCAGAGATGCTTACCTGCCCACAGTAAGCGATGCGTCGTTCTGGCTGGACAGCGCCACATGGGAAATCCCGGATTTTGAAAACGCCGACACATTTGCAGAGTGTCTGGCGCGCGAAGGGCTGCTGGCGCATGATCCTGTCGTGGAGGCCGCGCTGAACGGCGAGCCGCAGGCGTTTTCGCCGCGCGCCTTGCAGTATCACTTTGTACGGGCGACGGGCGTATCGCAGAAGGTCATTCAGCAGATCACACGCGCGCAGCAGGCGCTGGCGCTGTTACGGCGCGGCACGCCCATCACCGATACCGCTTACGAAGCCGGTTACTTCGATCAGGCACACTTGACCAACGCCCTCAAGCGCTTTCTCGGCCAAACGCCCGCGCAGATCGCCCGGACGGATAAACCAGAATAGTTTGCGTTTTTTTCCAAGACCGGGCGCGCCCGCTGGTTTAAGATACAACTATCAAAAGCGTACAGCACATAGAAGGGTAGAGAACACATGAGAAAGCTGATTGTCACTGAATTTCTGTCGCTGGATGGTGTGATGGAAAACCCCAGGTGGACGTTCCCTTACTGGAGCGAAGAGACCGCCGCGTTTAAGGGCGAAGAGACCGTCAACAACGAACCCCTGCTGCTGGGCCGTGTGACCTATGAAGGCTTCGCCTCTGCATGGCCGAACCGGAAGGACGAGGACCCGGGGGCGGCTTACTTTAACGGCACCCGTAAGTACGTGGTGTCCACAACGCTGGACAAGGTGGAGTGGAACAACTCGGTGCTGATTAAGGATAACGTCGTCGAGGAAATCACCAAACTCAAGCAGGAGGACGGCCCCAACATTATGGTTCATGGCAGCGGCAAGCTGATCGAAACCCTGATGGCGCATGACCTCGTTGATGAATACCGCCTGCTGGTTTACCCGATTGTCTTGGGCGAGGGGCAGCGCCTGTTTGAGGACAAAAACACGGCCAAGCTGAAGCTGGTGGAATCGCGTGTGATGAGTTCTGGCGTGGTCGCGCTCGTTTACGCGCCAGATCGTCAGTAGTGACACAAGTGCAGGGCGGCAACACTGCCGCCCTGCTGCTTCGGCGGGGTTGGCGTGAATCCTAACCGAGTAACTGCTGCACCTCGCCCGGCGTGGTCACGGGCATCTGGCAGGCGAAGTTGCGGCAGACGTAAACGGTGGGCTGGCCGCCGCGCATCGTGCGGTAGCTCAGCAGCGGGATGGCGTGATCGCCCGGTACATCCTCTGCGGCCAACGCGCTGATGACGTTGGGGCGGTAGGGCGTGTGGATCACGCGCAGCAGGTCTTGTGTCGCTGGCTGTTCCAGCTTGCCGACAAGCGCGACTTCCTGCTGCCCGCTGACCAGCATATCAGCAGCGCTCAGCGCCTCACCAAACGCCTGCGGTACCTGCCGGAGCGCCTCGGTCAGCAGGCGCAGCGCCCCACGCGCCGCTTCGTCATAACGGCTCTCACCTGTATACGCCGCCAGCCGCGCCAACTGCCGCGCCATGAGCGAACTGCCGGAAGGCGTGGCGTTATCCTGCACATTACGCGGGCGCACGATCAGCGCCTCGTGATCATCGCTGGTATCGAAGAAGCCGCCGTCCTCTGCGCCGAAGTGCGCCAGCACCTGCTCCGCCAGCGCGCGCGCCGTTACGAACCAGTGTTCCTCAAACGTGGTCTGGTACAGTTCCAGCAGGCCATCTATCAGCGTGGCGTAGTCCTCCAGATAAGCGTTGATCTTGCGTTCGCCGTCCTTATAGGTGCGAAACAGGCGGTGATCTTCCGTCATCAGCGCGCGGGTGAGGAACTCACCGTTGCGGAGGGCGGCTGTGCGGTAATCTGCCCGGTCGAGGACGCGGGCGGCTTCGGCCAGGCTTGCCAGCATCATCCCGTTCCATGCGGTGAGAATCTTATCGTCCAGCCCTGGCGCGACGCGCTGGGTACGCGCGGCGTACAGCTTGTCCTTGATCGCGGCCAGCTTCTCGTGCAGTTCTTCAACGGTCAGGCCGAGCCGTGCGGCAGCGGTTGCGTCCTCGTTGGGGACGTAGAGAATGTTATGGCCTTCAAAGTTGCCGCGCGTGGTCACTCCCCAGTATTCGATGGCGATGGCGGCATCCGCGCCCAGCAGTTCCTCCATCTCGGCCTTGCTCCACACAAAGAAGCGGCCTTCCTCGCCTTCGCTGTCTGCGTCGGTGGTGCTGTAAAAACCGCCTTCCGCGTCCGTCATCTCGCGCAGGATGTAATCGTAAATTTCCTCCGCGATGCGTTTGAAAAACTCGTCGCCTGTCACCTGCCATGCGTGGAGATAGACCCGGCTCAACTGCGCGTTGTCGTACAGCATCTTCTCGAAATGTGGCACCAGCCAGATAGCATCCACGCTGTAACGGTGGAAGCCGCCGCCGATCTGGTCGTAAATGCCACCGCGCGCCATCTTCTTTAGCGTAAAAGTCACGGCTTCCAGCGCCTGCGTGTCGCCTGTGCGGGCATGGGCGCGCAGTAAAAATTCGAGGTTCATCGGCTGTGGGAACTTCGGCGCGCTGCCAAAACCGCCGTGATCGCTGTCGAAGCCCTGAAGGATGCGCTGGTAAGCGGCATCCAGCAGATCAACGGTCAGGTCGCCCGCGCTGCCGCCGATGCCCAGCACATCGCGGTCAAGCGCCTGCGTCATTTGCGCGGCGGCCTGCTCGACATCGCTGCGGCGCTGCTGGTAAGCCTCGGCCACGCCCGCCAGTATCTGCCGGAAGGCGGGCATCCCCATGCGCGGCTCGCGCGGGTAGTAGGTGCCGCCGTAGAACGGGCGGCCATCGGGCAGCAGGAACACCGTCATCGGCCAGCCGCCATGCCCGGTCATTGCCAGCACCGCCTGCATGTAAATATCGTCCACGTCTGGGCGTTCCTCGCGGTCTACCTTGATATTCACAAACAGGTCGTTCATCATCTTCGCGGTCGGCTCATGCTCAAAGCTTTCGTGCGCCATCACATGGCACCAGTGACACGCGCTGTAGCCGATGCTCAGTAAAATGGGCTTGTCTTTCTGCTGTGCTTCGGCAAAGGCGGCCTCGCCCCAGGGATACCAGTCCACCGGGTTGTCGGCGTGTTGCAGTAAGTAAGGGCTGGTTTCGTCGCGCAGTCGGTTCATGTTTTGTTCCCTGAATATTGCTGATTTGTATCTATCTTATCGCAGCGAAATAGGCTTTGAAAGACAGCGCTTCGTGAGAAACTTGCCCTTGCCACGCCGGGCAAACCGCGCTATACTGTTGACAATATGCGGGCGTAATTCAGCGGTAGAATGCTTCCTTGCCAAGGAAGATGTCGTGAGTTCGAATCTCATCGCCCGCTCTCTCGAAAGCCTCAACCAGCAACGGTTGGGGCTTTTTATTTGTGATGCGCCGGGACGCAGAGTACACTGAGGGTCAGGTTCTGTTGATGTTATGGGTCTGGGTGATGTGTTATGTACCGGACGCGCCGTTGCGCGTCGCTATTGCAGGGGTCGGTTTAGTATAAGTGGAGTCCGGGATGATCCTCTATTTCATGCGCCATGCAGAAGCTGAAGCCCACGCTGCCAGCGACCACGTGCGCGCGCTGACCAGGCGCGGCATCGCCCGCACCGAAACCGCCGCGCGTGTCCTTAAGAATATGGGCGTACAGCCGAAACACCTCTATGCCAGCCCGCGCGTGCGCGCCACCCAAACGGCTGAAATTGTGGCGGCGGCGCTGGGCGTGATGGTCGAGGTGCGCGAGGAAGTCAATTTTGATTTCAGCCGCGAGAAGGTAGAGCAGATGATCGCCGGGCTGAATCCAGAGGACGAGGTGATGTTCGTCGGCCATGAACCGACGATGAGCGAGGTGGTGGGCGCGCTCACGGGCGGTCTGGTGACGATGAAAAAGGGCGGGCTGGCGCGGGTGGATGTGGTTTCGCTGGGGACACCGCTGCGCGGCAGGCTGGTCTGGTTGATCGCGCCGAAGGTCTTCGACGCGCTGGATGGCTGACAGTAGGGACGCACAATGGCGCGTCCGCCTGTTTTGCGCCAGAGGCTAAAGCCAAGCCCGCTGAAGGGGCTGCAAAAGCAGACAACACAGACCGCACAAAATATTGGCGGCAACTAGAACATTTGCTCGGATTTGTTTATAATAAAGTCATGTATGCCGAAATCGCAATCAACGTGCCGCTGCGCCAGACATTTGATTATCACATCCCGCCAGAGCTGGACGGGCTGATCGAACCCGGCCAGCTTGTGCAGGTGGCTTTTCGCACGGCCATGCAGCCGGGCATTGTGCTGCGCGTCAAGCCCACGACCGAGATTCAGCACACCAAGCCGATTGTCGCGCTGCTTGATCCGCGCCCGGTGCTGGACGATGAGCAGATCGCGCTGGCTTACTGGATCAGCGAAGCCTACCTCACGCCGATTGGGGCGTGTCTGTGGCTCTTTCTGCCGCCGGGGCTGGCGGGCAAGAGTGATATTCAGGTTACATTAACCGGGAAAACCCCGGCCAATCCGCAGGGGCTCGGCCCGCTGGAAACGCAGATTATGGCGCTGTTGGAACGGCGCGGGACGCTGCGCGGGCAGCAGTTGAACAGCGCGCTGCCGGGCAAGAACTGGCGCAGCGCGGTAGACACACTGGCAAAGCTGGACATTATACGCAAGGAGCAGGTGCTTTCGCCGCCGCGCGCCAAACCGAAGCTGGTACGGACGGTCACGCTGGCGATTCATCCCAATCAGGTGATGCATGTCGCGCGGCATCTGGGGCGCGCCTCCAAACAGGCCGACCTGCTCGAAGTTCTGGCGGCCATGCCAGAGGATGCGCCGCTGGCCGAACAGGCGCTGCAAACCGCCGAGGCCGGGGCAAGTGTCCTCAAGGCGCTGGAAAAAGCCGAACTGGTCACAACGAACCGCGATTCGCGCCCCTCAAGGAACGAGCCGCTGACGGTCAGCCTGAACATCCCGCGCGAGTCGGTAGACGAGGCGCTGATCCAGTTGCGAAAAGGCGAAAAGTACCTGCACATCCTCAAGGTGCTGGCGCGCGAGAACGAGCCGATGGACGTAAGCTGGCTTTACGCGCAGACCGAGGCCGACCTCAGCCATCTCAAGCGGCTGGAAGAAGAAGGGCTGGTGGTGCTGGGCGAAGCCGAAGCCTTACGCGACTCGATGGCCGAGCGCGACTTCGTGCCGTCGGTTGCGCCGCCGCTGACCCCAGAGCAGCAAAGCGCGTGGGCAGCCATCGAGGGCAAAATCAAGGGCTGGCACTGGGGCAGAGTAGACCACGAAGGTGAGAACGTCTTTCTGCTGCACGGCGTGACAGGCAGCGGCAAGACCGAAATTTATCTGCGCGCGATCGAGATGACGCTGGCGCAGGGGCGGCAGGTGATCTTCCTTGTGCCAGAAATCGCGCTGACCGCGCAGACAATACGGCGCGTGGCCTCGCGCTTTCCGGGGCGGATGGCGGTGTCGCATGGCCGCCTGAGCGATGGCGAGCGTTATGACACGTGGCGGCGCGCGCGTGATGGCCTGATCGAAATCGTGGTTGGCGCGCGGTCGGCGCTGTTCACGCCGTTTCCCGACATCGGCCTGATTATCCTCGACGAAGAACACGACTCCAGTTACAAGCAGGACGTGGACGCGGGCATTCCGTATTATCACGCGCGGCAGGTGGCCGAGACGATGATGCGGCGCAATGATGGCGCGTTGATCCTCGGCAGCGCCACGCCTGATTTGGAAACTTCTTTCCGTGCGCGGCGTGGCGATATTCAACTGCTGCACATGCCCAACCGTATTATGGGGCATCGCAGCCGCATTCTGGAGCTTTCCGAACGTGAAGGGGTGATCGCCCGTTATTACCCGGCCAGCGCCGAAGACGCGCTGACGATTGACCTGCCGCCCGTCGAGGTGGTGGATATGCGTGCCGAGCTGAAAGGCGGCAATACGGGGATCTTCAGCCACGTATTACAGGACAGCCTGCGTGATGTGCTGGCGCGTGGTGAACAGGCCATGCTCTTTCTCAACCGGCGCGGCATGAATACTTACGTCTTCTGCCGGGATTGTGGTTACGTGGATCAATGCCCGCGCTGTGACGTGCCGCTGACCTATCATCAGTACGACGAGCGGATGCGCTGTCACCTGTGCGGCTACATGAGCCAGCCCCGGCGCGTGTGTCCTGACTGCGACTCGCGGCGGATTAAATACTTTGGCGCGGGGACGCAGCACGTTGAGCATGAGTTCAGGCGGTTGTTTCCCTCGGCGCGGGTGCTGCGCTGGGACGCGGACACCGCCCGCAATCCGCGCGCGCATGAAGACCTGCTGCAATCCTTTATTGACCGTCAGGCCGATGTGCTTATCGGCACGCAGATGGTCGCCAAAGGGCTGGACCTGCCGCTGGTTACGCTGGTGGGGGTGGTTAATGCTGATGTGGGGCTGGGGCTGCCGGATTTCCACGCGGCGGAGCGCAACTTTCAGGTGCTGACACAGGTGGCCGGACGCGCCGGGCGTGGCCTGCTGGGCGGCAAGGCCATCTACCAGACCTACCAGCCAGAGCATTACGTGATTCAGAACGCCGCCAGACACGATTATGAAGGCTTTTACGCGCAGGAAATTGAACAACGCCGCGAGATGGGCTATCCACCGTTCCGGCGCTTGGTGCGGGTACTGCTCCAGTTCCAGAACGAGGCCAAAGCCCACAGCGAAGCCGAGCGCGCGGCGGATCTGCTGCGGCGGCAGATCGAACAATTGCAACTGACGGCGACGGAGATTATCGGCCCTGCGCCGTGCTTCTTCGCCAAAATCAACAATGTCTACCGCTGGCATGTGCTGCTGCGCGGCCCCGACCCCACGCCCGCGCTGAACGGCCTTGCCATCCCGCACGGCTGGTACTTAGACATTGACCCGGTGGATGTGCTTTAATCTGTAGTATTACCCTGCTATCCCTCGCTATCATGCGCTTTATAAGTGGACAAACCTTATGCTGCGATTTGATTATATCCCCTATCCACTGTGGCGGCGCAGGCTGCCCGACCCACTTGGGCGGCTGGTCGCGCCGTTCTTCCGCCTGTTCTACCCGGTAGAGGCCGAGCAGCAGCCACCAGCCACCCCCCGGCAGATGGGGCGCTTTATGGCGCGTTGGGGGCTGCTGGGCGAGATGGACGAGGCCGAAGCGCGCCGCCTGATGACCGAAGCCCCGGCAACGGTGGAGATGACGCGCGGCGATGTCGTGCCACAGGCCGCGCCGCATAAACCCGTGCGCCTGCCTGCACAGTGGGACACGATGGAGGCTGTGCTTTTAAGCTGGCCGGTGTATTACCCGCCGTTGTGGGCGCTCCATGCCCAGCTTGTCGAGGCTATTACCCCGGTCTGTGAGGCGCACATCCTCGTGCCACGCCCGACATTTGCCAGCGCGATCAGGTTGTTTCTGGAACAGCGCGGCGCGGCGCGTATGGATAACGTACGCTTTTACTACCTGCCAACAGATGATATCTGGATACGCGATTACGGCCCGTTTGTCGGGCTGAATGAACACGGTCAGCGGGTCGCTGTTCACGCCCTGTATGACACGCAGCAGGATTACCCGCAGGCGCTGGACAACGCCATGGCCGAGCGCTGGGCCGCGCATCATGAAATGCCTGCGCTGGAACTGCACCTGCCGCTGGAAGGCGGCAACCTGTGGTCGGACGGCGTGGGAACGCTCATCATGGCCGATACGTTTCAGCAGCAGACAAAGCTCAGCAAAGCCGAGGCGCTGGACGTACTGCGCGAGGCCTTCCTGTGCGAGAAGCTGATCGTGACACCGCACTTACAGGAAGAAAGAACCGGGCATGTAGACCTGCTGGTAAAGCTCGCCAGCGAACATACAATACTGGTGACAGAGCCGGGCGACTCGCTCAATACCGATGTGCTGCGACAAACGGCAGACCTGTTTCGCGGCGAAACCAACGCGCGCGGCCAGCGCTATCAGGTGATCGAACTGCCCGCGCTGTCACAGTATTTCAACTGGGGCGCGTTCTCGATCTGGCGCAGCTATACCAATGCGCTAACGGTGAACGGGCGTGTTCTGGTGCCTGTTTACGGCGCGAAAGCGGACGATCAGGCGCTGGCGACCTACCATGAAGCCATGCCGGAATATGAGGTTATCCCGATTGATTGCAAAATCGGCATAAACGGCGGCGGTGCGGTACACTGTATGACAAAAGAAGTGCCTGCGGTAAGCAAAAATCATAAAACCGTTTTTTCAGTTCGGGACGTATAAACAGTAACCGACATATCCAGAGCCTAAGCCTAAAAGCAGTTAGACGACAGTATGCTGGAAAGACAGGAGGCGGTATGCCCATTTATGCCATCTGGGATGACCCGCAACACACGATCCTCCGCCTGGAGTGCAGAGGTCGCTGGACGTGGAAGGAACTTGATGCGGCATGGGAGGTGCTTCGGTCAGCAGTTGCCACCAACCAGCCTTATCTCGACTTCATCTTTGATGTTACCAACAGCACCCTGATGCCGCCTGACGTGGGGTATCGCCTGCGTAACGCTCAGTACACCGTTGGCCGGGCAGACTCCATGCGGATCATCGTCGGGGCGGATAAATTTTTTCAATTGATGGTCGAATTTATCGCGCGTGTTTTTAGCAACAATCGGGTGCGCTTTGTAGATAGTGTGGAAGAAGCGCACCGTTTGATTGATGAGGTGCGCCGGGTCAGGGTGTGAGCAGCCGGGCATTGACGCAGCGCTGCGCCTGGATGTATGGTAAACGCGGCATAACGAAGCGTGTCGGGGTTGTTACCCGTGTGGTAAGCCCTGTACAGGATAGGAGCAGCTATGCAATTCGCGTTGAATTACTCCCCCCAGGCGGCGGAACTACTGCGCGCGGGACGCATCCAGTTTGACCTTTACAAATGCCCGGACTGGCCGGACGTGATTGAAGAAGCGCAGGCACAAGCCCCGGCTTACGTGCATTTTCCACTGGTCGCCGGACAGCGGAATATTGATGCGGTCGGTCTGGACAGGATCGAGGCGCTGCTGGCGCAGACCGGGACGCACTTTGTCAACACACATATTGCTCCACGCTACGAAGACCTTGACAATCCCGATGATCCCGACGAGGTGGTGCGGCGCGTGCTGGACGATGTGCTGCCGCTGGTGGAGCGCTTCGGCGCAGAGCGCGTGATCGTCGAGAATATCCCGTATCCCGATTTTGATGATGCAAAGCCGCGCACCGCGATTCTGCCGCAGGTCATCGGGCGCATCATTCAGGAAAGCGGCTGTGGGTTTCTGCTGGATATTGGTCATGCCCGGCTGACCAGCGAGTACCTGAACATAGACACCCGCGACTACATTACACAGCTTCCGGTAGATCGCCTGGGTGAGGTACACATTACCGGTATCGGCCTCAGCCCGGAGGGGCAGCGCACCGACCACATGCCGATGACGGGCGAGGACTGGTCGCTGCTGGAATGGGCGCTAACGAGCATCCGGCGCGGGATGTGGGGCCGCCCGCGCATCGTGGCCTGTGAGTATGGCGGCGTGGGCGAGATATTCACATGGCGCAGCAGCGCAGCCGTAATGCTGGAAGATGTGCCGCGTATGTATGGCCTGATACGACAAATTCAGGTGGCGTAATAAAAAGGTCAGGAGCAGGGTTACGGGCTGCTCCTGACCGCCTCGATGATGGGGGCAGGTATCCCCGCCCTCTTGATTTGCCGCCTTATTCCTCGACCACCAGCACCGTGACCATGCCAAACATGCCGTGCCGCGACTCGGCGTGTGTCAGGATGTGGCAGTGGAAGGCCCACAGCCCCGGCTCGGTGCAGTCTACCAGCACGTCGTAACGCTCGCCGGGGGCGATGTTCAGCGTGTCGCACAGGTACGGCACCGGCAGATTGTAGCCATCCTTGGCAAAGACCAACTGCGGCACCCCGTGCAGGTGCATGGGGTGGATCATCAACCCTTCGTTCATGTAACGAATGCGGATTTTTTCGCCCAGTTTGGCAATGATCGGCTGGGTGTAAGGAAATTCCTTGCCGTTGATGGTAAAGCCCAGCGTGGAGTCGTTCAGCACCATCGTGTAATCAGCATCTACCTGTGGCTCGCGCGACTTGTCTGCGGGTTCGATGATAAACGCGCCCAGCAGACCGCTCGTCACCTGCTCTGCGGCGTTATGGTGCGAGTGGTACATATGCGAGCCAGCGTTGCGAATGGTGAATTCGTAAGTGAAGGTTTCACCCGGTTTAATGGGCGGCTGTGTCAGAAAAGCCACACCGTCCATGTTGTTAGGCAGCAGCAGCCCGTGAAAATGCGTCGCGGTACTCTGCGTCATTTCGTTGGTTTGCAGTATGCGAACCTTATCGCCCTCGGTCACGCGGATTTCCGGGCCGGGGACCATCCCGTTGTAGGCCATCGCCCGGTACGACACGCCCGGCTTGGTTTCCCACTCGATCTCCTGCGACACGATCTCGAAAACTTTGACATCACCATCCATGGTGTATTCCAGCGGTTTGCGCCAGAAGTTGTCGTCCTGCCCAATGTTATCCAGGAAGATTTGCACGCCTTCAGCGTGCAGCTCATCCATGGCATCCACGTCTTCCTGCAGCGCCGGGGAAACAGGCTGGCGAGACTCATGTTGTTGAATATCCGGCTTTAGCCAGGCGGCAGCCCCTACACCTACCGACCCTACACCAGCCATGCGAAGAAAGTCTCTACGTCCGATCCGGTCTTTCACGCGAAAAACTCCTCTGTTTAAAGATATATGTTAGCTTACGCGCAGGCGCGCCCGCGCGCTAGGCGCAGGTGTCACCATTTTCTTGTGACAATCTTCACTATTAGTTTTCGATTAAGCAGCAATAATTAAGGTTATAATGGATATTTTACGTCTTCATTTGGGGCAAGCTTGATGAATGAACAACCTCATCGCTCTGTAGAAGTATTCCCTGCTGTACAACTGCTGGTGCTGTTCGGCGTGCTGACTGTGGCGCTGGCGATCGTGATCGGGGTGACCCCGGGGCCACCGCCACGCCCTGCTACCCCCACCCCCCGCCCAACGGAGGTCGCCGCTGCCCAGCCCACGCTGCAACCCAGCCCGATTCCGCCGACCGCCGCGCCAGAAGTGGCCGAGGTCGCCGCACTTGACCCGGCGCAGGTGGCTGCGGGCGAACAGCTTTACCAGACGACCTGCGCGGCCTGTCATGGCTTTAACGCGCTTGGTATCCCCAGCCTGGGCTTTCCGCTCATCGGCAACGAGTTCGTGAACGAGATGACTGATGACGAGTTCCACGATTTTCTGGTGGTGGGGCGGCCTGCTACCGACCCGGCCAACACCACCGGCGTGGCGATGCCCGCGCGTGGCGGCAACCCCAGCCTGACCGACGAAGACCTGTATAACATCGTCGCCTACATCCGCAGCCTGAATCAGGACGTGCCTGTCGCCGCAGCACCGACGGCTGTTCCCACCGAGGCCGGACCGCGCCCCACCGCCACTGAGTGGGTCGCGCCCTCGCTGCCATCAGGCGCGGCAGAGGGTGAGGCGACCGACGAAGCCGAGGCAGCCGAGGATCGTGACGATCCGTTCTTCACCAGCGGCGAGGTGGCCTACAACCGCGCCTGCGCGGGCTGTCATGGGCTGGACGGCGAAGGGGTAGAGTTCACTGGCCCGGCGCTGCTGGACAGCACTTACCTGACGGAGCGCGAGGGCATCGGCCTGCTGGAGTTTCTGACGGCGGAAGAGCCGCCCGTGAACCCGGAGGAAGCCTATCCGCACCCATATCGCGGCGGTTATCCACCGCTGACCGATGAGCAAATCCTCAATATCATCGCCTATCTTCACGAATTACGGGGTGAGCAATAGGCAGCGCTTTTAACGGGGACAGGTAAACCGCCTGTCCCTATATGGTTCTGGAACGCTCAGGTATTGTGTAGTATCCTCCCTGTTATTACTACCTTCACAAACTGAAAGTCGGGATAACTGAGAATACCCGGAAAGCTGACACGATGTCACCCGCACAGCACAGCGCTAACCCTTCTACGCCTGACGAATTTACCCCAGAGCAGCGAAACGCCATGCGCCAGTACCTTCAGCGATGTGAGGTGCGCCTGTCCACGCTGCACCGTATCGCGCTGGCGTTTGTGGGCGGGGCGGGGCTGCTGCTGTTGATTCCGGTCTTCCTCAAGGACGCGGTTGATAACATTATCACGGTGCTGCTGATGCAGATGGGCAACCAGTTCCCGCAGTTGAGCCTGACCAACGGGCGGCTGCTGACGCTGGCGCTGTACATCACGCTGCTGTACCCGCTGCTGCTGTCGCTGGCAATTCCGATATACGGCGTGTACCTGCTGCTGAAGGATATCGTCAAGTTCTATTACACCATCTACATGCCCGGCTTCCCGGCGCGCCTGCTCAACCCGTCCTTCGCGCTCACCGGGCTTAACTTCTGGCCGGACGAGGCGGCAGAGGTCAAGCGCCGTGTCATGCAATTTCAATACGAACACGATCATATTGATTTCACGATCCCCTTCAGCGAGGACACGCGCGAGCATTATTTTGACACGATTATCGAGGAGACGCAGGGCAGCGTGATCCCGACGACGCGCAAGCTTGAACAGCTTCGGGAGATGGGCGTGATCCCGGCGGATACCGACGATAAGGATGTGCAGCGCTTTAACACGGCGATGGGGCTGGCGCGCAGCCTTGACCGGACGCTGGTGGAAGATGTGGCGGTCACGGAGATGTCGCTGGTGCGGCATGTGATGTACCTGCGGCGGTTGGTGATGCGCTATGTCAAGACGCTGCTGATGTTCATCTGGACGACGATTATCGCTTTTCTCATGCTGCCGCTGATTAAGGTTGAGGGCTTTCCCATATTCCTGATTATGTCTGTGGCTTATCTGGTGTGGGCGATCGGCGTGATGCCGGTCATCCTGCTGCCGCTGAACTGGTCATACCGTCATCGCGGCGGTAATCACCATCACGAGCGCCATGTAGACCCCCAGCTTAACCTGCTGGAAAACCGGGTGCGTCCTTTCTGCCGCGCGGCTGTTGTCTCCGCACTGCTGGCGGTCGTCCTCTCCACCGCCGTCTACCTCGTCTAGGGCTTCAACGGCACGGGCGGAGTTGCAGCCAGTCGCCCAGGTTGAAGTGGTACGGGTGATAATCCACCGCGCGGGCGCGATAGTGAATCTCGACCGGGGTACGCCACACACTGTCATGCCCAATCGGACAGCGGGTAAGGCTGTTGATCTCCATGCCGTTGCGCGTGTAACGCCCGGTATGGCGCAGCCCGGCCATATTCAGCGGGGTGTTGATCGCGCCGCTCTGTGGGCGACCCATCGTGAGGAACACCGTGCCAACCGTGACGTGGGTACGCAGGCGGATGCTTTCAACGATGAGCGCCGAGGCGCGGAAGTGGTTGGAGAAGCTGGTGTCAATCCACGCTGGCTGTGTGCCGCTCCATACCAGATCATAAAACGCGCCATTTTTACGGACAGCCCGCACCCACTCATGCGCTTCCAGCAGGCGGATCGCCTCGTCTACATGCGTTACCCCCGGGCGCACGCCCAGCCAGCACGGCGCGTCACAGCCCGGCGGCGGAATCATGAACGTCCGCAGCGCGCTGTCGTCGTAGGGCTGCGCGCGGATGAGCAGGATAGTCAGCGTGAACAGCAGAAACGCTGCTGGCACATATCTGGCGTAAATCCTTAACATAGCTTGAGGTAGGGCGACTGTGGCCTGTAATTCACCCCCCGGATGAAGCCGCCGCTGAGGGTGATCTCCGGGCGGGTGTGCCAGTAGGACTGGCGACCCATCGGGCAGGGGACACTCAAGAGCAGGCTGAGGTGTTCGTCGGGGTAGGCGTACTGGATAAACGCCTCATCGCGGTAGCGCCCCTGGCTGCTCCAGTTCGGCCTGCCGAAGCTGAGTTGCAGGTCGCCCATACCCACTTTCAGCGGCAGGTGGACGGCAAATACATGCTCGTTGCTGACGATCAGGATGCCCGGCTCGGATGCATCAATCAGTTCGTGCTGCGCCCCGCTCCACTGCCAGCGCAGGCGGCGGTCAATGCGTTCGATGCTGTCGCCCAACACCCATGCATCGGCGCGCAGCAGGAGGATGGCCTCGACCACGGAAGTGCTGCCGGGGCGGATACCGTGCCAGCACGGTTTCTGGCAGTCCCCCGAATACAGCAGGTCGCGCAGCACGACATGATACGGCTGTGCGCGAATGATGCCGATGCAGCCCGCGAACAGCAGGCTTAACAGGATGGACGCTCTGAGCAGCACACGCATGATCGGTGGGGCGATGCCTCATCTGGTTGCCGCTTCTATTATATCCGGTTGTGCTTCTCACAGAGAAAGTGAGGCGTGGAAAGTGCCAAGTGCTGAAAGCGGGGCGACCTGCCGGATCGCCCCAACAATGAATAACATTTCGCTTAGACGGCGGGTTATTGAGCGTTACGAAGAAAATTTGCCGCCGCCGAAGACCCTCGCGGAGAGGTTGAAGCCGTACTGCTTAAACTGGTCGGCAAAGTTCGGACGGAAGCCTGTGCCTTCCAGTGTGCCGCCGCCGTCGTGCGAGTAACCCATGCCGTTATGGCCGGCGGTGCGGTAGATGAAAACGTCCTGAAGCGTCACATTCTCGCCTTCCATGCCCTGCAATTCGGTGATCTGCACGATCTTGCGGCTGCCGTCCTTCAGGCGCGCCTGCTGCACAAACAGGTTGACCGCGCTGGCGATCTGCTGGCGAATGACCATCACGGGTAAATCCATCCCGGCCATCATACACAGCGTTTCCAGACGGGCGACCGCGTCGCGCGGGCTGTTGGAGTGAACGGTAGTGAGCGAACCATCATGGCCGGTGTTCATGGCCTGAAGCATGTCCAGCGCCTCGCCAGAACGGCATTCGCCGATCACCAGACGGTCGGGGCGCATACGCAGCGACCCCTTCACCAGATCGCGGATTTCCAGCCTGCCCTCGTGTTCTGTGCCGGGGATGGCGGGCGCGGTTTCCAGCCGCACGACATGGCGCTGCGCCAGGTTCAGTTCCGCCGAGTCCTCGACGGTGATGATGCGCTCGTCCTCCGGGATGAAGCTGGACAGCACGTTGAGCAGTGTCGTTTTACCAGAGCCAGTGCCACCAGACACGACGATGTTCAGCCGGGAGACCACACACGCCTCCAGAAACTGCGCGACTTCACGGGTCAGCGAGCCGAACTTCACCAGATCATCCACTGTCAGGCGCTTGTCGGGGAATTTACGAATGGTGATGGTCGTTCCCTGAATGGCGGACGGCTCGGTGACGATATGCACACGCGAGCCATCGGGCAGGCGCGCGTCCACCATCGGGTTAGAGCGGTTGAGGCTGCGCTGCAAGGGGCGCACGATGCGCTGCGCGGTGAATAACACGTGATCTTCATCATCAAAGACCAGTTCGGTTTCCTGAATTTTGCCCTTGTGTTCCGCAAAAATCACGCCGGGGCCGTTGACCATGATTTCGGAATAGCTGCGGTCTTCGATCAGCGGTTGAATCGCGCCGAAGCCGAGCAGGTCGTCCAGCAGCCCTTCGGCCAGTTCGAACGTCTCTTCCTGCGAAAGCCTGACCCCCATCTTTTGCAGGATGGTGTTCATGCGCCCTACCAGAATATCCTGCTTCGCCTGGTCATGGCGGTCCCAGTGGTCGGCCTCATCGGGGAAGGCCAGCAGCTTGGCGCGTAACTGCTTGCGTAACTGGGTAACGCGCGGGCTGGTCTGGCGCTTGGGAGGCACGACATACCCGGTGTCCAGCGTGACCGCCTCGCTCAGCCCGCCCCGGTTGGCCGCCTGCGCCGGGGAAGTTGTGATCGGCTTGATGGCAGGCGCAGCCGCCGGAGCGGGGGCTTCATCTGCTTCATCAAAATCGAAACCCTGAAAGGCCGCGTCCTGCGCTGCCTGCTGGGCGGCGGCGCGTTTCTCTTGTTCATTGATCTTACGAGACAGGAATGAAGACATCTTTGCTTTGCCTTTGTTGCTGACGCATGAATGAACTGAATGATCTCCATTAGTGTAAAGCCAAAACGCGCTGTTGTGACAATTTTTCATTAATTTTTTGACAATCTTCATAAATAAAGAATGTTTGTTAAAATCGTGCATGGGCGGCCTGTGCGGTCGCCTGTGTTTAACGGGTTTAAACTGTGGACAGGAGCCTCTATGCTGCGCTGTGGCATTGACATGATCGAAAATGAGCGGGTCGCGCGGGGCATCGCCCGGCTGGGCGAGCGCTTCCTGAAGCGCTTCTTCACGCCCGGCGAACGGGAAGACTGTGACGATAAGCCGCAGCGGCTGGCGGCACGGCTGGCCGCGAAGGAGGCTGTTGCCAAAGCGCTCGGCACAGGCATCGGTGATGTTTCATGGCAGGAGATCGAGATTCGCTGCAATAACCCGCGTGGTCGCCCGGTGCTGCACCTGCACGGCGCGGCGGCGGCCATCTCGGCGCAGATGGGCTTAACCGAGTGGGACATCAGCCTGACGCATACGAAGGACTACGCCTCGGCGGTGGCGGTGGCACGTTAGCGATGCCCCGATTTGCGCCGGGTACACCATCAGCCATACAATAAACCGGGTTTGCCATTCACGGAGACCGAAGATGCAAAAGTGGGAATACCTCGTCGTGTATATCAGAGATGTGGACCTGGCGGAGGCAGATCAGGAAATTGATTATTACGCCGATGCCGACAAGTTTACCGAGCAGTTGAACACGTATGGCAAGGCTGGGTGGGAACTGGTCAGCTTCGAATGGATAGAACGGGGGGCGAAGGCCGCCCTCAAGCGGCCTGTGCAGAGCTGACCAGCCGGGTAAAGGGCGACACACCGCCCTTTACCCTATGCCTGTCATTATTCAAATACCCAGTCCCGCAGCATCCCGGCGATCAGCGCGGCGCGGCGCGGCAGGCTGTCCACCACGACCTGTTCATCCTCGGCATGGAGGCCGCGCCCCTGTGGGCCAAGCCCGTCGAGCGTGGGAATGCCCATGTAAGCGGTGAAGTTGCCGTCCGAAGCGCCGCCGCTGCCATCCTCGCGCACGGTGAGGCCGATGCTTTCACCGATGGCCTTACACTGGGCAAAGGTCTTTATCATTAGCTCATTACGCTCCATCGGCCCGCGCGCGTGGTGCTGCTCTACGCGCACCTTCGCCCCCGGCACATGCGGCTCCAGGTTCATGACCTTCTCGTTGATCTCGTCGTAAGCCCGTGCCGAAAGCACGCGCACGTCAATCTGGCCTTCGGCGTGGGGCGGGATGACGTTCGAGGCGATGCCGCCTTTCACCGTAGTCAGCGCGACGGAGGTGCCGTTCTTCAGGTCGTTCATCGCGTTCAGCGCCAGCGCCTGCTGCGCGATCTCGACAATCGCGTTAATGCCCTGCTCCGGGGCGTTGCCCGCGTGGCTGGCGCGGCCTTCCACGTAAATCGTGTAGCTGGCGATGCCCTTGCGCCATGTCTTAAGCGCTTCTTCCGGCGTGGCTGGCTCCATCACCAGCACCAGCCCACACTGCGCCGCCACCTCTTCGATGACCGCGTGCGAGTGAATGCTGCCCACTTCCTCATCGCTGGTCATCAGCACCCAGATGGGGCGCTCTGGCATCTGGCCGAGTTCGCGCAGGCCGCGAATGGCGGTCAGCACGATAGTAATGCCGCCTTTCATGTCAATCGCGCCGGGGCCAAACAGCCGCCCCTGTTCGTCAATCATTACCGGGCGGTTTGCCAGCGTGCCTAACGGCCAGACGGTATCAATGTGAATCAAAAACAGGATCGGCTTGCCGGGCGCGTCTTCGTGCCACTTCGCCAGCAGGAAATCGCCCACCTCGGTCTGGGGCAGACGGGTGATGGAAGACGCGCCGAGCGCCTGAAACTGGTGCTGCATGAATTGGCCCAGTTTATCCACCGCCGCCTTGTCGCTGGTGGGGGTTTCATAATTGACAAGCTCGGTCAGCAGGTCCACCATGGCCTGCCGCTGGCTTTGAAAATAGGTAAGCATTTCAGACATGAGACTCCTCTATGTGGTATGTTTATGCGGGGGCATGATGCGTCATGCCCCTACGAAATCCCCGAATATAACGAATTTATCGCCTCAGAATGGGCAGAGATCGCTGGCTGTGTATGTTGGGCTGCGGCTGCCATAACGGTTGAGCAGGTCAAGCGCTTCTGGCCGCGCCGTGATTATAGCCTGAACCGCATTACAGGCGCTACGCATATTGTTCGTCTGCTGGAGGGTGTCCCAGAAGGTGATGCCCATACTGGCGTAGACGGGCGCGGCCTGTATATCCGGGTAATTGGTCAGGATGGCCTGATAGATCGAAAGCAGGCGCTCATCCTCGGTGAAGGCGTAAACCGTGAGCAGGCGATAGAGGATGTAGGCGTTGAGCGTATCGGCCTCGTCGTTGAACCAGCTTTGCAGCGCGCTGTCGTTGAGTGCCAGTTGGTACAGGTCAACGGCTGCGTCGGTCTCGCGCTGCTGCACGCTGCGGTCTGCCTGATGAATGATCTGAATACGAAAACGCGGCGGGTCTAGCTGGGTGATGGAGAGCAGGTAATTTGCGCCGTTCCAGTCGTAGACGCGGATGCCGGTACGCAGCGGGCCGGTCTGCGCTGTCCCCGCGCTGGACAGCCGCGCGACGATTTCCAGCACCCGGTCATCGTCAATATCGCTCACGCCCGGCGGCTCCTGACTGGTAATCGTGCCAACCAGCAGACTTTCGAAACGCGCCTGCTGTGGCTGCCAGCCGATCAGCCGGGTTTCCAGCACACAGTCTGCCCCGGCGTTGTCTTCCAGAATGGTGCAGGTCTGCGCGGTGAACAGCACTTCCGGGCGGTCGTTCTGGTTCATGTCGCCCACGTACAGCAACTGCGGGATGCCGTCCGGGTTGACCAGTTGGTAATGCGGCTGGTAGCGCCCGTCGGCACAGCCGAGAATCATGAACACGCCGCCAGAACTGCCCGCGTTGAAGGCCAGCAGCACATCCGGCGCGCCTTCGCCTGTCACGTCAAGGTCGGCGCGCACCACCCCTCTTTCGCCCAGCGCGTCCCACGCCTCGCGCAGCGCGGCCTCCAGCGCGGCAGGAGTGCCGCCGCTGGATAAAAAGCGCGTGATCTCGTCGGCCATGTCGCGTGGGTCGGCGGGGGGCGGCGCAAGCGCGGGCGCAGCCGCCGGAGGGCAGGCGGTGTAATCGGGCGTGAGGGTCGGCTGGATCGCCAGCGCGACCGCAGTTGCCGGGTTGGTGCGCGGGCTGCCGTCCAGCGGAAGCGATGCAACCGTTGGCAGAAGCCCGCGAATCGTGCGCCCGGGGGTCATCGTCGGGAAGGGGATCACGGTTGGCACGCTGTTGGCAGCCGCCTGGGGTTCACAGGCGGCCAGCAGGCATGTCAGACAGAGTAGAGCGAGCAGTCGTTTCATGCGAAACAGTATAGCAAAAAGAGCATTGTTAGCGAATTTATCTTCTGCGGAGACGCGCGGCGCTGGGCTGGATTGCGCGTGACAGGGCTGCCTGCATGAGCTATCTTTGACGAGGTTCTTTGCGATATGACACCGATGGCACTTAAGGATACCGGAACTTATGCTTTCACAACGCTACGCGCCAGAAAAGTTAAACCTTGTTCCCAAAGAAGACTGGCACCCTTTTGCAACCGCCGGAGAACGCGCTTACTGGGAGGGGCTGCCCGAAGCTGTCCGGCACAGTTATTTGCAGCACGGCCATGAAGCGCTGGAATATTCGTGGCCGCCGCTGCTGGCGACGCTGTTTTTAGAGGTGGCGCGCATCGGCAACCGCGCCAATTATGAGCATGTGCATTTCGAGCGCCGCCGTAAAGTGGTTGATCTGGTGCTGGCCGAGTGTGTGGAGGGGCAGGGGCGCTTTGTGGATGCCATCGTCAACGGCCTGTGGCTCATCTGCGAGGAATCGTACTGGGGCGTTCCGGCGCATCTGACGATGCAGAAGGCCGGGCGCGGCCTGCCCGATACCACCGAGCGCACGGTAGACCTGTTCGTAGCGGAAACCGCCGCCCTGCTGGCTTATGCGCTTTACCTGCTGCGGCCACAGCTTGACGCGGTGTCGCCGCTGATCGCGCCGCGCATCGAGCGCGAAATTGACGAGCGTGTGCTGACCCCCAACCTGGAGCGCGACGACTTCGGCTGGATGGGCTTTGCCGACCCGGATCACCGCCCCAACAACTGGAACCCCTGGGTGAACTCTAACTGGCTGGCCTGCGTGCTGTTCGTCGAGGCAGACCCGGCACGCCGCCGGGCAGCAGTCGCCAAAATCATGCGCAGCCTCGACAGGTTTATTGACCCCTATCCAGCAGATGGCGGCTGTGACGAAGGCCCCGGTTACTGGGGGCGGGCGGGCGCGTCCATGTACGAGTGTCTGGAACTGCTCTACCAGGCGACGGCGGGGCAGGTGAACGTGTTTGACGAGCCGCTGATTCAGGAAATGGGGCGCTTCATTTACCGCGTGCAGGTCTCCGAGGATTATTTCGTTAACTTTGCCGACGCAGCCGCCGTCATCCAGCCTGAAGCAGGGCTGATCTTCCGTTACGGCCAGCATATCCACGACCCGGAAATGATGGCGATGGGCGCGTGGCTGGCCCAGCGTCAGGGCTTGTTCGAGGCCACCCAAGAGGCGATCACCGACCCCAAACGCCCCACCAGAAGCCTCGCGCGGGAACTGCCCACGCTGCAAGCGATGCCCGCCATGATCGCGCATGAAGCCTGGCCGCCGCTGCCGCGTACTGTATGGCTGCCGGAAATTCAGGTGATGACCGCGCGGGACAGCGCGCGCTCCACCGATGGCTTTTATGTAGCGGCCAAGGGCGGCCATAACGCCGAAAGCCACAACCATAACGACGTGGGGCAGTTCGTGGTTTATGTAGATGGCCTGCCCGTGCTGATTGATGCCGGGGTAGAAACCTACAGCGTCAAAACCTTCAGCGACCAGCGCTATGAAATCTGGACGATGCAGTCCGGCTATCACAACCTGCCGACCATCAACGGCGTGGTGCAAAGCCCCGGCGAGGCGTTCGCCGCGCGAAATGTGGGTTACATGACCGACGACAGCGGCACGATCTTTACGCTGGATATTGCTGGCGCGTACCCGCCGGAAGCAGGCGTGAAGCGCTGGAATCGCGCCGTGAAACTGGTGCCGGGGACGGGTGTTGCTGTCGGCGATGACTATGAGCTGACCCAACCGCCGCACAGCCTGATGCTGAACCTGCTCACGCCCTGCGTGGTTGACCTCGCTACCCCCGGCACGATCCAACTGTCATCTCGCCCGCTGGTGCATGGCCGCGTGGCCGGGAACGCAAGGGTGCATTACGCGGCGGAGAAATTCAGCGCCGCTGTCGAGCCAATTGCCATCACCGACGCGCAGTTGGGGAACATCTGGGGGGCGGAACTCTATCGCATTGTGCTGACAGCCAACCCGCCGCTGGCGCAGGAAGGCACCTGGACGCTGCACGTGACACGCTGAGCCAGCACGTTTTTCACCATGAACCGCCGAAATATGCTATTCTCTCGTCTGACGTTTTTTATTAAGGGGGACAGCACATGGTACTGAGCATCAGTTTAGGGCAGTTGATCGTCTGGTTAATCACCGGGGCGCTGGCGGGTTATCTGGCCGGGGCGCTGCTGCGCGGGCGTGGCTTCGGGCTGTTGGGCAATATGATCGTCGGCCTGATCGGCGGGCTGCTGGGCGGCGTGATTTTTGGCGCGCTTGGTGTCAATCTGGCGCTGCCCGTTCTCCAGTTCTCGCTGGCCGATCTGGTGGTGGCGTTCATCGGCGCGATCATCTTCATCCTGCTGATGGGGTTCGTGCGGCGGCGGTAGCGATCCAGCCGGGCAGCGTAAAAGGCAGCAGTCTACAGTCACGCGCTTGACCGATGGCTGTAGACTGCCGCCTGACCGGTTATCTGGGGGCTGCACCCGCCATGATCGAAATCACATCCAATGGCTTGGGGTGGTTCAGTTCTTCCATCATGGCCGCCAGCGGGAATTCCTGCACCTGTGTGAGGCCGGCCTCAGTGAAATAACTTTCTGCTGTGGCTTTGTCGGGCATAAGCCCCGGCACCGCGCCCACCATCCGCAGAATCAATGAAGCGGCGTTATTGGTGTGCGGGGAACGCCGCACATGCTGAATTTTGTCTTTAAAATAAATATCTACCAGAAATGTGCCTCCGGGCGCGAGGCACGTTGCTACCTGCTTAAAAAAGCGCTGATTTTCGTGCTGGGTTAAATACAGCGTCAGCCCTTCAGAGGTGATTAAATCGGCCTGCCGCCCGTCCAGCACCTCGCTTAGATCGGTCTTGCCCAGGTCGGCCTCAAGCCAGTTGAGATTGTCGGGAACAGCGATACGCCCTTTTGTGAGGCGCGACTTTTTCTCGGCGACGACATCCGGCAGGTCAATTTCGATCACTGTCGCGTTGGGGAACTGCTCTGCCATGTGCAGCCCGCGTGGCGAGAAGCCGCTTGCCAGGTCCACCAGCAGCAAGTCCGGCTTGTCGGCAGGCGCAAAGCGTTGTGTCAGGGTTTCCAGCGCGATCATACGCGCCGGGAAAAACCAGAGGACATTGGTGTTGCCATCAATGCGGCTGATGACGCTGGCGGTAATGCGCCCCGAAATCTTGCTCAGCGCATTATGTTCGGCGTTTGACATTAAAACCGCGCGCGCCCCGGCCACCAACTCGGCGCTGCGTGTCGAGGGGGTATGCCCCAGCCCCATTTTGTCGTCGCCCTTGCGGTTAAATTCTGGCAGGTTGCCTGATGGTGTTTCTTCAATCGTCGTCATTTTTCCCCCTAAATAAAGCGTTAAGTGTGTTTTACGAATTTATAATAATAGCATACTGCCTCATCGCGCAAACCACTATTAACATTGTCAGGCGTTTGCGTTATGATTCAACGATTGAGCAGGGGTTTTTGACCGGAGTTTTTTACTTATGCAGAGCAGTTCGCGGCGCTTCGCTACTTATTTTGCGATATTTATGGTCGTCGTCATGGGGGCGACAGCCATTCTCCCCGCATTCAGCAACAACCTCACGACGCAGACAATAGACCCGGTGCAGCCGACAGCGGCTCCACCGCCGACCTTCCCCCCGCCGCTGCCCCCCAGCAGCATCACCTTTGACGAAGTGTACCTGCACCCATCAGGCATTTTCACGATTGCCGAGCCGAGCGGCTGGGAGGCCAGCGCCCCGCCCGACATGCAGGAAGGGGTGCGCGCCACGCTTTCTAACCTCGACGCGCAGAGCGTTGTGCAGGTGGATGTGGACAAGCCGCCGCGTGAGGACGAGGCCGCCGCGTTGACGCTGGATGATGTGGACGCGCGCTTTACCACCGCATGGTTGCAGGATAGCTGGCGGCGTTACACCAGTTGGCGCGAGACAGGCCAGCGCCGCCGCGAGGATGACCGCGTGATTATGGACTTCGTGCTGACCTCGAACAACCAGACTTACGTTGCGCGGCAGGAAGCATGGACGGATGGCAACCTGATTTACTCGGTGCGCGTGGTGACACCGGAGAACGCGACCGATATGCTGCTGCATGTGCTGGATGGTGTGGCCGCGTCGCTGACCGTGAACGAGGCCTTTGTGGATACGCCGTTTGACTGGGCTGCGTATTACGACAGCAGCGACCAGTACATCATCCGCTATCCGGGAAGCTGGACGCTGGCCGACAGCGCGCCCGGCCAGCCGACAAGCATCAGCGGCAGCGGTGGCGAAAGCCTGCGGCTTGAGACGCGCGAAGGCGCGGTGGCGGATGAGGACGCGGCGCGGGCTGTGGTGGAGACACTGCGCCCCGGTGCTGAGGTTCTCAGCGTACAGCCTGTGACTCGTGGCGAGGAAGAAGGCTTCTCGGTGGCCTACAGCTATCAGACAGTGGATGGCGACCAGCAGAGCGGGCTGGCCGTGCTGCTGAACGGCGCTGACGAGCAGCTTCACGTAGCCAATCTGCGCTTTGACGGGGCAGGGGTAGACCTGAACAGCGAGGAAGGCCGCGCCAGTTATACCCATCTGGCGGAGGTGGTGGACACGTTCGCCATTATGCCCGGCCTGACCAGCGCTGAAGTTGAAGTCACACAAGAGCCGGAGTAGCTTTTTGCGGGGCGGCCTGTTGGGTCGCCCCGGTTGTATACTTATGGCCGAACAACCCACGTATGAGGAACGACTGGCTGGTGAAGCCGCCCTGTGGGGCGCAGATGCCGAGCGCGCCGCGCAGATCGTGCCGCCCGACTGGCGTTTCCATCAGAATTTGCGCCATAACATCATTTACCACAAACACGACATCAACGAATTTCTGCGCCATGTGCGACCCGGCATGACCACGCTGGAACTGGGCTGCGGTTCGGGCTGGCTCACGCTGGCGCTGGCACAACGCGGCGCACAGGCTACCGGGCTGGACATCAGCGAACGGGCGCTCAATGTGGCGCGGCGTTATTATGAGAGCATCCGCGAGACGGTCAGCGGCAGCGCAGCCTATCACACCGCCGACCTCAACGCGCTGGAACTCCCCGCCGAAACCTACGACATCATCGCCGTAAGAGGGACGCTGCATCACCTGCTGCGGATGGACGCGGTGATCGAGCAGATACACCACGCGCTCAAACCGGGCGGCCTGCTGTGGGTGTCCGACTCGGCGGGCGAGGAAGCCATGACGACAGCGCTGGCCGCCAGCGCGCTCATGTTCGTGCTGCCCACGCACGTCAGCTACCGGGACAAGGTTGGCGGGCTGCTGCGTTTCGGGCTGCGCGCGCCGGAACGCATCAAAGCCAGCATCGAGGCTGAGGGGCTGTCCCCATTTGAAGGGGTAGGGCGCGAGCATGACTGGGTGCAGCTTATCAGCCAGCGGTTTAGTGTAGAGCGGCGGATTGAGGCCCCGGCGGTGACAGGCTACCTCACGCATCAGGTGCGGCTGCCAGACCGGGCGGCGCTGCCGCTGCTGCGCGGGTTATGTGTGGTGGATCGTGCGCTGGTGCGGCTGAAGCTGCTGCACAATACCGGCGTGATTCTGTACGCCCGAAAAGCCAGTTAGCGCCAGAAGCACAGAAATCTCCCGTTTTTATGGGGATGTGAGGTGGATACTCAATAATGCTTCCTTGTGGGAGGCACCCCTCCCGGCAATGATTCTCGTTATCTTCGCGCTTTGGCGGCTTACATTAAAGAGGAACGCATGACCGAAACTTATGTCGTAACCGGTGGCGCGGGTTTTATCGGCTCACATCTGGTCGAACGGCTGCTTAACGAAGGCCAGCGCGTGCGCGTGGTGGATAATCTCTCCACCGGAAAACGCGACAATCTGGCGCATCTCTCCGGCTATGAATTTTACGAAGTCAGCATCACCGACAAGGCCGCGCTGGACACGGCCTTCGCCGGGGCGGATTATGTGCTGCATCAGGCCGCGCTGCCCTCGGTGCCGCGCAGCGTGGCGAACCCGCTGGAAACGCACGAACACTGCGTCACCGGGACGCTTAACGTGCTGCTGGCCGCGCGGGACGCGGGCGTGAAGCGCGTAGTCTATGCCGCCTCGTCGTCCGCTTATGGCGATGTGGACGCGGAGTACAAGGTCGAGACACTGCCGCCCAATCCGCTTTCGCCCTATGGGGTCGCCAAGCTGGCGGGCGAGTTTTACTGCAAGTCGTTCACGCAGGTCTACGGGCTGGAAACGGTGTGCCTGCGTTATTTCAACGTGTTTGGCCCCCGGCAGGACCCGACCTCGAAATACGCGGCGGTCATTCCGCTGTTCATCACCGCCATGATTGACAGCCAGCGCCCCACCATTTACGGCGACGGGCAGCAGTCGCGCGATTTCACCTACATTGACAATGTGGTGCATGGCAACCTGCTGGCCGCCAAAGCGCCTGCCGAGGCTGCGGGCGAAACGATGAACATGGCGACAGGCGGGCGGGTGAGCCTGTTGGCGCTGATGGATAAACTCAATGCCATGCTCGGCACCGATATCGCGCCGATACACACGGCGGAACGCCCCGGCGACATCAAACACTCGCGCGCTTCTGTTGATAAGGCGCGCCAACTGCTTGGGTATGAGCCTGTGGTGGATTTCGATGCTGGCCTGCGCCGTACACTGGATTGGTATTTGAGCCGGAGTTGAGTACACTCACGAGGCAGTCATTTCTTTCCGCAGGGGACGGTTTCATAACCCATCCCTGCAAAGCTGAATTCTGAAGCAGATTTTATGCGCGTTCTTCATCTCATCAAAGTCACCGGCATCGCTGGGGCAGAAACCCACTTGCTCACGCTGCTTCCCGGTTTGCGGGCGCAGGGCTTCGACGCGCGCCTGCTGGTACTGGTCGAGCCGGGGAAGCCGATGCACGACTTCCTGCAACTGGCGGCAGAACGCGATGTTCCGGCGGAAAGCGTGGTCATCCGGCGTGACCTCGCGCCTCGGCTGGTGCCACACCTGCGCGAGATGTTCCGCGCCAGCGCCCCGCACATCGTCCACACCCATCTGCAGCACGCCGACCTGTACGGCATCCCGGCGGCACGGCTGGCACGTGTCCCGGCTGTTGTTTCCACACGCCACAACGAGAACGCCTTTCGCCGCCGCTTGCCGCTGAAGCTGACCAACCGGGCGCTGTGGCGCATGGTGAAAGCGGGCATCGCCATCTCCGACTCGGTGCGCCGCTTTGCGATCGAAGTCGAGGGCGCGCCGCAGCACCGCGTCCATACCATCTATTACGGCCTTCCGGTTGACCCGACACGCGGCGAACAGCGCCCCCATCTGCGGGCTGCCATACGTGAAACGCTGGGCATCCCGCCCGACGCGCCCGTAGTGGGGATGGCCTGTCGCCTTGTCGAGCAGAAGGGCGTGGCTTACGGCTTGCAGGCTTTTCAGCAGATCGCCGCCCGCTTCCCGCAGGCGCGGCTGGTGATCGCCGGGGACGGCCCTTTACGCAAGCGCCTTGAAAACGAGGCGCGCCCGCTTGGCGAACAGGTGCGTTTTCTGGGCTGGCGCGACGACGTGCCGCAGCTCATGGCTGCTTTCGACGTGTTTCTGATGCCCAGCCTGTGGGAAGGCTTTGGGTTGGTTGCGCTGGAGGCGATGGCGCAGCGTGTGCCGGTGATCGCCAGCGCGGTCAGTTCGCTGCCAGAAATCGTCATCCCCGGCGAAACCGGGCTGCTTGTCCCCCCGCGTGACCCGGCGGCGCTGGCCGAGGCGCTGACCCTGCTCTTGAGTGATCGCGCGCTGGCGCTGCACATGGGGCTGCTGGCCGAAGACCGCCTTGAAACGCATTTCAGCGCTGCCCGCATGGTGGAACAGACCGCGCGTCTGTACCACGCGCTCGCCTGAATCTGGCCGGGTGAGTGTGGTACAATCGAGTTCAAAAGTCGGGATACGAATCATGACCCTGCAAAGACAACAACTGACTGTCGAAGCGTTTGAACACTTTACCGAACTGCCGGAAAACGCCGAGCGCCTGTTTGAGTTCGTCGGGGGGGAAATTGTCGAAGTGCCATCCAATCCATATTCCTCTTATATCGCGTCACGGATTAACCGTCGAGTAGCCACTTTTGTTGAGGACAACGACTTAGGATTTGTCACAGGAGAGGCCGGGGGCTATCGCGTTTTTGGCGAACGTTACGCGCCAGATGTCGCCTTCATCTCCAAAGCCCGCCAGCCGGAACTGCCCCACGAAGGTTACAACCCCAATCCCCCTGACCTGGCGGTTGAGGTTGTTTCACCGACTGATTCTGAAAAACGTCTTTCGATCAAAGTTGGCAATTATCTGGCTGCTGAAACAACCGTCTGGGTGGTGTACCCGCTGGACAAGGAAGTTGTCGTCTATAAACCCGGCCAGCCGCCGCAGATCGTGACGGATGTTTTGGATGGGGGCGAGGTGCTGCCCGGCTTCACGCTGGCGCTCAAGGATGTTTTTGGCGAGTAGTAAGGAACGGCTGATGTCTTCCCATCGCTCTACACTGGAACAGGCGCTTTATGTCCGCGAGGTGATCCAGCAGGAAACCTCGCGCACGACTGCCCCCATGCTGGCCGCTTTTGGCAGAACGCTGGCCGTGACACTGGTTGTGTTTCTGGCCGTGCTGTTGATCGGCGGTTATTTGCGCGTGTATCTCGATTCGCAGTTTCAGGATCAAGGGCTGAACACGCTGACAGCGATCTCCACTTCGCTGCTGACGCTGGCTTTAACGTACTGGACGGCGAAGTGGGCGGAAGGGCGCTTTCACGGTTGGGCGCGGCTGCGGTTGGGGATGGCGTTGGTCAGCCGGGTGCGCGCGCTGGAAGTCGCCATCGAAGGCTCGCGGAATGGTCAGCAGGTCACACGCGCTGATCTGGAAGACGCAACCGCCAGCGCATGGGCGGCCTATACCCGGTTGGCGCAGGCGGTCGGGATTGTGCCTGTAGCAGCCGCCGAAGACTCCCTCGAACTGGTTGAAGATTAACGTGCCGCGTCTGCTCTATCTGGTCAATATCCCACGCTTTTTTGTCTCGCACAGGCTGCCGCTGGCGCTGGCCGCGCGTGAGGCGGGTTACGATGTGCATGTCGCTACAGCGGCGGGCGATGCCGAGAACACCGCGCGCATCCTGCAAGCCGGGTTCCCGCTGCACCCTTTGCCGCTTAGCCAGCACGGCACCAACCCCCGCGCCGAGGGCGCTGCCGTGCGCGCCATTCGCCGCCTGTATGCCTATCTGCAGCCGGATATTGCCCATCACGTCACCGTGAAGGCCATCCTCTACGGCGGGCTGGCCGTGCGGCAGACCAACGTGCCGGCAGTGGTCAACGCCGTGAGCGGCCTGGGCTATGTCTTTACCGCGCAGGGGAACAAGGCGGCGCTGCTGCGCGGCGGTGTGCAGTTGGCCTATCGCGCCGCGCTTCGTCACCCCAACTCCTGCACCATTTTCCAGAACCCGGACGATCAGGCGCTGTTTGTCCGGCAGCGCCTGGTGGACGAAGCACGAACGATGGTGATTAAAGGCTCCGGCGTGGATATGGACGTATTCCAGCCGCAGCCAGAAGCCGAGGGCGAGCCTGTGGTGCTGTTCTCCGGGCGTTTGTTGTGGCAGAAGGGCGTAGGCGAGTTTGTGGAGGCCGCGCGACGGTTGAAGGGCGAAGGCGCAGCCGCGCGATTCGTCATCGTGGGTTATGCCGAGCCAAGCAGCCCGGCCGCTGTGCCGCCGGAGACGCTGGAACAGTGGCAGGTGGAAGGCGTGGTCGAATGGTGGGGGCGGCGCGATGACATGCCGCAGGTGTACGCGCAGGCGCACATCATCTGCCTGCCGTCGTCGTATGGCGAAGGCGTGCCTAAAGTGTTGATTGAGGCCGCCGCCTGTGGCAGGCCGCTGGTGACGACCGATACGCCCGGCTGTCGTGAGATCGCCCGTCATGAGCAGAATGGGCTGCTGGTGTCTGTGCATGACACCGAGGCACTGTGCGACGCGCTCCGGCGGTTGATCGCCAGCCCCGAACTGCGCGCGCAGATGGGCAAACGTGGCCGCGAGATCGCCGAAGCGGAGTTTTCGCTGGCGCAGGTCTGCGCGGAGACGCTGGCGCTTTATGCGCGGCTGCTGGCGAATGTGCCGGAGCGCCCACAGTGAGCGCCACGCCGATTCGCGTGATGTATATTATCAGCCGTCTGAATATCGGCAGCCCGGCCATGCACGCAACCCTGCTGGCCGAAAAATTTGCGCCGCCAGAGTACGAAAGCGTTCTGGTCTGTGGGCTGCACGAGGCCGACGCGGGCGATATGGGCTACTTCGCACAGGCGCACGGCGTACAGCCTGTCTACATCCCGGAACTGGGGCGCTCGCTCGATCCCATCAATACCGCGCGCGTCGTGTACCAGCTTTACCGGTTGATGCGCGACTACCAGCCGGACATCGTGCATACCCACCTCGCCAAAGCCGGGTTTGTCGGGCGCTGGGCGGCCTATCTGGCTGGCGTTCCGGTCATCGTCCACACCTTCCATACGCACGCCTTCAAGAGCCACTTTCCCGCGCTGCTGACGCAGGTGTTTGTGCTGCTGGAACGGCTGACCGCCCGCCTGACCGATGCCATCATTACCCTGACGCAAAACCTGCGCCACGAACTGGCCGAAACCTATCGCATCGCCCGCAAAGGCCGGATGACCATTCTCCCGCTGGGGCTTGACCTCTCGCCGTTTGCCGATACCCCACGCCATCAGGGGCATTTTCGCCAGCGCTGGAACATCCCGCCGGACGCGCCGCTGATCGGGCTGGTGGGGCGGCTGACCCCGGTGAAGGACCCGCTGCGCTTTCTGGAGGCCGCCGCGCTGGTGCGCCAGCGCCTGCCCGCGTGCCGCTTCGTGCTGGTGGGCGAGGGTGAAATCCGCGACGAGGTGGAGGCGCTCATCCGCGATCTGTGGCTGAGCGAGGCGGTCACGCTGACCGGGTGGCTGCCGCTGGATGAACTGGCCGCGCTCTACAGTGATCTGGACGTGCTGGTGAACAGCAGCACCAGCGAAGGCACCCCCACACCGATCATGGAGGCGCTGGCGGCGGGCTGCCCGGTGGTGGCAACTGCTGTCGGCGGCGTGCCGGATATGCTCGATCACGGTCGTTTGGGGCTGCTGGTCGTGCCGCAGGATGTGAACTCGCTGGCCGACGCGATCATGCTGGCGCTGCATCGCCCGCCAGACCCCGCGCCCGCCCGCGAGGCCATGCTCAGCCGTTACGGTATTGACCGCCTCATCAGCGACCTCGACAGCCTGTATCGCGGGCTGCTGGCGAAAAAGGGGCGGGCGGAGATCAGGAATCGGGCTGAGGACTGAGCGCGGCGGCTTCGCCCTGCCGCTGGCGCGCCCGCCACCACGACCATACCCAGACCAGCGTATAGGCCGAAAACAGAAAGAACAGCGGGTCGCTCGGCACACGGTAGCGCGTCGAGGGGTGGAAGGCCACGTATACCAGCGTCATGCTGATCTGCACGAACCACAGCAGCGATACCTCGCGCCAGTGACGCGCGCTTAAGGCCACGCCCACCAGCCCCAGCGCGAACAGCCCGCCCCAGTAAAAACGGTGTACCAGCCGCCCGACCTGATCGAACAGACCTTCAGAATACAAGGCGACCGGGTCGCCCGGCGGCAGCCCTTCCATCGTCATCCCGCCGTCGTCGCCCGCCGTGATTTCGACATCGCCCTGATAATCCAGCGGCGGCAGTTGGCCTTCCACCGGGTTATAGCGCGGCGCGATGTCTATGCTCCAATGCACCAGAAACTTGACCCACAGCAGTTCCGGGATTTTGTCGGGGTTCTCGCGCAGGTAGGCCAGCGCCAGCGCGAAGCGTTCCGCGTCGGCCTCCCGGCTGTTCAGGTCTTCGGTTTGCAGGTCTGGCGAAGTCCACTGCACATCGTAACCCGCGCGGAACACCGCCACCGTGTACTGGCTGTTGCCCTGCCAGAAGTTCGCGCCGCTGGTGGTGGTCATCGGTACGAAGGCGTTGTAGATGCCGTAATTACGCGCGATCCAGGGCAGCAGCACCAGCCCGCCCACCAGCGCGACAGGCAGCAGGCGGATGACCGTCTGCCACAGGCTGCGCCGGAACAGGAACCACAGCGCCACCAGCAGCGCCAGCGGCGGCATGATCGGGCGGGTGAGCAGCGACAGGCCAAGTGCCAGCCCGCCGAGGATCGCCAGCAGCCACGTCACGCGGTCAAGCCCTTTGCGCTCTCGCAGCAGCACCATCAGCAGCACAAATCCATGCAGCCAGAACATGAAAAACGGCGTGTCAATCAGCGTGAGGTTCTGGAAAATCAGGTACGGGTAGCAGGCGTACATCACGCCCGCCAGCGCGCCGACCCACGCGCCCTGTGGCAGCAGCCGCCTGCCGATGTGGTACAGCATGAGGATGCAGGCGACATCCAGCGCGGTGTGGAACAGCCCGACCTGCCAGTAACCGCGCCCGAACAGCGCATAAACCAGCGCCAGCGCGTAACTGTACAGCGGTGGGATAGCGGCATCGGGCTGGCCGGGGACGCGGCCATAAGTGCCTGTTGCCAGCAGGTTCTGCGCGTAGTCGTCATAGGCATCGCTGCCATGCACTGTGCCTGTCGCCACGAAGTCGAAGATGTGCGGGAAGGCGGTCAGGATGCCGACGCGCAGGCCGATGCACAGCAGGACAGCAGCCAGCAGCGCGATTTGTGGTGGTTGGAAACGGTGAGTCATGAGGGGATTTTACAACCCCTCCCCGAAAGCGGGGAGGGGCAAGGATGCGGTCACTTTTTCCGCGCGGTGATGGCGACAATATCAAACGGGTTGACGTACAGCGCCCACTCGGACAGCTTGAACGCCCGTTCGCCCAGTTCCAGCGTTTTTGCCAGCCACGGGAAATACATGCCCAGACGGTCGAGAAACAGGCGCAGCGTGACGTATTTGCCCACGTGCCGCACGTTGACCACCTCGAAACCGGTTTCTTCCAGCATTCGCCGCAGCGTCTTGATCGAGAAGTAGTAGATGTGTTCTTCAGACAGCTTATAGCCGACCCAGCGCCGGCCCATCAGCCGGGCGGGGAAGCTGTCCACGTCGGGGGTTGCCAGCGCGATCACGCCGCCGGGGCGGATAAGTTCCGCCGCTTTGGCGAGGTACGCTTTGGGGTCGGGGACATGCTCGATCACATCCCACATCGTCAGCAGATCATACGCGCCCGGCTCGAATTGCAGTTCGGTCAGCGAGCCGTGCTGCGCGTCCAGCCCGAAGTGTTCACGGGCGTAATCCACCGCGAAAGACGAGACATCCAGCCCTTGCACCTGCCAGCCGCGCTTGCGCGCTTCGTCTATGAAAAACCCGACCGCGCAGCCCACGTCCAGCAGCCTGCCCGCCTGCACAAAGCGTTCGGTGAACTTCAGGCGGCCTGCTGCCGTCCGGCGGATGTTGTCCTCGTCTTTAATGTAATCGGTGTAACCGACCACGCCGGATTCGTTGTTATGGAAATAGGTTTCGCCGTAGAGCGCGTAGAGTTCGTTTGCGTCCGGGCGTGGGCTGACATACACCAGCCCGCAGCTCTGGCACTGCACCAGCCCCAATCCATTTTCCGGGCAGTGTGGCTGGCGCTGTTCGCTGCCGCACAGGTTGCACGGCACATGCTTACGCACGGCTTCGGTGCTTACACGCGGCGACAGCGCTTCGGGCTTGATCGTTTGTTTTCCCAAGGTTAATTGAACCCCCTCACAAATTTGCGCCCCGCAGGGCGCATCAACAAGCGCATTCTACCGCGCCAGAATTCGATGGGCAACCGCGACCTCTTGCAGAAGCGGAAAACCTGCCTATAATGATAACGAGAATATTGACCACCAAATGGTAAAGAATGTCTCCTTCTGCCAATTGTCTGTACATTATGATGGAAAAAGCCGCTGCCCACAGTCCCGGTGCGCCAGCGGCCCAGTAAGCGTAAAAGCCATAATTTAGACATCAACTTTTACATAATCTGACCGCTGCGAGCGTGCTTCTGTCTCCGGCGGTTTTTTTGATTCACGCTCTGTAGAGCAGGAAAGGCTTGTGTATGCTTCGTAATCTGTCCCGCGCTGGCGGAATGCAAACTTTTATGGTGATCTGGGTCGGCCAGCTTGTCTCGCTGATCGGCACGGCGATGACCCGTTTCGCGCTGATGATCTGGGCGTATGACCAGACAGGCGAGGCGACCACGCTGGCGATGATCGGCTTCTTTTCGTTCATCCTGTACGTAGCGCTTAGCCCGGTGGCGGGCGTGGTGGCCGACCGTTTCGACAGGCGCAAGGTGATGCTGCTCACCGACATGGGCGCGGGCATCATGACGCTGCTGGTGCTGCTGCTGTACAGTACAGGCGAGCTGGAAATCTGGCATATCTATGTGCTGGAAGCGCTGACAGGCGCGTTTGAGGCGTTCCAGCTTCCGGCCAAGTCGGCGGTAATCAGCGTGCTTGTCCCCAAGCAGCACTACGCCCGCGCGAACGGCCTGCGCGCGCTGTCGCTTTCCGCGCCGAACGTACTTGCGCCGTTTCTGGCCGGGCTGCTGCTGCAAGCCTCCGGGCTGGAGGCGGTCATCTTCGTTGACCTGGCGACGTTTACGTTCGCGTGGCTCACGCTGATGCTGATTCGCATCCCCCGGCCACCACAAAGCGCGGAAGGCCAGCAGGCGCAGGGCAGCATGTGGCACGAGATCAAATTCGGTTTTCGCTACATCCGGCAGCGCCCCGGCCTGCTCGGCCTGCTGGTCATCTTCACTGGCATTGTGCTGTTCGCCACGCTGACTTACTACGGCGTGATGCCCGCCATGATTCTGGCGCGTACCGGCGGGGACGAACTGGCGCTGGCGATGGTGCGCGGCGCGCTGGGCATCGCCGGGGTGGTCGGCGGGCTGGTGGTCAGCACGGTGGGGCTGCCGCGCAAGCGCATTCACGCCGCGCTGGGCTTCACGGCTGTGTCGTTCCTGTTGGGCGATTTTCTGTTCGCTGTCGGGCAGACGCTGGCGCTGTGGGTGTTCGCGGCCTTCGTGGCCGAGTTCTTCGTGCCGTTCATCACCAGCGGCGAGCGCTCCATCTGGCAGGTCAAGGTGCCGCCGGATGTGCAGGGGCGCGTCTTTTCGGTGCAGCAGACGCTCCGCAACGCGGCCACGCCCCTCGGCTATCTGCTGGCCGGGCCGCTGGCCGACCGCGTGTTCGAGCCAGCCATGCAGCCCGGCGGCGCGTTGGTGGAGACGTTTGGCGGGCTGGTGGGGACAGGGCCGGGCGCGGGGATGGCGCTCATGTTCCTGTGTACCGCGCTGCTGGGCATGGCGGTGTCGGCGGTGGGCTATCTCATCCCGGCGGTGCGCGAGGTCGAAGATCGCCTGCCCGATCATGACGGCGAGCCAGTGGTGGAAAGCCGCCTCAATACGGTGAAAATGGCGGTCGAGGCAGGGGATTAAACCA
>CAZJSU010000035.1:0-8054 GCA_964548765.1 uncultured Anaerolineaceae bacterium
CCATCACCGCCAGCACCCCGGCCAGATTGCGCGCGAACTCGCTATCGGTCTGCGTTTGCAGTTCTACGTCTGCCGAAGGGATGCCGAGGCTGTTCACCCATGTCGCCGCCGTGCCTGTCACCGGGTACGCGCTGAAGGCTTGCCCGTAAGTATAGCCCGCTGCCTGCCCGTAAAGCTGCGACATCAGGCCAGACCCCACTTCGCCGCCGCATGTCCCGGCATACACCCCCGCCGCCGCGCTGTGATAAAACAACACGGTTGCGGGCTGTTCGCGCTGGATGTACTCAGCGATGGCGCGTGTTTCCGGCTCTGAAAACGGCTCGTCGCCCGCGCTCACGGTCTGGTCGCGCCAGTACGCCTGTGCCGACCAGTTGCAGCCCCAGTTGCGGTTGAGGTCTACGCGATGAGCGTTAAAGCGCCCTTCCGGGGCCAGCCCGTGCAGCAGACCGTCCGGGTTCGCTGCCGGGATGAACGCCAGCGCCACCTCCAGCGGAATCGCGTCCGGGTTCTCGTCAAAATGCGTCATAAGCTGGTTGATGAGCGTCACCGTGTTCGCTTCCCAGCCGCCGTGCATCCCGCCCACCAGCAGCAGCAGCCTGTCGCCGCTGCCCAACCGCCGCGCGGTGATGCTGCGCCCTTCCACCGAGCGCCCGATGACGACGCTGCCCGGCACAGGCGTTGGCTCGACGTAAACCTGCGCGGTGGGGGCAAGGGGCGACGTGGGGTTCGCGCTGGAAGCCACGAGTGGGGGCATGGTGGGGGACGGGGTCATCGGGCGCGGCGCGATCATACGCGGCGGGGTGGTGGCGCGCGCGTCAAGCTGTACTGCCGTCGTGGGCGACAAAAGTACCGCCGCCGGCGTGGCATTTTGTTGGCAAGCCGCGAGTGTTATGAGTATCATTACAGAGGTTATTCGTTTCGCCAACATTTATCCCGCTTACTGGAGGCCATCCATGCGACTGAAAGCAAAACTCTGGTATCTGGGGCTTATCATATTCGTGCTGGTGGTGGCTGCGGCCTGCCAGCCGGAAGCGCAGGAAGTGGGTGAACTGCCAACGCTGGCTGTGCTGCCGACGCTGGTGCCAAGCGATACGCCGACCATTACCCCATCGCCCACGCCTACGGATACGCCAACGCCCACACTGTCCCCAACGCTGACCCACACACCAACCATCACGCCGACGTTTACGCCCAGCGTCACGCACACGTCAACGATTACGGCGACGTTTACCATCACGCCAACGTTTACGATTACGCCTACCTTCACCAACACGCCGACCCCGACCGCGACTGATACGCCGCCCGCCTCGCCGACATCCAGTGTACCGCAGATTATCTTTTTCGGTGCCAGCAGCCTACAGGCCGCGCCCGGTGGAGTCGTCACCCTGCGCTGGCAGACGATCAGCGATTCATCGCGCATTGACCAGTTGAACCAGCAGGGCGCGGTGGTGCAGTCGTTCTCGGTGGTGCCGACAGGCGAACTGCCCGTCACCATTCCCGCCAACGCGGGCAGCGTCGTGGTCTATCGCCTTGTCGCCATTCGCGGCGCGCAGGAGGCCACCGGGTCGCTCTCGATCAGCGTCACCTGTCCTATCGCGTGGTTCTTTGGCAACGAGTTCGCCCCGCCCGGCGCGGGCTGCCCCACTGCCCTCGGCGCGATTGGGCAGGGCGCTTACCAGCCCTTCGAGCGTGGCGTGATGATTTACGTCAACGCTAACGGCCTCGACCGCATTTACGGCCTGACCAATCAGGATAATCGTTATATCGCCCATACCAACGGCTGGGACGGCAGTAATATCTCATTTGACCCGCCGCCCTCCGGCCTACGCAGGCCACAGGATATGTTCCGTTGGGCGTTTGTGAATACCAGTTCGCCGCTATCTGGCTCTAACATCCAGTGGATTAACGCCATCGGTTGGGGGACCGATAGCGCCAGTCAGGGCAACCGCACCATCCAGTTTGAGCAGGGCGGCGCGTTTTACATAGATGCCCCCGGCGGCGCGGTCTATCGCTTCTCCGGCGGCGACAACGGCACGTGGACGAAGATCAAGTAACCTTTTATGCAGCCGACATTGACTCTCTTCGCCGGGATGCCCGGCAGCGGCAAGACCACGCTGGCGCGTATGGTGGCGCGCCAGCTTCATCTGCCTGTTTTCAGCAAGGATCGCGTCCAGCGCGTCCTGCGCGACCATCACCTCGCGGCGGAGAACACGGGCGATGGGTATTACATCATCCTCGATCAGGCCGACGAACAGCTCAACCTGGGCGTGAGCGTCATTCTGGACGCGACCTTCCCGCTCGATCATTTCCGCATGGTCGCCAGCGAGATCGCCGGGCGCTATGGCGCGCGCTTTTGTGCCATCTACTGCACCTGTTCTGATGACGCGGTATGGCGCAGCCGTATGGAAAGCCGGGTGCATTACGTCCCCGGCTGGAAGCCTGTCGGCTGGGAGGACGTGCTGCGGATGCGTGAGTATTACCAGCCGTGGGGGGCTAACGCGCTCATCGTGGATTCGCTGGTTTCGCCCGCCGAGAATTTTCGCCGCGTGCTGGCCGAGATCGAAAACGCGGTGCCGCGCCAGTATGTGCCTTTCCAGCCGCGCGACCCGCATCACCCACAGGCCACCCCGCCGCGCGAAGAATGATGCAACCCTCATCCGGCCTTAAACGTAGAGCAATTTTGAATTACTATAATGCGAGGTGCCGGGCTTCGGCGGCGGGTAAAATGCCCCGCGCCTGATGCAGCACCGTTGTTTTTGCTGGCTGACAGGCGGCTGCGCTGGCCTGCTCACCCCGCCCACCAAAGCAAAGGATATGCTTGTGCCACGATTGGGTTTTCTTGTGTTCTTCGTCCTGTTCCTTGCGGCGTGCAGCGGCGAAACAGCCACCGAACCCCCGCCCGACCCGCTCGCGCTAGTGACCGAAGCGGGCGATAACATCCGCGCCAGCGAGACGTTCCGTATGGAAGTCCTCAGCACGGGCGCGCCTTACGCCGTGCAGACCGATTTCGGTGCCGATGTCTTCTTCCGGCAGGCGCGGGCGCAGTATGTCGCGCCGGAAACCATGCAAGGCAACGTCCGGTTAATCGTGGCGGGTATCCCGGCAGATGTGGACATCTTCTCGCGCGGGGATGAGCAGTGGTATCGTAACACCGTGCTGACCGGGGGCGAGTGGCTCAACCAGCCCTTCGCGCAGGGCTTCAACCCGCAGGCGCTCATCGCCGACGACACCGGCTTTCAGGCCGCGCTCAATGCGCTGATTGATCTGGAATATGTCGGCGAAACCAACCTTGAGGACGACACGCGCGTGCATCACCTGAAAGGCACCGCCGACGGCACGGATATTTCGGCGCTGCTGGCGGGCATTATCATGGTGCAGGGCAACACCGAAGTGGATGTTTATGTAGACCGTGAACAGCGCGTGCCGGTGCGTTTTGTCATCCGCCTGCCGGAAACCGTCACCGAGGACGAACCCGTCCCTACCACGTGGACGGTGGACGTGTATGACATCAACGCCGAACCTCAACTCGATGCGCCGGGGGAATAACGCCCCATGAACCGTACTCAGGCCGCAAATACCGCTGGCATCAACCCATGGCTGGTGCTGGTGGTGATCTGTATTCCGGTATTCGTCGGGGCGCTGGATTTAACCGTCGTCTCGGCCTTCCTGCCAGAGCTGATTATCGAACTGGAACTACCGCTGCAAACCGCGCTCGATGATGCCGCGTGGATCCTCAGCGGCTACCTGCTGGCCTATACCGTCAGTATGACGTTTATGGGGCGGGTGAGTGATCTGGTCGGTCGGCGCAGGGTGTATGTCGTCTGCCTCTCGATCTTCATCGTCGGTTCGGTGCTGGTGGCCGTTGCCGACCAGGCCCCGACGCAGATTCTCTATAACCTGTACCGCCGCCTCGGCCAGCGGCCAGATATCGCTTACGTCAACCTTCAGGCGCTCATCTTCGGGCGCGTGGTGCAGGCGTTTGGCGCGGGGGCGCTGGTTCCGGTCAGCCTCGCGCTGGTGGGCGACCTGTTCCCGCCTGCCCGCCGCGCGCGCCCGTTGGGGCTGGTCGCTGCGGTGGATACGCTCGGCTGGGTGCTGGGGCATCTTTACGGCGGCCTCATGGTGCAGTACATACACTGGCACTGGCTGTTCTGGATCAACGTGCCGCTGACGCTGTTCACGATTGCACTGGTGCTGTGGGCGCTGCGCCGGGTGCCGCAGCACCGCGTGCAAGGCCGCTTCGACTATCTCGGCGCGTTGTTGATTAGCGGCGCGCTCATCTGCCTGAACGTTGGCCTGGGCGCGAACGTCGAGGTTTCCAGCAGCGCGGGCGGCTTTGACGACCTCTCACAGCTTCCGGCGTACTTCGGCCCCATGCTGGCGCTGGCCGCGCTCTTTTTCCTCGGCTTTGTGCTGGTCGAAACGCGCGTGAAAGACCCGCTCATTCAGCCGTCCATGTTCCGGCGGCGCAATATCTCCGCCGGGGCGCTGGTCAACCTGTTTGTCGGGTTCTGTCTGGTTATCGGCCTCGTCAGCGTGCCGATTCTGATCAACGTGCGCCAGGAAAGCGCCGCCGACCTGACCGAAGCCGCGCTCAAGGTCGGCCTGCTGCTCTCCACGCTGACCGTGCCGATGGCGCTGGCCGCTGTCCCCGGCGGCTGGCTAAGTGACCGCCTCGGCTATCGCTGGACGACCGCTATCGGCCTCGTGCTGGCGATCATCGGTTTTCTCACGGTGTGGCAGACGTGGACGATCGAAATCCCCGAAGCGATCATCGCGCTGGAAATGGCGGTGATCGGCATCGGCCTGGGGTTGACCTTCTCGCCCATCAGCGCGGCGGTCATTAATGCCGCCCGTGAGGACGAGCGCGGCGTGGCCTCGGCGCTGGTGATTATCCTGCGGCTGATCGGCATGACCATCAGCGTCTCCGCCCTCACCACCATCTCGCTCCAGCGCGTCAACACGCTTGCCGCTGTCGAGTTAGGCAGCGCGGTGGGCGACCCCTCGCTGGCGGTGGAGACGTACGCCCGCGTCACCGTACAGGTGCTGGCCGAGCTTGGCCTTGTCGGCGCGGTCATGTGCGGGCTGGCGCTCATCCCGGCGCTGCTTCTGCGCCCCGACGAAGACGTTGCAGACGTGGTTCAGGAATCCAGCGAGGTGCCAGAACTCGTTTAAGCCATTCCTCATACCCTTCTACGACTTTTTACAGCCTTAATTCGGTTTGTTATATTTCCGTTAGGACTTTGCAAGGCTATAGGACTACAGTCCTAAATAGTCGTAGGAGGGATGAGGAACCCAAAAGATGAATCTGTCATTGGTGATTCCAGTGTATAACGAAGCCGGCGGGGTGGAAGAAACCGCGCGCGGCCTTCGCTGTGTACTGGCCTATCTTCGCCAGTCCCACCAGGTCGAATTGATTCTCGTAGACGATGGCAGCCGCGACCGCACCGCCGAACTGCTGCGCGCGGCCTTTAACGGTGATCCACACGCACACGTCATCTGCCACCAGCGCAATCAGGGCATCGGTGCCGCGCTGCGTACCGGCTTCCAGCACGCGGCAGGCGACATCATCATCACCACCGACTTCGATGGCACCTACGCCTTCAGCCTCATTCCGCAGCTTCTGGCGAAGATGCAGGTAGACAACGCCGACATCGCAACCGCTTCGCCCTATCACCCGAACGGCTCGGTGCAGGGGACGATGCTGCTCGGTCGCGCCGCCTCGCTGCTGTACCGCGTGCTGGTCAACCGCCGTGTGCATAGCTGGACATCCATGTTCTGTGCTTACCGCCGCGAGGTGGTAGAGAAGCTCTCGCTGCATGAGGATGGCGCGCTTGCCAGCACCGAACTGCTCGTCAAAGCCAGCCTGCGCCGTTACCGCGTGTCGGAAATACCGGTGCATCTGCGCCGCCGCACTGCTGGCCGCTCGCGCGTTAACACGCTGCGCCTCCTGGTCATGCACGTGCGCTATCTGGCGCGGCTGATGCCTGTCGCTTTCGCGGCGCGTATCACGCATCTGCGCCCGGTGTACCGTGCCGCTCCGCGCCCGGTCCCGGCATTTAAAGACTGACTTTAACCTTTCCAGAACAACACTTTCTCTAAGAGTGACGCAGCCCCTTGCCAGCGCAGGGGGCTTTTACGTCCTCGCCGCAAATATTAAAAATTGCTGAGAGGCGCGGCGCGCGTAAAATCCATTTCTCCCCAATCACCCCTATATATTGCTGTACCCTGCTTCGGGAATACATTTTGTTCGGGAAGAAGGAGAATAGAGAAAGATGTTCAGGAAATACTTGAGCTTTTTATTCGTTTGCCTGTTTGTCCTCGCGCTGGCCGCGCCCTTAAGCGCACAGGATGCGATGGACGCGCCGTCGGTAGAAGTGGCCGATCAGGTCTCGCTTGATGGCACCGTGACCATCGCCAGCGCTTACAGCAGCGGCCCCGGCTTCATCGTCATCCACATTGATAACGGCGAAGGCGGCCCCGGCCCGGTGATCGGCCACGCCGCGCTCAACCCCGGCTGGAACTTCAACATTCCGGTGACGATTGATACCGCAATGGCAACGCCACAGTTGTTCGCCATGCTGCACGCCGACACTGGCGAGGTCGGGGTCTATGAGTTTGGCACCGTTGAAGGGGCGGACGGCCCGGTGCGCGATGCGTCCGATGCCGTCATCACCCCCGGCTTTAACGTAGACCTGATCGCGGTCAGCGACCAGCTTCTCGAAGGCAGCACCGTCACTATTGATACGGTCATCGCGCAGGCCGATGGCTGGCTGGTCATCCACTCCGACAACAACGGCGGCCCCGGCCCTGTCCTCGGCCAGTCACAGGTCAGCGCGGGCGTGAATCAAGGGGTTACGGTTGAGCTTTCTGGCGAGCCGACACAGGTGCTGTGGCCGATGCTGCATGTGGACACGGGCGAAGTGGGCGTGTACGAGTTCGGCACCGTCGAAGGCGCAGACGGCCCGGTGCGCGTCAATGATCGCGTCGCCGTAACCCCGCTGTGGACAGTGCCGCACATGCGCGTCAGCGCGCAGGTCATCACCCCCGGCGATGGCATGGAAGGCATGGGCAGCACCTCTGTGGTCGCGGCCTCGGTGCTGGCGGCAGAACCCGGCTGGCTGGTCATCCACTCCGAGAGCGACGGCGGCCCCGGCCCGGTGTTGGGGCAGACACAGGTGAACCCCGGCCTGAACGAAAACGTCATCGTCGAGCTTTCCGGCGACATCACTCCCGTCCTGTGGCCGATGCTGCATGTGGACACGGGCGAAGTGGGCGTGTATGAGTTCGGCACCGTCGAAGGCGCAGACGGCCCGGTGCGCGTCAATGATCGCGTCGCCGTAACCCCGCTGTGGACAGTGCCGCACATGCGCGTCAGCGCGCAGGTCATCACCCCCGGCGATGGCATGGAAGGCATGGGCAGCACCTCTGTGGTCGCGGCCTCGGTGCTGGCGGCAGAACCCGGCTGGCTGGTCATCCACTCCGAGAGCGACGGCGGCCCCGGCCCGGTGTTGGGGCAGACACAGGTGAACCCCGGCCTGAACGAAAACGTCATCGTCGAGCTTTCCGGCGACATCACTCCCGTCCTGTGGCCGATGCTGCATGTGGACACGGGCGAAGTGGGCGTGTATGAGTTCGGCACCGTCGAAGGGGCGGACGGCCCGGTGCGCGTCAACGATCAGGTCGTGACCTTCGCCATTCCCGCCGCGCCTTCGATTGACTTTAACGCCACGCTGGACGGCACCACGCTCACCATCCCCTCGGCGGTGATTGATGCCCCCGGCTGGCTGGCGATCCACAGCAACGCCGACGGCAGCCCCGGCCCGGTCATCGGCTCCGCGCCGCTGCGCCCCGGCCTCAACACCAACATCGTCGTCACCCTCAGCGAGGACCCCGGCGAGATGGTCTTTCCGATGCTGCACTATGACACAGGCGAGGCCGGTGTCTACGAGTTCGGCACGGTGGAAGGCGCGGACGGCCCGGTGCGCGTGGGCGAGGCGGTCGTGGTTGGCCCCTCCACGCTGATGGGCGGCGAGCCTATGGAGGCCGAAGCT
>CAZJSU010000035.1:8154-10274 GCA_964548765.1 uncultured Anaerolineaceae bacterium
TTGATTCTTAAGCGGGGTGGCGTAGGCTGTTCGTCTGTCAGGCGCTTAGTTGGCAGCAGCGCGGCGTTGTGAGCGTTTTCTGCGTCATGCTACACTGAGCCTGTCTACAGTGACTTCAGGAGGGACATCAATGCGTAAGTTATCTATCTTCATTGGGCTGATGCTCATGTTGACTATGACCGTTGCGGCGCAGTTACCCGATACCCGCACCTTTCAACCGCTTGATCGTGGTTTTGCCTATCGCTTCGATTATCCCATCAACACGCACAGCGTTCGCACCTCGAATCTGACCGAGCCTGCCAACATCAACCTGTCCTTCGGCAGCCTCATCAGCGTGGAGCCAAACGACTCCTATCTCTACGCAGACGACGCGCAGCCGACTTATTTCACGCGGATGCGGGTGCTTGCGGGTTATAACCCCGAACCCATGGCCGACGATGCCGACCTGACACAGTACCTCGGCACATCGCCGCTGCTGGCGTATGACCCTGCCGATGCTGTGGTCGAAGCGATCACCCTCGGCGGCCAGCCTGCCGTGCGCGCCTCCGGCATTCCACAGGTACCCGGCGCGGGCATCACCGAGATCATCGCCGTTTATGAAGGCCTGCTCTACCAGATCGTGATCGAACCTGTGCCGCTTCAGCTCGGCTTCGACCCCTCCGACGACATGGTTCTCGACAGCGTGTACGAGGCCATTCTGGATACATGGGTGTTCGAGCAACCCGCGATCTAACCCGCAATATCTCCACTCAGGGCGGGGCTAACTCCTCGCCCTGAACCATCAGTCCACGCCAGTCCATTTTGTTTGACAACCCCGCCTCCTGCACAGCATGATTGCAGGTGTCCCGTAGTACTGTCAAAGGCATTACCGTTATGTATTTCCCGCGCAAGCGCCTGTTCTGGGCGGTTTCCATCGGCCACCTGACCAACGACACCTTCATGAGTATGCAGCCTGTCGTGCTGGCTTTTATCAGCGTCAATCTGCTGCCGTTAAGCACCGTGCAGATCGGCACCATCCTCGGCGTTACCGCGCTGCTGGGCGCGCTCAGCCAGCCGTTTTTCGGCCTGCTGACCGACCGGGGCGGCGGGCGCTTGCTGGGCGCGGGCGGGGTGGCGTGGACAGTCAGTTTTATGCTGCTGGCGCTGGTGGCGGCGGAGACAGGCATTTATTGGTTGATGGTCGCCGCCTTCATCCTGCCCGCGATTGGCAGCGGCGCGTTCCACCCTGTCGGGACGATGTTCGCCGCAGACAGCGACCGCAGCCATGCCGCCAGTAACCTCTCGTATTTTTTCCTGATGGGGCAGTTCGGGTTAGCGCTTGGCCCGGCCATCGCTGGCGTGCTGCTCAACAGCGCCTCATCCAACAACGCGGCCTTTACCGAGGCGCTCGGCCCGGTGCTGCATGGTCGCCTGCTGGAGCAGGGGACGGTTTCGCCTATCTTCTCCGTCGGCCTCTTTGCCATCCCCGCCGTGCTGCTGATGGCCTTCACCATCCCCAACCGCGCGGCCTTCCGCCAGACGAAAACCAGTGAGCGCGAAAGTGGCACTGTGGAAGCCCGCACCGCGATTCCGGTCGTCGCCCTGTTGATCCTTATCAGCATGGTCGCGCTGCGGAGTCTGGCGCAGCCCGGCTCGGTCAATTTCATTCCGGTGCTGTTTCAGGCGAAGGGGTGGTCTCCGGCGCAGTACGGCCTCATCACCAGTTCCTTCTGGATCGCTTCCGGCATCGCTGGCGTGTTTATCGGCGGCATGGCCGACCGCTTCGACCGCCGCCGCGTGATCGCCATCAGCCTGGTGCTGTCTGCGCCCGCTTTCTTCTTCCTGCCGCTGGTAGATGGCGCGCTGGCCTTCGTGCTGGCGATTCTGGCCGGGGGCTTAAGCGGCGGCTCGCACAGCATCATCGTCGTCATGGCGCAAAGCCTCATCCCCCGCGCCAAAGCCTTCGCCTCTGGCATGATTCTCGGCCTCATCTTTGGTACAGGCGCGGTCGGCAACTTCCTGATCGGTTGGCTCTCGGAAGCCATCGGCCTCGATAACGCTTTTCAGCTTGTCGCCGGGTTGATCGTGGTCGCCAGCGCGCTGGCGCTGCTGCTGCCCGCGCAGCAGCCTGCGGCACAGCC
>CAZJSU010000035.1:10374-14095 GCA_964548765.1 uncultured Anaerolineaceae bacterium
TCACGCCAGCCGCGCGGCGCTCACCGCGCCGGGATGCGTCCCCTTCAGCAGCATCTCGACCGCCCGCTCCGCCGCGCCAGCGCCCATCGCCAGCCCGTGACCGTGAAAGCCCACCGCGAACCCCACGCGCGGCTTATCCGGCAGCGTCCCGACCAGCGGCAGGCCGTCCACGCTGAAGCCCATGATGCCCGCCCAGCGGCGTTCCACTGGCTCGGTCACGTCGGGGAATTTCTCGCGCAAGTAGGTTTCCAGCACGCGCTGCACCGGGTCGGTAATGCGGTCATCGGTCGTGTCGTGTTCCAGTGTCTTGTTCTGCTTGCGCCCCCCGCCGATCAGCAGGCGGCCATCAAACGTCATGCGGTAATACATATAGCCATAATCGCTATAACCACAGGTGTTGATGACCGCGCCCTGCGTTAGCGGGGCAGTGGCGATGCACTGCGCGCGGGTGGGGATGACCTTGCCCACAAAGTACGGGTCAACATGCACCGAGTAAGCGTTGGTACACAGCAGCACATGCCGCGCCCTAAACACATACTGCCGGGTATAGACCGTCACGCAGTCCGGCTCATCCTGCGTCATGCGGTACATCTCGTTATTGGCGACCAGTTCCGCGCCGCTTTGCTGGTAGATGGCCTGCACCAGTTCATAGGGCTGGACGGCTGCGTCCTGCGGCTGGCGGATGGCCGCGTAATACCCGCGTCCCAGTGGGTCTGTGCTGCAATATTCGACCTCGATGCCGTCCGCTTCCAGTGCGCGCGCGGCCAGTTCCAGCTCCCGGCCTTCTTCCGCGCTCTCGGCCAGCAGCATCGAGCCGCAGTTGTCCATCCGCACATCGCCATGCCGGGCGAAGTGCCGCAGATGCCCGTGCGTCGTGCGGCTCAGCGTCCACATCTCGCGCACCACGTCAATGCCGTAGCGCTCAGTCGCGTGGTGATAATACGTGTCCAGCCCGGTAATCATGAAGCCCGCGTTACGGCTGCTTGCGCCCAGCGCCACGTCGCGCATCTCGGTAATGACCACCTCGCGCCCCTGCTGCGCCGCGAAGTACGCCGCCGAGCAGCCCACCAGCCCCGCGCCCACGATCAGAAAGTCCACTTCGCGCACCGGCTGCGCGCCGTCTGCCTGCCACAGGGAAACAGTCATCATGCCTCCTCAAAATACCTCGTGCAGGGCATGAGGACTCATGCCCCTACAGAAACCCATCACAGCGACAGCATACCCCGCTGCCTACAGACCGCGCAAGAAGCCTCAAACCGACACGCGCCGGGCTTTGCGTGGGGCGCGCTTTGCTGCTATGCTGATAGGGCATTTCAGCCAATCAGCCTCTCCGGTGAAGTCACGGGCAGGTTGAAAGTTGTTGTAAAAGACGTTGACTGAGGATGTTTGAGTGAACTATCTTCGTGCTTTCATACTGATATTTCTGGCCGGGCTGGCGGGCTGCGCGGGTGGCACCAGCCAGGAAGCGCTGCCTGCTACAGCGACCCTCGCGCCCATCGTGAGCATGACCCCGCGCTTTACCGCGACCCCGCTGGCGACCCGGACACCGCTGCCGACCTTCACCCTTACGCCTTCGGAAACGCCGATCCCGCCCACTCCGTCGGACACGCCGACCCCCTCGCCAACCCCGCCCATCATCGGCATCATCGCCTCGCTGGATACGGTCAACATCCGCGAGGGGCCGGGGACGAACTTCAGCGCGTTTGTCGCGCTCCCGCCGGGGACGCGCGTGGATGTGCTGGGCCAAAGCGCCGATGGCCGCTGGCTGAACGTGAAGCTGGAAGACAACCGCGAGGGCTGGGTATCGCAGCAGCTACTGCGCTTGCAGGAAACCGCCACGCCTTTCCCGACAGCGACCGCGACCACTGACCTGACCGCTGTTGCGCTGGGGACGACTTTCCCGACAGCCGTCCTCGGCGGCGGCACGGTCACGGCTACGCCGCCCGGCTCGGTCATTTCGCCCACGCCCATCAGCGCCAGCAGCGAAGACGAGGGCGACATCGAGGCCAGCCCGGAAGGCAGCCCGACCTCTTTCCTGCCCATCATTGACGTGACCGCCATCAACCAGACCGCGACAGCGCTGGCGGGCGGGGTGGTGTCCTCGACGCTTATCCCCACCGCGCGGCCATCCGGCACGCTGACCACCGCGCAGCCGCTGGCGACCATCGGCGCGAACGCCACCGCGACCCTGCCCGCAGGCATCGGCGGCGAGGGGAACGTCTCCACGCAGCAGGGCGTGGACGTGCTGGCCTACTGCGATAATCTGGCGTATGGCGAACCCGCGCCTACGACGCTGGCCGCAGGCTCGACGATTGACATCTGGTGGAGTTGGTATGCGCGCACACAGGAGCAGATTCAGGATCATCTGAACAGCGTGGTCTACGAGGTGACGATTGACGGTGTGCGCCTGCAAAACCTGAATCTCTACCGCCAGCGTGTGCGTCAGGAAGGTGACGGGAACTATTACGTCTATTGGTACGTCCCCGCTGGCCCGCTCACCAGCGGGCAGCACCGGATTGAGTACCGGGTTTCGTGGAACAGCGCCATCAGCGACGGTTATGACACCTTCGGCCCCGGCACCGCTAACCCGATGCAAAGCGGAAGCTGTACCTTTACCGTGCGCTAACATTTGTAGGGGCGACTCGGCGAGTGACCGAAGGGAATACTGGAAGTGTCGCCCCTACAGCAGCATATCCTTTCGCGCTTCCAGCGCCGCGATGATCTCGCGGTCGGCCTTGCCGAAGCTGTAGCGCCGCAGGTCTCCCGGCAGCACCCACGCGAAATCGCGCACGTGGATAGCCTGTGGCGTGCCGCCTGTATGACGGCAGGTGAAGGCGTGCAGCGTGATGCGAAAATGTGTGAAGCCGTGCCGCACGACGGTGAACAGTTCGCCCACTTCTACCTCAATAGCCAGTTCTTCCTGTAGCTCGCGCTTCAGGCATTCTTGCAGCGTTTCGTCCGCTTCCTGCTTGCCGCCGGGGAACTCCCACATCCCCCCCAGCAGGCCATCCAGCGGGCGCTGCGCGATCAGCAGCCGTCCGCGATCGTTCCAGATGATGCCTGCCGCAACATCATAATGCGGTGTGGCGGCGCGTTTCGCGCGTACCGGGCGCTCATGCTGTGTCCCGCGCGCGTAGGCCAGACAGTGCGCCTGCACCGGGCAGGTGTCGCACAGGGGGTTGCGCGGCTTACACACGGTACGCCCCAGTTCCATCAGCGCCTGATTGTAATCGCCCGCGCGGGCGGCGGGCAGCCAGTCTTCGGCCATCTGCCAGAGATGTTTCTGGGTTTCCGGCAGGGTAATATCCGCTTGCAGGTCTGTCAGCCGGGCGAAAACGCGCATCACGTTTCCATCCAGCACCGGGGCGGGCTGGTCGAAGGCGATGCTGGCAATCGCGCCCGCTGTGTAACGCCCGATGCCCGGTAGCTGCTGTAAGCCCTCGGCGGTTTGTGGAAAGCGCCCGCCCATATCCTGCGCGACGATCTGCGCGGCGCGGTGCAGGTTACGCGCGCGGCTGTAATAACCCAGCCCTTCCCACAGCTTCAGTACATCCTCCAGCGGCGCGGCGGCCAGCGCCTCTACTGTCGGGAAAGCGGTCAGGAAGCGCTCGTAATAGGGGATCACGGTCTCGACCTGTGTTTGCTGAAGCATCACCTCAGACAGCCATACACGGTACGCTTCCTGCGTCCTGCGCCAGGGCAAGTCGGCAGCGGCGTGGTC
>CAZJSU010000035.1:14195-38005 GCA_964548765.1 uncultured Anaerolineaceae bacterium
ATAACGGCAAATGCCCATCCAGGTAAGGACGGTGTTTGTGCGATTTTGGGCTGAATGGGTTACTATCAGAAACAGTTTTAATGATGAAGGAGCGCTTCATGCGCCGAGTGCTTTTTTCAGGTTGTCTGTTCATCCTGCTGGCATGGTCAACGCCCGTGTACGCGCAGGCGCAGATGGCGACAGGCGTGAATCTGATAACTACCGCTGCCGTGCTGATTATCATCCTGTTTGTGATTGCGGCGATTGTGTATCGTGCTTTTTCGGTCAGCAACCGTCGCAGCCAGCAGGTTGAAAAGCGCCTGAGCGAACTGCAAACGGCGTTAAATCAGATGCAGGAGCGCATGGAAAGCGCGCTGGCACAGCAGCGGCGGGACGACAGCGCCTATCAGGAAGTGCTGGAACAGTTACAGGCGCGCGAGACAGAGATCGAGAAGCTGCTCAACAGCCAGCAGCACGAAATCGCCAACACCATTCTGGCGCTGGCGCTGCTGCCATTGGGGGAGCAGCAGTATCGCAGTAAAGACCTCAAAGGCGCGTTGGACACTTACCAGCGCGCGCTGGAGTTAAGCCCGCGCAATCCCGCGATTTATTATCGTATCGGCTACATTTACAGCCAGCGCGGTGAACTGAACACCGCTGAGCAGCACCTGAACGAGGCGCTCAACCTTGACCCGGCTTTCGCACCCGCGCTGGCCGCGCTTGGTTATGTGTATCGTCGCCGCGCGGAGAAAGAAGTGCGGGGCAAAGCGCGCGAAACGTACAGCCTTCAGGCGGAGAATAAACTGCTTTCGGCGCTCTATAACTCGCCCAAACTTGTGAACGAAGACGGCGAATCATGGTGGTGTACGCTCGGCGGGATGTACCGTGATCGCGGGCAGTACAAAAAGGCGGTGGATGCTTACCGTAAAGCGTCACAGATCACGCCTTACTCGTCCTATCCGCTGGTACATCTGGCGTTGTATCAGGGTATGGATGAGGATTACGAGGGGATGCGGCAGACCTTCCGCGAGGCTGAACGGCTGGCCCGCGCGAAAACCATCTCGAACCCTGAAGATTACTGGTTTTATGCCGACCTGCTGGTGACGCGGCTGGCATTGGGCAAAATTCAGGAAGCCGAGGAAGCGCTCAACAATGTGCTGCGGATGATGCCTGCTGAGATGGCTTACGCCGGGCCGCAGTTGATCGCGCTGCTGGAACGGCTGATCACCATCATGCCGGACGGCGCGGCGCATATTGAAGGCGTGGTGCAGCATTTGCGCGAGCATCTGGAACAGCGCGCGCCGGTGAAAAAGGACGCGGTGCTGACCAACCAGAGCTACATCATCCCGATGAGCGACGGCCTTCCGGCGATGGGCGTGCGTGTCTCGATTCAGGATAATCTGGCCGAGGTCGCGCAAACGATTGACCTGACCGAACCGCGCCCGGCGATTTTTGTGCTGGGCGGCGCGATGGATATGGCCTCGCAGGAGATGCAGGATACACGCCCGGTCATCGAGGAAGGGCTAATCCCTTACGCGCAGGCGCATAACGTAGCGATCATTGACGGCGGCACGCATTCCGGCGTGATGCGGCTGATGGGCGAGGCGCGCACCAAATCCCGCGCCACGTTTCCGCTGATCGGCGTTGCGCCTGTTAATCTGGTCAAGTATCCGGGGCATGACAGCCCGGAAGGCTATGACCTTGACCCCGGCCATTCGCACTTTATCTTCACGCAGGAAGGCGAATGGGGCGACGAAACCGACACGATGGTGCAGTTCGCTTATACGCTGACCGGGCAGGGCAGGTATCCCGGTCTGGGGCTGGTGATTAACGGCGGGGCGATTGTGCGGCAGGAGACTTATCGCCTGATGGTTACAGATCGGCTGAAGATGCCGGTACTGGTGCTGGAAGGCAGCGGGCGCTTTGCCGACACGCTGGCACAGGCGCTGCGTACCGGGGAAACCAACGACGACGAACTGCGCGAGATTATCGCAAAAGACGGCATTGAACTGGTTTCGGTAAAAGACGGCGCACAGGCTTTGCAGCGCAAGCTGGAAGAATACCTGCACCCCGCAGCCCCGGCGGGCTGAAAAACAACACCTGTGCTTAAAATGGCGACAGCCCGGTAAAAACCGGGCCGTCTGTTATCTTCGTAGCGGGTGGGAGTACATCCCTGTTATCAGGTGTACACCCCTAGAGGTGAATACTGGCTAGGGATGCACCCCCACCATACTGTCATTCACTGATCACCTCCTTTTACTATGCCGACGATGTGCTAAGCATAGCACAGAAGGGCTTACGATTCAAATTACAATTTCGGGTAAAAGATCGCCATCACGGGACATTGATGGGTCATGGGTTGCAGCGACGGGGCAGCGCTAAAGCGTTTTAAGCAGCTTGCCCTCCATGACCCTGACGCTGGAGCTTTCACGGATGCCCTCATTCGCCCTGCGGAACTCGGTCATATGCGCGGGCGGGTTCTCGGCTGAGAGATGGGCGTTCAGGTGTTCCATGGATTGCCATTCCTCGTAAACGATAAAGCGGTTAGGGTTTTCGAGGTCGGCATAGAAATTATAGCGGATGCAGCCCGCCTCCTGCTGTGTCGCCTGCGCGACCTTAACCATCGCCGCAATCGCTTCGTCGCGCTTGCCTTCTTTAATCGTAAAATCGCCCTGTACGATAATCATGCACTTTTCTCCACCATACGCTGCTAAAGTGGCTGGATTGTACCGCACAACTCTACCGTTCACTTGTTAACGCAACCTCCACCTTGCTCCCTATTTTTGCTGCGGCGCAAACGTGCTAGACTGGAAAATAATCAGCATCCACAACCACAGGCGGCCAATCACTTATGATAACTTACGTGGTGAGCGATCTTTTCCTCAGCCCGGCGAAGGTTCTTGTCAACACGGTCAACACCGTCGGCGCGATGGGCAAAGGGCTGGCGTACCAGTTCCGGCACTTTTACCCGGAGATGTACGACCAGTACCAGATGCTTTGCTCGCGCGGGCAGTTTGAAATCGGTCAGTTATGGCTGTATAAAACGCCGCATAAGTGGATTTTGAACTTTCCTACAAAAAAAGACTGGCGCGACCCTTCACGCATTGAATATGTCGAGCAGGGGCTGCACAAGTTCGTGCAGACCTACGCGCAGCGGGGCATGACATCGGTATCGTTCCCGATGCTGGGCGCGGGGCTGGGCGGGCTGGATTGGGAAACGAGCGTGCGCCCGCTGATGGAGCGCACGTTGGGCCAGCTTCCGATTGATATTTACATCCACCTGTACGAGCCAGCCAACCGCTTCGCCCTGAACACAAGCGACGAGGCACAGCGCCGCTGGCTCTATGGCACCCCGCAGACCCCCACCGTGACCCGCTTCCGCGATGATCTCTCGGAAGTCCTCAAACGCCAGCGCCGCTTTGAAACGCTGGACGACAATACGCCGTTTGAGGTGGCGTTTGACGATTTCGAGGAACGGATTATCATCAAGGATGGAAAGGGCGAACCGCTGACGGTGCTTTCTGAGAGCGTTCTGGCCGATGCCTGGCACTTTGTTCACCATGCCGGGTACTGCCTGCCGCAAAATCTGCCGTCCGGGCTGGACAATTACGCGCCGTATGTTGTGGCGCTGCTCTCCCAATTACCCTACATTCACCCGGTCTACGTCTCGCGGATGCAGGGGCAGCGCCGTATCGGGCTGCACTTCGTCCCGCCCGTGACCGAAGACCTCACTATGGTGCAGTTGACGTGATCTCGATTAACCAGAAACGCGATGCCGAACTGTTCCGCCGCCGGCTGGCGGTCTTGCAGCAGCGCAGCCGCCTGGGGGCGCGGCGCTGGTGGCCGTACTACCTCTATCACTTTGCCGACATCACCAACGTCGTCTCTATTTTAAAAGCGGGCGAAGTGGTCTCGCGGGCGACCTTAATGGCCGAGCAGGGCGGCTTTACCGACAGCGCCAGCCCGGTGATTATTGACCAGACCGACGAGAAGTGGAAAAACTACGTGCGTTTCTACTTCCGCCCGCGCACGCCCACGCTGTACCGTAACGAGGGCTTTCGCCCGCTGAAGCGGCGCGCGCTGGGCGGGGCGCACTGCCCCGCGCCTGTGTATATGTTCTTTGATATTGAGCAAATCCTCACGCGCGAAGACTCGGCTTTCAGCTACGGCAGCCTTGCCCGGCCAGAAACACTGGTCTATTCCACCGCTGCCGAGTTTGAACTGCTGCCGTTTGATCTGGTATATCACGACTCACGCTTCGAGAAGGACGAGCGCGACAGCATCATCTTTCACCGCCATGCTGAGGTGATTGTGCCAGAGCGCGTCGGGCTGGAAAGCCTGCGCTATCTGTGGTGCAGGTCAGAAGCTGAGTACGAAACGCTGCGCCAACTGCTGCCCGCTGAGGTGCTGGCCGCGTGGGGCGATAAAATCGGCGTTCGCAGCGACTACACGCTGTTTAACCGTGACTGGCTCTATGTCGAGCGTGCCGCGCTGGATGCAGAGCGCATCCTGTTTACCTTCAATCCACCGCGCAGTTCGATGGACGCTGGCCCGTTTGACCTGCGCGTGAAGGTGATCGAGGGCGTGACGGGGAGTATCTATAACTATCGCCAGACCGATGCCGAGATCACGAAGCCGCTGGCGGTGGACTTAAGCGCGCTGCGCCGCCCGCTGGAGTATCATGTCACGCTGTATCTTGATGGCAACATCGCCTACGCCGGGGAATTTATCGCCGATCACAAGCCGTTTTAACCCGCCAGCGCAGGGGCATCACTTCAGGAACAGGCGCAGCTTCTCAAAAAGTTGTTCCTGTAGGTCATGCGCGCCGGGCAGGTCTTCGCTGTAGGCCAGCCGAAAGTACACACTCCGCAGGAAGTGTTTGGTGTTCTGGTACGTGCCATGATAACCGCTGTCACGCAGGCCGGTGTCCGATTGCCCGTCCTCCTGTGTGATGCTGGTCAGGCGTTCCAGCCATTCGGCCAGCGCGGGCTGATCTAACATCTCGCGGCGCAGCACATCAAGGATCACCCACGCGAGGCGCTCATCCTCGCTGTGCGTAAACACCGTTGGCCGGGGCGCGATCACCTTCTCGGCCACTGCCCACAGGATACGCTGTAAGTCTGCGGCGCGGCTTTTGGGGCTGCGCGCCAGAAACTTGAGCAGGTCGGCGGTGTGCGCGACAGAATGCAGCCAGCCAAGCTGCTCGTCATAACCGCGCACGTCCTGCTCACGGGCGAAGTAATCCAGCGCGGTATCCAGCAGCGCGTGGGCTTCTTCATCGGTCAGGAACGGCTCTTTCCAGTCATGATAAGCGATGATCGAGAGCATGAGCGCGGCAAACGAGCGCGTAATGACGCTGTTCGTGCCTTGTTCGCCCAGTCCGGTATACAGGTCGGCCTGCCAGCGGCGCAGCATCGCCCGCAACTGCTCTGGCGTGTAGCGCCCGCCGACAATCCACTGCGTCAGCGTGGCATAGGCGATGTCGTCGCGCAGTTCAGGGTCGGGCGAACGCAGATAGTCCAACAGTTCGTCGGTGAGTTCGGTCAGCGGCGCGTCATCGGGAAGGTGATACTGGTTTTCGGCCAGTGTTTGCCAGAAGGTTTTATCGTGCATAGGGTTCCGCTCTTTTAACGGTCATACGTCCCAGCGCATGTGGATGACCTCGCGCTGTGGACGGAAGTGGTATTTTTGCAGCACACTGGCCGTCACCGTCTCGTCGCTGGGATGCTCTACCAGCAGCGACCCGCGCATGTCATAACGCCGGGTGATGTAGCGCAGCAGCAGGTCATCATAAACGCCCTGATACTCCGGCGCGACCATGAGCGTCAACTGCGTGCTGGTGGTCAGGAAGGCCGATTCGACCCATAATACCGCCAGCAGCGCCTGTTCATCCTCGGAACGAATGACCAACCGCTCCATGCCGCGCATGTTCAGCCAGTCGCCGATCTGCTTCCAGAAGGGCTTATGAAAGTATTCGCGGTGCAGCGGGCGCTGCCAGCCGAGTCCGCCTTTTTCAGCCGGGCGCAGCCGCTTCGCCAGCGCGTACTCCGCTTGCCACTCGCCGGGCCGCCGTCGTGTAATCTGCACGGTCTGGTTGGGGATGGGTGTGGGAATGCGGGCTGAGCTGCTGCGCCGCCACAATGTCCACGCGCGTTCATCCACGAAGCCCAGACGCTGATAGATGTGCCGCGCGGGGTCGTTCCCGGCATCCACCTGCAGCAGCACGATGCGGCCAGCTTCGCGCCGGATCATCTCCTGACTGGCGCGGATTAACTGCGTGGCGATCCCCCGGCGCTGGTAATCGGGATGCACACCGACATTGGCGATAATCCATGCCTTGCCCTGCCCACCCGGCCAGCGCGCAGGATAGGCCGAGACGTTGCCCACCAGCTTGCCATCCTCAATCCATACGTATCCCAAACGGATTCCCTGAAGCAGGTCGTTCATGCCCGGCAGCAGGCCAAGCCCCGCGCCCATACGGCTGAGCGCGCGCATCTCGCGCACGGCGGCTGTCCCACCCTGATCCATGCTGTCGGCAAAAACCAGCTCCATAAGGTCGGCCAGCGGCCCCAGATCGGTACGCAGGTTTACAGGCCGCAGGCCGTTGGTGGCAGAAGTAGATGGGCTGGGAGGGCTTGCCGCTGTCAACACGGACTGTCCTTTAATCAGTAGACTGTAGGTTTAGACTAACCACTGCCTCAGTCTGTGTCAAGAATCCCGACAAAAATTTTTTACGAAAATTTCAGTTCATTCGTTAACTAAAATGTTATAATGATTAAGGGGCATATTTCAAAATCAACTATCCCTCAATGGAGTACCTGTGTCGCTGTTAGCCTGACGGCGGCACCAAGCGGAGGACGCTGTGTTTATTTTCATTGTTCGAAGATTGCAGCTTTACCTGCAATCGCCTCACTGGCGGAGCGGACAGGGACTGGTCGAATATGCCCTGCTGCTTATCATGGTCGCAGTGGTAATGGTGGCGCTGATCCTGATTTTGGGACCGGGTCTCTCTAATGTTTATGCCAATATCGTCGCCTCCATGTAATCACTTGTATCATTCTGGTCATCATCCGTTTATTATTCGCCTGATAAGACCTCGCAGCCGCGAGGTCTTATCATTTGGCTGGCTCGTTGAACAGTTCACTTCCCCAGAGGATGTGGTACAATGCCCGGCGAAATTTGTAAATGATGCCTCGAACTGAGGAGATAACAACGTTATGTCGAGAAATTATGGTTCGTTGGGCGGGAGCCGTCGTTCTGGGGGGGGCGCATGGCAGTGGTTCGTGCTGGGGGCCATTCTGGGTCTCGGCTGTTCGATCACGGTCGGTCTGGCAGCGATGGCGACCGGGCTTCTCACGCTGGATGTGGATGGCCTGCCGGGCAGACCGTCGCCCACAGCAGTTGTTCAGGTGATTACTGCTACGCCAGAGCCGGTCACGCCGACGGATATTCCTACCCAGGCAGCAGCCCCGACCGCGACGACGGCACAGGTGGAGATTGCGCCGCCTACGCCGACAGACCTGCCCACCAACGCGCCGCTGATTCAGGTTGAAGCCAGCGCCACGCCGGACACCGCAGCCCAAAACCTGCCCGACGAAGGCGACTCTGGCACCAGCATAGACGGGACAACCGACCTTGTTGAACAGGGCGCGGGCGGGGCGCAGCAGGGCGGGCCGACGATGCCGGAACTGCTAAGCATCGCCAGTCGCTTGATTGCGATCTCTGGCGGTACATTTGACATGGGGACGGACGCAGCGGAAGTGCGCCGGGCGGTGGATGCCTGCGTGGCCGACGATGGCAACTGTCTGATCGAGTACGGCGAGGACTCCGCGCCGATCCATTCGGTCACGCTCGACCCGTTCCAGATTGAGGAAACCGAGGTCACTTACGGGCAGTACCTTGCCTACCTGAACGCGCGCGGCCCGCGCAGCCATCTCGACTGTGATGGCTTCCTGTGTCTGGCGACCCAGAACGAAACCGATGCCAGCAACGTGACGTTTGACAGCGCCAATTACCGGGTGCCGCCGTTTCTGGAGCAGTATCCTGTGGCTGGGGTGACGTGGTACGGCGCGAGGGCTTACTGTGAAGCGCTGGGGCTGCGCCTGCCGACCGAGGCGGAATGGGAGCGGGCGGCACGTGGCACGGACGGGCGGATTTACCCCTGGGGCAACGACCTGAACACGGCCAACGCCAAGACCACGCGGCCAATTGTGGACGAAACACAGCGCGGCGCGGTGCCAGTTGGTTCGTATCCTGCCGGGGCCAGCCCTTACGGTGTGCAGGACATGGCCGGGAATGTCGAGGAATGGGTGAACGACTGGTTTTCGCCGACGTATTATCGCCAACCGGAAGCCAGCGGGCTGAACCCGCAGGGGCCGCCCGCCGGGACGCAGAAAGTGCTGCGCGGTGGGTCGTGGGCGTACATGCCGTTCTTCGCGCGGACGGTGCATCGCCGCAGCCTTGAGCCAGATCAGCAGGCGATCACCGCTGGCTTCCGCTGCGCGGCGGATGCTGCCCCCGCAGCGACAGACCCCGGCGCGGCGGGCGTGGATGTGAACCCGCAGAATACCGCGCCGGACACGCTGCCGGATGAAGAACCCACCACCAGCAGCATTCCGACGCTGCCGCCACCACCCTCGGCCAATACCCCGGCGGGCGGCAATCCTGCCACCACCGAAGATGCCCCGCTGGCGACGTTAGCGCCGGGCGGCTGATAAAATCAACGACACAGGGCGGGTGTGAAAACCCCGCCCTTGTTTTTAAGCGCCTAAGTCGCTCAGCACACCAAACAGTTCTAACAGTTCCGGCGGCGTATAACCATCCTGCGCGGCGATGCTGTTGGCTGCGCCGTCGCGCTCTACCGTGACCTGATAGTAGTAAATGTCATCGTTGCGCCCCGGCGCGGTAAACGTCCCCTGCATTCCGAAGAACCGCATGTCCTCAAGCATTTGCTGGAGCATCATGACCTGCTCCTGCGAGATGCTGCTGGTCGCGCCGTTTCGCACAACCCGGCCATCGCTGTAAACCTCAACGGTGAGGGTTTCGTTGTTTGCTTCTCTGGCCTGGTAATACAGGATGCTGTCGAACAGCACGCCCGCGTCCGGGTCTTCGGTGGCTGGCGCAAGCAGCGTACCGGGCAGCGGCAGCGTGACTCCGGCGGCCACCAGCGGGTCTTCGGTGGCATCCCCGCTGACTTCGAGCGTGGTTTCCGGGGGCGGGGTGCTGCCTTCGTCAGGGACGGACTGCACCGTTTCCTGAGTTGGCGAAGGGGCCGAGGTCGCTTCTGGGGTGTTCTGGCAGCCAGACAGCAGCGCCGCGCACAGCAAGATACAGGATAGAGCATAACGCATGGTCAGGTCCTTTCGCGTTGGGCGTGTATCTTACTCTAGTGTGCGGGCGAAAAGCGCCCGTAACAAGGGGGTTTTTGTACCGGGTCTGTGCAGAAATGAAAATAATCGCCCCACCGCCAGCACGCCAACCCCGGCTAGCAGGGTATAGACCGGAATCAGCGGCAGGTAGTAGCGCTGCCAGGGCAGCGGATTGACCAGCGCGAAGGCAAGGTTTGCGCCCAGCCACACCAGCAGCCCGGCAGCCTGCCCGGTGCTGATACGCGCAGGGCGCAGGCGTGGGATGAACAGCGTTGCTACGCCAAGCCCGGCCAGCAGGGTGAGTACCAGCCCGCCGACAGCGCCCCACTGCACACCGCTCAGCGGCGAATGCATGTAGCGTGTGATCTCCTGTGTGATCGGCGTATAACCCGCCCACGCCGCTACCTCATAATGCGCGGTCGGCGCGATAAAGGGCTGGCTAATGGCCTGCTGGATGCGTTCGGCAAAGGGCATCGGCGCGAGGGGGTCGGCGTTGATCTGTATTTCCAGCAGCCCGGCGCGCACGCTGAATAAATCCTGCACACGCGCGGGGGTGTCGTTCCACAGCGCGGGCGAAAGCGCGATGAACAGCCCCACCGCCAGCGCGGCGCTGATCGCCAGTTTCGCCGTCGTTGCCAGCAGCGCCCGCCAGCGCAGGCGCGTGAGTTCGGCCACGAACACCCAGCCATAAGCCCCGGCGACGAATACCGCCGCACTGTGCTTGCTGGCGAGCGCCAGCCCTGCCGCCAGCGTGAGCGCCAGCCACCAGCCCCAGAGGCCGCGCTCCCCTGCCGCGCGTCTGCGGCTGATGATGACCGCCACCAGCACCGCGAGCAGGCCGAACAGCAGCATCGAGCCTTCCATCATGGCGCGGCGGCCATTGAGCAGGATGATCGGGTTCATCACGTAGAGCGCGCTGGCGAAGTAGGCCAGCGGCCTGCCGCCAAGCTGCCTGCCGAGCGCGAACATGACGACCGCGCTCAAAGCCAGAAATAGCGTTGAGGAAGCGCGCCCGGCCAGCAGCAGCCTGTCTGACGGGCGATGCCCGGTTTCCACATTCGTCTGGTAATCCAGCCCCCAGTCCCAGCCCGGCACAGGCGGCAGGTCGCCATTGGTCAGCCCGGCCAGATGCCAGCTCAGGCCGATGGCGTGACGGTTGAGCGTGCCGTTGAGAATACGCAGCCAGGGGTCGGTATCAATGTAATAGGGCGGGCCGACCATTAGCCCCTGCGGGTCGCCATAGATGAACGCCTTCGCGTAATCATGGCTCATATAAATCTGCATAGCCTCGTCGCCGTGAAAGGTCGCCAGCGGCATCCCGGCGATGATAAAAACCATCAGCGCCGCCAGCCACAGGGCATCCAGCAGCCGCAGGAAGCGTTGATCCCCCAAAAGTGCGCGCATCTTAAAACAGCGCAGGCCAGTTCAGCCACACATCCAGCGGTATCTCGCCCCCCTGCACTTCGAGCAGGCGGTAGAAGTAGCGATATACCGGGCGGCGGGCGGTTAAGTCTGGCAGGTGGATATAGGCGCTGTAGCCACGCTTGAACGCCTCAGCAGTGGGCGCGTCCATGACGTATTCCAGCGCGATAAAGTCCAGCGCGCGCGGCGCGGCGACATAGCCCTCGGTATCCACGATGGCCGTCACCCGCTGGCGTTGGCTGTCGGTCAGGAACTGGCGCGGATCGAGGTCAACCATCACCGGGGCGGCGTATTCCGGCGCGGGCAGCGCCAGCGCTGCTTCGCACATCGGCTCCAGCGCGGCGGTGATGGCCGGGTTGTTGCTGTGGAACCGCGCGACCAGTTCGCGCATGGTGGCGACCATATCGGTATGGAACTCGGCCAGCGGGCGCTTGAAGCCGTTGGTCAGGCAGCCGTGATGCGCGTAACGCTGGCGGTGGAATTGTGCCAGCGCCGCGCCGAATTCTTCCAGCAGGCTGGCGGGCTGGCCGCAAAAGCTGGTCAGGTCATGCCCCGGCAGGTACTCGACCACCACCCACTCACGATCATCCAGCACCGCTTTACGCAGCACCTGCGGCACGCGCAGCGGGCTGTAGGTGTTCAGGCGGCGGTTGAGCTTTTCCTGCTCATGGGTCTGCACCGGGTTGATGCCGAACATCCGCAGGCAGCCTGTCCAGAACGCGCCGTCCACTTCAGCATAGCGGCAGGCGCGGGCGACGACTTCCTCGCTGGCGGTGCGCACATAGATCACGTGGCTGGCGTGGCCGGAGTATCCCGGATCAAACGGTTTCTGTTCCAGAATGGGTTCGTCGAAGAGTGGTTGTAAGTTTATCATGCGCTCTAGTTAAATCCGCGCGCGGGGTTCTGTCAATGGGAAATGTGCAAACGGTGCTGTTGGTTAACTTGTAAAACGATCATATCCGTAGAGGCAAGTTGGTGACTTGCCCTGGGCGAAGCACCGCGTCGCCCCTACGAAAATGAATTCGCCAACACTATCGCAAACGGTACTTCCCCGGAGGGCGGTCACTGTAGGGCGAGCCGCCGGGTCGCCCTGCAAAGATCGAAAACACGCCCAAAGCCCCTGAATTTATCTATGGGGATGCGACTAGCACGATGCCCTAAATCGCCACCTGATGCGCGTGGCGGATGAACTCCTGCTGGAGCAGGTCATCCAGCACCGCCTCCGGCAGCGGCTCGTCGAGCGTGAGGACGGTCAGCGTGTGGCCGCCGGGCTGCGCGCGCCCGGTCTGCCAGCTTCCGATGTTGATCTGGTTGTTCGCCAGCAGCGTCCCCACCCGGCCAATCACGCCCGGCTGGTCGTAGCTGCCCATGAGGAGCAGATGGCCCTCTGGAACGAAGTTCATGCGGTACTCGTTGATCTGGACGATGTGCGGCTCGCGGTGGTCGAGCAGCGTCCCGGCCATGATGATCTCTTCGCCATCTTCCAGCGTCACCTGGCACGACACCATATTGGTGTACTCGGCGGTTTTCAGGCCTTTGGTCTGCATCAACTGGATACCGCGCTCCGCCGCCAGCACGGGCGCGTTGATGTAATTGACCTTTTCGCCCAGCACAGGCGCGAGGATGCCCTTCAGCAGCGCGACCGTCAGCGGCTTCACCAGCCCGGCCACTTCCTCACCGCGATACTCCACGCCCACGCGCCGTATCGGATGCCGCGCCAGTGTGTGCAGCACCGCGCCCATACACTCCGCCAGCCGCATATACGGGCGCGAGGTTTCGTAATCCACACCAGTGATAAACGGTAGGTTGACCACGTTGCGGTAGTCTGTGCCGCGCAGCGCGTCCACCACCTGCTGCACGATCTGCGTGGATAAGTCCTGTGTGGCCTCGACCGTGTTATCACCGATATGCGGGGTGTGGATGACGTGATCCATGCCAACCAGTGGGCTGTTGTAGGGCGGTTCTTCGCTATAAACATCCACCGCCACGCCCGCCAGATGCCCATCCTTAAGCGCCTGCGCGACCGCGTTCTCGTCCCATACGCTGCCGTGCGCGGTGTTAATCAGGCGCGCGCCGGGCTTCATCTGGCGGATCATGTCCTCGCCAAACATGCCGCGCGTCTCGGTGGTTACGGCCACGTGCAGCGTAACGAAGTCGCTGCGCTGGAGCAGTTCGCGCCGCCCCACCAGCAAAATACGCTCGTCGTTAAGCTGGTCCTCGGTGATGTACGGGTCATAGGCCAGCACGGTCATGCCAAAAGCGAGGCAGCGCTGCGCGACAATCTGCCCCACGCGCCCCAGCCCGATGATGCCGATGGTTTTGCCGTAAAGCTGGATGCCCGCCTGCCGCTTGCGATCCAGCAGCCACCAGCCTTCTTTCAGGCTGTCATGCGCCACGATCAGGCGGCGGCTGAGCGCCAGCATGAGCGTCATGGCGTGTTCCCCGGCGGCGGTGGCGCTGGTGCCGGGGGTGTGCATCACGATAATGCCGCGTTCCGTCGCAGCTTCGACATCAATGCCGCTCAGCCCTGCGCCCACGCGCCCGATGATCTTCAACGCTGGCGCACAGTCCAGCAGCGCGCGGTCAATCAGCACGTCGTCGCGGGCGATGATGGCGTGCGCCTTCTGGATGGCCTCGCGCACGGTGGGCAGGCTGGGCGGCACGACCTGCAGCTCGATATTGTCTACCTGACGCAGCAGTTGCAGGCTGTCATCGGTCAGGGTGGTGGCGATGAGGATGTTCAAATTGGTCAATGTGAAACCTCTATCCTGCGTGACCTGTGCGGATCGGGTCAGCTTTTCAGTGTGCGCAAAACCTCATGCAAGCTGGGGAACACATGCGGCGTGATGCCTTCAAAGGCGGTCTGGTCGCTGTGGGTCGGGTCGGGGACGGCGTAGCAGGTCATCCCCGCCGCGACCGCTGCCCGCGCGCCGTTCGGGCTGTCCTCCAGCGCCAGACACCCCTCCGGCGCAACCCCCAGCACTTCGGCGGCTTTCAGGTACACATCGGGCGCTGGCTTGCCCCGCGCCACTGTGTCCGCCGAAACGCGCGTATGGAACACGTCGCTCCATCCCTGTCCTTCGATAATCGCGTCAATGATGGACTGGGGCGAACTGGACGCGATGCAGGTCGGCAGGCCGCTTTCGCCCACGTAGGCGACTAGCTCCGGCGCGCCCGCCTGCGGCTTCACCTCATCAGGGATGCGCTTTAGCATCCGCGCGATGAGTTCTTCTTCCAGTGCGGCGGCGCTCTCCTCAAAGCCGTAAATCGCCTTGATCTTCTCGGAAAACTCGTCCAGCCGCAGGCCAACCAGTGTTTCACGAATCTCCGGTGTGTAGTCCTGGCCGCGTGCCGCCATCATGTCAATTTCGGCCAGCAGCCAGATACGCTCAGAATCGACCAGCAGGCCATCCATATCAAAAATTACTGCCTCAAAACGTGTCGTCATGGCGTAGGAAATGCCTTTTCAAATGCATCGCGCAGGTCGTCGGTGTTCAGGGAGAGGTCGCCGCCGTGTGCCAGCGCGATCCCGCGCTCGAACACCGCCTGATGTGGTGTGCCGATCACTTTCGTATAGCCATACGGCCCGGCGGCTAATGGCAGGATGGGGGCAATCGAGAGGCTGTGAATGAACGCTTCGGCCTCGTGGCGCACTTTATCCCGCGCGACCACGCCGCCAAAGCCGACGAATAAATCCACCACCCCCCGCGCCGCCAGATCAGACGCGCCATCGCCGACCATCAAGCGCCGTCCGTGCCTGCCGTTCGCCAGCGCGTTAATCATGTGTGGCTTGCCGCTGGAGACGGTGAGCGGGCCTTCTTCGTAGTCGAGATATTTCGCGCCATTGCGGGTCTGCGGCTCGTAATAGCGCCACCAGTCCCCGGCAAGCTCGTCGTATTCCAGCTCGACGGCGCGGATGTTCTCTGGCGGCACGCCCAGCCGTTTGCCGAAGCCGCGCACCGGCTCGGCCAGCCCGCCGCTGATAATAAAGACCTGCTTGCCCAGAAAGCGCAGCGCGTCCAGCACCGCCTGTGCATCTGGCACGATCGTTTCCCAATAGCGTTCTTCGATGGCTTTTAGCTGGCCGCGCGTGGGGCGGATAGCCTGCAGGCGCTTGCCATAAACTTCGCTCAGGTCAAGGTCGCCGTTCATCGCCTTCTCGGTCAGGATGCCAACGCGCCATTCCTTGCCCTTCAGCCGCGCCAGTTCGTCAATGCCCTCAATGGTGGAGAGCGTGCTGTCACAATCGAAGAAGATCAGGTCAAAACTTGTCCAGCGTGTATCCTGCATGGTTGCCCCCGCAACAAACTTCGGCGCATTTTACCGCCTGCCCTTGCCTTTGTGAACCCTGTTGGAAGCAGGCTTCGTTATAAAGTTATGCAAAGCGCCAATACAAAGCACTAACATCAATCTGTTGGAGGCCGCTAAAACGCGCCTGTCATGAGCAGGGGTAAAACCTCCTGATGGTAATGCTGCTGCCAGCCCGCCAGCACGATCACCAACGCGGCGACGAAGAGCGCGCCGGAAGCCACCTTGCCCGCCTTGCCCCAGCGCGCCACAAACAGCCCCGCCGTCCAGTTGATGCCTAGCGCCGCGATCACCAGCGCGGGGGGCAGCATTCCGGCGGCACGCTGAAGGTCGGGATAGCGCACAGGCAGCGCAGTCATCACGGCTGAAGGCAGCGCCAGCGCCACCAACGCCATCGGTAACAGCATCTCGCGCCAGCCGTGACCGCTGTACACCCGCCATGCGATGCCCATCAGCCCGGTCAGGAAAGCGGCGGCCTCAATGGGCGAGAGCGCCGGACGGTAAACGATACCGTGCAGCGGGTTCGGGTCGCTGCTCAGGTTGAGCAGCAGCAGGGTGGTGGGCAGCGATTCGGCGATGGATGCCTGCGGGTTCGGCGGGTCAGCCGGGTTTGATTGCGCGGGCGGCGACAGGGGCAGCGCTGGCAGGCTGACTGCCAGTGCCAGCAGCACCACCACAATCACCCGCCCGATACCCCGCAGCCAGCGCGGGCGCTGGGCAGGCCACACCAGCGGCAGCAGAAGCAGGCTGTAACCGAAGGCGGGCAGGATGAGCATCCCCACACCTGCACAAAGCCCGGCCCAGACATAAGCCACGCGCTGCTGAGTGCGCCGGATGTGATGCAGCGCGGTGAGGTAAAGCGCGCTCATCACCGCCAGCCCGGCGTACATCTCGCCCGCTTTGCCCAGCGCCAGCGCCCAGCCAGATACCGCCGCCAGCCCGGCGGCATAAATCCCGGTCATGACCCCGCCGAACTGCCGCCCGCACAGGTAAGCCGCAGGCACGATCAGCACCGCGATAAGATTGCCCACCAGCATCGTGTTGGGCGCACTGGGGGTGAAAAGCTGGACAAAGGCCGCGATCAGCGTCAGCGCCAGCACGCCGCCGATCTCGGCGCGGTGCGTCTGTGCAAATACTTGCCAGCGCGAGACACGGGTGGATGGCAGCAGCGTCTGGCCGTTGAGCGCCGCATAGAGCAGGGCGGCGATGCTCATCAGCCAGCAGAAGATCAACAGCATCCCCCCCACGCCGACCTGCATCAGCACCAGACAGACCGCCGCGAAGAACAACCCGCCAGCCCAATAGAGCGCGCGCGGGCGGGTACGGGCGGGGGCTGCTGACACCCCTGTTCCGGCCTGCGGGTCGCCTTCACGGAGCCAGCAGCGCTCATAGTAGGCATACATCGGTTGCAGCAGCAGGCCGCCAACGATGAACAGCAGCAGCGGCATGACCGGATGGCGCGAGCCAAGCAGCAGCGCCTGCGCCCCTGCCAGACAGCCGACCCCCACCAGCGCCGCCCCGATGCGGAGTATGGACGGCGCTTCTGTCTGTGTAACGGCGGTTGGTGCAAGGCGCTGCGTGGTGGGAGAGGGTTCTATGCCTTCCGCCACAGCAGGTAATGGGACAGGGTTGAGGCTTTCCGGTGCTGTTGGTGCATCCTGCGGCTGTTGACGGGCAGCGCCACGCCAGCGGCGCAGCACGACCAGCACCAGCCCGCTCACGCTGGCGACAGCGGCGAGTAGAGCAGCATAAAGCGGGGAACGCGACGATCTGGGCAAACGAGGACTCCTGTGCGGTAACAGGCAGGGGCGCGGCCTGTACGCCTGCCCCTGCACACAATACGCTTTCATTATACTCGCCAGCGCCAGGCTGCGCGTTGAACTTGACACACCCTGCCGAAGCTCTATAATTGAATCGACGTTAGATTATTTTTTAAGGGTAAAATTTCTTTTGGCGCGCAAACCCGCCGACCAGTCGGTCAACCGTGAAGACATCCTGCTGGCTGCCGCGTCTGTTTTACAGCGCAAGGGCTACGAAGCCACTACGATGGCGGCCATCGCTGCCGAGGTCAACCTGACAGCGGCCAGCCTCTACCACCACTTCAGAAACAAGGATATGCTGCTGCTGGCGGTGCTGGAAGCCGGGCTGGATATTGTCATTGACCAGCTAGAGCCGATTGTCCAGTCGGACAAGAGCGCCACAGACAAGCTGCGCGCGATGATCGCGGTGCATGTCGTCGGCCTGACAGAGCATACGGCGGTGGGCGCGGCGATGGTTTTCGAGATGCGTTCGTTGATTGCCGTGCCGACGACAGCGCGCAATGGCCGCCACAACGAATTTATTACCCGGCGCGATGCTTTCTTCCGGCGGCGCGATTACTTTGAAGACCTCTACCGCCGCACCGTGCAGGAGGGGATCACGCGCGGCGAGTTTCGCCCGGTGGATGTCCCGCTTTTCACCAGGACCATGCTGGGCGCGCACAACTGGGTGAGTGTGTGGTACCGTGAGGGAGGCCGTCTGGACGGGCAGCAGATCGCGGAAGCGATGGCCGAGACGTTCCTGCGGGCTTTAGCGCCGGATTAAACCGCGTTGGCACAAAGTAATACAAGGATTTTTTATTATGTACGACGTGTTTATTTCTTATTCGCGCAGGGACAAGCCATTTGTAGAGCGCTTGGTGCGCGCGCTGGAAGGCCAGAACCTTAACGTCTGGGTGGACTTTGACGACATTCCCTTCGCCACCGACTGGTGGGAGGAAATCTGCACGGGCATCGAAAACTCCAGGGCGGTGGTTTTTACACTGACACCCAATTCGCTGGAGTCGCAGGTTTCCGGCATGGAGGTGAATTACGCCTTCAAAAACAACAAGCGCGTGATCCCCATCGTGTTTGAGGAGCCGAAGGAGCGCAGCCGGATTCCGCAGGAGATCGCCGCGCTGAACTGGATATTTTTTAAGGGCGAAGACCAGTTCGACCAGTCGCTGCGCCAACTGCTGGAAACTGTGAATAACAATATCGAAGCGGTGCGCCAGCATACGCAGCTTCTGGTCAGCGCGCATGAGTGGGAGCGACACGGCCACAGCCCGAACCTGCTGCTGCGCGGGGAAAGGCTGGACGAGATGGAGCCGATGCTCCAGCGTGACGACCTGACCGACCTGCAGCGCGATTTCTTGCAGCAGAGCCTGTACCGCCGCCAACGCGCACAAAGCATCCAGCGCTTCGTTTTCGGGTTCCTCGGTGGCTTTCTGGGCATGGGCTTCTGGGCGTTTTCGGTTTTCAGGAGCGTGGAAATTATTACCCCGCTGCGCCTGATTTACACCATCGCGCTTGGGGAAGTCTTCGGCCTGTTCATCGGCCTGCTGGCGCTCATCAGCGGCGAGATGCCGGAAGTCCTGCGCCAGCGCGTGCGCCCGCCTGTGCTGCTGGGGCTGCGTATCACCGCCTGTCTGGTGATCGGCGTGCTGGCGTGGGCGATCTTCCGCTGGTTTTACCTGCAATACGACGCGCTGACCACGCAGGACGTGAACGCGCTGCTGTTCGGTGGGCTGGGGCTGGGCGCGGGCTTCATCGTCAACATGCTGCTCCGGCTGCCCGGCCTTGTGAGGGCGGGGATCATGGCGGTGTTGATCTACCTGCCGATGCTGGTGACGCTGGAAAGTTATTTCGCCGGGTCAGACCTGTTTGTGCCGCTGGTGTACTTCGATGACCGGGCGCAGGTTTTTACGGTAGGCATCCCGATGGTGCTGCTCATCGCGTTCGGCGCAAACGCACAGGCGCTGTACCAGCATGTCCGCGTGCTGCTCCAGCGCGACCCTGCGCCTGCAAAACAGGTAAGAGCAGGGCTGGAAGTTTAAATTTGTAGTCCATTCTAACTTTTGAGGATGAATATGGTTTCCTTTACCCCGACTGACGACCAGCAAGCGCTGATTGATACCCTCCGCCGCTATGCCGTGAACGACGTGCGCCCTGTCGCGCATGATGCCGACGAGGACAGCAAGCTGCCGCAGGCAGTGGTGCAAAAGGGATGGGAGCTTGGCCTCGTTCCAGCGGTCATCCCTGAAGACTTCGGCGGCTTTGGCGACCCACTGAGCGCGCTCACAGGGGCGCTGGCCGCTGAGGAACTGGCTTACGGCGACCTCTCAACCGCGCTGGCGGTGCTTAGCCCGGCGCTGCTCGCTTACCCGCTGATTCTGTATGGCACGGCGGAGCAGCGCGAGAATCTGCTGCCGCTGTTTCTTGAGGAAACACCCGCGCCCGCTACCGCCGCGCTGCTGGAACCCGGCATGTTCTTTGACCCATATGGTCTGAAGACAACCGCCACCGTCGAGGGCGACAAAGTGCGGCTGAATGGCACGAAAGCCTGTGTGCCGCTGGCGAGTGAAGCGCGGTGGATGCTGGTCTACGCGCGCAACAGCGAAAGCGGTGACGTGGAGGCGTATCTGGTCGAAGATCAGGTCGCCGGGGTGCAGGTGGAGAGCCGCGAAAAGCTGATGGGCATCCGGGCGCTGCCTACCTACCGCGTGAACTTCACCGACGCGACCGTAGATGCTGCTTGCAGGCTGGGCGGGGCGGTGGGGATGGATTACGCGGCGCTGCTCAACCGCCAGCGGGTGGCGCTGGCAGCCTTAGCAGTAGGTGTGGCGCGGGCTTCATTTGAGTATGCGCGGGATTACGCCAAACAGCGCGTCCAGTTCGGCAAGCCTATCGCCCAGAATCAGGCCATCGCGTTCATGCTGGCCGAAGCCGCGATTGAGATTGACGCGGCGCGGCTGATGGCATGGGAAGCGGCGTGGAAGATTGACCGGGGCGAGGACGCTACCCGCGAGGCGGTGCTGGCGAAGCAGTACGCCGACAAAGCCGTCCTGACCGTCACTGACAGCGGCGTGCAGGTGCTTGGCGGTTATGGCTTCATCCGCGAGTACCCGGCGGAGCGCTGGCTGCGGAATGGGCGCGGCTTCCCGGCGTTTGATGGCCTGGCAATTATCTGACCGCTAAGACGATGATTTAACCGCCAGGACAAAGAGAGAACAGAGGGTAAAAATAACCCTCAGAATTATCTTTGTGAACTCTGCGTTCTCTGCGGTTCAAAAATAAAACGAGGCGATAAACATGACGATTGATTTTGAAATTCCAGAATTTATCCAGCAGCAGCAGGCGATGGTGGAATACATCGCGCAGGCCACCATGCGCCCCTACTCGCGCGAGCTGGACGAAAACGAACACACGCGCCCGACGGCCTTTATTGACCAGATATGGCCGCTGCTGAAAGAGCAGCAGAAAGCCAGCCTGCGCAAGCTGGGCGAAACGCCCGACCCCAACAAGCCCAAACGCCCCAGCACCACCTACCTGCGGCTGATGCTGTTGGTGGAGATGCTCTCATGGGGCGACGCGGGCATTTACCTGTCGCTGCCCAGCGCGGCGTTGGGCGGTTCGGCGATTGAGGCGGTAGGCACGCCGGAGCAGAAAATCCGCTTTCTGACGCGCTTCGCCGAGGGGGACGAGCCGGTATGGGGGGCGATGGCGATGACCGAACCCGGCGCGGGGTCGGACACTTCCGCCATCCAGACCAGCGCCCGCTATGACGAAGCCGCCGATGAATGGGTGCTGAACGGCGAAAAAATCTTCTGCACCAGCGGCGGGCTGGCGCTGGAAGAATCTAACGGGCTGGTGGTCGTCTGGGCGACGGTAGACCGCAGCGCCGGGCGCGCGGGCATGAAGCCCTTCGTGGTGGAGGCAGGTACGCCCGGTGTGAAAGTGGTCAAGGCCGAGATCAAGCACGGCATCCGCGCCAGTGATACCGTCGCTATCTCATTCCAGGATGCGCGCATCCCGGCGGATAACATTCTGGGCAGCCCGGAAGTGCAGACCGGGGCAGGCAATAAGGGCTTTAAGGGCGCGATGGCGACGTTTGATGCCAGCCGTCCGTTGGTGGCGGCGGGCGCGCTTGGCGTGGGCCGGGCGGCGCTGGAATTTCTGAGAGAAAAGTTGGCCGAAAGTGGTATCGAAATCCCTTACGGTACGCCTTACCATAAGCTGAGCGCCATTCAGCGCGACGTGATGGAGATGGAGGCCGAGCTAAAGGCGGCTTACCTGCTCACGCTGCGGGCGATTGCCATGCTGGACGAGAAGCTGCACAACTCGCTGGAAGCCTCGATGGCGAAGGTCAAGGCGGGCAAGGTCGTCACACGGGTGACGCAGAAGGCGGTCGAGATGCTGGGGCCGATGGGCTACAGCCGCGAGTGGCTGGCCGAGAAGTGGATGCGGGATGCCCGCATTAACGATATTTACGAAGGCACCGGGCAGATCAATACGCTGGTGGTTGCCCGCCGTATCCTCGAATACAGCCGGAATGAGTTGGCGTAGAGGAGTAGCCAATGCAGCGGATTCTGATTACCGGGGCGAACCGGGGCATCGGCCTTGACCTGACGCGGCGTTATGCTCAGCGCGAGGAGACGATGATCTTTGCCACTTGCCGCAATCCCGATAAAGCCGCCGAGCTTCAGTCACTGGCGGCGCAGCATCCCGGTCGCGTGCATGTCGTCCCGCTGGATGTCACCAACGCACAGTCCATTGTGGACTCGGCGGCGCAGGTGCGCGAGCATACCGACGCGCTGGACATGCTCATCAACAATGCCGGGGTGCTGCCCGGCGGCGTGGAAAACCGTGAGCCGAACATCGCCCACTTTGGCGCGCTGGAAGCCGAGGCCATGCTGCGCGTGTTCCATGTGAACAGCGTCGCGCCCGTGCTGGTGGCGCAGGCGTATGCGGACCTGCTGCGCCGGGGCGTGAACGCCCGCGTGATTAATGTCTCGTCAGACGCGGGTTCGATCACCCGCCGCGACAACGGCTGTGATTACACCTATCCGGCCAGCAAAGCCGCCCTCAACATGATGACGCGCTGCCTTGCCGGGGAATTTCGCGGGGACGGCGTGATTGTTATCTCCATCCATCCCGGCTTTATCAAGACCGATATGGGCGGGCAGCGGGCAAGGCTGACGCTTGAGGAAGCGATGCCCTCGTTTGTCGAGGTGCTGGACGGCCTGACGATGGCCGACAGCGGAACGTTTTTGAACTGGGATGGTAAGTCGGTGGCGTGGTAGGCGTATCTCGAATGCGATATATCGCGTTTCTACGAAAGCTATCCGTCCGCTGCAAGACACGTTGTCTTAAATCTGTAGCGAATGCTGTTTAGAAAGGTTTATTTTATGTCGTATCGGATTAACAAGGCCGCTGTGATCGGCTCTGGCACGATGGGCGGGGGAATCGCGGCGCTGCTGGCAGGCGTTGGGATTCAGACCGTGCTGCTCGATATTCCGGCGAAGGACACGCAGCCCGGCGACCCGCCTGCGAAGCGTAACGCTGTCGTACTCGGCGGGCTGGCGGCGATGCAGAAGGCGCGCCCGGCGCAGTTGTTCAGCCAGAGCGATCTGGCGCTGATCCAGACCGGGAACATTGACGACGATCTGGACATGGTGGCGGATGCGGATTGGGTGATTGAGGTCGTCGTCGAGCGGCTGGACATCAAGCAGAACCTGATGGCGAAGCTGGCCGAAGTCGTGAGCGAGCGCACCATTGTCTCCACCAACACCTCCGGCCTGCCGATTAAAGCGATTGCCGAAGGGCTGGACGAGAGCTTTCAGCGGCGTTTTCTGGGGACACACTTCTTCAACCCGCCGCGCTACCTGCACCTGCTGGAAGTAATCCCGCACGAAAAGACCGACCCCGCGCTGGTGGCGTTTATGGTCGAGTTCGCCACGCGCAAGCTCGGTAAAGGCGTGGTGATCGCCAGGGACGAGCCGAACTTCATCGGCAACCGCTTCATGTCCATGTCGGGGATGCAGGCCATGAACTACGCGCTTGACCATGATTTCACGGTCGAGGAAGTGGATGCCATCACCGGGCCGTTGATTGGCCGCCCGAAGACCGCGACCTTCAACCTGAACGATCTGGTCGGCTTCGATGTGGCGGCGCATGTCGCCCGCAATCTGTACGAAGCGATCCCCAACGACCCGGCGCGCGAGGTGCTGAATCACCCCGCCGCTGCCCGCCTGAGCGAAGAACTGCTTGAGCGTAACTGGCTCGGTCGCAAGACGGACGGCGGCTTCTACAAGATGAAGCGCGGGGCAGACGGCTCGCGCGAATTGTGGGCGCTCAACCTGAAGACGCTGGAATACGAGCCGCCAACCAAAGTACGCTTCGACAGCGTGGGCAAGCATCGTAAGGTCGAGGACACAGGTGAGCGCATCAAACGGATGATGCAGGAAGATGACCGCGCCGGACAATACCTGTGGCATCATCATGCCTTCTATCTGGCCTATGCTTCTAACCGTGTGCCGGAGATCACCGAGACGATTGTGAATGTGGACAACGCTCAAAAGTGGGGCTTCGGTCATGAACTGGGGCCGTTTGAAATCTGGGATGCGATTGGCGTAGAGGAACATATCGCGCCTTTTGAAGAAGCGGGCTACCCGGTGGCCGATTGGGTCAAGCAGATGGTCGCCAGCGGTTATGAGACGTTTTATCAGTATGACGATGGTGGGCAGAAGATTGGCTACTACAGCCCGCAGGCCGAAGGCTATATCGCCCTCGAAGCCGACCCGCGCCGGATCACGGTGGCCGGGCTGAAGGCCGCAGGCGGCGAACTGGCACGCAACGACAGCGCCAGCGTGGTGGATATGGGTGATGGGGTGCTGCTGTTTGAAGTCCACAGCAAGCAGAACGCGCTCGACCCAGA
>CAZJSU010000035.1:38105-42478 GCA_964548765.1 uncultured Anaerolineaceae bacterium
GTGATGGGGTGCTGCTGTTTGAAGTCCACAGCAAGCAGAACGCGCTCGACCCAGACGTGTTCCAGATGGGCTGGAAGGCGCTCGACATGCTGGAAAACGGCGATTACCGCGCGATGGTGGTGGGCAACGATGCCGAGCGCTTCAGCGTGGGCGCGAATATCTTCCTGGCGGTGATGGGCGTGCAAAGCGGCCAGTTCGACCAGATTGAGCAGTTCCTCAAGAGCGGGCAGGACTTCATGAACGCGCTGCGTTATGCCAGCAAGCCCGTCGTGACTGCGCCGTTCCAGTTGGCGCTGGGCGGCGGCGCGGAACTGTCGTTCGGCGGTACGCAGATGGTCGCGCATATTGAGCTGTACATGGGGCTGGTGGAAGTGGGCGTGGGTATTGTCCCGGCGTGGGGCGGTTGTAAGGAAATGCTGCGCCGTGTGGTCAATCCTGTGATGCACGCGCACCCGAATGCCAACGTGCTGCCGCATCTGCAAAAGGTGTTTGAGCAGATCGCCACAGCGAAGGTGAGCGAACAGGGCGCGAAACTGGCGCGCGAGATGGGTTTCCTTACGCCGTGTGACCGAATCGTCATGAACCGCGACCATCTGCTGTACGAGGCCAAACGCACCGCGCTTTATCTGGCCGAGGATTACACCCCGCGCCAACCGGAGCAGATTTACGCCGCCGGGCGCGATGCCTATGCCGCGCTGCTGGTGGGCATCGAAGGCTTTCGTGAACAGGGCTTCGCCAGCGATTACGACGCGCACATCGCCCGCAAGCTGGCGTGGGTGTTGACCGGCGGCGCGGTTTCCGAGCCGGGTTGGGTGGATGAGCAGGTGATACTTGACCTTGAGCGCGCGGCGGCGATCAGCCTGTTCCGAGAGGAAAAGACCGTCGAGCGCATCAATCACATGCTGCAAACCAACAAGCCGCTGCGGAATTAGGAGATGACCCGGACGCGATGTATCGCGTCCCTACGAAACTGTCGGGCGTGGTGTAGGGACGGCATAAATGCCGTCCGCCAGGTAAAAACACCCGCTGAAACGTCGAATGTTAACATAACGTAACGACTATAGACTGGAGACTATTATGAGAGAAGCAGTCATCGTCGCTGCCAGCAGGACAGCCGTTGGCAAGGCGAAAAAAGGCGTAACCCGTAATGCCCGCTCGGACGATATGGCGGCGGTGGTCATTCAGGACTTGATGGAACAGACGGACGGCAAGCTCGATCCGACAGAAATTGACGACGTGATTATCGGCTGCGCGATGCCGGAAGGCTCGCAGGGGCTGAACTTCGCCCGCGTGATCGCGCTGCGGGCGGGGCTGCCTGTCGAAACCCCGGCGCAGACGGTCAACCGCTTCTGCTCCAGCGGCCTGCAAACAATCGCGATGGCCGCCGAGCGCATCATCGCTAACGGCGCGGATGTGATTATCGCAGGCGGGGCGGAAACCATGTCGCTCGTCCCGATGAGCGGCTTTCACATCAGCCCGAACCCGTACATGGCACAGAACGAGCCGGAAGTCTACATGAGCATGGGCCACACTGCCGAGCGGGTGGCCGATGAATGGGGCATCAGCCGTGAGGACATGGACGAGTTCGCTTACCAGAGCCACGTCAAAGCCGCGCAGGCGATAGACAGCGGCCTGTTCCAGCAGGAAATTGTGCCGTTTGAAATTGAAGAAACCTATGTGGACGATGACGGTCAGCTTCAGCAGCGCTCGCTGGTCTTCGACACCGACGAACATCTGCGCCGCGAAACGACCATCGAAGGGCTGGCGAAGCTGCGCCCGGTGTTCCGCGAGGGGGGCCGCGTCACGGCGGGGAACTCCAGCCCGCTTAGTGATGGCGCAGCGGGCGTGATCGTCATGGAGGCGGGCAAGGCCGCGCAGTTGGGGCTTACGCCGCTGGCGCGTTTTGTCGGCTTCAATGTGGCCGGGGTGCGCCCGGAAATCATGGGCGTGGGGCCGATCAACGCGGTGCCGCGCCTGCTGAAGCGCACAGGCATTAATCAGGATGATATTGACCTGATCGAACTGAACGAGGCATTCGCCGCGCAGGCGCTGGCCGTGATTCGTGACCTGGAATTTGACCCAGCGCGTGTCAACGTCAACGGTGGCGGGATTGCGCTCGGCCATCCGCTGGGCTGCACCGGGGCCAAGCTGACGGTGCAGATCATCAACGAGATGAAGCGCCGTAACAGCAAATACGGCATGGTGACGATGTGCATTGGCGGCGGTATGGGCGCGGCGGGGCTGTTCGAGAATGTGAATTGAGGCTATTGTTTGTGTAAACATTAACCGCCCAATAATATGTTGGGCGGTTTTGATTCTGATGCTAGACTTTGTTTTAATATGAGAAAGTAAATACTTTAAAGGGTTACGCATGTGGCAAATCGTGAGCAACTCGAAATATTGAAGAGAGGCTTTGAAACTTGGAACTTATGGCGCATGGATAATCCTGATATGTCTATTGACCTTGAAGACGCTTATTTAGCTGATATTGATTTGAGTTATTTTGACCTGAGTAGAGCTAATTTAATGGATGCGAACCTGAGCTTATCTAAGCTTCACTACGCTAATATGAGATATGCCAATATGCAGCGCGCGAACCTTAATAGTATTACTATTAATGATGCTGATTTAAGTTATGCTAATCTAAGAGATGCCAGTTTTTGTTGGGCTAATCTGGCACATACCAATCTAAGCTCTGTAAATCTATGCGAGGCTCATTTAGTGGGTTCTTTTTTAAGCGAGATAAAGTTAATTAAGGCTGATTTAAGTGACACGAATTTGCGCGGAGCTAATTTTTTTAGAAGTAATCTAAGTAATGCAAGTCTCGTTAGAGCATATTTGATTAATGCAAAGCTGTACGAAAGTAATTTGAGCAACGCTGACTTAACAGATGCTGACTTAAGAGATGCCATTTTAAACGCTACTAACTTAGAAAATGCAAGGTTTTTTAATGCGGCTTTTGGAATGACAACTTTTGCTGATGTCGATCTCTCCCAAGTTAAAGGTTTGAAATCTTTCAGACATAAAGGCCCAAGTACCATTGGCATTGACACCCTATATAAATCTGGCGGCAATATCCCTGTTGAATTTCTTGAAGGCTGCGGTGTGCCAGAGAGTATGATTACATTCGCTAAATCGCTGGTTGGTCAGACCATTGAATATTATTCGTGTTTTATTAGCTATAGCAGCAAAGATCAGGAATTCTGCGACCAGCTTTATCAACGGATGAAAACAGAAAATCTGCGAGTATGGTATGCACCTGAAGACATGAAGGGTGGCGAGAGAATCTACACTCAGATTGATGAAGCCATTGGTTTATTTGATAAGCTTATCATCGTGTTATCTGAGGCCAGCCTGAATAGTAACTGGGTGCGGGTCGAAATCCAGCGGGCACTCAAGCGGGAGAGGACTGAAGGGAGACGTGTGTTATTTCCAATTATGCTCGTAGATTATGGAGTACTAAGAAATTGGGAACTGGTCACTAGTGATGGTACGGACTTGGCGGAAGAAATCCGCGAATACTTCATTCCAGATTTCAGCGGTTGGAAAGATTATGACCAATTTACCGCCGCTTTTAAGCGGTTAGTAGATGATTTGCGCAAAAGTGAGTAAAGTTAAAAAGTTTGCAGTTTACAGATAGAGGCCATCATGATTAAAAAACTGGCGCACGCCAACATTATTTCTAACGACCTCGCGGCCAGCGAGCATTTTTACTGCGAAATTCTAGGATTGAAAAAAGCGTTTGAGTTTTACAAGAATGACGAACTGTTCGGCTTTTATATCGCCATCGGCGACATGACATTTATCGAGGTCTTTGTGCGGCAGGACCCGCCCAACACCGAGCGCCCGCTGATCCATCACCTGTGCCTCGAAGTCGAGGACATTGACGCGGTGATTGACTCGATTCGCGGCAAGGGGTGGGAAGTCACCGACAAGAAGCAGGGGACTGACCAGTCGTGGCAGTGCTGGATCACCGACCCGGACGGTGTGCGGCTGGAACTGATGCAGTACACCGAGAACAGTTCGCAGTACACCGGGAACGCCTGCGTCGTGACGTGGTAGATGCACACCACTGCCTTGATAGTTAGTTATATTTTGGGCATATATGCTGGTCGCCAGAGGCTAACCCCCTGCGGGGACGATGAGCCATCTGGCTGATGGAAAACCAAGCCTGCTGAAGTAGGCTGGCAGCGAATAATAAGGCTTTTATAAGCGCCTTTAGTGCGCTTGATATAACTCAGCAGTATGGCTTTAGCCTACTGCTGGTAAAGCATGGCGAAAGGCGGCTATAAAGTCGCCTTTTTGTTTAATCCACGCCGTTATTTCCTCTGTAAGCGCTTTTCGAGTAAGATAACAGTTGTTACGAGACACAC
>CAZJSU010000036.1:0-1277 GCA_964548765.1 uncultured Anaerolineaceae bacterium
GAAGAACAGCAGGCAGCAGTCACCGCCATCAAGGATCAGGACGGCTTCAACTGGGGGTACGACCCCTACCACTTCACAGCGCCAGAAGGCAGCTACGCCACAGAACCCGACGGCAGCACCCGCATCCACGAATTCCGCGAAATGGTAAAGGCGCTGAACAGCATCGGCCTGCGGGTAGTGATGGACGTGGTGTACAACCACACCAATGCCAGCGGCCAGAATGAGAAGTCGGTGTTTGATAAGATCGTCCCCGGCTACTACCACCGCCTGAACGCCGAGGGACAGGTTGAAACCAGCACCTGCTGCCAGAATACCGCCAGCGAACACACGATGATGGAGAAGTTCATGCTGGATTCGCTGCGAACGTGGGCTGTAGATTATAAAGTGGATGGCTTCCGCTTCGACCTGATGGGGCATCACATGGTCGAAAACATGGTCAAAGTGCGCGAGATGCTCGATTCGCTCAACCTCGAAGAACACGGCGTAGATGGCGAAAGCATTTACATCTACGGTGAAGGGTGGGACTTCGGCGAGGTTGCCGCCAACGCGCGCGGCCTGAATGCCACACAGATCAACATGGCTGGAACAGGCATCGGTACGTTTAATGATCGCCTGCGCGACGCGGTACGCGGCGGCACGCCTTTTAGCGCCAAGCAGATTCAGGGCTTCGTGACCGGGCTGCACCTCCAGCCCAACGGCACAGATCAGGAAACGGACGACCCGTTAGCCCGCCTGCTGCTCCATGCCGACCAGATTCGGGTCGGGCTGGCGGGCAACCTGCGCGACTACACCTTCACTAACGCGGCAGGCGACACCGTAACCGGGGCAGATGTGGATTATAATGGACAGCCCGCAGGTTACACGCTCGACCCACAGGAACACATCGTCTACATCTCCGCGCATGACAACGAAACGCTGTTCGACGCGATTCAGTACAAGGCCGCGCCAGAGGCGACCATCGCCGACCGGGTACGCATGAACAACGTCGGCCTCAGCATCGTCGCGCTCAGTCAGGGGGTGCCGTTCTTCCATGCGGGCGATGACATGCTGCGTTCCAAGTCGCTTGACCGGGACAGCTACGACTCCGGCGACTGGTTCAACCGCCTCGACTTCACCTACACGCATAACAACTTCGGCGTTGGCCTGCCCGTCGCCGATAAGAACAGCGCCGACTGGCCGATCATGGCTCCCCTGCTGGCAGACCCGGACTTGCAGGCCAGCCCGGAGGACATCATGAATGCGGTCGTACACCTGCGCGAGATGCTGCAAATTCGCAA
>CAZJSU010000036.1:1377-29179 GCA_964548765.1 uncultured Anaerolineaceae bacterium
CCGGGGGCAAGTCGGCGACTTGCCCCTACCTATGTCCTTACGACAGATACATCTGTCCGGCCACTAAAGGCGGCGTTCCACGCGACCCAGCGCCCATCCGGTAAACTACCGCGCCAGCCAGCCACCATCCACCGGGATCATCGCCCCATGCACATAATCCGAGGCGGCAGAAGCCAGAAACACGGTCACGCCCTTCAGGTCGTCAGCCTCGCCCCACCGCCCCGCCGGGATACGATCCAGCAGCGCTTTGCTGCGTACCGGGTCGGCCTGTAAGGCGGCGGTGTTATCCGTGCGGATGTAGCCCGGCGCGATTGCATTGACATTGATGTTCAACCCCGACCATTCGTTAGCCAGCGCTCTGGTGATGCCCGCCAGACCATGCTTGGCCGCCGTGTAGGCCGGGACGAGAATGCCGCCCTGATAAGACAGCAGCGAGGCGACGTTGATGATTTTGCCTTTGCCGCGCGCTTGCATCACGCGCCCGGCAGCCTGCGCCAGAAAAAACGCCGATTTCAGGTTGACCTGAAGGATCGCGTCCCAATCGGCTTCGGGATAATCTATCGCCGGGGTGCGTCGGACAATGCCAGCGTTGTTCACCAGTACGTCCAGCCTGCCCCATCTGTCCGCCGCCTGCTGAACAACCGCCTGCAACTCACTTACTGACGCAACTTCAAGATCGCGCGGAATCGGCATAAACGCACGCCCCAACGATTCGACCTGCCGCTGTGTCTCCTCATAAGTGGTCGCGTAGACCCCGGCGATATTCGCGCCTGCCTCGGCCAGCGCCACCGCCATCGCCTGCCCGATGCCACGACCACAACCTGTCACCAGCGCGGTCTGGCCGTCGAGGCGAAAGGCTTCCAGAACGCTCACGCGCCTAACCCTTCACGCCGAAGGTCGCCACGCCCTTCACGAAAAAGCGCTGCAGGAACAGGAACACCAGCACAATCGGCAGCGTCACCACCGTAGCGACCGTGAACATGCGCGTATAATCCACCTGTCCGGCACGCTGCGAAGTCGTATAGATGAAGCGCTGCGCGGCCAGCGCGATAGGCGCGATTTCCTGATTACCGCCTGCGAACACCAGCGGATTCAGATAATCGTTCCAGATGCTGACAAATTGCAGGATGATAATGACCGCCAGCGCCGGACGCAGCAGCGGCACATAAATTTCCCACAGGATTTGCATCGTCCCCGCGCCGTCCACACGCGCGGCCTCTTCATAATCCAGCGGGATCACCATGTACGCCTGCCGCATCAGGAAGATGTAGAACGCATTCACCAGCCCCGGCAGCAGCAGCGCCCCCCATGTGTTGATGAAGCCGCTGCCCCCCTGCCCGGTAATGTCGTTGCCGCCCACCAGCGGGAAGCGCGCCAGCCCGATAAACGTCGGGATGATGTACACCACCGCAGGCACCATCATCGAAGCCAGCAGCAGCGTAAAAATCACATCTCGCCCACGGAAGCGCAGCCGTGTAAACACGTAACCACACAGCACCGCAATCGCCGCCGGAATGGTGATGTACCACGTCACGCGCAGCAGCGTGTTCCCAACCCATGTGAGCAGGTCTGGCCGTGTCAGAAATTCTTTCCAGTTGTCCAGATAAATGGACGTTGGCACAGGAAACCAGGTGCTTTGCTGGTAGTCGGCCATGGTCGTGAAGCTGGCAACCAGCATAAACAGCAGCGGGTAAAACATAATCAGGCTGGTCACGATCAGGAACAGGTAAAGCAGAACACGCCTGAACGTCAGCGGCTTTGGCGGTCTTTTGGGCTTCTCGTCCCCCAGAATCTGAACTTGCTGCATCCCTTGCACCTGCATGGTTACTCTCCTCGCACTTCCTCAACCGCCGTCGCCCGCAGCAGCCGCATATTAATCACACTCGCCCACAGCAAAATTAACAGCATAATCGTGGCCGATGCAGCAGCCATACCAAAATTCTGGTTCTTGAACGCATCGTTATAGATTTGCAGCATCATTACGTTAGTGGTGTTGCGCGGCTGACCATTGGTAATCAGCAGGATCGGCTCGAAAATCTGGAACGCGCTGATCAACCCGGTGACAACAACAAACACGGTAGTCGGGCGCAGCATCGGCAGCGTAATATGGCGAATCATCCTCCAGCCTGCCGCGCCGTCCACCTTCGCCGCGTCCAGAACGTCCAGCGAGATGCCCTGTAACCCGGCCAGATAAATCAGCATGGACAACCCTACCCCGCGCCACACCGAGAACACGATAATAAACACCCGCGCAAAAGTCGGGTCAATCTGCCAGATCAGTTCCGGCTGGCCGAGGCTTTTCATAACGCTGCTAATCACCCCGGAACCGGGCGCGATGAAGATCGTCGCAATCTGCGCCATCACCGCCGCCGAGGTCAGTGTCGGGATGTACCACATCGTCCTGTAAAGAGTCAGCCCCTTCACTTCTTCGTTGAGAGCCAGCGCGACCAGCAGGCCAATCACCATGCTTGCGAACAGGATCACTACGGAAAAGAAGATCGTGTTGGTCAATACTTCGACATAACGGGGCGTGGTAAAAAACGCGACATAGTTATCCAGGCCAACCCATGTCGCCTGACCAAAGCCGTTCCACTCAACGAAGCTGACCAGCAGGTTGCCCAGTACAGGCAGCACCGAAAACAGAAAATAATAGATCAAAATGGGGGTTAGTATGATCCAGGCTTCAACCGCCTGACGGTTTCTGGTAAAGAAACCACCCCGGCTCTCTTGGGGAAGTGGGCTGGTTTGTGGGTAAGTTTGTTCCATGAGGCTGAAGCCCTCTTTAAAAAGCATACGACAAACGGGAGCGCCACTTCATCATGGCGCTCCCGACATGAACGTTAAACCATCACACGCTACCCGCCGACCAACGCCTCGGCCTGTTCCTGATAGTCATCCAGAATTTCCTGCACCGGGCGGTCAGATGTCAGCACGTCGGCAAACATATCGTTCCAGAGCGCATCCAGTGCCGGACCTTCCTCTGTCCAGGCTGGCAGGGTACGAACATCGCCGTTGAACAGCTCATCAATGTAGAAGACGAACGGTGCGGCGGTCGCCACCGGGTCGCCTTCAAAGTATTCCGGCACCTCTGACGTATCGCCTTCGGCCACCGCCAGAATGCCTTCCAGCGCGGAAAGCGTCGTGGGCATCCGGCCATTCGCCCAGAAATTGTTGCGCTGGACAGCGTCGTTGGTCAGGAATTCGAGGAACAGCATCGCTTCTTCAGGATGCTCGGTGCTGGCAAGCGCGGCATAGATCGCGTTACCGACGACCACATTCGCGCGCTGACCACCCTCATCGGGCGTGGGCAAAGGCAGATAACGGCAGTCTTCGCAGCCGCTGCCACGCGCCCATGCCGGGTGCCATGCGCCAGCGGTCTGCATGGCTGTCCCGCCGGTGAACAACTGGCTGAACACGAAGCCCTCGTCGCCATTAAAGGCCAGCGCGGGCGGTGTGTACTGGTACATCTCGCGGAACCACTCGTACACCTTGACGGAGTCGGGGTCGTTGAAGGTCGGGTTCACACAGCCTTCATCGCAGAAATCCGCGCCTGTCTGGTAGATATAGGGCGCAGCGCGGAACAGCGCGGCAGCCGGCGCGTTCGTCGGCCCCAGAATCGAGAAGCCGTGATATTCGCCCGCGCCCGCATCGGTAATCGCCGCAGCAGCCTCTGCCACCTTGCTCCATGTCGAGAGGTCAATCGTCTCCGGGTCCAGCCCGGCAGCGCGTACCACATCCGCGTTTACTTCCAGCGCGAACACGGCGGTAAAGGCCGCCACACCATGCACCTGCCCGTCATGTGTCACAGCAGCTACCGTCCCCGGCACGATGTTGTTCATCGCCTCCTCGGAGATGTCCAGCGGCAGGAACGAGCCGTTGCGGGTGAGTTCTGGCATAAACGACTCACCAACGGTGATGTCTGGCGCGGTACCGCCTAACTGCGCCGTGACGAGGTTCTGGCGCAGCGTGGCATCCCAGCCATGATCTTCCCATTGCAGGGTGATGTCAGGGTAAGTCTCGCTCCAGAGTTCGTTCAGCGTGAGCGCATAAATGCAGCCCATATCCTCGGTGTTATTTTCATTAATGCACGTTACTGTACCCGGCTCACCCCAAATTACGAGAGTGACCCCCTCTTGGGCAGTCACTGTACCCACCAGTGCCGCCAGCAAAACCCCCACCAAAGTCAACAACGCTACACGACGCATTTTAAGAAACTCCTCGCAATTGAATAAAAAGAAGTATTGGCCGGATTGCCCGCTCTCAGGAACTCCTCATAAAACTGATTGTATTCCCATTACTTGTAAGCTGGCAAGCACTTGAATGAATATAACATTTATTAAGCAAGTATGTCGTACTCCTGTAACTAACCTGGAAACCGACACACCAAAGCGTAAACTGTGGTGTATCACAATTTACGCTTTAAACATACCACTTTTTCACGTCGTTTGTGCCTTAAGCCGTATCGCAATTTTTTAACATCAGTAGCGTAAGTCAACCGCTTATTCCTCCAGGATGTTCGACTCCTGCCACAGCGTTTTGTGACCTTGCCGGGTTAACTTAAAGGTCTTGATCTCGTAAGGGCGAAATGTGACCGTTTGCCCCGGCTCCGCGTCCAGCGTCACCAGCGCCTTTGTTTCCCGTCCGACACTTTCCGCGAGGCGGATAACCAGCGCATCTTCACGTTCGGCCTTTTTCAGCGCGCCCAGAATTACCGTCGCTGGCTCAACCCGCACAAATGGCGCTGGCACAGAGGGCGCGCCCTCCGGCGAGGTGGGCGGGTAGTAGGCGAAGAAGCGCTCTAAAGGCTGATTCAGTTCCAGCGCCAGCGGCACAAGCTGCTCCGCGAGCTGCGCGCTCTCCTGCCCGGCAATCAGCCGGAAGCGTGTGTCAATCTGCGTTTGATCCATAAACGTAAACGAGCGCGATGTATCCAGCCCACCGGGCAGTTCATCCCAATGACAGTGAACCGCGCCCCGGCTGATGCTCAAACCCAGCACGCCATCCGCCGAGACATCCAGCCCATTCTGGCCGTTGTTGGCGACACCCACCGTCATTTGTGGGGATTCCAGACGCAGCCAGCGCGCATAGGGGTACTCAGTCGCGTCTGCTGGCCGCTCGGCGGTGCCATAAGGCACTTCGCAGATGGCCTTTACGCCCGGCAGATCGAAGGGAAACACCAGTTTAACCATCTTGCGCCGCGCCTGCATGTACAGCCGGGTGTCTATGTCCACATGCGGCAGGTCAGCGTAAAATTTAAAGCGCAGCGCCGCGCGGCTGTGCTGCCAGCCAACAAGGCACTCCACAGTCACGAACACATCCCCCTGCGCGATCACCCGCAGCGCCGGGCCTTCGCTGCCCTCCATACCTGTGAACGCGCCCACTTCGGCAGGGCTGAGCGCGTTGAATGGGCTGACAGGCACATTAAAGTCCGCCTTTGTATGTCCGCCCCAGGCATGAGCCACGTCCTGCATGGCGAACATTTGCAACGGCGCTTTCAGCAGATCGCGCCCGCTGTCCTTTTCAACCAGCGACACCAGCGCGGCCAGTTCATATGAGAAGCGCGCCCGCCACCATGTGCTTTCTATCGTCATCCCGGCCTCGTCCTGCTGGACAGACAGCCTGCTGGAGCTTTGCGTCTGTGGCTCTTCAAAACGGATTTCGTAGCGCCGCGCGGTCATCGGCGGCACATCGGCCACAAAACCGAGATACGGCTGCCACGTGCCGCTTTCCAGAACAACCGATGCCCCGCCGTTATCCTGACAGGCCACCTGTCGCCCATGATCGTCGTACAGCGCGAAGGCTTTCTTCTTCGCGGGCGGGCGGTATTCGGCCAGAAAGTTCAGGCCGACAGCGCTTTTCACAGGCATACTATGCGGATTCAGCACGTAGACCGGGATGGTATCCGGCGTGGGCTGGACATTGGGCAGGGCGTAATGCTGGCTGCGGGCGATGATGCGCCGGGCAACGTCGCCAGAATAACCGTACATATCGTATACCCCCGGCAGCGCATCCTCCAGCAGCGAGCCGCACAGCACATCATGAAAGGTGTTAAACATCAACCGCTTCCACGCCGCGTTTAGCTCCTGCGCGGGATACGGTTTGCCATAACGCCACCACGCCAGCGCCGCCCAGCGCTCCGCCGAGGCCAGCAGCGCCTCGCCCTCGCGCATCTCGCGCTTGATCGGCGCAACGGATGTGTAGCAGCCCATCAGCGTCCGCTGAAGTTCACCTTTATGCACCGGGTAGCTGTCGAAATTGGCGCGAATACGTTCCAGATAAGCCTCTGGGGTGCTGTGGCGCAGGTCAACTTCTGCCCCCTGCATCTCCGCCAGAATCTCGCGGAACAGATTCAGGTCATGGGCGGTCGCGCCACCGCCATGATCGCCCAGCCCCCATGTCACCAGCACATCCTCGCCTGTCTCCCGTGCGATCTCGATCCCCTTGCGCGCCTGTGCCTGCGCCTGACCATCCCCCGGCGTACCATACCAGCCGGAATTCGGGCGGACCGCAATCACCTGCGTGCCATCAATACCCTCCCAACGTCGTACTGGCGCGGGCAGTTCCATCTCATCGGCTGTCGGGCGGCAGTGGATGTAAATGTCAAACCCGGCCTGTTTAAGCAGTTGAGGAATTGACCCGGCGTGGCCGAAGGTGTCGAAGTTATAGGCGACCGGTGGCCGCACCCCGAATTTCTCCTGAAAATACAAGCGCCCTTCCAGAATCAGCCGCACCAGCGTCTCGCCGCCAGAGAGGTTAATATCGGGTTGCAGATACCAGCCGCCGGTAATGTTCCAGCGCCCCTCTTTGACGTACTGCTGGATGCGCTCGAAAAGCGGCGGGTCATATTCCTCGACCCATTCATACAGCAGGCTCTCGTTGTGGTTAAAGACGAACTCCGGGAATTCGTCCAGCAGGTTCACCGCCGTGCGAAAGGTGGAGATCGCCTCGCGCGCGCCTTCTTCCCATGCCCACATCCATACAGGGTCAATATGCGCGTTGCAAAACAGATGTACAATGGGGCGCTCTTTTTGTGGGTTCATAAATCTCTCTGAAATAGCTGCGTAGCAGTTCATAGGCGGCATCAAACAGGTATTTTCATGCCTGTCTTTTGGCTACAATTATAGCGTTATCTTGCAGACATTCACCTTTTGAGGAAAACATGATTTCTTTCAACGGCTTAAATATGGGCTTAGGCAGCCTCTCGCGCCTCTCTCACGCGCAGACGCGCTCCATCAGCGCGGAAAACTTCACAGGTGCGAAGGGACAGGGCGGTATGGCGACCGAGGGCGAAAGCGCGTATGCCGCGCGCGAACTCGGCCAGGGCTGGAAAGTATCGCCCTGCATCACCCTGCCCGCCAACCAGACCACGACGATTGCCGAAATCGAAGGCCCCGGTGCCATCCAGCACATCTGGCTGACCGTGAACCCGCTTGCCTGGCGCAAGCTGGTCATCCGCTTCTACTGGGATGACGAAGAGACACCTTCCATCGAAGCCCCGCTTGGCGACTTCTTCTGCAACGGTTGGGGGGTGCGCTGCAACATCGCCTCGCTGCCCGTTGCGGTCAACCCGGCAGGCGGCTTCAACTGCTACTGGGAGATGCCCTTCCGCCAGCGCGCGCGTATCACCATCGAAAACCTCATAGATGAACCCGTGCGCGGCTTTTACTACCAGATCACCTACGCCCTGACCGAAGTGCCGGAAGACGCGGCCTATCTCCATGCTCAGTGGCGGCGCAGCAATCCACTCCCCTACATGGGCGTTCATACCCTGCTGGAGGATGTGCAGGGGCATGGGCATTATGTTGGCACGTATATCGCGTGGGGTGTGAATAACAGCGGCTGGTGGGGTGAAGGCGAAATCAAGTTCTACATGGATGGCGACGTGGACTTCCCGACGATCTGCGGTACAGGCACCGAAGATTATTTTGGCGGCGCGTGGAATTTCGAGCATCCTAAAGGCGAGTACGGCGTATTCAGCGCGCCTTTCTCCGGGATGCCGCAGGTCATCAAACCGGACGGGCTTTACCAGAGCCAGCAGCGCTTTGGCATGTACCGCTGGCACATCATGGACCCGATCCGCTTCCAGCGTGACCTGCGCGTGACGATTCAGGCACTTGGCTGGCGCAGCGAGGGGCGCTACCTGCCACTACAGGATGACATCGCCTCGACAGCCTTCTGGTATCAGGCCGAACCGCACAGACCGTTCCCCCAAATGCCGGATCGCAATATGCTTGAGGTGATCTAATCGTTATTGGGCGGGTTTGAAACCCGCCCCTACAGTATGCCCTTACCCGGAAAGGCCGGGCTGGCGCAGGTATTTTTGCCGCGTGGCCTGTGTCGCCTGTAACTGCTCCTGTGTCATCAGCGACCAGAGCAAATCCGGCGTGGCGATCTGCCCCTGCCCGGCCTCGGCATAAGCCCGCAGCAGCGCGAAGAAAGCGTCAGTCCCCAGATCACCCCGCAGTTCGTGGAGCATTCGCGCGCCCCGCAGGTACACGGCATTGATGTACTCGCGGATGGATGGAAACTCGTAAACCGCGCTGTCTACGAAGCCTTCGGGCGAATAATTGTCTACCCGGAAAGCCCACCACCAGTCTTTTAATTCAGGATAATATTCTTCGATAAAGACGTATTCGCTGTAGGTCGCCAGCGCTTCATCCAGCCAGGGGGTAAGCGCCTGATCACTACCGACCCCGGCATACCACCACTGATGCGCGACTTCATGCACCGTAATCAGCATCAGGTAGGACGCGGGGTTGCCCGGCCAGCGCGTGAACCAGTCCCGGCTGACAAAGACAATGCCGCTAAACTCCATCCCGTCGGGAAAGTCACCTTCCACCACAACCAGTCGGGAATGCGGATAAGCCCCGAACAGGCCCTCGAACATCTTCAGGCTTGCGACCGCCACTTCCAGCGCGTAGGCCGCCCCGTCCAGCGTGTTCCCGCTTTCGCCTATCACCTGTGCGTCCGGGTAGGTGTAGACTTCTACGGTCACGCCGCTCTCGGTTTCCGCGCTGGCGACAGCAAACGCATCGCTCAGGCTCAGCGCGAAATCACGCGAATGCTGCACGGCGATGTGCCAGTTACGCGCACCTGTCTGCGTCACTTCGCCCGGCGCGGCAACGCGCAGCGACTCCTCCGCCCCTGAAATATTCAGGGTCACATCCCAATCAGCGACATCCGCCACCGTCTGTTCGCCAATCAACGACGCTTCACGAATGATCCAATCACCCTTGAGATACGGCGCAACCGTCAGCAGCCAGTTGCTGAGGTTAAGCTGGCGCGGCGTGTGACCAAAAAAGCCCTTAAACGCGCTGATGCCCGCGCCAACCTGTGGCACATTCAACTGGAACGCGATTTCAAGCTCCTGCACGCAGCCCGGCTCCAGCGCTTCAGGCAGTTCAACACTCATGCGCCGCCCCGTGATCTCGTAAGCCGCCGCCTCCCCTTCTACGTGAACGGCCTCCGCCGTAAACGCGCCCGGCCATTGGTTCGCCTCCACATTCAGCACAAGCTCCGGCAATGCGTCAGCCGTCCGGTTCACGTAGCGCACCGTCTGCCGCGCGACAAGCGCCCGCTGGGCGTAATTGAGGTTGACCACCGCCGCATAATGTACGGGCGAACGCGCGTCATCCACGTCGCACTCCGTGACTGGTGTGGGGGTTTCCGTGTTATCAGGTTGTGTAGAAGGGATCACATGCGCCTGACGATTGACCGTAGGGACAAGCGTGGCAGGCACAACCCTTACCGTAGTTGCGGTCGGCAGTTGGACAGGCTCGGCGCTGGTAAAAGCACAGGCCGAAAGCGCGAACAGAATCAGTGGCAGTATACGTATAGACATGAGCGCGCATGATACACTGGTCGCCGCCAATTGCCAATGTCGCGCCCTGCGATCTGGCATAGTTTTTTACAACTTTATCTTGTGGTATGATGAGAGCGCATTCTCATGCACTACTCATCTCAATGACGGGAGGAAATAAGGCTTGTCACACCCCTCTTTAAACTCGCAGTTACGCGGTCTCGTTCGACTTAGCCGCTGGAAAGAATATGTGTCGTTTGTCATCCCGCTGACCATTCTCGGCGCGCTGGTCGCCGCGCGCCCCAATGATGTCGCGCTCGACTGGCGACTGGTGGCTGTTACACTGGCGAACATCCTCGCCGTTGCCTACGCCTTTATGATTAACGACATTGAAGACGCGCCGGATGATGCGCGCGACCCGGCACGCGCGGCGCGTAACCCCATCAGCAGCGGCGAAATCGGGGTACGCATCGGTTACGCTGCCTGCCGTGTGGTCGCCGCCGCCACGCTGATCCTGTATGCGATGGGTGGCCTTACGGTCTTTGGCATCGGCGTTGCCACGCTGCTGCTCTCACATCTCTATTCGTGGCGGCCTGTACGCCTGAAGGCGTGGCCTGTCACCGACATCGTATCGCACTCGCTGATGCTCAGCGGCCTGCTGCTGCTGGCCGGTTACTTCATCTACGACAACCAACCGGGCATTGTCTGGTTTGTCGCGGCCTGCGTTACGCTGGCTTCGGTCTACGGCCAGCTTTATAACCAGTTGCGCGATTACGACATGGACAAAGCCGCCGGGCTGCATAACACGGCCATCATTCTGGGCGAACGCAATACCCGCCTGGCGATGTATCTGGCGATTGGGCTGGCAGGAGCCTGTTTACTGGCGGCCATCATGCAGGGCGCGTTCCCGTTGTGGCTGGGGCTGGTGCTGCTGGTGAGCATCGGCATCAGCATGTTTTTCCGCCCGACAACCGATATGCGCGGCGGCGTGGCGGTAGACATCAGCGGCACGGCGCAGATTCAGGGACTCATCGTCGCCAACCTGACGATTACCGTATGGCTGGCAGAGGCGCTTTTCACGCAGGTCTTTCTGGCTTGATCGTCTCTGCAAGCCCGTCACCAACGACAGACTCCCCCCAACGGGAGTCTGTTTATTTTCATGATGACGGTTGTGGACTGGCACTCATGTGCGCTGAATACTAAAATTAAAAAAGTAAATGAGCGATGTATGGCGGCAGTGGCATGGTAAACAGTAAGACATCTCGCATCCTTGTTGTGGATGACATCCCCGAAACTCTGGAATTAATCTCAAACTGGCTGGAACTGCACAGTTTCCAGACGCTCCAGGCATCCAGCGGCCCGCAGGCGCTTAAGCTGGCTGCGGAGGAGCATCCCGACCTCATCCTGTTAGACGTGATGATGCCGCGAATGGATGGCATCGAAACCTGTCGCCAGCTTAAGGCGAACCCGCAAACCGCCGCTATTCCGGTCATTCTCGTCACCGCCAAAGACCCAACAGACGCGCGGGCTGATGGCATGTTCGCCGGGGCGGTGGATTACATCGCCAAGCCTGTGAACCTGCCCGATCTCGTCAGCAAGGTCGAAGCCACGCTCATGGCCGACCAGGGCGCGCCTGTAGATGTGCAGCGTTTGCTGGAAGAGGTCGCCCATACCACACTGATGATTATGGGCAGCGCGTTGGTCTGGCTGCTGGCCGTTGACGAAAGCGGCAGTAATCTGGTCAGTCGGGCGTTGGTCACCAGCAGCGGTTCGCTTCAGGAGAATGATTTTCTTTCGATTATTGGCAAAAACCGCCCTGCCCCCCAGTTCGCGCTGGAGGATATGGCTAACCCGCTTTGCGCGGCGCTGAAGTCACGCAGGACCACGACGAATGTGGCTGTCCGCCGTCTACAGGAAAACCCCTCCACCCAGACGCTCGCCGAGGCCATGAAACAACTTCACCTCGCTTACATGAGCGTCGTACCGTTAATTGCGATGGGCAGGCCAGTCGGGGTCATGGTGCTGGGCAGCTATCAGCCGCAGGAGATGGAAACGCCCCGCGCCCAGCAGATGCTGACCGCCTTCGGCAGTCAGGCGGCGATCGCTGTGGACTATGCGCGCCTGATGGGCGACCTGCAGGAGCGCAAGGAAGAACAGCAAAGCGAGCAGGCGTTTCGCCAGATGATTATTGACACGATGAGCGATGCCCTCATCGTGATTGACGCGGCAGGTAACATAAAGTATGTCAACCGTCGGCTGCTGCGTATGACGGGTTATCCATCAGAGGCGTTGGAAGGCCAGTCTGTAGGCATACTTTTTCACCCGGATGATCGTCAGGAAGTCATGACAGGGCTGCTGCGTGAAAACGCCGCTACCATGAAGTTTGACCAGCGGCTTACCACGCGCGAGGGGCGCATCATTCCGGTACTCATGTCGCGTTCGCGCTCTCAGTCCAACCAACTCGATAATCAGGTCATCGTCCTGAGCGATATGACCGAGCAAAAAGACCGTGAAAGCGCGCTGGAACGCCAGTCCGGTCGCTTGATGGCGCTGAACAAAGCCGCCCAGGAGATCGCCTCCAATCTTTCGCTGCACGAAACTTTACAGAATATCCTGAACTATGCGACACAGGTGGTCGAGGCTCAGGGCGCATCGCTGTTTCTGGTCAACCGCGAACACAGCGATGAGTTGTTTGTTGTCGCGGCGGTCGGCTATGGCGCGGCAGACCTTATCAACCTGCGCGTGCCTTCTGGAGAGGGGGTCGCGGGTTGGGTTGCCAGCGAGGCCAAACCCGCGCTGGTGGCAGACCTGAAAGACGATCCGCGCTTTTACCGGGTGGTGGACGAACAAACGGGCATGGATACCCGCTCCATGATCGCTGTTCCGCTGATTCACGCCAAAGAAGTGATCGGCGTGATTGAAGTGGTGAACAAGCTCAACGACGGTGTGTTCGATATGGACGATATGCGCCTGTTAGAGAGCATGGCCGGGACTGCTGCGGTCTCCATCATGAACGCGCGTTTCTTTGACCAGTCCCAGCGCCGTGTGGAAGAACTCGCCACGCTGTTAAACGCCAGCGAAGCCGCTTCCTCCACGCTGGAATTCGGCAGTGTGCTGGAGCGCATTGTCCAGAATCTTACCCGCAGTCTGGAAGTCAGCCATTGTATCCTCATGGCGTGGAACGCCCCCCAGCGCAGGCTGGAGACTTTGGCCGAAATGGTGAACGTTTTCTGGGACTGGGCAGATCAAACCGGCCCCTCCCGCCCGATTCTGCCCGGCACGGCGGTCAATCAGGCCTTAGCCAGCAATCAGCCTGTCGCTGTTTCGCTCCACCAGCGCGATTTACACCCGGCAGATGCCACTCACCTGACCACGCTGGGCATGTTAAACATGCTCGTCATCCCGCTCTCGCTGCATGGAGCGCTTTCCGGCGTATCGCTGCTTTACAACAACAACCGCAAAGGGGCTTATACCCAGCAGGACACTGAAAAAGCCCTGTTAATCGCTGACAGATGGCAGAGAAACGTCACCGCCAAAACGCTGACCGAGGTGAGCGCCAGCATGACGGATAATCTGGCACAGCAGTGTCTTGGCGTAGGAGCAACCTGTGGCGTAACCATTCAGGAAGGCACAGGCGAGGATGCCCGCGTTGTAGGCGAGTTTGGCTTCGCTGAGTGGGTGGAAGCCGATGGCGCATCGCTGGAAATTGACCATTTCCCCACGATGCAAAGCGTGATCGCCCGCAAGCAGCACCATCTCACCACCATCGAGCAGCTTCCCGCCAACAGCCCGGAACACGAGTGGCTGGCGTATCGTGGCGGCCATTCCTGTCTCATGCTGCCGCTGGTCTCGCATGGCGAGGCGATTGGCATGGTCATCCTCATTGACATTATCGCCCGCCGCTTTGACCCGCAGGAGGTCAACCTCGCGCAGGGCATCGCCAATGTCGTCAGTAACGCGATGGAAAACGCGCAGCTTTTCCAGTCGCTGCAAAGCCGTGCCACAGCGCTGGAAAGCGCTTATGTCGAACTGCAGGAGGCCGACCGGGCGAAGGACGAATTTATGCAGAACGTCTCGCACGAACTGCGCACGCCCCTGATTCACGTGTTGGGCTATGCAGAGCTGCTGGCCGATGAAGCCTTTGGCACAATCAACGATGAGCAGCGGGAAGCCCTGCAAACCATCGCCCAGAAAGCGCAGAAAGTCGCTGATATTGTCGAGGACATGGTTTCCGCGCAGGCGCAGGAAATGCGCCAGATTGATCGGCAGCCAATAGACCTGATTGACCTCGTTAGGCGCAAAATAGACACCTGCAACAGCCAGTTTAACGAAGCAGGCTTACAGGTCATCACCCATTTTGCAGAGAACATCCCGCCCATTCCGGCAGACCCGGCCATGATCTCTGAGGCGCTGGAAAAATTATTGGATAACGCCATTAAGTTCGGGCGAGATGGTAAGCGCCTCGAAATCATGGTGCGCGATACTGATGGCCCGTTTGTTCAGGTGGCGATCCGCGATTATGGCATTGGCATTGACCCGTCTGAGCATCAGAAAATCTTCCAGCGCTTCTATCAGGTAGACGGCGGCGCAACCCGGCGTTATGCTGGAACTGGCTTGGGGTTAGCAGTGGCGCGGTCAATTATCGAAAGCCACAGCGGGCGCATCGGCCTGAAAAGCCGCCTGAACGAAGGCAGCATCTTTTACTTTAATCTCCCCAAGCATGATTACATGCACTCCTGAACGGCAGACGATATGACGATCAATGACTTTCACAACATTCTGTTTAATGCCCACATTCTTTATTCCGTCGCTCTGGGCGTGTGGGCGGCGCTCATGGCCGCACGGGATGAATCGATCTCCGGCAATTTCTGGGGCGCAGTCGCCACCAGCGCGATTCTTGCAGGCATTATCACGCTGCTGGGCGTGGTGATGACCCTGCAGGGTTTACGGCCACAGCGCATCGTCATTTATTACCTGTACATGGCCTTTCTGGTGGTCATCCTGCCCGGCCTGTTTACACTGCTGCGCGGGCGTGATGACCGTAACGCCGCCATCGCCTTCTCCATCCTGTCCTTCTTTAACGCGACAACCTCTTTCAGTATGCTGGAGCGCGGCATTGTCAGCCCCTGGCTCATGCCAGATGCTATCGCGTGAGACGAGCGGTTATGTGACCACGTGAAACTTATCCTGACGCATCCCAACGCTGATTTCGATGCGGCAGCCGCGACGCTGGCCGCTTCCAAACTGTATCCTGACGCGATCCCGGTGCTGCCAGAGCGCCTGAACCGCAACGTGCGGCATTTTATGATGCTCTATCGCAATGGCCTGAACTTCGTTCATGAAAGCGATTTAGACGCTAAAAATGTCAAACAGGTCATTCTGGTAGACACACAGCGCCTGCCAACCATCAAGGGTGTGAAAGCCAACACCCCGCAAATCATCATTGACCACCACCAGCCCCACTACACCGCGCCCAACGCCATCAGCGAACCTGTCGGCGCGGCAACCACGCTGCTGGTTGAGCGCATCCAGCATGAGCATATTCCGATTAACTCGCTGGAAGCAACGCTGATGGCGCTCGGCATTTATGAAGATACCGGGTCGCTGGCCTATGGCACAACGACACCGCGTGATATACAGGCAGCCGCCTGGCTGCTGGAGCAAAACGCTGATTTAGATACGGTTCGCCGTTTTCTTACCCCGCCGCTGACCAATGAGCAGCAAGCGCTCTATGACCAGTTGCTGGTTAATACGGAAAGCCGCACCATTCACGGCCATACGATCACTGTCGGCGCGGTGAAGATTGATGATGAGGTCGAGCAGATTTCCAGCGTGGCGCACCGCCTGCGGGATATGCTCGAAGCGTCTGCCCTGTTTATCGCGGTGCAAATGCCCGAAAAGCTGCTGCTGGTCTGCCGCGCCACCGATGACACGCTGGACGTGGGCGCGATCGCCCGGCAGTTCGGCGGTGGCGGTCATGAGCGCGCGGCAGCGGCCACCATTTACGATAAATCGCTGGACGAAGTGCTGGAGATGCTCTGGCCGCTGGTGCATAGCCACGTCCGCCCGACGGTCAAGGTCGCGGATTTAATGTCTTATGGTGTCCAGACCGTGCGGCCAGAACAGCGCGTTGGTGAGGTTGTGGGGCAGCTTCGTCGTATCGGGCATGAGGGTTTTCCCGTTGTCGAAGGTAAGCGCGTGGTTGGCCTGCTCACACGCCGCGAGGTGGATCGCGCGGTTGAGCATGGCCTCAATCACCTGACGATCCGCGAAATTATGACCAGCGGCGAGATCACCCTGCGCCCGCAGGACTCGGCGCTGACGCTGGAACAGATCATGGTGGAAAGCGGCTGGGGGCAAATCCCCGTATTGGACGATCAGGATAACCTGATTGGCATTGTCACCCGCACCGACCTTATCACGCACTGGGCGCACGCCCACCCCACCACACCCACCGAGTCGCACCTGTCCCTCAACCACATCACAGACGTGCTGGGGGCATCTGCTGCCCGGTTGATCGAGGCTGTTTCCCGGCAGGCACAGGCGATGAACCTCAGCCTTTATCTGGTGGGCGGCGTTGTGCGTGACCTGCTGCTCAAGCGCCGCAACCTCGACATTGACTTTGTGGTGGAAAATCAAGCGATTGATCTGGTTAAAGCCTTGTCAACGCGCTATGGCGGAGAAGTCCACAGCTTTCACCCGTTTGGCACAGCCAAATGGCTGCTGGACGAACAGGTAGCACAACACCTGGAGGCCGATTACGCAGCGTTTCCGTCGCATCTGGACTTTGCGACCGCCCGCAACGAGTTTTACGAAACCCCCACCGCCCTGCCCACGATTTACCGCAGCAGTATCAAACTCGATTTACAACGGCGCGATTTCACGATCAACGCGCTGGCAGTACGCCTCAGCCCACTGGCCACCGCCGGGCGTATCCTGGATTTCTATGGCGGGCAGGACGACCTGCAAAAAGGGCTTATTCGGGTGCTGCACAGCCTCAGCTTTGTAGACGACCCGACCCGCATCCTGCGGGCAGCACGCTTTCAGCATCGCCTGAACTTTACCATTGAGCCGCGCACCGCTGAGCTGATTGACACCGCCCTGCCCATGCTGCGCCGCATCACCGGCGAGCGCGTACGCAACGAGCTTGACCTGCTGTTGCGCGAAGACCAGCCGGAGCAGGCGCTGCTGGATTTGCAGGCGCGTGGTGTTCTGCAGGCGATTCACCCGGCGTTCAGGCTGCCCGCAGCGATCACCAGTGACTTTGAAGCAGTTCGTGGCCTGCAACCCCCGTGGAAACTTAGCGAGCCGCCCGCCACTGCCGACCTTTACTGGCACGTGATTGCCAGCACGATTCCGGTTGAAACACTGCCAGACCTGTGTGAGCGTTTGCTCTTTGGCCGCAGGAAGGCGCAGGCGCTTTTGCACACCGCCCGGCTTGTGCAGCAGGACACCCTGCGACAGTCAGGGATGAAGCCCTCACAGGTCGTGGATGCGCTGGAGGGCATCGCCGAAGCCGCGTTGCTGGCGGCATGGCTGCTGGTGGATGAGCCGCTGGTCAGGGAGCATATTCAGCGCTATATGCAGGAATGGCAGCATATCCAGCCTGCCACGACCGGACACACGCTGCGGGCGATGGGGCTGCCCCCCGGCCCGTGTTACAGCGTGATTCTCAAGCGGCTGCGTGATGCGCGGCTCGACGGGCAGGCAGCCAGCGCCGACGATGAGCAGAAGCTGCTCAGACAATGGCTAGACGTTGAGGGCATTTGTGATGACGGCAGCGGATGACCCCACTTTTTCGCTGGAACTGCGTGTGACGCTCCGCAATGCCCGGCGCGACGACCTGCCCCGGCTGGAATGGTACGGGCAGTATAAGCATTTCCGTAATCTCTTCCGCCGCGCTTACCGGGAGCAGCAGACAGGCCGCCGCCTTATCCTGCTGGCCGACCTCAATGGTTTCCCTGTCGGTTACGTGTTTATCCACTTCAAAAAGGAGGCCGCCAGCCGCCGCGCCTATCTTTATTCGTTCAGGGTCATGGAGATGTTTCGCGGGCAGGGCATTGGCACGCGCTTAATTCAGGAAGCCGAAGCGATCATCATCGCCCGCAATATCGAGCGCGTGGTCATCGCGGTCGCCAAAACGAACCTCGATGCAAAGCGGCTTTACGAGCGATTGGCGTATCGCGTCTTCGCCGAAGATGATGGCCGCTGGCGTTATACAGACCATCGCGGCATCACCCATTATGTTCACGAGCCATGCTGGTTACTTGAAAAATTTTTAAGTCCGCGATAAAATGCCCGCCGTTTGTTCAATATATAAATTTTTCCGAGACGCTCAATTCTAAATAAACACTGCGTTTGAATTGGGTTTATGATAAGTTTTCGGAAGAAAATCTCAATATAAGGAGCGTAGGCAGAATAGCTTATGGCGACTAAAAATCAGTCTGAGGGTGTCCGCATTACTCGTTGGAGCGGCGGCCAGCACCCTACCCTCTCTACCATTACCCGGCAGATGAAAAAAGAAGGGCTGCGTCCCTATATGTGGATGAATATGCCCAACCACCGCTACGCCGTCCGCAGTCATGGCTACGACAAGGTATTCTATGTGATCGAAGGCACTGTCGAAGTTATCCTGCCTGACAGCAACCAGCGCACCCGTCTGCGCGCTGGCGACCGGGCGGATATTCCGGCTGGCACACGTCACGGCACGATTGTCGGCAGCTCTGGCGCAAAATGCGTCGAAGCCTCCGTCGTGCGGCGTTAACCCTACCCAGAATACGACCATGAGATCAGCCGGGGCTATTCCCCGGCTGTTTGTTTGGTCAGGACTCCGCCGCGCCCTGCAACTTTAACAGGTCAAGAATCTCGATGACCTTACGGCTCACCCGTATTAATTCCTGCTCTTTGAATTCATTGAGTGTTTGTGTAACCGTCTCGCGGTATGTCCCCAGCATGTCCGCCAACTGCTGATGGGTGTAACCCTGCACCGCGCCTGTACACCCCTGTTCCTGATTAAGCTGAAGCAGAAGCCCGGCCATACGCGCTGGAATACGCTTAAAGGTCATCTCTTCCAGCCGCCGTTCAGCGTCAGAAAGACGCTGCCCCATCGACTCCAGCAGGCGCAGCGCAACCTGCGGCTGTTCGCGCAGCACCTGCTCAACCTCGGCCCGGTTCCACAGGCAGACCGTGCAGTCTTCCAGCGCCTCAGCAAAGGTGTTGTGCATTCGCTGCCCCACCAGCGCCATATGGCCGAAGATTGCCCCGGCGCTCAATATCGCCACGATGAACTTGCGGCCATCGGGCGACATCCGGTAAAGCTGTACCCGCCCCTTTTTAAGGATAAACAGCGCGTCGCCGGGGTCGTTCGGCAGGTAAAAGAGATGGCCTGCGCGATAACGTGCCAGCGTGGTGCGCTGGCCGATTGCCTCAACTTCGTGCAGCGAAAGATCCCGAAAAGCGGTCACACCCTGCAAATAATGTTTTTTCTGGGTCATATCAGGCCTCTCTCCAGACACAGAGGCTTGTGGAGGTTTCATAATTCGAACAGGAATTCACCAGAACAATACTATATAATGCCTTTTAACCCTTTGAGAAACGACGAGGACACTGTGCAGGCATTGCCCGGATCATTATCACTTAGACAACCAGACACAGCAATCGCTTACACCCCAACAGCGCAGTTTTTTCGTCAACCTGTGCGCCACATTCCACAGATCAACGCCAGTTACTGGTCGTTCATACTGGCCGGGCAGGTAGAAGTACCGCTGCTGCTGTCTTATGCAGACCTGCTCTCCCTCCCGTCGGTCGAGCTGCCCGCGACGCTGGCCTGCGCCGGGAACAGCGGCGACACGCCGCTGATTAGCACCGGCTTATGGCGCGGTGTCTCCCTCACTACCCTGTTGAATAAAGTTACGTTCAAATCCGGCGCGGCGCACCTCCGCGTCTACGCGGCAGACGGTTATGTCACCAGCTTTCCGGTGGAGAAAGCCCCCGACCTGCTGCTGGCCTATCGCATGAACGGCGAGCCGCTTCGCCCGGAACACGGTTATCCGGCACGCCTGATCGCGCCCGGCCTGTACGGTTACAAGATGCCCCGCTGGGTACAGCGTCTTGAAGTTGCGACAACGCCCGCCTCCGGCTTTTGGGAACAGCGCGGCTGGTCAGCCTCTGGTGAGGCGGGGGTCATGGCCGCCATCACCAGCCCACATCACCAGCAGGCGCTTCAAGGGCAGGTCACGTTTACGGGCATCGCTTACGCCGGGAAAAACACAGTAACCGCTATCGAGCTAAGCGTTGATAACAGCCCATGGATGCCGGTTGAGTTCGCCCCACCGCCGCCCTACTGCTGGGCAGAATGGTCAGCGGCATGGCAGCCACCCGCGCCGGGTGCCTACCGCGTTCAAGTGCGCGCCGCCGCAGACACCCGCGCGGCCAGCAACCCGCACAGCATCACCCTGCATGTCACCCATTAATTACGGAGCGCGTCGTTGACTCAGCTTTCCCGCCGTCGTTTCATGCAGCTTGCCGGGATCACCCTCGCGGGTGGTTACTTTGATCTGGCTCAGTTCTGGACACGCCGCCCTGCCGTGCCTGCCGAGGTTTACGGGCGCGCGCTGGTGGCTGCATCAGTCTATGCACAGCCGCGTACAGAAGCCCCAGCCATCAGCCGCCTGTGGCCGGACAGCATTGTGTCCCTGCGCGCGCTCAATGGCGAATGGTATCGCACCGAACAGGGTTATGTTCAACGCTGCGATGTTCAGCCTGTCGCCCTGTACCCGGTAACTCCCAGCAGCGCTGTGCCGCCCTTCTGGGCAGAAGTCGCCAGCCCGGTCGCACCTGTAGGCCAGTGGTGCGCTGCCGATGCACCGCCTGTCACGCGCATCGGTCATGGCGGCGTGGCCTACGTGACCGGTTATCTGCCGGGTGACAGCCAGAACGGCGCGTGGTACAGCATCAGTGATAACGCAGGCCAGTTTCTGGGCTGGTCACAGGCGATTCACTGGCAGCAGATCCCCTCCACAGCGAGCTATGGCGAGCCTTTCGCGCTTGAAATCCACCAGCGGCGCGGCCAGCTTCGTGTGCTGGACGGCCAGCGTACAGTTTTGCAAGCGCCCGTGTCCATAGGACGCACTCTTGCCCCCGGTCGCTATCCCCTTAAGCGGCAGCAGCCCGGCGCGCCCCCTGTCCAGATTGCCGGGCAGGCGCAGATGATCTACGCCGCCCCATGGCAGTTTTCCATCGGCAGCGTGTACACCGCTTCCGGAGTCTACTGGCACAACCGCCTCGGCCAGCCCATCCCCGGCCCGGACGTGCAGTTCACCGCGTTACTCGCGCGCTGGTTATATCATCACTCATTAGTGGATAATGCTTTCGTCACCGTTGTGTGAGATAATAAAAGCATCAACGTAACAGATGGAAACGCCAGGCAGGAAACACGGCGTTTGAGGAGTTTTCACCTGTGGAAATCACACTTGGGCTGGCATTCATCGCTGGCTTGGTATCGTTCATTTCCCCCTGCGTACTGCCGCTTGTCCCGGCCTACATCGGCTACATGGGCGGGCGCGTCACCCATACGGTTGCCCTAAGCGGCATCGGCCAATCGAAAACCACGACGACAGGTTACAACCAGCGTCTGTCCACCGTCATGCACGGGCTGTCGTTTGTCGCGGGCTTCACGTTCATCTTCGTGACGCTTGGCCTGCTGTCTACCGCCTTCGTCAGCGTCATCGGCGGGCAGAATATCAGCGTCGTCACCAATATGATCGGGCGCGTCGGCGGCCTGCTGATTATCTTCTTCGGCCTGCACTTTATGGGCGTGCTGCCCACATTTTTTAACTGGCTGCGCGGCAGCACCCCGGAAACCGCGCGCATCAGTAACCCGCTGACCAGTGTGGCCTTCGCCGTGATCGGCAGCGTACTGATTCTATGGGGTTTTACAGGCACGCTGGCGCTCTGGGATGTGGAGCTGTGGCAGATCGCGTGGTGGTCGCCCGCGCTGGCGCTGCTGGCGCTGGCGGGGTTTCTGACGTGGCTGTTCCTCGCGGGCGCGTTCACAACGCCTCGCCGCTTCTGGTCAAACACCCTCAGCCGCATCGAAAACATGCTGTATGCCGATACCCGCCGCCAGATGACCACCTCAGACGATCAGGGTTACGCCAGTTCCGCCATCATGGGCGTGGTGTTCGCGGCAGGCTGGACACCGTGCATCGGCCCGGTTTACGGCGCGGTGCTGACCATGGCCGCCAACGAGGGCGATGTCGCCCAGGCGGGTGTGCTGCTGGCGGTTTACTCGCTCGGTTTAGGTATTCCGTTTCTGGTGACGGCCTTTGCGCTCGACAGCGCGCAGGGGGTGCTGCGTCGTTTGCAGCGCTCCATGCGAACCATCCAACTCGCCAGCGGCGCGTTTCTGGTGCTGATCGGCGTGCTGGTCGCCAGCGGCCAGCTTCAGAGCCTGAGCCAGCAGTTTTCTTCCAGACCGGAATTTATCGAATTCTCGATTGCTGTCGAGGAATCGGTGCTGGATATGGTTACAGGGGGCAGCCCGGAAGTCGCAGAAAGCGCTGATGAAGAGGCCGATACCAGCAGCCTGATAGTCCCCAACCCCGAAACGGCGCAGCAAGCACCGCAGACCATCGCAATCCCCGAAGACAGCGCCGCCGTTGACCTGACGACGCTGCTGGAGCCGGACGCTGAAACAGGCAGCGGCCCCACAGGTCTTGCCGTAGGCAGTTTCGCGCCCCAGTTTGAAACCGTCAATGACCGGGGGCAGCCCGTGCGCCTGGCCGACCTGCGCGGCGAGGTGGTGCTGCTCAACTTCTGGGCGACGTGGTGCGGCCCGTGCCGCGTCGAGATGCCGGAATTTCAGGCGACCTACGACGCGCGCAGCGATGAGGGGTTCACTGTGCTGGCGATAAACAGCGGGGAAACAGCGGCGGCTGTGCAGGATTTCCGGGAAGAACTTGGCCTTTCGTTCCCGCTGCTGATGGACGAAAACGGCGCGCTGCAAAACCTGTACAGCATCATCAGTTATCCCAGCACCTTTGTGCTTGACCGTGACGGCAAGATCATCGCCCGCCATTTTGGCCCGCTGACCGCTGACCAGATTCACGACCTCGTAAACGACGCGCTGGCTGCCTGAGCCATGAAATGGGTGAAACGTGGGCTGCTGCTGTGTGGCGCGGCGGCCAGCCTTTCTGCTGCCCTCTTTTTGCTGCTGACGGCTGGCCTGCCCCAGCGCGCCGCCTTCACCGGCCAGTTCACTGCCGGCCAGCTTTACAGCGCGCCGGAAGTCAGCGCCCTCGCGCCACCCTTCGCCCTGACCAGCCTTGATGGCGAGGTCGTCAGGCTGGCTGACCTGCGCGGCCAGCAGGTCATCGTCAACTTCTGGGCGACATGGTGCGGCCCGTGCCGCGTCGAAATGCCCATCCTCCAACGCCTCTACGACGACGCGCCGCCGGGGGCGCTGCGTATTCTGGCCGTAAACCTGGGCGAACCGCCAGACGCGGCGCGCGAGTGGCAGCGGTCATTCAACCTGACGTATGATATACTGCTGGACGAAGGCCAGATGGTCGCCGCGCTCTACCAACTGCGCGGCCAGCCATCCACCTATGTCATCTCGCCGGATGGCATCGTCACGCATATTTTTTACGGCGCGGCCAGCGAAGATGCGCTGCGGGCGGCGCTGCAATCCTGAAAAGGCCAAATATGTCCACCACACCCCAGAGCAACCGCCAGTTCGCGCTGCGCGCCAATATCCTTCTGCTGCGTTTCAGCCGCAGATGGCTGCGAATTGTCATCGTGATTCTGGCGCTCTATGTCAGCCTGCCCTACGTCGCCCCGACGTTGATGCGTATGGGGCTGCGCGGCCCCGGCGAACTGCTCTACACGCTGTACAGCCCGTTCTGCCACCAGTTCGCCTTTCGCTCGTTCTTCTTCTATGGCGACCAGTATGCCTACCCGCGCGAGATCAGCGGCACAGACCTTCAGCCCTTCGAGGTTTACGCGGTTCAGTCGCCCGAATTTATCGAAATTTACAAGGACGAGTACGCGCTGCGAAACGGCGGCGTTGAACCGGAGTCCGTCACCACCGAGGACCTGCGCGACTTCTCGCCATGGCTGCAATTCGCCGCGCGTCGTTTTCGGGGCGATGAGGTGATGGGTTATAAAAACACGCTCTGCGGGCGCGACATGGCGATTTATACCGCGCTGCTGTTTGGGGCGATCATCTTTACGCGCATCCGTCACCGCCTGCGCCCGGTGCCGCTGCTGCTGTACGCCTTCCTCGGCCTCGGCCCCATCGCCATTGACGGTTTCAGCCAGCTTCTCGGCTACCCGCCGTTCAACCTGTGGCCGCCCAGAGAAACCCTGCCCGTCTTCCGCGTGATCACCGGGGCGCTCTTTGGGCTGATGAACGCCTGGCTTGGCCTGCCCTATCTGGAAATGTCCTTTCAGGAAACGCGCGAGCAGCTAGAGGAAAAGCTGCATAACGCGGGTGTTCAGGTTTAAGCCTCTTACATCCCCGCATACTACACACCTCGCGTAGATTTAAACAAAAAATCCCCGATCAGGCGACCGGGGATTTTTGATAGATGGGTGTAGGTTAACCTTCTGTACCACCACCGCTGCTGGGTGTACGTGTGGGGAAGGCGACCGTGGGCGACGGCCTCGGTGTGTTCGACGGGCCTACCGTGTTGGTCGGCTGCGGCCTCGGCGTGTTGGTCGGCGGGCCGGGGGTGAACGTCCGCGACGGTGTGTACGTCGGGCGCGGCGTGTTGCTGGGGCCGCGTGTCGGGGTCGGCGCGGGCGTGTTCTCCTCGAACAGGTTAATGATGCCGCTGTTGCCACCACCACCGCCGCCGCCACCACCGCCGGTGGTATCGCAGGTGATCTCGAACCACGTCCCGTTGAAGTCTGACGGAGAGACGTTGAACGAAGTCTGAATCGTCGTTGTCGTACCGCCAAAGTCCAGATACAGCGGCGTGGTGCTGTTCGGCGGGAAGGTGTAATTGGTCAGCCATTGGCCTTCGCTGCGACCAGTGGTTGCCGGGTTCGCGTCTTCAGAGATGCTGCCCGACTGCCACACACGCACCGTTGGCGTGAAGGTATCTGCTGGCCCCTGTCCGCCAACGGTCACTCGCTCCAGCGTCATGATGTTGGGCGCGCGCTGTACCCAGTTGACACGGAAGTTGATGAATTCACCAACCACCGGGCGGCGGTTCGTCACTTCCAGCCGTACCACACCGAAGGACTGGAACTCGATGAAGCGCACGCTGATCTGGTCGCTGGCGCAGTCCGGCGTGTAGGTCGGCGTGTTTGTTGGCCGATCCGGGTCAACCGTCGGGCTGGGTGTCGGCTCCGGCAGGTCAAGCGGAATGCGGCACGGCGAGCCGTTAGGGTTATGGAACGTGAACGATGTCCCGCCCAGATCATACTGCGTCATGTACATGATCGGCGGGTTGGCAAACGGGTCGTGCAGCACAGGCGGGCCGCCTGCAAAAACCGCTTCCCATGTCATCACGCTTTCGCCATAGACCGTGCGATCAGCATTCAGGAACAGATCAGGTGGTGTCGGCGCATCGGCATTCGTATTCGTCGGCGGTGTATCGTCCCGGCCTGCCCAGTGGATGATGTTATCCAGCGCGAAAGCGGCCACATGCATTGACGGGAACTCACCAATGAGCCGCCAATGCAGATCAGCCTGCGTCAGCACCGTAGAGTCCACGTTCTGATTCTGAATCTGCACGTAAACGCGATTGCCCATGAAGCTCACCTGACCGACACTGATCATATCGCAGCTAAACGGCGGCGGTGGGGTCGCAGATGGCTCTGGCGTGTCCGTCGGCTCTGGCGTGTGGGTCGGCGCGGGTGCGCGCACTTCCACAATGATGCGGGCCTCGCCCATCGCCCCTAACGTATCATACACGCGCAGGGTTACGTCATAGATACCATGCTCCAGCACAATCGTGGGGCTTGCCTCGGTCGAGCGCAGCGTCCCGCCCACGAACCACTCATAACGTATATTGGTACCGTCTTCCGGGTCATAGCTGTCACCCAGATCATTACGCGGGAAAAGCTGCACCGGCTCAGTACCATTCATATCCGTGTCTATGCGCGGTGAATTGGAAGACGCGCGCGCGATGGGCGGGCGGTTGATGCCGCCTGCCGGGCCAGCGCCGGGCAGCGCGCGGGTCGCGTCGGCCACGCGGAAGGCTTCGTTAACGGCCACGCGCCGCGCCTGCAGCGGGATGTATTCAGCCAGCCCGAGCGGCGTAATCAGCGGGTGGTTAAACGTAATCACCACCGTCACACTGTCACCCGCGCTGCCTGCGTCCCACCATGGAACCCCCCCGTTTCTGATCGTTTCAGGGTTCGTCCCCGGCGGATTCTCATTCATCAGACACACTGGTGCGCGGGCAGCGATGTCGGCGGGCGGGTTGCCGGGGACATCGTGCCGGATGTCAGATGCATCCAGCACACCAGCAAAGCGGCTGGGGAACAGGGTGTAGTACTGTGCTGAAAAGTCATCAATCACCGGACGCGAACTGCACAGCATCACGTCGAACCAGCCGGACTGGTTATAGCCCTCGCGGTGATTATTAACCCCGCCGCCGGGCAGCGGGCGATACCACACATCGTAGAGGAAATCGCGCACTTCCGCCTCGGTCACGTCGCCATCTGCGGCCATCTCGTCGAGCGGGCTGGGGCCTGTCGAAAGCCCTGCCGCGCCCCGGTATGCCTCGTGGACAATCGAGACAATACGCACGATGTCCTTACGCATATCCTGATGCTGTACGATGCCGGGGTGACAGTTGCGCCCATCCCACCACGTTGCAAACAGGCTTTCGTCGCCGCCCTCGTAGATATTGACCATGATCGTGCCGTTGCCGTTGGGGTCAATCGTCCGCTGGCTGCCACGAAGGTCTTCGTTTCCGCCGGCGGTATTGCCGCCCACACAAGGCACGACTGAATCAGGGTCATCCTCGCCGCTGTCGTTCAGCGGCAGGCGAACCTCATCCCAGCCGCCCGTGCTGGCGTAGCGTGCGGCGGCGCGCGCGGAGTTCTGGAGCGTTACCCACGCCTGAAACACACGCCCAAATTCGATAATCCCGAAGACCAGAATCAGCAAAATAGGCAGTGTGAGGGCGAACTCGGCCAAAGTCTGGCCTTTCCGCCGTCGTACATCTGGTTGGTGTTGCTTTTGTTCCGGTGCGTTCACTCTCTACACCCCCCTCTCATCAGCCCCAGGCCGGAGATACGGACACATCAACTTTCTCAACAATCATTTCCCGCAGGGGCGCGGCGTACCGCACCCCCACGCAGGTATTCCATACGTTACTGTGTCAGCCGCGTAAACATTCGTGAAGCGATGTCGTCGAACACACGCTCCAGTTCCAGCCCGGTCGCCGCATTGTAGTAATTGCCACAGCTTTGCCCAGCAGGCAGCGGCTGGACGATGTCCGCCAGCGGGTCTGTTGGGTCAACGTTCTGCTCTTCACACGGCCCGCGATCACCCCACATATTCGCGTCGAGGCTGCGGTTAAGCTGGTTGTCGTCCAGATAATCCTGCTGGTAATCGGTGTCAATCTGGAAGTTATCGCCCACATCAGCGATGTAGCGCAGCAGTTCCTCGCCCAGGCAGTCCTCAAGGTCGTTATCTCTCAGGTTCGCGGGATTAACTTCGATACTGCTACCCTTGCACTGGGTTGAACCATTTTCAAAGTTCAGACCGAAGCCGATGGTGAAAATCGTCGGCAGCTGCGAAACGCTGCGCTGTTCAGCACCGGGGATGTCCAGAATGCCCGGCGGCTCCGCCAGACCGATCCAGTCCGCCCAGTCACGCGCATAGTCGTCCACATCATATTCGTTGCGGCAGTTCGGGTAGCGGCTGTTGCCCACGTCCACATAACTGCGCACACCACTATTGCTGACGAGCGACGGGTCAAAGCAGAAATGACGCGACTCTGGCACTTCGTCACCGCAGAAGGGGAAGGTCGGGTTGCCGCC
>CAZJSU010000036.1:29279-31252 GCA_964548765.1 uncultured Anaerolineaceae bacterium
GTCCCTGCCGGGCAAAGCCCCAGGCCGCCGTACATCACGGGCTGGCGCGTCGTGTAGGGGTAAGCCGGGTCTTCCGGCACCGTACCCTCACCACCATCAAAGACCGGGTCGCTGCCTGCCGCCGCGCCGTCACTGAGCAGCACCATCACCCACACCGCGCCGTCGGTACGGCTGGTGCGCGGGTGCAGCAGCGCGTTGCTGCCTTCGCGCAGCCCTGCGCCGATGTTCGTGCCACGACATGAAGCCCACAGGTCATAACTGTAGTTGGCGTTGTAGCCGAACTCGCGCAGTTCTTCCCACAGGCCGCCGCGCGGATACATGATCTGGTCAAGGCGGTTGCGGTCATTCTCTGGCCGCGCCGGGAAGTAGTCCCGGTATTCCTCCGATGGATGGCTGCCATAGTCAAACGGGAAGCCCATGGTCGCATCCTGGAACGGGCAGTTGCCACGCACTGGGTAGTCGTGCTGGGAAAGCTGCACGGAACGCGCCGGACGGCCATTGCCATCCAGTTCCCACGGCACATAACGCACCGTTTCGCCCTCAACCACCGTCTGCTGCGGTTGGTAATAGCTGGGTTCGGCGCGTACACCGATGTAGCGCCGCAGCGTATCCACCGCGTTCACTTCGTTCTCGATCATGTGGACGATCTCGCCCCCCAGATCAACGTTGACGAGGAACGCCTCGCGGTCAAACGTCACAAACGCTACGCGGTCGCCGCGCAGGAAGTCAATACGCTGCAGGAAGTTCTCGGTCGCGTCGCGCGCCTGCTTGAAGGGCTGGCACAGCAGGTCATCGAACAGGCCGTTGCCATCCGGGTCGTTGCAGCAGTCGTAATAGTCGAAGGTCGGCATGAAACCGAGCCAGTTGCCCGTGTATGTCTCGAAGGGCGTACCCGCCTCAGCATACAGGTTGAGCAATTCCTGCGGAACACGGACAACAGATGAATAGGGGTAGAAGCGCACCCGGCACTCCGAGCGCACCGGGGGGCGCGCTGGCCCATCATAAAACGGCGGATTGGGATAGTTGAGTTCCTGTATCTGGTAAATGTCGTAATTGGGATGACCGGGATTCTGATTGACATTCTCCACAAAGGCATTCACCGCATCCTGCCCGCTTTCGGTCAGGCGGTAGTAAGCATTACCTTCCGGGTCACCAATGACGAAGCCGCCGAAGTCATCAGCGATGCGCTCGCCATTATCGCCCGTGACGCGCGGCGGCATATACATGGTGGTATATCCCTCAGCCGCCCACGTTTCATAGGTCGTCTGGTTGAGCATCGACTCAGAAACATCCAAGATCAGCACCACGTCCAGCACCGCCGTTTCCGAAACAGCAGAAGCCTCCAGCGTGATCTCCGGCCAGCCGATCAGGCGCAGGAACACGGTGGGCGAACTGGATTGTGCCGTAACGCGAATCAGCTTGCGCTGGTTGTTTTCGCCAGCACACAGTTGGTTAAAGTCCTCTTCCATGCCCACCGCTGCCGGCACAAGGGTGTCTGTCACTTCATCATAAACGCTCACGGTGGAACACATATCCACCAGCACCGCTTTCGGGTTCACCCCGTAAAACTCAAGGAACTGCCGCGCCGCCACACCGACATTGGCAAAGCTGCGCGCGAAAGCCTCAGCATTGGCATCTTCCAGACAGGGGTTTACCGGGTCAATCGGGCGGGCTGCGCCGCAGGCATTCGTCAGTTCTTCCTCTGTCGGCACCATGCGCCGCACCTGCCCCGCTGCCGCCACCGAAGCGCTGTCTACCGCGCGCGTCAGCGTGTTGAAGTTCAGGAACATCAGCGAAACATCGGTAACGATGCCGACAAACGCCAGCAGGCCGATAAAGCCTAACGCCACGATCACAATCGTCTGGCCGGACTGGCTGCGACTAATAAAACGCCTGGCGAACTTCTTCATGAGTGATTTCATCGCAATACTACCCGTTCGCTAGTAAGGATATTCGATACGTGGTTCGATCTG
>CAZJSU010000036.1:31352-40498 GCA_964548765.1 uncultured Anaerolineaceae bacterium
TGGCGCATCATCTGGCGAGACAAGCGCGGCAATCGGGTCGCGGAAGGGCAGCGGGTCAATCGAGCGGATCATCACACAGGCCAGGAAATTATAAAAGCCGATGTAAGCACGATCGTCACCGGGGTCGCAGTTGCGGTAAGTCGCCACTTCATCCACCGTCGTAGGGATCGTCAGCCCAGCCGCGTTCCAGCGCAGGGGGTCGGTCTGGCCCTGCTGCACTGTAGCGGTACGCGCGCCGACGCGGCTGACTTCCAGCAGGCTCAGGTAATTCTGGGCAAAGTAGCCGATTTCCGCCAGCCCTGCGATGAGAATGATCAGCAGCGGCGTGACCAGCGCCAACTCGACCATGCTCTGGCCGCGCTGCTGCTTGCCATACACGGATGGCGTGCCATCCAGAATTTCCAGTATTTTCCTTAAGACTTTTTGCATTGTTTGCCCTCTATCGCTGTGATGACGATATACTTCGGCAATTTCGATCATACCATACAAGCGATCATTTAATGCGTACAGCAAGTGTGAGAAATTGATAGAGTTTTGTCTAGCTATCCGCAATCGAAAATGTTTTTCTAACCAGACACAGCCTGCAAGCTGATACAGAATATTTAGAGGGCGTTGGGCAAATTCAAATGTCATGTGCATTTACAGACACGCTTTTAGTTTTGATACAGGGAATTCTGACGATGATAAGGATGCAGCGCACCAGGCGATATTTAAGTAGCAAGGTGAATAACAATGCGGCACTATAGTAACCCTGTTTCTAAAGTACAACAGGCAGATGTTCAGCGTATGAGTCGCATCTTAAGACGCTTCAGCAACCAATCGCCGTTTTTTCCCTATATTGTGGTCGTTATCAGCATCGGGTTAGCGCTCGTTGTGCGGCAGGCGCTTGACCCGATTCTGGGTGATCGCCAGCCTTTTGGCGTGTTTTTTATTACCGTTATGGCTATCGCCTGGCAGACAGGGATCAAGCCAACGCTGCTGGCGCTCCTCCTCGGTTCACTGATGGCTATTTTCTTATTCGTCCCCCCGCGTAATATCTTCGCCTTCGCTCATGCTTCCGACTTCCTCGGCTGGCTGATCTTCTTTGTTATCGGCCTCTCAACAGCGGTCATCAGCGAAGCCCGCCGGAAAGCCCAGCACAGAGCAGAGGCAAATGCCCGTGAGGTGCAGGTCGCCTTACAGCGGCTTACGCAGGAAGTCAACCAGCACAGGCACACCCTTGAGGCCTTTCAGAATAAGGATAAAGAACTGAGGGATGTCATCGAAAATGCGATCATGCCTATGCACTGGGTAGATCAGGAAGGTCGTGTTATCTGGGCTAATCAGGCAGAGTTTGACCTGTTGGGGTATGCACCAGAAGACTACATTGGTCAGCCGATTGCTAAGTTTCACGTTGATCAGGCGGCCATTAACGACATCCTCCAGCGCCTTTCCCGCGATGAAACGGTCAGGAATTACGAGGCACACCTGCGCTGCAAGGATGGCTCCATTAAATATGTTCTGGTGAACGCCAGCGTCCATAAAGAGGACGGCAGGTTTATCCACAGCCGCTGTTTTACACACGACATCACCGAGCGCAAGGTGGCGGAAGAAATGCAGGCGCGGTTATCGGCCATCGTTGAATACTCGGCGGATGCGATTGTCAGTAAAACACTGGACAGCATCATTATGAGCTGGAACGCCGGAGCCAGGCAGATTTTTGGCTATACCGCCGAAGAGATTGTTGGGCAGTCTATCCGTGTTCTGTTCCCGCCTGAACGTATTCAGGAAGAGGATGAATTCATTCGACGACTATCCAAAGGCGAGCATATTCAGCATTACGAAACCGTTCGAGTTCGAAAAGACGGCCAGCGCATTGACATCTCAGTCACCCTCTCGCCCATTCACGATGCCGCCGGAAACGTCATCGCTGTCTCGAAGATTGCGCGAAATATCAGCGAGCGCAAACAGCATGAGCGGAATATTGCCCTGCTGTTGGAGCTTTCCACAGCCTTCTCGCAGGCAATCACCCCTGAACAGATCGCGGAAGTGGTGGTCAAGCAGGCTTTAAACGCACTGGAAGCAGTCATCAGCACGGTCTGCCTGCTGGTTGAGCAGGGGACAATGCTGGAGCTTCTCAACTCGCATGGCTTGTCTCAGGGTGTGGTTGAGCAGTATCACCGTACCCCGCTCACTTTCCCCGGCCCGCTGAACGACGCGGTGCGTACCGACAGCATCATATGGCTTGAGACCTTTGAAGATTATGTCACGCAGTACCCGCATCTGGAAGCAACCATACGGCGCAACGGCAGCCGCTCCACAGTCAGTATGCCCCTCAAGGTTAACCGGAAGATCATCGGCGGCTTTACCCTCAGTTTCCCCTTCGAGAAGCCGCGAAATCCGGTGAATGAAAGCTTCTTTATCACCCTTGCACATATGTGCGCGCAGGCTCTGGAGCGAACAAGGCTGTACGAAGCAGAACGGCAGGAGCGAAACCTGGCAGAAGCGTTACGCGATACCGCCGTTGCCCTCAGTAACACATGGGAATCCTCAGAAGTGTTTGAGCAGATACTCAATAACATCGGTCAGGTGATACAGCATGACATGGCCGATATTATGCTGGTTGAGGATGGCATGGCGACGATCGTCCGCAGCCGCCACTATGCCAAACACAACGTGGTTGCTCACGAAGAAGAGATGCAGCGTTTCAGCCTCAGCATTTCCGACTCCGGCTACCTAAGATGGGTAATTGAACATAAACAGTTCTGTATTATTGAGGACACGCAGGCAGCCAATGACTGGATAAAAATACATAATCCAGACATCATTCGTTCAGTAGTGATTGCACCTATCTTAATTGACGGCAGCACACTGGGCTTCCTCAACGTCAGCAGTCTGAAGCCCAATTTCTACCTGACAAAGGATGGCAAACGGCTTCAATCCTTTGCCAATCTCGCCGCTGTCGCCATCCGTAATGCACGTTTACACCAGCAGGCGATGGAGATGGCTACACTGGAGGAGCGCCACAGGATCGCCCGCGATCTGCACGATGCTGTCAGCCAGACGCTGTTTTCGGCCAATATCATCGCTGAAAGTCTGCCGCGCACATGGGAAATCCAGCCGGATAAGGCGCTGACACAAGTCCACCTGCTTCATCAATTGACACGGGGCGCAGCCGCCGAAATGCGCGTCCTGCTGGTCGAGCTTCGCCCGGAAAGCCTGATTAATTCCCGTCTGAAGGACTTGCTGACCCAGCTTGGCTATGCCCTGCCGGGGCGCAAGAACATAGACCTGTCCCTGCTGATTCAGGATATGAGCAGCCAGCCATTACCGCCAGAAGTACAGATCACCTTTTACCGCGTCGCTCAGGAAAGCCTGAACAACGTCATCAAACACGGTCAGGCCACACAGGTCAGAATACGCCTGCTCCAGACCGATGCACAGATCATCCTCACGATCACCGATAACGGTCAGGGGTTCGATACAAAGCGGGTTTCAAGCGGCATCGGCCTGCACTCCATGCAGGAGCGGGCAAGCAGCATTCAGGCATCGCTCAATTTAAAAAGTACGGTAGGGCGTGGCACGCGGGTCAGGCTCATGTGGCACACCGCGTAAACCGGGGGCTGTTGACGTTTGTGTTTCGGTGATGTTTCGGGTAATGGGCGCGCTGTTGTACGCCCTTAGTGCAGGGACGGCATTAGATACCGTCCCCTGATGTTTAAGCGTCCCTGTGATTAACTCATCAAGCACGGGCAACGGACTGTGCAAATTCCACCAATGCCTTAATCGTATACCCCCGGCCATGACGCGACTGGATAATCTCCGGGCGGTCGGGGGTGTCTTCCAGTTTGCGCCGCAGGTTACGGATATGGTTACGCACCAGCGCCGCGTCCCCGGCATCAACCGGATACTGCCATACGTTCACCAGCAAATCCTGGGTAGAATGCAGTTTGGTTGGGTTGCTGCATAAATACGCCAGAAGCTCGTATTCCACCTGCGTCAGCTCTACCTCGCGCTCATCAACCGTCACCACGCGCGTGTCGGGGAAGATGCGAATCAGCGGCAGGGTTTCCTCGCCACCACCCAGATTCAAGCGTCGCAGATGCGCCCGCAGCCGCGCGGTCAGTTCGCGCACAGCAAACGGCTTGCGGATAAAGTCGTCACCGCCAGCTTCCAGCGCTTCCGCCGCTGTATATGGCGTGTCGTGACCTGTAATAAAGATCACCGGCAGCGCTTTGGTTTTCGCCTTTCGTCGCAGTTGGCGACAAAGTGCCAGCCCGTCCGTGCCAGGCAGATAAATGTCTGCGATCAACAGATCGGGGATATCCTGCTCGATCATCTCCATAGCCTGCTGTGCAGAGGTAGCGGTCAGCGCCTGGTACTCCTCGCGCTCCAACAGTTGACCGATCAGCTCAAGCATTTGAACATCGTCATCCACGACAAGGATTCTGTACATACTCACAAATCCATTTTTGCTTAATCAAACCATAAGAACAGTATAGTCGCACTTAGCAGAATTCATTGTAGGTGTATGTGAAGGTTTCATGAAATCTACTTCATGCCAACATGAAACCAGCCAACACACGAATTGTTCATAGGGTTGATAAGCAAAAATGGTGGATCAGGTAGAGATCATGTACCCTACCCCGTGAATCGTGCGGATATACTTACGGTTGGGGTCAAGCTCAATTTTCGCCCTGAGGTTGCGCACATGCGCCCGTACGAGGTCAGGATCGCCCGTGTTCGGTGGGTACTCCCAAACCGCCTGAAGCAGGTGTGCAGGTGAAAGCGCCTGATTGACGTGTTCCATTAAATAGCGCAGCAGGCGATGTTCGGTAGAGGTAAGCTGAATACGATGATCGCGCACCGTGACCTGATAAGTGTCTGAGTCCAGCTTCATATCATGCACTTGCAGCACAGCGTTATTCGCCTGGCTCTTATCACGTGTCCCACGCCGGATAAGCGCATGAACGCGGGCGCGCAGTTCACTCAGTTCAAACGGCTTCACCACGTAGTCATCTGCGCCAGCATCCAGCCCTTCAACAACATCGTCCGTGCTGCCCTTCGCCGTCAGGAACAGGACAGGCAGGGCGACATAGCGCGGGTCGGCTCGTAACTGTCTGCAGACGGTAATCCCGTCTATGCCGGGCATAATGATGTCAAGAATCAGCAAGTCTGGCGTGCGTTTTTCCAGCAGCGTCAAAGCCTGTGCGCCAGAATTCGCCAGCTTGACCTCAAACTGCTCCCGTTCCAGCACACGTCCCAGCGTTTCCAGCACCTCTGGGTCATCATCAACAGCCATTACAAAACTCATGAGTCATTACCTTTCTTCACAGGCAAACGTACCAGAAAGTGTGTGCCTTTCTCTGGAACACTATTTACAGAGATTATTCCACCGACCTGTTCAATCACCTGTCGGCAAATATGTAACCCCAACCCTGTGCCTTCCCCCACTGGCTTTGTTGTAAAGAAAGGTTTAAAAATCTCGTCTACGATGTCCTGAGGGATGCCAGGGCCGTTGTCCCACACCGTCACCTCAAGCCAGTCATCGCCCGGCTTGTAAGCGGCCTCTATCCCGACCTGCGCGCCAGCGCGGCCAATGAGCGCGTCGTGGGCGTTCAGCAGCAGGTTCAACCATATATCATCTAACTGCCCCTGCACCGCCCACACAGGCGGCAGCTTCTCCTGCGGCAGGTTAGGGATCACCTGAATATGGTCTGATTCAATATGATGCTTAACGAGCGAAAGAATGCCTTCAATGTTGTCTGTCACATCAATTGGCTCGATAGGCGCATTTTCTTCTGTCGGGCGCGCGGTTGCCAGCAGCCGTCGCACCACCCCGGCGGCACGCTTGCCCGCCCGCGAGATAGCCGTGAGCGATTTGTAGTTGCGCGATGTCGGGGTTTCATCCAGCAGCATCAGTTCAGTGTCTACCAGAATCGTCGTCAGCGGGTTGTTGATCTGATGCGCCACCGCCGCCGCCAACTCACCCATCGCCGAGAGGCGCGCGGTCTGCACCAATCGCTCCTGTGTATCGCGCAGTTCCTGCAGGCTGGCCGCCAGATCATGAACAAGGCTGGCGTTTTCCAGCGCGGTTGCCGCCTGCGCGACAATCGTTTTGCCCAGATCAATCTCGCGCGGGCTGAACGTGCGGTTATTACGGGTATCGCCGAACAGCACTAAGCCCTGTGCCTGCCCACGTTGAATCAGCGGCAGCGCCAGAATACCATGACTGTGTGTCAGATGCAGCAGCGGGTTTGCCGGGCCGCCGCCCGTCCCCACACGCTCGTTCAGCACAGCACGCTCTGCGACTACGGTTTGCAGGTCGGGCTGCCTGTCAAGATCAATCACCGGGTAAGGGGGTTTTAACCATACCGCCGCCCCAACCGAAGCCAGCACAGACAATGCCTGTCCCCGGTGTGCCAGTTCCGCCAGCTCGCTCCAGTCGGCCTTGAGCAGACGGTTAATTTCCGTCAGGATCGGGAAGATATGACGATGATTAGCGCTGTTCTTGTCCCCCAGCGCGGCCAGCCCTTCGAGGCTCAACCGCTGGATGGCCTGTACCATCTCGGCAGTAAAGGGCTGCTTTGGCGGGTTGACGAAGTAAGATTGCACCGCGCCCAGCACCTGATCCCCGGTATACACCGGAATGACTACAAGCGTATGGACACCCGCCCGGCTCAGATGTGCCGCCTCGCCAGCCAGCACCGCCTCAGCCCGTGTCACACTTAAGAAGCGGTTCTGCTCCAGCGCGGAGCGCCGCGCCGGATAATGTTCCAGCTTGATGACCGGTCCCTGCCCTGCCCGCCACACCGCGCCCTGATAGCGCGCTCGTGTACGTAGTTGACGGCGCTCTCGATCCCATGCGTAAATTTCCGTCCAGTGGACATTTAAGACCTGCGCCAGTTGTTCACAGACGTTGGGCAGGGTTTTATCCAGCGCAAGGGAGGAATTGACCACCTGGCTGGCGTTCACCAGACTTTCGAGTTCGCGCGTTCGCTCAAGCGTTTCCTCATGGATACGCGCGTTCTCAATCGCAATCGCCGCGTACGAGGCCAGATGCCGCAAAAGCTCTTCTTCGTGGGCGTTAAACACTTCATCGGCAATCTTGTTGTTCACGCCCAGCACGCCAATCGGCTTGCCCTGCAGCAGAATAGGCACATACAGCAGCGCCTTCACAAAGTAATGCGTCTTTACTTTGGTCAGCCCCTGCGAGCCGATCAACTGTGACTGGCCGCTGTGAAAGACATGCCCGGCGACAGTGTCTTCCGTCCTGATGCGGAAATTCTGCGCCTCGGTTTCATCAATGCCCACCTTTGCGCGCAGGTAAAGCTGCCCGGTTTCATTATCATCCGGCAGCAGGATCATGCCTTCTTCAGCGCCCGTCAGGTGCCGCGCCGCTGCCACCACCCGGCTCAGCACTTCGCTTAAATCCAGCACTTCCGTCAGCGATTTGCCAAGCGCAAACAGGGTTTCAATCTCTTCGATGCGCCGATGCTCCTCGTTTTTAAGCGGCTTGCCGTGAGGCAGCGGGATGTGCAGCACGGCCAGCACCGCCCGTAAAATCGTCCGTTTGTCCAGCGACCCCAGCACCATCTGCACAGGTGGCTGGGAATAACCGGGCATATGACCCTCGCGCGCCAGCAAAATCATCGGCACGACCTGAAACGTCTCTAAAAGTTTAATGGCCGGTTCACCAGAGGCGCGGTCAGTCATTGCGCCGTCCACCAGCGCTACATCAAAATGGCTGCTTTCCAGCGCGTGCAGCGCATCCCGGTAGCTATAGGCGCATTCCACCGTGAAGCCGCCTTCTTCAAGCGCCAGGCCGACCTGCAAAACGACATCATAATCCCCGGCGACAATAAGCGCGCGCTGATTTGGTTGTGTGTCCATATTATCTTTTACTCAAACGATTCCGCCGCCGTGCCAGGTCATCTTCAACAACTTCCTCAACAGCCTCTGCCCCGGCCTGCCCGGCTGCGCTGACCGAACCCTGTACTTCTTCCTGCGCGTTGAGGAGATCACCCATCGCCTGAATTTTCTCACGCATTTCGCGCAAAACATCCGCCGCCACACCGCCCGCTGTCTGCTCTACACTTTCGCCAGCAGACGCAGGCGATGCCTCGTTTTCCTGCGCGGCGGCCTGCGCCCGCTGTGCATCGGCGACGGCTGCTTCCAGCTCGTTCACCCGCTGAATAAGTTCCTGCGTGACGATACGATGTTCCTGCAGGTCAGACTCGGCCATTGCCAGACGCTGCTGTGCCAGTTGCATTTGCTGGATAGCATAACGCGCGGCATCATCCCGCCCCTGCGCGACCGCATCATCAGCCTGACGATCCAGCGTCTCGACCTCGTTTTGCAGCGTTTGCACCTGTGTCGTCAGCGTATCCTCATAATCCAGCGCCTCATTGATCCGCTGGCGCAGCATAGCGACCTCGCGGTCAATATCCTTGCCCAACCGCTGGGGATTCAGCCGCCTGCTGCGCGAGCTGACCTCATCACCTAACAGGTCATTGAGGCTGGCTTTTACCAGCACGTTGATCTTCTTAAACAGGTCACTCATAATGCTATTTTACACTTTTCATACTTATCTACGAATTGAGGTTAACAACCATTAGTTCATTCTAACACACCTCGTCCCACGCGAGTTTATAAAGAGTCATATTCGCGCCGCCTGCTCTGGGGGAAGCCTCGCCCTGTGTGGTAAAAACCGGGCAAAGGCGCGGGTCGTCCGTGTCATCGCCCGGCACCTGATCGGGGAAGGCCAGCAGGTAGCGCGCATCGCGCGCCTGCATCAGCGCATAGAGCGCCTCTTTGTCGTGATAAATGGGGATGACCTCAGGGTTGACCAGCCCCGCCACATCTAAAATCGGGCGCGGAGCAAAGTAACCGACCGCGCCAATATCATGAACAGCCAGCAGCGCTTCCGGCGGCACGTTCTCGGCAATCCACTGTGCCGCTGTCACCATTTCCTGCTCGATGATCGCCACGTCTGTCCGGTAAACCCCCGGCCCGACGATAACAGCGAAATAGGCGAAGACCATCGCCGCAGAAATACTCAGCGCGCGCGCGATCACCCGCCCGACAAGCCACTTCCGCCACGCCGTCACCAGCCAGAACATGCCCACAACCCCACTCACGATGAGCGCGGGCAGCGCCGGAATCAC
>CAZJSU010000037.1:0-36399 GCA_964548765.1 uncultured Anaerolineaceae bacterium
AGCCAGTTCTGCAAACACAGGCCGTGCCTGCTCCATGTCGTCCACAATCGGAGCCATCGTCATCAGGCCGCGCACCTGCAGCCCCGGCAGATCGCTGATCTGCGCCACGCTCTGCCACAAGGCCTCTTTCACTGCCGGGTTTGCCGACCAGCCCGCGCCGTTAAAACCGCTTTTGCTCTCCTCGCCAGAGACATTCACTTCCAGCAGTACCGGCAGCGTGATCCCCGCCTCCGCCGCGATGCGCGAGAGTCTACCCGCCAGCTTCAGGCTGTCCACAGAATGCACCATCTGGAACAACGGCACCACATCCTTCGCTTTGCGGCTCTGAATATGACCGATCATGTGCCACACCAGCGGCACAGACACCGCGCCTGTGACAGCGGGTATCTTGTTCTGCGCTTCTTCTACGCGATTCTCGCCAAAATGTTGCACGCCCGCTGCCACCGCTTCCAGCACCGCGCTGACCGGGTGCGTTTTGCTCACCGCGACCAGCGTCACCTGCGAAGGGTCACGCCCGGCGCGCGCGCAGGCGGCGGCGATGGCATCATGCACATGGGACAGATTAGCCTGAATACTCATAAGGCAATCACCGCGCCAAACCGCCCGGTACGGCCTTTCTCTGCCCGGTGCGAGTAAAAATCAGTGTTTTGCTTAAACGTACATATCCCTGCGATCTCCACCTGTTCCACCCCCGCGCGCGCTAAGTCAAGTCTGTTCGCCGCCCACAAGTCAAGATATGCTGTGTTATCCACCGGGTCACGCCGAATGAGGCCATCTGTCGTGCCGAAATATGCCTGCACCGCCGCGACGACCTCTTCCCCGACCTGATAATGTTCGCAGCTAATACTGGGGCCGATCCCCGCCTGAATATGATGCGGCTTGCAGCCGTAAGACCGCGCCATCAGGCGCACCACATTTGCCCCTACCCCCTGCACAGTGCCGCGCCAGCCCGCGTGCGCGATGCCGATAACCCCCTGCACAGGATCGTAAAACATCAACGGCGTACAGTCGGCAAAGCGCATCGAAAGCGGCGTATCCGCCCTGTCCGTCACCATCCCGTCGGCCAGCGCCAGCCAGCGCCGTCCGCGAACCGGCCCGTTCGCCATGATGACATCGGCGCTGTGTACCTGCCACACCGAGCAGGCGCGTTCATCCCGCACTCGCAGCGCTGCATACATACGTTCATGGTTGGCGCGGACTGCCTTTGGCTCGTCGCCGACGTTGCCGCCCATATTCAGCGAAGCCCACGGTGTCTGGCTTACGCCACCATGCCGCGTAAAGATGCCGTGTGTCAGCCCCGGCCAGCCGTCGAATTGATAATACTGTAACCCGTCAGAATTTACTTGCTGCAAAGACAACCGCTCCTACCAGAAAAATCGCTTTTAAAACCAGATTCGGTTTATCATAGCGGGCTTCCAAGGTTTACATCAACCCCACCAAACTGGTATGATGCGATTCTAGTCCAAGAGGCTCAGCCTGACCAGATAAGGCCGAATTGCTAACAGAAAGCATACGAATCGTAAAGACAGCCTTGCTTGCGGCCAAAAGTAATTTGGATGTATCATGATTAATGTTCAGTGAGTGCTTTACGGCGGTAAAATCTGATAATGCTGCGATCCAGAATGGCAACGCTTCAGCCGCCGCCGTAGCTTTCTATGGCCGTTGACACTATACTCCTTTAAAATATTACGTTCAACTCAGCACATGCTCATGATGAAAACAACCTATCCGGTGGCGGAAGAACAAGTGAAACAGCGAAAGGAGACAGGCATAGCAAACTTCCATTCATTACGGCGAGTTTCTGTGCTGGTGTGTGTACATGATTAATCGTGATGAGCGACGTAAACAACCCAGTATCTCAATTCTCATCGTAGACGATCATCCGCTGTTTAGAGATGGCCTGAACAAAGCGCTGTCGCTTGAGGATGATCTTTACGTGATGGGACAGTGTGAAGATGGGGAAGAAGCGCTGGCAACCGCCCGGCGGCTGCGCCCCGATGTGGTCGTGCTGGATATTAACCTTCCTTCCATGAACGGGCTTCAGGTGGCACGCCAGCTTAAGGCAGACCGTGCCGGAGTCACCGTCGTGGTTCTCACCGCCTACCACGATACGCAGCAGGTGTTACACGCCATGCGCGCGGGCGCGTCGGCCTACTGCCCCAAAGACATTACGCCGGATGAACTTGTCTCCATCATTCGGGACGTGGCACACGGGCAGTATATCGTCAACGACAAGCGCATGGACGAGCGCGAGTTTGAAGGCTGGATCAGCGCCAATGTCGAGGCTGCGGCGGGGGCCTATGCCCTTGATGCCGAAGAACACTTCGTCCCCCTCAGCCCACGCGAAATGGAAATCCTTCAGTTTGTGGTGCGCGGCCTCAGCAATAAGGAAATCGCCATCGAACTCCAGATCAGCCATCAAACCGTTAAAAATCACATGACCGCAATCCTGAAGAAGCTCAATGTGCAGGATCGCACACAGGCGGCGGTCACTGCTTTGCGGCACGGCTGGGTCCGCATCCACGACTCCAATAATCCGGGTGATAATGTTATGCGACAGAACAAGGCCTAGAAATGACCGATAGAGAGCGTTTTGACGATCCCAAAGAAGAACTTGTAGCCCTCATCTCAGCCGAGATGAAGCGGATTAAAGACGCGCTCAATGAAATCCGTATTCAGGTGGAGCAAACGCAGAAGGTTGTGAATACCGAGCAGCAGCGTAATGCTGACCTCGCAACCGAACTGCGCACAGTACAGGACAACATTGACACCATCCCCCGTCAGGATATTCGCGCGAAATATGATGAGGCGATGGACGCGCGCTTTCGCCTTTCCACCATGCGCGGCCAGTTAGAGAAATTTCAGTCCAATCGTGAAACGCTCGAACAGCAGCAGGCGCTTCTGGGTCAACTGCTGAACAAGTTTCAGGGGGTGGATCTGCTGCCCGGCATGGATACCGCCGAGATGAGCAGCGGGATGCCTGTCACCGCCGTTAACATCGTGCGTATTGTTCAGGCGCAGGAAGAAGAACGCCAGCGGCTGGCCCGCCAGATGCACGACGGCCCAGCGCAGTCCCTGACGAACTTCATCCTTCAGGCCGAAATCTGCCAGCGGCTTTTTGACCGCAACCCGGAGCGCGCGGCGGAAGAACTCGATAACCTTAAAAGCAGCGCCAGCATTACATTTCAGAAAGTCCGCGACTTCATCTTCGACCTGCGCCCCATGATGCTGGACGACCTCGGCGTGGTGCCTACCGTGCGCCGCTATGTCGAGTCCTTCAAGGATAAGCACGATATTGAAACCAGCCTGGAGATGATGGGCGAGGAGCGACGGCTGGAGACTCACCGCGAGGTGATGGTCTTCCGGGGCATTCAGGAATTGATGGTCAATGCCCGTGACTACGCCTCGCCGACCAAGCTCAACGTGCGCCTTGATATGGGGCAGGAGCGCATCCGGGCAACGATAGAGGATGATGGACGCGGCTTCGACGCGGAAACCGCGTTAGCCAGCCAGGACACCACCGCCGACCCGCGCGTTCAAAGTGTTCTCGCACTGAAGGAAACGTTTGAACTGGTCGGCGGTTCACTTATGGTAGTCAGCAGCGAAACCGAAGGGACGACCGTTCGGCTGGAGCTTCCGGCAGAGAGCGATCGCTATTCATAGCCATTTCAAACAAAGTCTTAAGCCTTTAGGATAATCGGGCTGTTTGCCCCATAAGGGTATTGGACTAAACTATAAGGATGAGACACACTCTTCTCGCGCATTCTCGCCCGGCGGCAGCCAGCTTTCGCGGCGATCTCAACTCTGGACGGAGGTACTATGCAACGTGGTCGTCTTCTGATTATTATCGCTTTTGTTATCATCCTTGGGGCAATTGTCGCGGTCGTACTGATTAATCAGGGCGGCACAAATACGCCGCCTGCACAAAGCGGTACGCCCGGCACACAGGTTGTGCAGCAGCAGCAGCCGGCAGGCCCTACAGCGACCCCGCTTTCCTTCGTCGAGGTGGTCATCGCGGTGCAGGAACTGCCGCGCGGTTTTCGCATCCCGGCCAACGCCGTTGACCTGCGCCCGTGGCCGGAAGTGTCCGCGCCAGTGAGCGCCATCACCAACCTTGAAGATGTCATCGGCAAGGTCGCCCGTACCCGCATCTTCCGCGAACAGCCCATCCTCACCACCATGGTGACGGATGACTTCACCAGCCTCGCCGAAGTCGGTTCAGACGCGGCAGCGGTGCTGCCCAGCGGGCTGGTCGGTTTCGCCATCCCCATTGACCGCCAGACCAGCGTGGCCTACGCCATTCAGGACGGCGACCGTGTGGACGTGCTGCTCTCCATGCTGTTTGTGGACGTAGACGACGCTTTCCAGACGATCGCGCCGAACACCATTACGCTGTTCAGCATCACGGAAAACGGGATTCAGTTCAGTTCGCCCTTCCCCGGTCGCCCGGATGTCATCAGCCTCGGCCCGGCCATCATCGGCCCTTCAGAGCGCCAGCGCCCGCGTCTGGTGACGCAGCGTACCATTCAGGACGCGCTCGTCGTGCATGTTGGCACGTTCCCGCTTGATGGCGCGTTCCTCGGCAGGCCGCCCACGCCGACACCTGTTCCCGCTGAAGACCAGCAGGAAGGCCAGCGCGGTACGCCTGTCCCCTCGCCCACGCCTGCCCGCCCGGACATCGTGACATTAGGGGTCACGCCGCAGGAATCGGTTGTGCTGGCCTGGGCTGTGGAAGCCAGACTGCCAATCGCGCTGGCACTGCGCGCGGCTACGGATACATCGCGCACCACCACGCAGGATGTGAACCTGGACTACGTGCTGGCGACCTACGGCATTGACCCGCCCGCCAAGCGTCAATACACCATCGAACCGGCTATTCGCAGCATCCGCCAGTTGATTGCGGGCGAAGAAATCTCGCTGTCCGAGTAAACGGCTTCTCTCTGGGCGCAGCGCTTGCTGCGCCCTGGTTTATCATTCACGAACACAGGTCAGTCATAAGTTAGCAGATGTAAGAGTTAGAAACAGGGAACATTATGAGTAAAGCCCCTTCTCTCCCAGCGAACGATGGTGAGGTCATTACCATCCTTCTGGTGGATGATATTCCAGAAACCCGCGAAAACATCAAGAAAATGCTGGCCTTCGAAGCCGATATGCGGGTAGTTGGCTCTGCTGGCACAGGTCGTGAGGGTGTGGCGCTGGCTAAAGAGCTAAAGCCCAACATCATCATCATGGACATCAATATGCCTGATATGGACGGCATTCAGGCCACGACCCTGATTACCGAAGCCGTGCCAACGACTGCCGTAATTATGATGTCGGTGCAGAACGATGCCGACTATCTGCGCCGTGCCATGCTGGCAGGCGCGCGTAACTTCCTCACCAAGCCGATCGGTATGGAGGAACTGTACAACACCATTCGCACGGTTCATGCGCGCAACAAGCCGATCGCCGCGCAGTATGAAGCGGTAGCGCGGATGCCGGTAGACGCGCGCCAGACCGGGCAGACACGCGACCGTCAGGGTCACGCCGGGCATATCATCGCGGTCTACAGCCCGCAGGGCGGTGTCGGCACCACAACCATAGCCACCAGCCTCGCGTCTGGCCTCATGAAAGAGGGCATCAAGGTGCTGCTGGTGGATGCTGATCTCCAGTTCGGCGATGTACGCGCTGTCCTCAACCTGCAATCGCAGACCACGATGGTTGATCTGGTAGCGGACGTGGATGACCTCGACACCGAACTGTTCGAGAACATCGTCACGACCCACGACAGCGGCCTCAAGGTGCTGATGGGGCCGTCGCGGCCTGAATTTGCGGGCGAGGTCGAAGCGAACCCGAAGGCGCTGGCAACCATCCTCGAAAAAGTCGCCAGCAGCTACGACTTTATCGTGGTAGACACTTCTTCCCAGCTTACCGACACGCTGGCTGAAATTCTGGAAATGGCGACAAAAGTGGTGCTGGTTGCCACACCTACCATTTCCTGCGTCATTAACGTGCGCTTCGTGCTTGACCTGTTCGACAAGCTGAACTTCCCGTCGGACAAGACGCATCTGGTGTTAAATCGCATCCCCGAAGACCGTAACCTGCGTAAACTCGCCATCGCGCCGGAGAAGATTGAACACCATCTGAAGCGGCCCATCATCGCCAAAATCCCCAGTAACGACATCCTTGTTCTGCGCGCTGTGCAGAAGGCTGTTCCGGTGGTGGCCTTCGAGCGTGACAAAAACAAATCGCCCATTCGGGAGCTGCTGGAACTTTCCGATTACCTCTTTACAGCCCTCATGGGTGAACCAGAGGAAGTTGTAGAAGAAGTTGAAGATCGCAAGAGATCAGGCTTTGGGTTAAGGCTCAGTCGTTAAATCGTTATACGTTGACCTGATAAGCCGTAGTATCATAGATATAAACAAAGGTCGGAGGTAAAAGTTAATGTCACTGCTGCGTCGTATTGAAAAAGGGAACGCGAACCAGGACCCCGGAGGGGCTGGTGATGATAGCGATGATTCAAAGTTAGCAGCAATGCGCGCCCGGCGGCAGGTGGTCACACCACCTGAAGGCCGCGCCGGTGGCGGTAGCCGTGGTGAAAATTCCTACATGGACCTGAAGGCCCGTGTGCAAAGCAAGCTGATGTCGGAACTGGACAGCCAGTCGCTGGATGTGACCAAGAAAGCTCAGGTGCGCTCGCACATCGAGGAGCTTTTTAACTCCATTCTGGCCGATGAAAGCCTCGTCCTCTCTCGCGCGGAGCGTCAGCGCCTCTTTGAGGCGATTGTGGCCGACATCCTCGGTTTTGGCCCGCTGGAAATCCTGCTGGCCGACGACAGCGTTACCGAAATCATGGTAAACGGCCCGAAGAACATCTTCGTTGAGCAAAAAGGTAATCTCAGCCGCGCGCCCGTTACCTTTGATGATGATGAACACGTCATGCGCGTGATCGAGCGCATCGTCGCGCCGCTGGGTCGTCGTATTGACGAATCCTCGCCGCTGGTGGACGCGCGCCTGCCCGATGGCTCGCGTGTGAACGCCATTATTCGCCCGCTGGCGCTGTGCGGCCCCACGATCACCATTCGTAAGTTCTCCAAGAAGCCGCTGGGGGTCGAGGACCTCATCCGCTTTGGTTCAATGACCAAGGAAATCGCCGAATTCATGCGTGCCTGCATCATTGGCCGCCTCAACATCATCGTTTCTGGCGGTACTGGCTCTGGCAAGACCACGCTGCTGAACGTGCTTTCCAGCTTCATCCCCAACGACGAGCGCATTATCACCGTCGAGAACGCGGCGGAGTTGCAGCTTCGGCAGGAACACGTGGTCACACTGGAAAGCCGCCCGGCCAATATCGAAGGCAAAGGCGCGATCACCATTCAGGACCTCGTTATCAACTGTCTGCGTATGCGGCCTGACCGCATTGTAGTCGGCGAGTGTCGTGGTGGCGAGGCGCTGGACATGCTTCAGGCCATGAACACCGGTCACGATGGTTCGCTCACCACTGCCCACTCCAACAGCCCGCGCGACACGCTGGCTCGTCTGGAAGTGATGTGCCTGATGGCGGGTATGGACCTGCCCGTCCGCGCCATCCGTGAGCAGGTCGCCAGCGCGGTAGACCTGATCGCCCATCAGGAAAGAATGCGCGACGGTTCGCGTAAGATCACTAAGATCACCGAAGTTCAAGGCATGGAAGGCGAAATCATCACCATGTCCGACATCTTTGAATTTGAGCAAACCGGCATCGAAGGCGGCAAGATCATCGGGCGTATTCGGCCTACCGGGCTGCGTCCCAAGTTCATTGACCGCATCGAAGCAGCGGGCATCCACCTGCCACCCTCGATCTTCGGTATCGGGCGTACATACTAGTTAACAGTCATGGGAAGCGCGTACTTCTTGACGCGCTTCTTCTATAGCCATACAATCAAACTAAGTCAATTTACGTTGTAAGGGTACAGTAAGTCATGGAAGTACCGATTCTGGTTGGAGCAGGTCTGCTGGCGGCGATTGTGCTGTTTCTGGGCATCCGCAGTGTTCGCTCTGAGCGCGATGTGCTGGAAGAGCGTCTGGGGCGCTATGAAGAAAGCAGCTATCAGTCCTTCCTCGACCTTGATGAAGAAGAACTGGATTCATCCGAAAAACATGACAGTGCGCTGGAAAAGGCGATTGATCGCGCTATCGCCGACCGTCCGTTCGCCAAAAAATGGCGAACGCAGCTTGCGCGTGCCGACATTAAACTGACCGTCGCAGAATATGCCGCCCTGCATGTCATTTCAATGATCGGCTTCTTTGTCGTTGGCTATTTTGTGATTTTTGGACAGCAGCTTGTCCCGGCAATTGTCGCAGGGTTTATCGGCTTGTTCGCGCCGCGCATTTACGTCGCCCGCGCGACAGCCAAGCGTCTGCACGAGTTTGAACAGCAGCTACCCGACACGCTCGGCCTGTGGGTAAACGCGCTGCGCTCCGGGTACAGCGTGCTGCAATCCATGGAGGCGATCTCGCGCGACGCGCCAGAGCCAACCTCCACCGAATTCCGGCGCGTGGTGCAGGAAGTCAGCCTCGGTATTGATTTGGGCGACGCGCTGCTGCACCTGCTGAACCGTGTGGAAAGTGAAGACCTCGATCTGGTGGTGACAGCGGTTAATATTCAGCGTGAAGTTGGTGGTAACCTGGCCGAAATTCTGGAGATTATCAGCCACACCATCCGTGAGCGCATCAAGCTGAAAGGGGAGATTCGCGTCCTCACCGCGCAGGGGCGTATCACCGGTTATCTGATTAGCTTCCTGCCCATTATTCTGGCGCTGTTTCTGTACACCATTAACCCTACGTACATGGGGCACCTGTTTGAAAACCGCACCTGCGGCTGGCCGCTGCTGGGTGTGGGTCTGGCACTGATCGGGATCGGCGCGACGATGGTGCAAAAGATTGTACAGATTGATATTTAACGGGTGAGTGATAAATCATGAATCTTCTCATTCCAATTGTGATTGTCGTTGGCCTGTCCATCGTCGCAGGGCTGCTGTATGTCGGGCTGCGCGATGACCGCAGCCGTGACCCCCTGCAGGAACGACTGGCCCAGTTTGGCGAGCGCGATGTCCCACAATCGCTGGAAGACATCGAACTCTCGCTTTCCTTCCGTGATCGTGTACTTGTACCGTTTTTGCGGCGCATCGCCGATGTCACGGTGCGCTTTACGCCGGAAAAACAGGTGGAGGAAATGCGGCGCTTGATCGAACTGGCGGGCATGTCCGGCAGTATGGAGCCGACCACCTTTCTGGCGCTGCGTATCGTCGCCACCGTTGGCCTTGCGCTCATGTCCTTCCTGTTGTTCTTCGTGCTTACCGCCAACACCGCCCCCACGCAGGCCATTCTCTACACGGTCGGCGCGGCGGCGCTGGGCTATTTCTTCCCGCTGCTGTGGATTCGCAGCAAGATCAGTAAACGCCAGCAGAACATCGTTCGCGCGCTGCCCGATGCGCTCGACCTGCTGGTGATCTGCGTGGATGCCGGCCTCGGCTTCGACATGGCGATGGGTAAGGTCTATGATAAGTGGGACAACGATCTGGCGATTGCCTTCGGGCGCGTCCTGCGCGAAATTCAGCTTGGCAAGTCGCGCCGCGAAGCGATGCGTGATATGTCCGAGCGTATGGATGTCCCTGATGTCACCAGCTTTACCGCAGCCGTCATTCAGGCCGACAGCCTCGGCGTGAGTATGGCAACCATCCTGCGCGTCCAGTCTGACCAGATGCGTGTGAAGCGCCGCCAGCGCGCGCAGGAAAAAGCGCATCAGGCACCTGTCAAAATGATGATTCCGATGGTGCTGCTGATCTTCCCCTCCATCTGGATCGTACTGCTCGGCCCGTCGGCGATTATTCTGTTCACCTCCCCGCCGCCCGGCCTTTAATGCACGCGGCAGCGCCGCCTTTATCCGACAGGTCCGTTTGTTGAGGAAGAACTGATATGCCGGATACCAAACCAGAGATGCAGCAAATGCAACTTTCAACAGAAGCCCAGTTACCGCTTGGGCTTCTTGCGTCTCACAGCCGTTTCGGGCGCTGGCTTAACTTCGGGCTGGACCTGCTCTTTCCGCCGCGCTGTGCTGGTTGTGGCCGTGTGGATACCGTATGGTGCGCGCGCTGTCAGGCAGAATTCGAGGCTGCCCCGCTGCTAGAACATTGTGTGGAGCATCCGCCGCTCTCGGCTGTCACCGCCACCGCGTCACACACAGGCAAAATCCAGCAGATGATCTGGTCACTCAAATACGAGAACGCATCCCATCTGGCCGTGCCGCTGGCTAACAGGCTGGCCGCCCGCCTTGCACAGCTTGACTGGACGTTTGACATGCTTATTCCAGTACCTTTGCACTCCATACGCCTGCTGGAACGGGGTTATAATCAATCACAACTACTGGCCGAGCACCTGGCAGAGCTTGTAGGCCAGCCATGTATCCCGGACGCGCTGCGCCGCCAGCGCCAAACGCAATCTCAGGTCGGGCTGAACGCGCTGGAAAGGCAGCTCAATATGCAGGAAGCATTTACCGCCGAAACAGCCCTGATCACCGGGAAAAACATACTCATCATTGACGATGTGTTCACCACGGGCGCGACCCTCGCTGCCTGTGCCGAAGCCGCCCTTGACTCAGGCGCGGTTGAAGTCTATGGCCTTACCCTGACTGCGGCAGGCGCTTAACTTTACTTTTGTGTTGTTGGCTAAAGGAGTACCATAATGGACGTGATTGTTAAGGGACACAATCTTAAAGTGACCGAGAGCCTTGAGGAGTATGCCCGCAAAAAAGTAAGCAAACTGGATCGCTATCTGCCCAATATCCATGATGTCCGTGTTGACCTCACCAACGAACACACCCGGCGCGGCAACAACCTGATGACCGCCCAGATCACCGTTCGCCACGAGCGCGGGGCCATCCTTCGGGCAGAGGAAAAAATCAACGGAGACATCACTAACGCCATTGACAGCGCCATTGACAAGATGTACCGCCGCATCCAGCGCTTTAAGGGTAAGCGTGTCCGCAAAGGGCGCGAGCGTTTTATCGCCACCATCGAGGAACTGGATATTGCCGAGCCGATTCCCGATATGGAAGACTTCGTGGATGAATATGCCGACTTCGCAGACGAAGCACTGCCCGAAGTCCCGACCAGCCCTGTCGAGCGGCGTAAGGTTGTCGAGCTTAGCCCCATGAACGAGGCGGAAGCCATCGAGCAGATGGAACTGCTCGGTCATAACTTCTTCGTCTTTTACAATGCCGAGGCCAACGCCGTGAATGTGCTTTACCGCCGTGAGAGCGGCGGTTATGGCATCCTTGTGCCAGATCAACCCTGACTAAAGACTCAACAGGGCGGGCTGACGGCCTGCCCTGCCGCTTTATCGCTAACCCTCACCGCGCCACAACCCGCGCAGCAGCCAGTATTTCCGCAGTTCATACCACCCCATCAGCAAACTCAGCCGCAGCCCGTGCAGGCCATCCTGATAGCCTTTCAGGGTCACAAAGCGCCACCAGAACTGCCGCCAGGGTTGCAGGATGTAGTTCTGCGGCTTCGGCCTGATTCCCTGCTCATAGAGCATCTGCGCGTCATAGGCGCTGTACGCCTTCTGCTTGTGGTGGAACTGGGCGATGTCAGCATAGTTGTAGTGAATAAGTGGTTGTGTCAGGGTGCCTTCGTCGCCGTCCACAACCACCACTTCATGCACCGGACGGTGAGCATCGTAATGCGTTTTCCCCACACGTAGCAGCCGCGTCTGATAATCGGGATACCACCCTGCCCCCAGCGTCAGTTTGCCGAAGATGTAATTGTGCCGGGGGATGCGCCACGCCACATAGTCAGGGTTCTGGATAGCATTCACGATTTCCTCGGCCAGTTCCCCTGATACGCGCTCATCAGCGTCCACAAACAGCACCCAGTCGCTCTGCTCGGCAACAGCAGCCAGCGCGGCGTTACGCTGGCTGGCGTAATTAAGAAAAGCGTGTTCAATCACGCGCGCGCCGCGCGCCTCGGCAGTGGCTGCCGTATCATCCGTGCTGTAAGAGTCAAACACGATGGTTTCATCAGCGAACCACAGGCTGGTCAGGCAGTCTCCAATGTGTTCCGCTTCGTTAAAGGTGAGGACAATGGCTGTCAGGTTCATTCACCACTCAGCGCCAGATGCTCTATGGTCTGATAAGCCTTGTGCATGGCCGCGCGTTGTTCCGCCGGGACACTTCCCAGTTGGCGCACCCTGCGCCGCATCCCCAGCGCGATCATCCAGCAGGCCAGGCGCGCCTTCCACGCCGGATAATGTTTTTTGTACAACCGCAGGCGGCTTGTCCACAGGTTGATAAAGCTTTGCGGGCGGGCCTGCCCGGTACTCTGCCCGCTCAAATGCGTTACGCGCGCCGACGGCACACAGTAAATATTCCACCCGGCTTTACGGATGCGCCACGCCCAATCCACTTCCTCGCAGTACATGAAAAACTGCTCGTCGAACATGCCTGTCTGCTCAATCACCTCACGCCGCAGCATCATCGTCGCGCCCAGCGTAAAGTCTACCTCAAACGGTACGCCCGCCTGATAGAGTTGTTGTGGATAACGCCCGTTAAACGGGCTATCGTACAGGCGCGGCGGCGTGGGGAAAAGCTCTACCCACAACTGTCGCAGGCCGGGGAAGTGAAAAGCGCTGTGCTGAAAACGCCCATTTTCGTAAGCCAACTGCGCCCCCACCATACCAGCGGCGGGTTGTGACCTCAGCGCGTCATACAGCGCGCGCGTCGCCCCCGGTTGTGTGATGGTATCCGGGTTGAGCAGGTAAACCACCTCCGGCGGCTTGTGGCTGCTGCCGCCCTGCCCGAAGCCCATCTGCCGCATAGCCAGGTTATTCGCCCGCCCAAAACCTAAGTTTTCATGGCTGGCCGTCAGTTTCACCTGCGGGAAGGCATCGGCAACCGCCTGTGGTGTGCCATCGTGCGAGGCGCTGTCCACCACATACACCGTCGCCGTTAAAGCGCTCTGTTCCAGATCAGCATACAGGCTTTGCAGCGCGTTCAGAACCAGATCACGCACATTCCACGTGACAACGACAACCGCAAGGTCAGCCATCAACGCCCTAACTGTGCGAAGTCTAACCCGGTGCGCGTCAGGAAGTCGGTCAGGGCGTTAAAATCATTCGCATCCACACGTGCCAGCCCATCCTGCCCCAGAAATGGCTCCATAGTCGCGCTTGCTTCCGCGTCCAGTGCCAGCGCCAGCAGGCCGTCGGTCAGGCGCAGCCTTTCGCCCAACGGCAGGCTGATCGGATACATCAACACACCATACGGAAGCGGCGGGGTGCTGTCCACCAGCGTCAGATCGCTGCGTAATGCGCCGCTTAACTGGTTAAAATCGCCCTCGGCAATCCCTGTCGCGCAGGTGCCTTCGGCCACTGCCGTCAGCAGCGCGTCCTCGTCGGGATAATCACTGACCGCGCTCAATCCGGTCAGCGGGTCTACCCCGTTGGCCTGCATTAACAGGGAGGGAATCAGCCAGCTATAATAGTCCTCGCTTCCCAAACGGCAGAATTCTGCGCCGTTCAGACTCACCATACTGCTGATATTCTGCTCAGCGCTGGCGACGATATGCGCCTGTTCCCCGCGCTGCCCATCCCGCTCGACCAGCAGTTCCGGCGCGCCACAATCCTGCGCGACCGCCGCCTGATAACTCAGCCCGTCCAGCCACGCGACCGTCACCCGTGTCGGGCTGGAATCGCACAGCGCGGCCAGCGCCTCGGCATAGCGGTCTACCGTGACCACCTCTACCACCAGCCCGGTTTCTGCCAGCAGCGCGCTCTCAAACTGTTCTACCTGAAAATCGGTGATGAGGCTGCGCGCGACGGCTGACCCCGCTGGGCGGACGACCATACGAACAGGGTTCTCTTCGATACCGGGGGGGACAACGGTCGGCACGACCGGCAGCGGGGTCGAGCGTGGCGTTGGCGTGGCGGTCGCCTGTACCTGCGGCCCCTGCACCACCTCCGCGCGACGACACCCGGCCAGCAGCAGTACCACCAGCAAAACAGAAAACAGTCTGAAAAACGTCCGGGGCTTAATGACACACCCTCCCGCTTACAGGATCAACCAAACTCAGCACTCAGCACTCAGCACTCAGCACTCAGCACTCAGCACTCAGCACTCAGCACTCAAGTAATGGTACAGGCGTTGTGGCCGTAGGGCAACTTAATTCTCACTGGAATCCGCCACAATTTCAACTTCGCGGCTGCCCACGTTCTGGTTGTAGACCATCACATCCTCGTGAATCAAGCCCGCCCAGCAGTTCTGCGGGTTGCGCGCTTCCAGTTCCGTCATGCGTACCGCCCCCCAGACAACCGCCCGCGCCCCCGGCATCAGGTACTTATAGGTGTTGCCGCTGGCCTCGTCCACGACTTCAACAAGGTCGTCGTCAGTGCCAATCGCCCAGCGCCAGGGGTAATCCGACTCGGCTGTCGTGCAGTCCACGCCCACGCGCCACGCCCCGGACTCGTCAAACGCTTTAAACGTCGCCGCCCGCTGCGTCTGCTGGTACACCGTCCCCGGCGGCGGCCCGCTGGTGCGAATGGGAATATCGCTGTAATTCTCGACGGTCACTTTAAACACCAGCATTTCCCCGATGGGGATGGACAGCGTGGTCAGGCTCAAGTCCTGTGGGTCATCCGGCGGCGCGACCAGTTCGCCCGCCTGCTCTGCGCTGGTCAGATAGCGCTCGTCATACGCTTCAACCGCAAACACCACATCCACGCCGACAGACTGCGGTACGATCTCCGCACGCGGCTTACCGCCGTTCTCAATCGTCAGTTCAGCGGCCTGCCGGATGATCTGCCCCTCGGCATCCTGCGCCTGCGCGATCAGCGGATAAACACCGTCTGGCGGCGGGTCTGCGCCAATTTCCACGCCCGCGTCATAATTAAAGGTATGCCGCCCGGCCTCGCCCGGTTTGCGCCCTTCCTGTCGTGGCGCGATGAATAGCTGCTGCCCGTTTTCGTCCAGCAGGTACACCTGCAGGTCGGCCTCTTTTTCAAGATAGATGTTGATCTCTGTCCAGTCGCTGATGCTGTCCTGATTCGGGGTAAAGACCTCCGGGTAAACGGTGAATGTCGTGATCTCCGGCAGCGACACGTCGGCATCCTGTACCGTAAGCGTCCCTGTGCGCGTCTCGCTTTCCCCACTGGCGCTGTCCACCGCCAGCAGCCGCCACGTATACACCCCGTTCGGCATCAGCCGCCGCACCACTTCCCCGTTAATCACCTCGCCGGGCAGCAGAAAACCATCCACGACACCACTGAAGTCCACCATGTAATCATCGGGGATGCGCGGCTGATCCTGCCGGAAAGTGTAAACCGTCCCATCTTCAGCCTCAAAGGTCAGCGAGATGTTCGCATTGCGCGAAAGGCCATAGCTGAAGGTGGCGACATCGCCCTCGCCGTCCGCGTTGGGTGTAATTGTCTCCAGCGAAAACGCCACAGCGGTAATCAGCGGCAGGTCAGGCTGCAAAACCACCCGCCCCACCATGACCACCAACAACGCCACAACCAGCGCCGCAGCGGCGGCTAACACTACAGAAACCCGCATTTTATCCCCTCTCTGGTGCGCGGCTATTCCCTGCCCCGCCCTTCACGAGATCATTATCAACCCGGAGTCTAACTGACCACGCCCATCTAACACAAGTGTGCGTATAGAAACTTTACCACACCCCCAGTCTGAGGTAGACTGTCTCTCGTCACCCTACTAAGGAAGGGTAAGGAGTTTTTTCCATTGAGCAGTAAAAACGGAACTGTTGAGTTTTACAATATCGCCAATGCGGAACCGGATGAAGAAGGCTTCATCACCTGCCCGGTTATCCCCTTGCAGGGCATGGTGATTTTTCCGAATGTCGTTACCCCCCTGTTTCTGGATAACCCGCGCGCGATTCAGGCGGCAGAAGCCGCGATTGACAGCAGCCAGACAGTGATCGGTGTCGCCCAGCGCGACCCGCTGGATGCCGATCCTGAGCCTGATGATCTTTACACCTTTGGCACAGAAATTGCCTTAGGGCGCATTCTAAAAATGCCCGACGAAACCAACAGCGTCCTGGTGCAGGGGCGGCGGCGGGTAGAAATCGTGGAATTCGTGCAGACCGAGCCTTATCTGGTCGCGCGCGCGCGTTTTGTCGAGGAACAGACCGACATCACGCCAGAGCGTCAGGCCATGATGAAAGCCGTGGTCAACCTGTTTCGCCGCGCGGTAGACCTTAACGCCAATGTCCCTGAAGATGTGCTGGTCTACGCTATCAACGCCGAAGACCCCGGCTGGCTGTCCGACCTCGTTACGTCCACGCTCTCCGTCACCAGCGACGAGAGCCAGCACGTGCTGGAAATGCTGGACACGGGCGAACGGCTGAACCACGTCGCCATGCTGCTGGGCAAGGAACTCAGTGTGCTGGAACTGGAAGACGAGATCAGCTCGCAGGTGCAGCAGGAAATGGAACGCAGCCAGCGCGAGATGTACCTGCGCGAGCAGATGCGCGTCATTCAGACCGAGTTGGGCGAAGGCGACATCTTTCAGCAGGAACTGAACGAAGTTCGTGACCAGATCGCCGCTGCCCACCTGCCCGCCGACATCCACGACCGGGCGATGAAGGAGTTCTCACGCCTCGCGCTGATGCCGCCTATCGCGCCTGAAGTCGGCATGATCCGCACTTACATAGACTGGCTGACCGCGCTGCCGTGGGATAAGGAAAGCAGCGATAATCTGGACGTGCGCCATGCTCAGAAGGTGCTAAACGACGAGCATTACGGGCTGCCGAAGGTCAAAGACCGTATTCTGGAATACATCGCCGTCCGCAAGCTGGCTGGCGAAAAAATGGACAGCCCCATCCTGTGCTTCGTTGGCCCGCCCGGCGTGGGCAAAACGTCTATGGGCAAAAGCATCGCCAAAGCGCTTGGGCGCGAGTTCGTCCGCGTCAGCCTGGGCGGTGTGCGCGACGAAGCCGAAATTCGCGGCCACCGCCGCACATACATCGGCGCGCTGCCGGGGCGCATCATCCAGACCATGAAACGCGCCGGAACGGTCAACCCGGTGTTCATGCTGGACGAAGTGGATAAGCTCGGCATGGACTTTCGCGGCGACCCGGCGGACTCGCTGCTCGAAGTCCTCGACCCGGAGCAGAACTCCACCTACTCCGACCATTATCTGGAAGCGCCTTACGATCTCTCGAAGGTCTTGTTTATCACCACCGCCAACGACCTCGACCCGCTGCCCCCGGCGCTGCTCGACCGTCTGGAAGTCATCGAGTTCCCCAGCTATCTGGAAGAAGAGAAGATCGCCATCGCGCAGCAGTTTTTGATTCCGCGCCAGTTGGAATCGCACGGTCTGGATGAAGCGGATATTCGCTTTAGCATAACCGCGCTGCAAGCCATCATCCGCGAATACACCTATGAAGCAGGTGTCCGCAATCTCAAGCGTGAAATCGCCAATATCTGCCGGAAGGTCGCGCGGTTGGTGGCCGAAGAAAAACGCTACCCGCACGAAATCTCCCCCAAACACGTCACGCGCTATCTCGGCCCGCCCTATTACATCGGCACACGCACGCTGGAAGAGGATGCTGTCGGGGTCGCTACCGGGCTGGTCTGGACGTATGGCGGCGGCGACATCACCATCATTGAGGTCTCGCTCCTCCCCGGCAAAGGCAGCCTCACCATGACCGGCAGCCTGGGCGATGTCATGCAGGAGTCGGCACAGGCCGCCCTCAGCTATGTCCGTTCGCGCGCCGAGGACTACGACATCCCGAACGACGATTTTGAGAACTACGATGTCCACGTTCACGTGCCAGAAGGCGCAGTCCCCAAAGAAGGCCCTTCTGCGGGCATCACGCTGGCAACCGCGATCATGTCCGCCTTTGTCGAAAGCCCGATTCGCAGCGACTTCGCCATGACTGGCGAAATCACCCTGCGCGGCAAGGTGCTGCCCGTAGGCGGCGTAAAAGAGAAGGTGATGGCCGCCCGGCGCGCGCGCATTAAAAACATCATCCTGCCGCAGCACAACGAGAAGGACCTTGTGGAAATCCCTCGCAGGGCGCTGCGCGATCTTAACATCTACTTTGTGGATAATATGCAGCAGGTGCTGGATCATGTGCTGCTGCCGCCACCACCCGAAGGACGCAGGCGTGATGAACGCCGTGACGATGACGAAGCAGAACAGGAAAAAGCAGAAAAGGCTGAGGCATGAGTAGCTCGGTGGATGATGTCTGGCAGGCTATCCAGAACGGACGCGGCATCCGCCTCGACTGGTTCAATGAGCAGGTTTCCGCCGCGACGATTGCCGTCACCATGTCGGCGATGGCGAATACTCGCGGCGGCACCATCCTCATCGGTGTGGTGGGGCCTGCTGCCAGCGCGTTAGGGGTGCGCGATACAGAGGCGGTGTTAGATCGCGTCCTTGAAGCGGCACTTTCCATCGAGCCGCCGCTGATTATCCCCATGCCGGAGGTCATCGAACTGAAAGGACAGCCTGTAATCATTGCCCACCTGCCGCAGGGGATGCCGCATGTATACTCCTACGATGGCCGTTACCTGCACCGCCGGGATACCGAGAATATCTCGCTGAAGCCGCACGAACTGCGCCGCCTCGTCATGGAGCGCGGCGAAACCAGCTTCGAGATGGAGGTGGCTCCCGGCGCAACGCTTGACGACATCCAGTGGGAAAAGGCAGAAGCCTATGTCGCCAGCCTCAGCGGTATCGGTGCGGATGATGTCCGCAGCGTACTGGTGCGGCGCGGCTGTCTGATCTCGCGCGACGGCCAGCTTTACCCGACCAACGCTGGCATCCTGCTCTTCGGCAAAGAGCCACAGCGCTACCTGCGCGGCGCGGAGATTACCGCCGCCCGCTTTGCTGGCGAAACCATGAGCGATACCTTCAGCCGTCAGGACATCCTCGGCGTACTGCCCGACCAGATTCGCCGTGCCGAAACTTTCCTGGTAGACCATCTGCGAAAAAACACCCACCTGCGCCATACCATGGCCCGCGAGGAGACCTTTGAATATCCCCTTGAGGCCGCGCGTGAACTGGTGGTGAACGCCGTTGCCCACCGGGACTACAGCATTAACGGCGATGGCATCCGCCTGTTCATCTTCCGCGACCGTATGGAAATCACCAGCCCCGGCGGGCTGGCCGGCCCGGTCACGGTGGATAACATCAAGGACGAGCGTTTCTCCCGCAATCCGGTCATCGTTCAGGTACTCTCCGATATGGGCTTTATCGAGCGGCTCGGTTACGGGGTGGATCGGGTGATGGACCTGATGCAGCGCCAACACCTGCGCCCGCCTGATTTTCAGGAGACAGCAGGCGGTTTCCGCGTGCTGCTCTATAATCAGCCCGTCACCGCCCCCACCGATACCCCAGCCAGCGGCGCGGGTGTGCTGTACAACAATGTCGAGATCAACCCACGCCAGGAAGCCGCACTGAACTTCCTGCATATCGAGGGCAACACGCGCATCACCAACAGCGATTTGCAGGCGCTCTGCCCCGATGTCCATCCCGAAACCATCCGGCGCGATCTGGCCGACCTTGTGACGAAGAATATCTTGCAGAAAATGGGACAGAAGCGGGGTTCATATTATGTCCTCAGGCACGACTAGCTACGACCTCATCACACTGGGCGAAACCATGTGGCGGCTTTCGCCGCCGGGCTTCACCCGGCTCGATACCGCCCGCAGTCTGGATATTCAGGTCGGCGGCAGCGAAAGCAATACCGCCATCGCCCTTTCGCGCCTCGGCAAGCGGGTTGCGTGGTGGTCGCGCCTGCCACAGAACCTGCTCGGCCAGCACGTCGCGCAAACGCTGCGGATGTACGGGGTAGATGTGTCCGGGGTGCGCTGGCAGGAAAACGCCCGCCTCGGCACTTATTTTGTCGAGTTCGGCAGCCCGCCGCGCGCCACGCAGGTGGTTTATGACCGCGCCGACTCTGCCGCCAGCCAGATGCAGCCCGACGATTTCGACTGGTCGCGCCTTCGGCACACACGCCGCCTGCACCTCACCGGAATCACGCCCGCCCTCAGCGAATCGTGCCTGCAAACCATCCGCTGCGCGCTGGCCGAGGCGCGCGCTGTTGGCGTGGCGACATCGTTCGACATCAACTATCGCGCCAAGCTGTGGTCATGGGAAGCCTGTCGCCCGATCATGAATGAACTGGCCGCGCAGGCTGATCTGGCGTTTATCGCCCTGCGCGATGCACGCAGCCTGCTGGATGACCAGCACGCCCAACCGCAGGCCATCGCCCGCAAGCTGCATCAGCAGTGGGATGGAGCCAGCGTCATTGTGACACAGGGCGCAGACGGCGCGGCCTCCTTCGACGGTGAGAACTATCATGAAACACCCGCCTTCAGCGTCCAGAGCGTGGATCGTGTCGGCGCGGGTGATGCCTTCAGCGCGGGCGTGCTGTGTGCGCTGCTGGACGACAAGCCGCTGCCCGAAGCGGTGCGCTATGGAACAGCCGTCGCCGCCCTGAAGATGACCATCCCCGGCGACATCGCGCTCGTCACCCGCGAAGAAGTCGAAGCCCTGCTGGCGCAGCGTTCCAGCGACATCCAGCGTTAGGAAAAATGTCCCGGCCGGCGTGCCTACAATCTGGCACGGACGTGCGCTATGATAAACTTTCGGGCTTTCACTGTAGGAAAGGGGTCTTGCATTTGTGGCGAATACTGATGGTAATCCTGCTGTTTGCGGCGGCCTGCCAGCCGGAGGTTGTGCAGCAGGCCACGCCAACCACGTCCCCGCCTGCCGAAACCACAGCCCCGACCAACGCCCCGGCCACCGAAACGCCGCAGCCATCATCCACCCCCCTTCCCGTAAACGTTATCACCGGGCAGTCCACGCCCACCCTGAGCCTGCCTATCACCAGCACCTTGCCGCCGATCACGCTTGTTTTCCCGCCCACCGCCACCGCCGAACCCTGTGTCCCGCGTGAGGACTGGCAGGCCGTCTACACCATCCAGCCCGGCGACACGCTGTTTGCGATCGCCTCCCTGTTCGGCCTCACAACGGCAGACTTGCAGCTTGCCAACTGTATCGCCGATGCCAATAACATCTTCTCTGGCACAACGCTGCGCGTCCCCTTCAGCCTTGAGGACGCAACCGCTTCGCCCACCACAGATTAAAACGTAGGGGGAACGCATCTTTTATCTGATGCCGCCGCGTGGTATGCTATGCGGCGCTATGGTCAGAGAACATATTTCAATGCACTTACATCGTCTCCTGTGGCTTGCGCTGGTGGTCATGCTGGCGGCCTGCGAAGCCTTAGCAGCGCCAACAGAAACCCCCACGCCGACAGCGACCGCAACGGCCACCGCCACCGCGACCAGTACCGCGACGGCCACGCCAACCGCGACCGATACACCGCTGCCGACCGATACGCCGACCGCGACCGCAACCGCAACGGATACGCCTGTCCCCAGCGACACGCCGACCGCGACGCTCTCCCCTGTTCCCTCGGCGACACCGGGAGTCGTGGTCAATTTCACTTACGACACATGGACGATTATTGACCTGCCAGAAAACATTCGCGGCGAGATTACCTCGCCCCTGATCGCGTTTATCAACCAGAATGACCGCGATGGGGTCGGCGGCACGCCACAGCCCGCCAGCGATATTCAAACGCTGTACTTCGCCTCGCCCAATACACCGGGCGTGCGTACCCCGGTTTTGGAGCTGAATGCATCCACCGCCGACCAGATTTACCTTTCGCCCTCTGGCAACGCCGTAGCCTATTTTCAGGGACAACCCGGCGGCCCCACCACCGGCCTCTACATCCTCGACGTACCCAACGGCATCAGCGCCCGCGTCCTGGCATCGGATTCACTGGTGCAGCGCGGCTTCTTCAGCCCGCCTGCGTGGAGTCCTGACGGCACACAGCTTGCCATCGCCCTCGCCACCGCCTACGACATGGACATCTTCACCATCGGGCGTGATGGTTCGCGCCCACGTAACCTGACCAACAGCGGCGCGTATGACCTGTGGCCGTCGTGGTCGCCAGATGGCCGTTACCTGCTGTTCGTCTCTGACCGCGCGCAGTGTCCAAGCTGGATTCCCGGCGAACCAGGCGCGTGCGACAGCCTGACCACGCCGCTCCCTGTCGGCGGCAGCCCATACCTGATGGACATGGAAACCGAAGAAGTCATCCCGCTTTCAGACGAACTGGTGACCGAACCGCCCCGCTGGATTAACCAGCGGCTTGTCGCTTTCGCCACAGGCGACCCGGCGCTAGGCGACACGGAGCGCACGCTCTGGGTTGCCGACATCGTGACCCGTCAGGCGCGGCCTGTGCGCCTGCAGGGCGATTCATCGGTGCAGTATTACCTGTCCGAAAGCTGGTCACCAGACGGCACCAGCGTCATCTTTCAGGGCGCGGGCAGCACCAGCAGCGAGATTATCATGATGGATGCCACAGGTCGGCTGATCGGGCGCACCACAGAACTGACCTTCCCGCGCTTCGGGGTATCGGCGGGCTGGTCGCCAGACAGCGCGCGTGTCGCCATCGGTGGCCTGCGCGGGCAGTGTCCTTACGGGTCGCGGGTGCTGGACAACGAGTTCGACTTTCTGGCAAGGGGTAATCCCCCGCCCAGTATGTGCGATCCAATGTTTTCGCCAGATGGCAGCCAGATTGCTTTTACCGGGGTCAGCACCGGGGTGGATGGGCGCGTGGATGTTTACGTGACGAATAACAGCGGCTTTGGTTCGACACGTCTCACGGGGGATTTACGCGGCCAGATCATCCTCTTGGGATGGGTTGGCGGCTGAGAAGCTTAAGCGACTGCTTCCTGCTGAATCAGCCCTGCGGTTTCCATTTCGTTCAGCAGCGCCAGCAGTTCGCGTTCGCATTCTTCGCGGCTGATCGGGAAGTGTTCCATAATAATCGCGCAGATTTCGTTCAGGGTGCGCGGCTGCTGTATTGCCTGCCACACCAGCGCGGCCATTTCGTCTACGTGGTAGTAGCGCTGGTGAGACACGTTGTACATCCACAATTTATTCTGGGGTGCAGGTAGTACACTGTTCATAAATTTGCTATGCTCCTTTCCTGTGTACCTTATCCGTGAATATATCGCCTTTGCATTACAAAGAGCTAAATCAAAAGCCACTACATTTTAAACCTGTTCGTTGTCCGCTTTTGCTAAGAAAATGGAGAGAAAGTTTAAGAAACAGCCGTATTTCACTTAAAACGGTATAAGCCTTGAGCAGTTTACACATCTATCAAAGGGGGAAATATGACTCAATTAACAGGTCGCGTCGCGGTCGTCACGGGTGCGAGTCGCGGCATTGGCCGGGCAATCGCGCTGGAACTGGCAAAGCGCGGCGCGAAGGTCGTCATCAACTATAACAGCAACGGGGACGGCGCGAACGCCTCAGTCGAACAGATTCAGGCAGCAGGCGGCGAGGCGCTGGCTTTTCAGGCCGATGTCAGCACCGAAGACGGCGCGAATGCGTTGATTAAAGCCGCGACTGACACCTACGGCCAGATTGACATTCTGGTCAACAACGCCGGCACCACCCGCGATAACGTCATTATGATGATGAAGGCCGACGACTTCGACACCGTTATTAACACCAATTTACGCAGCACATGGCTCTGCTCGAAGGCCGCCGCCCGCGCCATGATGCGTAAGCGCTATGGCCGCATCATCAACATCACCAGCATCAGCGGGATGCTCGGCCAGGGCGGGCAGACCAATTACAGCGCCAGCAAGGCCGGGATTATCGGCCTTACAAAGGCGCTGGCGAAGGAACTCGGCGGGCGCAGCGTCACTGTCAACGCGGTCGCGCCCGGCTTTGTCGCCACAGACCTGACGAAAGACCTGCCCGAAGACCTGATAAAGCAGGTGACGGACTTTTCCGCTTTGGGGCGGCTTGCCAGCCCGGAAGAAATCGCTTACGCTGTCGCCTTCCTTGCCTCAGACGAAGCAGCGGCCATCACCGGGCAGGTGCTGGCTGTGGATGGTGGCACAGCAATTTAAGGAGAGGAAGCGCATGTCCACGATTTTCTCAAAAATCATCGCTAAGGAAATTCCGGCGCAGATCGTCTATCAGGATGACCGCGTGACCGCCTTTAAGGACATCAATCCACAGGCCCCCACGCACATCCTGATTATCCCTAACAAGGAAATTCCCACGGTCAACGATGTCGCGCCGGAGGACGAAGCGCTGCTCGGCCATCTGTTCATCGTCGCGCGGCAGATCGCGCAGGAGCAGGGTATCGCCGAGAGCGGCTACCGCCTCATCGTCAACTGCCGGGACGACGGCGGGCAGGAAGTCTACCACCTGCACATGCATCTGCTCGGTGGGCGCAACCTCGGCCCCATGCTCTCCCACCGCGACTGAGATCACACGTAAATCTGTAGGGGCGGGTTTAAAACCCGCCCGGCAGACCTTGACTTCGACAAACAACCCCTTCAGGCGTTTCCCGAAGTTCTTTAGCTGGCAGTTCTAAACTGCCAGCGCATCTTGTTATTCGTCCTCCGTCGCCTCGGCCTCAGCTTCTTCCGTCGCGGTTTCTTCTGCCGCTTCGGTGGCTTCCGCCTCTGTTGTGCTTTCAGCGTCAACAGGCGCATCTTCGACAGGCGGCGCGGTCAGCAGCGCCGCATCAATCGCTGCGTTCACGGCGGAAAGTGTCGGTGTAACGATCTGGCCGTTCACCGTAATGGTCGGCGTGCCGGAAAAGCCACTGAGGTTGTTCGCGTCATTGATCGCGTTCTCCAGCACTTCGTCTGGCCGCTGGCTGGCGAAGCAGGCATCCCACGCCGCCCGGTCTAACCCCAGATTATCCACGCCGGAAGTCAGACGGTTGCCCGCGAACGCGGTATTGCCATACAGGTTCTGCCACTCGAATAGTGTGCTGTGATACGGCCAGAATGCATCCTGCTCCCCGGCACATACTGCGGCGCGCGCCGCGCCCTGCCCGTTGGCGATGCCGCCTGTGCCATAGATCGGCACGTAGGTAAAGGCGATCTCGCCTTCCCGCGCCCGCTCGGCCAGTGCTGTCACCGCTTCTGCATGAAAGTCCTTACAATGCGGGCAGTCAAAGCTGGAATACTCCGTCACCTGCACGGGCGCGTTCGGGTTGCCCAACACCGGATAGCCCGCGTCACTGACCGACTGCGGAATACCTTCATAACGCTCTGCCACCCCTTCCGGGATCACCGCCTCGGCGGGCTGCTGTGCCAGAATAAAGAAAATCACCCCCAGCACTGCTACGGCAGCGATGGCCGCAGCGATCACAATCCGCTGCTGGCGCTTACGCTCCGCCTCACGCTGCTGGCGGCGCTCACGAGTACGAGAACGACTCATCTTGTTTTTAACCTTTCTTGACTTTCCTCACGATTCACTACCGCAAGAGTCTACATAACCGCCGCAAAAGCGCAACACTTTATCCCTCTCCAACCCCCATCAGGAACGCTGCAACTGTCCCCAATGCTCCTCCAGCACTCGCATAAACTCATGATGCACCGGGTCAAGCTGGCGCGCCTGATACGCGATCAGCACCGGCTCGCTCACCAGCGGCGGCATATCCCCAATCGTCAGGTACACCAGTTCCCCCGCCTCCACCGCTGGCCGCACATAACTTTGCGGCAAAAACGTGATGCCCTGCCCCATCGTCACCAGCTTCAGCGCCATCACCATCGGCACCGCGATCACCGCCCCGCCGCTGCCCCGCCGCCCCTGCTCCACCACCGCGTCAATAAAAACCGTCATCGCCGGGAACATCGAAACGCGGAAAATGGTATGCGCGTACAGCGCGTCCATGCTGATCGTCCGCTGCTCATCCTGCGCCAGCGGATGTGTGGGCGCGGCCACCGCGCGAATCGGGTCCTGAAAGCGTGTTAGCTGCACAAAGCGGCGGTCAAACACAGGCGCGTTCACCAGTCCCAGGTGCGTCACTCCGTCGTGCAGCATCTCGAAAATCGTCTTCTTGTCGCGCTCCCGGATATACACATCTACCGACGGATAGCGCACCCGAAATGTCGCCAGCACGTCCACCAAAAAGCTCAGCAGGAACGGTGTCGGCGCGGCGATGCGTACCACGCCCTGCCTGCCCGCGCGGAAGTTCTCGACAACCTGAAGGCTCTCGGTACGCAGCGCCAGCATCCGCTCGGCATACGGTAAAAACTGCTCTCCCAGCGGCGTAAGCTGTAAATGCCTGCCGCGCCGCTCGAACACCGCCCCGCGCAGCTCGGCTTCCAGCATGGCGATGCGCGTGCTGACAGCGGGCTGTGTCAGCCCCAGCGCCTCTGCCGCCCGCGTAAAGTTCCCCTCGCGCGCCACGCGCTCAAACGCCTCTAACTGGTCAAGTTCCATGATGCCTCATCCATAAAATAATTTTATAGCTATACCACGAAATATACACTTACATTATACCTAAAAAGGCGTAGAATAGAAGCAGATCACATTACGCTCTGACTGGATAACCGAACACGTCATCAGGTACAATCTTTTTAACTTTCAACCCAAGAAGCCCGGAGCGTTTTCATCAGATAATCTTTGTTTTATCTAACACACGAACGTTATTGAGTTCATAAAGGAATTGCACATGAGCAACCCACTCGACAGATTTGGTGCGCGCGGCACGTTCGACACTGGCAGCGGCCAGGCCGTGATCTACCGTCTCAACCAACTCTCCCAGCAGGGCATCGGCCATATTGACCGCCTGCCCTTCAGCATCAAAATCCTTTTGGAAAGCGCCCTGCGCAACCTCGACAACTTTCAGGTAAACGAGGAAGCCGTCGTCAACATCGCCTCATGGAACGCGAAAAATCCACAGGATGTCGAAATCCCGTTTAAGCCCGCCCGCGTCATCCTTCAGGACTTCACGGGTGTCCCCTGCGTGGTAGACCTCGCCGCGCTTCGCAGCGCCATGATCCGCATGGGTGGCGACCCGGCGAAGATTAATCCCGTCATCCCGGTGGACCTGGTGATTGACCACTCGGTGCAGGTGGACAGCTTCGCCAGCAGCGACGCGCTGCGCATCAATGCCGAATTTGAATTTGAGCGCAACCGTGAGCGCTATGAATTCCTCCATTGGGGGCAAAAAGCCTTCAATAACTTCAAGGTCGTCCCCCCGGCTACAGGCATCGTCCATCAGGTCAACCTCGAATTTCTGGCGAATGTCGTCCAGCTTTACGACGACCCGCAGGGCGGGCAGGTCGCGCTGCCCGATACACTGGTCGGCACAGACAGCCACACCACCATGATTAACGGCCTCGGCGTGGTCGGCTGGGGCGTGGGCGGCATCGAGGCCGAAGCCGCCATGCTCGGCCAGCCCATCTACATGCTCATGCCGGAAGTCATCGGCTTCAAGCTCACAGGCAGCCTGCCCGAAGGCGCGACAGCCACCGACCTGGTGCTGGTCGTGACGCAGATGCTGCGTAAGAAAGGCGTGGTGGACAAGTTCGTTGAGTTCTTCGGCAGCGGCCTCAGCGGCCTCACCCTGCCCGACCGCGCCACGATCGCCAACATGGCACCGGAATACGGCGCGACGATGGGCTTCTTCCCGGTGGACGACGAAACCATCCGCTACCTGCTGCGTACCGGACGCAGCCCGGAATTGGCCCGTATGGTCGAGGCGTACAGCAAGGAACAGGGGCTTTTCCGCACAGACAACACACCCGATCCCGAATTTACCGACGTGGTGGAACTCGACCTCAGCACGGTTGAGCCAAGCCTCGCCGGGCCGCTGCGCCCACAGGATCGGATCGAACTCCGCAGTATGAAGTCCAGCTTCCAGAAGGCGCTGCGCAGCCCGGTCAACGAGCGCGGCTACGAGCTGGACGAGGAAGCCATCCAGCGCACCGCCACCGTGCAGGATAACGGCAACAGCACCGAGATCGGTCACGGCGCGGTGGTCATCGCCGCTATCACAAGCTGCACCAATACCAGCAACCCCTCGGTCATGATCGGCGCGGGGCTGCTGGCGAAAAAAGCGGTCGAAAAGGGGCTGCGTACCAAGCGATATGTCAAGACCAGCCTCGCCCCCGGTTCGCGCGTGGTCACGGAATACCTCGACAAGGCCGGGCTGACCCCTTACCTTGAGGCGCTCGGCTTCCATGTGGTCGGCTATGGCTGCACCACCTGCATCGGCAACAGCGGCCCGCTGCCGGAAAAAGTAGTGAACGCCGTTGACGAGGGCAATCTGGTCGCCACCGCTGTGGTCAGCAGCAACCGCAACTTCGCCGGGCGCATCAACCCCAACGTGAAGGCCAACTACCTCGCGTCGCCGCCGCTGGTCGTGGCCTATGCGCTGGCTGGCACGGTAGACCTTGACCTCGACAGCGAGCCAATCGGGATCGGGCGTGAGGGCAACCCGGTCTACCTGCGCGATATCTGGCCGACCCAGCAGGAAATCGTGGATACGGTGCAGAACTCGCTCTCGCCAGAACTGTTCAACGAACAGTACGGCAACGTCTACACGGGCAACGAAACGTGGAACAACATCCCCAGCACCAGCGAACCGGTCTATAACTGGGACGCGGAAAGCACCTACATTCAGGAGCCGCCCTTCTTCATTGACCTCGCCCCCGAACCGCAGCCCGTCCAGCCGATTACCGGGGCGCGCGTGCTTGGCCTGTTTGGCGACTCGATCACTACCGACCACATCTCCCCGGCAGGCAGCATCGCCAAGAACAGCCCCGCCGGACATTTCCTGATCGAAAACGGGGTCGAACCGCGCAGCTTCAACAGCTACGGCTCACGGCGCGGCAATGACCGGGTGATGACACGCGGCACGTTCGCCAACATTCGCCTGCGTAATCAACTGCTGCCCGGTGTGGAAGGCGGCCTGACGCTGCACCACCCCAGCGGCGAAGATATGTCCATCTACGACGCGGCCATGCTCTACCGGAAAGCCAGTACCCCGCTGATTATCGTCGCGGGCGCGGATTATGGCATGGGCAGCAGCCGTGACTGGGCAGCCAAAGGCACGTTCCTGCTTGGCGTGAAGGCCGTCATCGCCGCCAGCTTCGAGCGTATTCACCGCAGCAATCTGGTGATGATGGGCGTGCTGCCGCTGCAGTTCCAGAACGGCGAGACATGGCAGTCGCTCGGCCTGACCGGACACGAAACCTACGACATCATCGGCCTCGATGACGGCATCCAGCCCGGCCAGACGCTTACCGTCCGCGCTACGGGCAAGGACGACACCGTGACCGAGTTCCCGGTCACCTGCCGCATTGATACGCCTGTCGAGGTGCAGTATTACAAGAACGGCGGCATCCTCCAGACCGTCCTCCGCAACTTCCTGAAGCAATAACGCTTCATTTGCTGGCAGGGGCATGGCGACGTATCATGCCCCTGTCGCCTTCCATTTGCACCTTCACCGAACTGTACTAAGATAAATGCTGCTGACCATTGATACACAAGGAACCCACTATGAAACGCTGCCTGCAACTGCTTAAGCTCAGTCTCCTGTTCATGCTCATCACGCTGCTGCCGGGGCTGGCTGTCGGCGCGCAGGAGAACACCTTCACCATCATCCCCCTTCGCAGCCGAGCGTACACAATGACCCTCTCGCCAGATGCCCGCCTGATTGCCACCAGCGAATTGGGTGTGATTCACGAGGACGAAGTATTCTCTAATTACCTGCCCATCCGCCTCTTTGACAGCGCAAGCGGGCAGGAGCTATTCGCATTAGAAGGCCATACCGATTACGCGGCCAGTCTGGCGTTTAACAGCGATGGCAGCGTGCTGGCTTCCTATCATCCGAATGGCTGGATATACCTGTGGAACACCGCGACAGGTACGTTAATCCGTGAAATTCCGGCGTTCCCCGATGCTGGCATCATCCACTTCGTTCCCCAAAGCAGCCTGCTGTTACAGGCAACAACCAGCACGACCCTGCCCGGTATCCTTGTATGGGATACCGACACAGGTGCCATTCAATCCATCCTGTTAGAGCGTTTCGCCAGCCGGGCTGAAGCGCGTGATTATGCTGAGGAAAATAGTTGGCTGTCCGAAAACATCGTCAGTATGTTGGTGATGCCCGACAGCGAAACAGTCATCACCGCGACAATTATGAATGACCTGCTTATGTGGAACATGGCGACCAATCAACAGCGCTATCTTCTGCGGAATGAAGGGCGGCGGCAGCCCAATTACGACATTCGCACGCTGGCAATCGCAGCGGATAACGAGACGCTCGTCTATGCGAATTACCGCGAGAATATCGTCTACCGCCAAAGCATAACCGATGGCACAGCCACGCCGATTTACGAAGGCACAGCGCCCGTATCCGCTGTAGCGGCAGCATCCGAAGCCGATGTGATTGCGTGGCTTGGCGGTGAAAGAGAAGCACCGAGCATCTCCATCACTTCTATCGCAGACCCCACCACCATCACAGAAATCCCGCTCTTCTCCGAGGCAGCGCTGCCCACATCCCTTGTCTTCATTCCCCCCACGGCCATGCTGGCTGTCTCGCCGGATGGCTCGCGCATCATTGTCGGCGGACTTTACAACCGGGACGGCGACGAAAACGCCATTGTGATAATTGAGAACTAAAGAATAGACAGCACAGCCCAAAATGGACACATACGAATTCTCAAATGAATATCACCTCTGCTTCTCCGCGTCTTGGCGGTTCAAAACCATCTTTAAAACTCTGCGCTCTTTGCTTCTTCGCGCCTTTGCGTTGAATCCTTTATCCTTTGACTGATGACTGTAACTAACAACGGATGACTTACCACTACGACACCGCCATCATCGGCGCGGGCGCGGCGGGCTTGATGACCGCCATCTGGACAGGCCGCACCAACCCGCAGCATAAGATCGTCGCGCTCGACAGCGCCGCCAGGCTCGGCGCGAAAATCCTCGTCGCGGGCGGCGGGCGCTGCAACGTCACCCATGACAGCGTGGACGAAAGCGCCTACGCCGGAGCCTCACGCAACGCGATCAAAAAAGTCCTGCGCCGCTTCGATGTCCCGCAGACCGTCGCTTTCTTCCGCGAGATCGGGGTCGAACTCAAGCGCGAAGACACAGGCAAGCTGTTCCCGACCACCGACAGCGCCCGCACGGTCTTAAACGCCCTGCTCAACACCGCGCGACAGGCAGGCGTAGAACTTCAGCACCCGCGCCGTGTCGAAACCGTCGAGAAGGATGCAGACGGCTTTCGCATCAGTGGCGCATGGGGCAGCTTACAGGCGCGGCAGATCATACTGGCGACAGGTGGCCGCGCCTTGCCTAAATCTGGCTCGGACGGTCACGGCTACGCCATCGCGCGCGCGTTAGGGCATACCCTCACCCCGCGCATCTTCCCGGCGCTCGTCCCGCTTACCCTCCCGCGCGATCATTTCCTGTGCGCGCTCAGCGGCGTAACGGTCAGCGCGGCGCTCGATCTTTACAGCGGCACAGGCAAGCGCCTCGTCTCCTTCACCAATTCAACCCTGTGTACACACTTCGGCCTGTCTGGCCCCTCGGTCCTAGACATCAGCCGTTACTTCGTTGACGCGCAGCGCGACGACCCGCAAACCACACTGGCGATCAACTGGCTGCCCGGCACGGCACCCGAACAGCTAGAGACCGAGTTGCAGCAGGCGGGCAAGACCACGCTGCTGCGCCACTTCAGCGCCGCCCTGCCAGAGCGCCTGCTGCGCGCCCTGTGCGATCATGCCGGGGTCGCCGCCGCCACGCCCGCCAGCCAGCTCACCCGCCCGCAGCGCAAAGCCCTCGCGCAGACCTTTACCCGCCTCCCGCTGCCCATCACCGGGAATCGCGGCTTCACTTATGCCGAGGTCACTGCTGGCGGCGTACCGCTTGCCGAGCTTCACCTCAACACCATGCAGTCGCGCGTTTGCCCCGGGCTTTATCTCTGCGGCGAAATCTGCGACGTGGACGGGCGCATCGGCGGCTATAACTTCCAGTGGGCGTGGGCCAGCGGTTATGTCGCGGGCCTGTCGGCAGGGATGGCTTTTTGACCACATATCACGGATAATGACGCGCATGAATAACTCTCAACCTCAAGTCACCATTTACACAGACGGCGGCGCAAAGCCAAACCCCGGCCCCGGTGGTTGGGCGGCGCTGCTCATCTACGGCACCGCCGAGAAGGAACTGAGCGGCGGCGCGCGCAGCACCACCAATAACCAGATGGAACTGACCGCCGCCATCGAAGCGTTGGATGCCCTCACCCAGCCCTGTCAGGTCACGCTCTACACCGACAGCGAATACCTCAAAAAAGGCATCACCGAGTGGCTGCCCGGTTGGGTTAAGAAGAACTGGCAGACCAGCGCCAGACAGCCCGTGAAAAATCAGGCACTATGGGAACGGCTGCACGCGGCCACCCAACGCCACCAGATCACATGGAAATGGGTGCGCGGCCACAACGGAAACGCGCTGAACGAGCGTGTAGACCAGCTTGCCACCGCTGCCCGCAAAAAGTTTCAATCGTAGTAGCCCCTGACTTGTATTTTATGTTATAGTCTGACTCCTTAGTGCTATCACGGAGTCAGCGTACCCAATGCCCGCTTATGCCCGCCGCGTGGAAACCTTCGGCACCACTATCTTCACCGAAATCAACGACCTCGCCCGCGACTATAACGCGGTGAATCTTGGGCAGGGCAGGCCGGACTTCGATGGCCCGCGCGAGGTTTCTGAAGCGCTGGCGCGCGCCACGCTGGACATGCCCGGCGTGAACCAGTACGCGCCCGGTCACGGCACGCTTGACCTGCGCGAAGGTCTCGCCCGCCACGCACAGCGTTACTACAACCTCGACATTGACGCGCAGCGCGGCACACTGGTCACGCCCGGCGCGACCGAGGCGATTTTCTGCTCCATCATGGGGCTGGTAGACCCCGGCGAAGAAGTTATTATCGTCGAGCCGTTCTTCGACAGCTACCCGCCCGGTGTCATCATGGCGAACGCCAAACCGGTTTACGTCTCGCTGCACCCGCCAGACTGGACGTTCGACCCTGCCGAACTGCGCGCCGCCTTTAACCAGAACACACGCGCCATCATCATCAACACGCCCAACAACCCGACAGGCCGTGTCTTCACCCGCGCCGAACTGCAACTGATTGCCGATCTGTGTCAGGAGTTCGACGTGCTGTGCATCTCTGACGAGGTGTACGAGCATCTGGTATTTGAAAACCACCAGCACATCCCCATCGCTACCCTGCCCGGCATGTTCGAGCGCACCGTCGCCATCGGCAGCGCGGGCAAGACCTTCGGCATGACGGGCTGGAAGATCGGCTGGGTTTACGGCCATCCCGACCTGATCGAAGGCGTACGGCGGGCGCACCAGTTCGTCAGCTTTGCTACCAACCACCCGGCGCAGCAAGCCGTCGCCCACGCTTTCACGATGGATAACGGCTACTTCGAGGAATACCAGACACTCTACACCGCCAAGCGTGATCTGATGATGCAGGCATTGCAGGCCGCCGGGCTGAAGTCTGCCCAGCCAGCCGGAACTTACTTTGTCATGGCCGATTTCTCCGACCTGTTCGAGGGCGATGATGTCGCCTTCTCCAAACACCTGATTACCGAAATCGGAGTCGCGGGTATTCCGCCTTCGGCATTTTTCAGCGAGGCGCACAAGCACCTGGCACGCAATCATGTGCGGTTCGCCTTCTGCAAGAATGACGAAACACTGCGCGAGGCCAGCCAGCGTATGGCACGGCTGAAAACATAATTTAAAGGGCAGTGCGATGATGTCTAAAAAAACAAGAGATAAGTTATTAAACACTTATTTGAACACCCCGCCTGATGAGTTTATCGGGCTGCTGGTGCATGATGTGCGCGGCCCGTTGAGCGGCATCATCTCCGCCGCCAAGCTCATGGACGTGCTGCTGGCCGAAGACGGTGAGCTTGATGGCGAACAGATGACCGAGATTATCAAGATCATTCAGAAGGCCGCCAATAACATGCGCGTCATTCTGGATACGGCCATCGAGTATGACCGCCTCCAGCCGCGCGTCCCGCTCGAAAAAAGCAGCGACTGAGCGCCTTGTGCAGGCTGTCCAGTTGCCAGAACTTCGCTGAACCCTGTACACTGATATGACTGACCGTTGAAACAAAGGCCAGACTTTTATGGTTGCAAATGAAACGCCATCGCCTGCGACGGCAGCGCTGCCTGCCGAGCCGCAGATTTACGATAACATTCTGGGCGCTATGGGCGATACACCGCTTGTACGCCTCAACCGCGTGACGCGCGGCGTGCGCGCACAGATGATCGCTAAAGTCGAGTATCTCAACCCCGGCGGCTCGGTCAAGGATCGCATCGGCATCACCATTATCGAGGATGCTGAACGCGCGGGCCTGCTGAAGCCGGGCGGCACCGTCGTCGAAGCGACCTCCGGTAATACCGGCGTGGGGCTGGCGATGGCCGCGATCCTCAAAGGCTATAAGACCGTCTTTGTCATGCCCGACAAGATGAGCGAAGAGAAGATTCGCGTCCTGCGGGCTTATGGCGCGCGGGTTGTCGTCACGCCGACCAATGTCGAGCCGGACGACCCACGCAGTTATTACAGCGTCGCCCGCCAGATTGTGGACGAAACGCCCAACAGCATCCTCGCCAACCAGTACCATAACCCGGTGAACCCACTCACCCATGAGCAGACCACCGGGCCGGAAATCTGGCGGCAGACCGCCGGGCAGGTGGACGTATTCGTGTGCGGCATGGGTACAGGCGGCACCATCACAGGTGTGGGGCGCTATCTGAAGCGCATGAACCCCAAGATACAGATCGTCGGCGTAGACCCGATTGGCTCCATCCTCTACGACTATTTCTACACAGGCAAGATCACCGAAGCGCATAGCTACAAGACCGAAGGCATCGGCGAGGACTTCATCCCCTCCAACTACGACTTCGACGTGATTGACGACATGGTGCGCGTGGGCGACAAAGAAACGTTCCTCATGACGCGCCGCCTTGTGCGTGAGGAAGGTATGTTCGTCGGCGGCTCGTGCGGCACCGCTGTCGCCGGGGCGATCCGCTACGCCACTGAGCATAACCTCGGCGCGGACAAGATGGTCGTGGTGCTGCTGCCGGACGGTGGATCGCGCTACCTCAGCAAAATCTTCGACGACAACTGGATGCGCGAGAACCGCTTTCTGGAGAGCGAGTGGGTGGAAACCCCGATCTCCGCAGTGCTGGAACGCAAGCCGTATCGCAACCTCGTGGTCGCCCAGTGTACCGAGCCGGTGGGCGATGTCATCGCCAAGCTGAAGAGCAACGATGTGTCGCAGCTTCCGGTGGTCGGCACGCGCGGCCAGTTGATCGGCGTTGTGAACGAGGTCAACCTGCTCAGCTACCTGCTGCAACAGCCCGGCACCGACGCGGCGCAGGTCGCCATCGAGGACGCGGGCGTGGTGAACGCCAGTGTATACACGCTCAACCACGATACCCCGGTCGAGGCGGTGATGAGCGCCTTCGGAACGAACGACATTGCGCTGATTACCGAGCCGATGGGCGAGGACAACGACCGCCGCGTGGTGGGCATCATCACCAAGATTGACCTGCTCGACTTCCTGACCAATCGTTAGCTGTGGGCGACACTTCCAGTATTCCCTTCGGTCACCCGGCGGGTCGCCCCTACGCACTACGCACCCCATGAAGATCATCCGCTTCTGGAAACCGTATGACGTGCTGACCAAGTTCACGGACGCTGAAGGCCGCCCGACGCTGGCCGATTACATCAGCGTACCGGGCATTTACGCGGCGGGCAGGCTGGACAGGGACAGTGAGGGCCTGCTGCTGCTGACCGATTCCGGCAGGCTGAACACCCGCCTGACCGACCCTAAATTCGCGCATCCGCGCACCTACTGGGCGCAGGTGGAGCGCATCCCGGACGAGGCCGCGCTGCGCCAACTGCGCGAAGGTGTGACGCTCAAGGACGGGCGCACCCGCCCGGCGCAGGCGCGCCTGCTCGATGCGCCGCCAGACATCCCGCCGCGCCCGGTGCCTATCCGCTACCGCGCCAGCGTACCGGACTGCTGGCTGGAGCTGACGCTGACCGAAGGGCGCAACCGTCAGGTGCGGCGTATGACCGCCGCTGTCGGCCATCCCACGCTGCGGCTGGTGCGCTGGGCAATCGGCCCGGTGACGCTGGCGGGCTTGCAACCGGGCGAATGGCGCGAACTTTCCCCCGCCGAGGCTGACGCGCTGTGGCGAAGTGCGCGCCAGCGCTAACTGATACCGTCGTTAGCTCACAGCCGTGAGTCGAAAGCGCTTGAGGCACAAAGAACGCAAAGGTTTTTATTTTGAACCGCCGAGGCGCAGAGATCACAGGGTGAAATCAGGGCGACATGCACACATCGTTATACGCCAGACGCGCGAAAATTTTCCCGGCGCTTCGCGCCGGACAGAATCAGAGTCAGAGCCGCCCCTGCGGGGCTTCCAGAGGGCAGAGCTAAATAAGGGCAGCAACCACCAACCGCACACCATAATTGAGGCTATCGTA
>CAZJSU010000037.1:36499-38147 GCA_964548765.1 uncultured Anaerolineaceae bacterium
AGAGCTAAATAAGGGCAGCAACCACCAACCGCACACCATAATTGAGGCTATCGTAGTGAGGATTGTAGTAGTAGCGATACGACGCGGCGGCGGAGAGCTGACGGTTGAAGAAGGAACCGCCCCGCAGCACCCGTGACCAATCGCCTTCCAGCGCGGCGCTGTCCTCGCCCCATTCGGTTAGGCACCACTCCCAGACATTCCCGGCCATGTCGAACACACCGTAGGGACTCGCGCCCTGGGGATACTGCGTAACCGGCGTTGGTTTGTCGATCCCGCTTTCATGGGTGTTGCAGCGCTGTGGATCGAAGTCATTGCCCCAAGGGTATACCCGGCCATCATCGCCCTGCGCCGCCCGCTGCCACTGCTGTTCGGTGGGCAGAGTTATATGTAGGGACGCAGCGCGCTGGGTCCCTACACGCGAATTCAACCAGCGGCAGAAGGCCACCGCGTCATACCAATTCACCTTCGTGCGTGGCAGGGTATCACCGGGGAAAGCGGTATCTTCTGGCTTCGGATTTTCTCTGTGCCATTTTTTCGCTGCGTCGGAGTAAGCCCACCATGCCCGATTCTGATAACCGTCCTCCGCATCCACAAAGACCTGATACTGCGCGTTAGTGATCGGGTATTTGGCGATGTAAAAGGCCGGAGCTTCATAGAGTCCGCCTTTTGTGCCGCCACGATTACTTGCGTCGTCTAGCGTGACGAAGCCCTGCGTCACGTGACACCATTCAAACGGCGGCGGGAGGATATGCGAGACATCGGGCGGGGTAAAGGTGGGTTGTGGGGTTTGCGCGGGCGCAGCACGCTGCGCCCCTACAGTTTCCGCTTGTGCGGGGAGGCCGGACGGGTTGGCGTTCACGTGCGGCGCTTGCTCGACAGGCACGACCACCTGTACGACACGCAGCCCACCCATCAGCCGCGCGACGGAACGCGCGGTTGGCCCCTCGGAGAAATCGGCATACTGAAAACGGCTGATCGCCTCCGGCAGTTTAGTTCGCGCTTGCAACAGCACCGGGATGACTGGCTTGCCCATCTGTATGGCCTGCGCGAATTCCCACTGGCACCACTCTGAATCGACTGATTCCGGCGAGAGCGCATACAACAACGCATCACACATCCTCACCGCGCGCAGCAGTTCGGCCTGCCAGTCCTGCCCCGGCAGCAGGCGGTGATCGAACCACGGTTCATAGCCCGCATCGCGCAGAATATCCACCAGTTCATTAACACGGTAGCGATCTACATGAGCATAACTGATGAACAACTTCACGCGGCGGACTCCTCTGTGACGGGGACAACATAACGTATTATAACCTGATATGACGCGGTTGTTGCCTACGCAGGCCAGCGCCGGAGGCTAAAGCCCTCCGGCTACAGGTTTAAACCCACTGAAGCGGATTTTTCTAGCCGCCTGAAGGCGGCTTTTTAGAATAGCCAGAAGCTTTAGCGTCTGGCGCTTTTCACCCCAACGCCTGCTGCAAGTCGGCGATGAGGTCGTTCACGTCTTCGATGCCGACGCTGAGGCGCACAAGGCCAGGGCTAACCGCGATATCGCTGGTGGCGGTGCTGGCGTGGGTCATGCTGGCGGGGTGTTCGATCAGGCTCTCGACCCCGCCGAGGCTCTCGGCCAGCGCGAACAGCTTCGTGCGCG
>CAZJSU010000038.1:0-7730 GCA_964548765.1 uncultured Anaerolineaceae bacterium
GCCCCGCTGCTGCGCTACCCGCTGATGAAGGCCATCGCGGGCGATCATTATTGAGATCAAAGATTCAACGCAAAGACGCAAAGTGGCAAAGAACACAAAGGGTAGAATAAAAATCTCTTTTAAATGCTTTGCGCCCTTTGCTCCCTGGCGTTCTTTGCGTTAAGTTTTTAACGTTTCACTCGTATCGTAATACCTGCGCGACACGCTCGTTGACGGCCACGCGCGCGCTGAGGAAGGTCGCCAGCCACGCGATGCCCACCGCCGCCGCGATCAGGCCGAGCGTGACCGGCAGCGACTCGTCTGGCAGTGGAATCGGGATGCCCATGCCGAGCGCGGTCAGCAGCGAAACGCCGAGCGCGCTGATGGTAATGCCCAGCCCTGCCCCCAGCAGGCCGATCACCGTGTTTTCCAGCAGCATCACCCGCAGCACACGCCCACGCTTCAGCCCCATCGCCTTGAGGATGCCGATCTGGTGGCGGCGTTCCAGCGTCGCCAGCGAGACGGTATTCGCCATAATCACGGCGGCGGCCAGCAGCGACAGCAGCCCGACAATCGTCGGAATCGCGCTCATCTGGTTTATCAGCCGTACCAGCAGGCTGTCCACAAAGGTCATATCCAGCGCCATCAGGAAGGGTATCCGCGAGAGGTTCATCAGCACCTCGTCCTGCGCCTCTTGCGGCACATCAAGGATATTCATCGAAAGGCCGCTGATGTTCATGGTGCCGGGCGGGATGAACGCGCCGCCAAAGTTGGGCAGCACCCCGCTCAGGCTGCTGACGATGCCGACAACCTCCAGTTCCTTCTGTACACCCTGCACCCGTATCGTCACGCGCGACCCCACGCCGATGCCGAGTTCGTCCAGCGTAAAGTCGCGCACCGCCGATTCCAGCAGCGACTGCTCCGCCAGCACGATGACATCCTTCCCGTAATCCTCCGGGGTCAGGTCGCGCCCGGCTACCAGCACCCCGCTTCTTAAGCCGGGATGGTTTGTCTCGCGGATCACGCCAGCCAGCCGCACCTCGCGGCCACCTTCGCTCGGAAGATGCACCCGGCGGCCATCCACCGCGTACAGCCACAGCCGGAAGCCGGTCATGCGCGTGTTATAGGTGATGCCGCTTTGCAGGCGGAGGAACTGGTTAAAAATTTCCTGCGCCCCGCCCTGTCGCAGCAGCGGCACCACCAGCACATTCCCGCCGAGCGTCTCGCTGAACTGGAACTGAACGATCTGGCGCGCGCCGAGGCCGAAAAAGCTGATGCTGCTGAGCGCGAACATACCCGCGCTAAGCGCCAGCAGCGTCGTGGCGGTGCGCGTGCGGCGGGCGGTCATATTACGCAGCGCCAGCCGCAGGTCTACGCTGCCGAAAGATGGCAGGCGGCTCACCAGCCAGACGATGAGCCACAAAACGCCGACCAGCAAGCCCATGAGGATCAGCGTCAGCGTCACACCGACCACGCCGATCAGGAACGGCGGCGGGGTGCGCGCCGCGCCCAGCGCCCGCTCGAACAGCGGCCCGACGATCTGCCCGGTGATGGCCCCCAGCACCACCACGACGAGGCTCAAGGCCGCCAGCACCTCCAGCAGCGAGGCGCGCAGCAGCGGTGTCTGGTTGGGACGCAGGATGATGGCCGGGCGCACTTTCGCGGCGATCAGCACCGGCAGCACGCCGAACACCACCGTCACCACCATGCCCAGACCAAGCCCGTACCAGACCGCCTCCGGGTAAAAGCGCCAGGGCAGCGGCTGTTGCAGCAGTGCCTCGCCGTAGCGGTTGGCGACTAAACTGAGCAGCAGGCCGAGCAGTACGCCGAGAATACTCCCGGCCACGCCCAGCAGCAGCGCCTCACTGATGAACAGCGCGGCCACCTGCCGCCCTTTCAGGCCGAAGGTCTTGAGCGCGGCAATCTCCATCGTGCGCCTGCCGACCATCACCAGCATGGTGTTGACGATGCCCACACCGCCGATGAGCAGCGCGCCCAACCCCAGCACGACAATAAACCGCCCGACGAGATCGGCGATTTCGGTGTTCCGTTCCAGCAGCAGCGGCGTGGTCTGCATCGTACGCAGGCCGAAGATGCCCCCACGCCACAAATCCGACGCAAGCTGGTTAATCGCCGCTGTGTCAGAAACAGGCAGCGCGATGCTCATGTGATTCGGCGCGGCGTTCAACTGCATCAGCGGGGCGAGGTCGTTATCCATGTACGCGAAGCCGAAGAAGGCGGCAGACAGGTTGTTGACATTGGCCTCGGCGCTGCTGGGGACGATGCCGCGCACGATGAACGGCTGGTCTGTCCCGGTCACGCGCACACTGTCGCCAACGGCGATGTCCTGCGCGTCGGCAAGGTTCTGGCTGATGACGATTTCATAACCGCCCTGAAACAACTCACCCAGCGGCACATCGGCGGGTTCTGAAGCGCGGATTTCAATGCCGACCGGGAAGGTTTGCGGGTCAATAAAGAGGGTGGTCACGAACTGCGGACGGCCAAAATCCACAAAATCGCCCGCCGTGACCTGTAGGTTATTGTAAACGCTGTACGGCGTGACCACCCCGCCATAAGGCGCGACCAGCGCCTGCACGCGCTCGAAGTCCCCCGGTCGAAAGATGCTGTTTTCTTCCGCGCCCTGGTTGGCAACGAAGGAAAATGGCCCGCCGCCGACCGAGCGAATGGTGATGTCGCCCCGGTTGATTTCGCGCAGGTTGGTCAGCAGCGAGTCGCCGATGGCGAGGCCGAGGCTGCGCAGCGCGACCACCGTTGCCACCCCCGCCGCCACGCACAGAATGGCGAAGGCTGTCCAGTGGCCGCTGCGGCGCAGGTTGGAGTAAGCGTATCGAAGATAGAAGAAGAAGCGCTTCAAGTTATACTCTGTTACTCTAAGTCTTTCACAGTGTCTATCATACACGAAAACCGCGCCGGGCTTACAGGGGCGTATGGCAAAAGCACAGGAAGCGCGGGGCGCGCCCTTGCCCCGGCGCGTACACCATGCACCGCCCAAACGAAGGGCAGCCGTCAGCCAGTCGTTTTTTCAGTATACGACTTATGCTGTTTAATGAAGGTTAAGCTGACACGACATAAGGAATACAGGATGCGTATCTTACGACTGCTCCCGCTGTTGCTGCTGTTCACACTGCGCGTCGTGGCACAGGAGGAAGCCCCGCCCCAACTGACACGGTTGAACGTCCTGTGGCATGTGCGCGACGACCAGACCGTAACGGTCATGTATCATCTGACGATGGCGACCGAGCCAGATGTAGAGATGGAGGTGCCGCTGTCGGTGCTGGTTCCCGGCAGGATTATGGACATACAGTACGGCAATCCCCACATCTTCGGCCTGCTGGATGAGGTCACGGTAGACGCGCCGCCGTACATCAACCCACCCTGCGAGCTTTCCCCCATACTGGTGATCGGTCACGGGCCGGGGCCTGACCCTTACGTGGGGACGCAGGCAGAAGTGACGCATGACCGCACGTTAAACAGTGATGCCGGACATCAGGTCGCCCAGTTTACGCTGCGCCTGAAGGCCGAGCCGCTGGTAGGGTTTGAGCATGAACTTTACACCCAGAGACGGCACGATTCCCCGCTGATCCAGATCACCTATCAGGCGCTGAGTGAGAACCTGCTGCTGCCTTTAAATCATGGCAACCTGCTGGCCGACACGCCCTACCGCGCGGACTTCAACGCTTATGTGCTGGCGGAAGCAGCTTACACTGTGGATACCGCACCGCTCATCACTGTTGACCCGGCGCTGCTGCGTACTGGCGTTCATGAAGTCCGCGCCACTTTGCGCCACACCATGCGCGGCGGAGAACCCTCCATACGCAGCCTGTTCAATACACTGGTGACGAACACCCTGAGCGAAGCGGAGGCAGCGTCCTTCGTGCTGTATTACGCCGCGCCAACCGAGCCGCTGCTGGCCGAGATTGTGGACAACTATCAGTGGGAGGAGGATGCCGAAGACGACCTGCTCCCGCTGCTGGAACAAGCGCCTTACCTCACGCGCCTGCACAGCGAAACCCGCCTGCCGCTCTCACCAGACCTGATCTTCTCGCCCGCGCCGGAAACGCCCGACACCATACTGAGGCTAGAGGACAGGATAGACCCGGCGCATCTGTACGGCTGCACCACCGAAGCGCTGTACGACCCGGCGCTGGAAGCGGCGATGCCCGATAACCGGGTATATGTCAAAGACCTGCGCGCTTATGTGCCGCTGCCGGAAGGCTGGACGCTGTTCGAGTTCGACAATCGCAGGCGCATGTCCGACGTGCCGCTTTACGCCGCCGCGCCGGAAACGCTGGCCGCCGATGAAGTGTATCGTTACGCTGGGGGTTACGTGGCTTCGATCAAAGCGCCTGTGCTGGCGCTGGAACACTTCCGCGCCGCTTATACCGCTAACGAAAGAGGGTATGGCTATATCCTCGACATTTCGGCTGATCCGGTCGCGCGGGGCGATTACGACACGTTTATCGCGGCTGTCGGCGCAAACAGCTTCTTATGGTACTGGCCGCACAGCGACACCGCTCCATTGGGGAACTGGCGATCAGACGAGCAGGGCTACGCGCACGGTGTGAAGCTGAGCATGGTCGCGCCGCTGGAAGATTACGCCGACCACGCCGAACTGTATGACAATTTCCTGCGTTACCTATCTGGCTATCAGTATTTCACCCATGCAGAACTGCGGCATACGCTGTTCCTCGGCGGCCTCAGCGGGCATATCCAGATCGGCTATCCTGAAGGCTGGCGCACCCTGCGCGCGCCGGATTTCGGGCGGCTTATCCTGCCTGAAGGCCAGCGCGACCCGGCAGACTCGCCTTACGTGCGCGTGATTCCCCTGTCGCGGCAGGAGATGGAAGACGGCGCGTTCGAGCGGTTCGGCTTTACACAGACGGCGTGGGATGCAGGCGACGATACGCCGCTGGCGTTTGAAGAGGGTCAACGGCGCGGTTATCGCAGGTTGGGCGCTGGTACAGAAGGCAGCGGCTTCATCGTGGAGTTCTCCGCGCCTGCCGCCGCTTATGACGAACATGCCGCCATCCTGCGCTTGATGGCACAGGCCATGCGCTCTGCTCGCTACACTGGCTCGTAATTACTGCCAGGGGAAGTGTAAAGCAGACAAGGTGGGGCATAAACTCTGAGCAGCGATGTCTGTGTGCAACGCGAGATTATGCCCCACGCTTGATATTATAATTTATAAAAGGGCTTTAGCCAGCCACTTGAGTCCAATATGCTATGTCCAATTGCGGGATATGCGTCACCGCGTAGACCGTTGCGCCCGGCCCTTGGATGTAAGTGGTGAAGGAACGCGGCCCGGCGGCCTGCCGCGCGGAATCAAAGCCGACGCTTTCCGACATGCCCCAGCCCATGATGCCCTCGGCACGCCCCAGCCGATCCCACGCCTGCCCAAAGCCGCGTATGGGAACGTGCAAGCCTTCCGGCGCTTCGTCGCCCAGTTCCGGGTCGCCCTCGATGTAGGTGTCGGGCAAAATCAGCACTTCGCTGCTCTCGTTCAGCATCACCCAGATTTCGCGGCGGTCTGAAAACCACATCATCACGCCGCCCTGAAACGGCTGCCACGCCGCGAAGATGGCCTGCGGCGGGTCTTGCGGGCAGGGGTAGCGCCCTTCATCGTCTGGCAGAAGCGACTGCTGCGAGCAGGTGACTTCGATGATGATGTCCTCCGTCGCTACCTCGTCCCCACCGGACACTTCCAGACGGTAACGAATGCTGCCGGGGTAATGAAAGCCGCCGATGCCTGTCAGCGTGTATTGCAGCGGGAGCGGCTGGGCGCTGAGCGGGCGCGGGCAGTCGGCCTCCTCTGCCGCTGACGGGCAGGCGTAAAAATAGGCTTCATCCCCCTGCGCGCGCCATATGAAATCCACTGACGACAGGTTCTGCACCGTTTCGGTGCTGGCGCTCAGTTCGAGGACTTGTGCCGGGTCGCCGCTGGCTTCCGCCGGGCTTTCCTGTGGCGGGCGGGCAGGCATCCAGATGACCGCGCCGGGCGGCGGGGCTTCCGGGTTATCAATGCAGTTGAGCGCGGCGATCTGCGTCACCGTCACGCCGGGGATACCGCGCAGCAGGTCGGCCAGCCGCTCGCCTTCGCGCAGGATGTGCGGCTCGAAGCCCTCCAGCGTGGGCGCGGTGCAGACCGCGAGACGCGCGTCGTTTGGCACCGGGGTGCTGGTGGGCGTAGGGACGATCGGCACCACAGGGGTGACAGGCGTGGATTGGGCGTGGGCGGTGGATGTCATGAACAGGAGGAGCAGGAAAATCGAAACCTTCTTCATCGTCAGAATGATACCTCTTTTCAACATCTCAGCATCACCAGACGCTCAAGCATCTGGCTAAGGATGGGAAGCCGCCTTCATGCGGCTAAAATAATCCGCTTCAGCGGGTTTCAGCAGAACAGCCAGTTGGCTTTAGCCACTGGCGACAGGTACACACCAGCATTATTCCAAACGATAACCTGAAAACACAACCGCCAACCTACGCCGCGCAAACCGCCTGATACGGCTGGTCGGGGAAGAACACATCCCATTCTTCGGGCGTGAGGTTGCGCCCGGCGCTGGCGCAGGCTTCGCGCAGCCACGCCTCGCCCCCCACAGGCCAGACGACAATGCTGCCGTCGCTGCTGCCAGATGCCAGCGAAGCGCCATCAGGACTGTAAGCCACGCTGTATACCCAGTCGCCATAACCCCGGAACGCATCGCCGATGCGCTGACCGCTGGCGACATCGTACAACCGGACGACGTTTTCTGCCGTGCCAACGGCTAAGGTGGCGCTGTCCGGGCTGTAATGCAGGCTGAGGACGACATTGGCCGCGTCGGCCAGCGTGTGCAGCAGGTCGCCGCTGGCGGCATCCCACAGCAGCACTACGTTGTCCGCCCCGCCAGAGGCCAGTGTGCGCCCATCGGGGCTGAAGGTCAGCGCGAAGACCGCGCCCTGATGTGCCGTCAGCCGCCGGACTTCCCCCCCGCTGGCGGCATCCCACAGGATAATCAGGCCGCTGCTGTCCCCGGCGGCGATGAGGCTGCCGTCCGGGCTGTAGGCCACGCTGTAAACCGTGCCGCTCAGCCCATCGTAACTCTGGACGACCTGCCCGCTGCCGACATCCCACACCTGCACCTGTGAAGCGCTGGCCGAGGCTAACTGCTGGCCGTCCGGGCTGTAGGCGACGCTTAGCACCCAACCGTCATTACTGCGCTCGGTCAGACGGCGCGAAAGCTGCCCCGCCGCGACGTTCCACAGAATGACCGAACCATCACGGCTGCTGGACGCTAACGTCGCGCCGTCCGGCGACCATGCCAGATCGGTCACGCTGGACGTATGGCCGTAAAACGGCAGGCCGACGCGCTGCCACGTGGCGCTGTCCCATAAGATCACGCTGTTGTCGTCGCCGCCAGAAGCCAGCAGGCCGCCAGACGGATTGTAAGCGACGGCCTGCACCGGGCCGCTGTGTCCGGTCAGCCTGCGATGCGCTGCTTCCGGGCTGTTTTGCAGCAGCGCCAGCAATTCGCTTTCGGCCTGCTGGCGCTCCGCGTCGGTTTCGGCCAGTTGATAACGGGCGGCGCTCACCAGCAGCGCGGTATCACGGCTACCCGCGTCGTCCGTATCAGGCAGCGTCATGGTTGGCGTGGCGGGCGCTGCTGTGGCGGGTAACGGAACGGGGTAGCTGGGGACATCCATCTCCCCGCTGTCTTCCCCCATCTCATCCTGCGACTCGACTTCGCCCTGCG
>CAZJSU010000038.1:7830-10762 GCA_964548765.1 uncultured Anaerolineaceae bacterium
CCCTGCGCCACGACCTCGCCCTGTGCTTCCTGCCCCAGCGCGCGGATGGTGGCGCGGAAGGTATCTTCCTGCGCCTGCGCGGTCGCGCGGGTGTCGTTCACGCTGATGAGCGCGGCAACGGCTGTCCCCTGCGCCTCAGAAGCACGGCGGCGGGCAGCGTCGGCCTCGCGCCACTGGACGAAGGCGATCACCGCAAGTGCCAGCGCCAGAACAAAGCCCGCCGTGACCGCGACCAGCAGGGTACGCTGGCGGGCGGTTTCCGCCCTGCGGCTGGCGAGGATGTACTGCGTGTGTAACTGTGTCGGTTCGGGCTGCTTGCCCATGCTGGCCGCCAGCCACGCCTCGGCTTCGAGCAGGTCGGTGCCGCGCAGGATAAAGCTGTTATCGCGCTGGCGGTTTTCCCACTCCAGCGCGCGCACCAGCAGGCGCGTGTGGCTGCGTACATGGTCGAGGTCGGTATCCAGCGCCTCGTTCAGCGCGTTAAACGCGCGCATGAAATCGTCGTTGTCGCGGAAGAACAGCCAGTTATGCGAGGCGAGGTCAGGGTGCAGCAGCGTCCGGTCTTCCACCTCGCGGCGCAGGATCGGCACCAGCTTTTTGCTGTGCTTGACGGCGTGTTCAATCTCCAGACGACAGATTTCTGAAACAGCCGAGTCCGGGCTGATGACGAACACGAACGCATTGGCGTTTTCGATGCCAGCGTAAATTTCCGCCAGCCACGCGGCCGTCGGGGGGATGTCTTCGAGGTCAATCCAGATATCGCGCTTGCGGTTCTTCAGTTCGTCATAGAGGCGCTGGACAAAATCAAGATCACGGCGCGAATATGAGATAAACACATCAGTCATGACCGCCCCTCCCCTGTAGCACGCTGCGCGTTAATTGTAGTGCAGGAAGGGGCGCACATGCCAGTAGCAGCGACCCCGCGCTAGGCCGATCAATAGCTGCCGACGAGTGAGCGCCACGTGCCGCCCGCGCCAGAGGCTTCGTCCGCAGCGATGATGATGATCTGGGTGCGTTGTGGCAGCGCCAGCATCAGGCCGCGATCAAACGGCTGGTAAACCGCCTGCACGCCGGTTTCCGCCCCGTAAGCCCAACCCAACCCCTGCCGCACATTCGGGTTCTCGCGCCAGACCTTGCCAAAGCCGCGCACAGGCTCCACCCGTCCCGGAGGCGGTGTTTCGCCGCCGCTTTCGGGGTCGGTGGTTTCGTCGTAAGTGTCCTGGAAGCGCTGGAAGCGCCCGCCGTTATACAGCACATAAACCGGACCATCCAGCCAGAGCATAAAGCCGCCCTCGAACTCCTGCCACGCGCCTTCGATGGTGATCGGCGCGGGCGGGTCGCCCTGTGGACAGCCAAGCTGCTGGTTCAGCGCCGGGTCGCCCGCGTAGATGGCGTTAAAGCCGCCGGGCGGCGGGAAGGCGCAGGTGATGACGGCTGGCACGGTGGGCAGGAAAGAATCATCACCGGGCAAAGGCGGCACAGCGGTGGCGATGACCTGCTGCGGCAGCACGGTGGCCTGCATCGCCAGCTCAAGCAGCGCGTTGACCGCGCGTGGCTCTGGTGTAATGGTCGGGGTATCTGTCGGCGTGGGGGATGGCGTATCGGTGATGGTCGCGCTCGGCGTGACAGTGGCCGTCTCGGTAAAAACAGGCGAAGCCGTCGGCGTTTCGGTGGCGGTCGGTGTCGCCGAAGCGATGGGCGTATCACTGGGCAGCGGCGTATCCGTCGCTGTCGGCAGTTGGGCGACGGTGGGCAGGTCGTCGCCGCCCTGTGGCGCGGTGTCACAGGCAGCCAGCGCGGTCATCAGAAGCATGAAGCAGAGCAGTCGTCGTATCATGCGCTTGATTATACTGTGGGTCGCGCCCTGTGCCGAATAGGAGCAAAGTCTGAAACAAACAAAAAGGACGACCTGACAGGTCGCCCTTCATGAATGCTATGATCGCCAATCGTTAGTTGGGGTGAACAGCCTTCACCTCGATGCGGCGCGGCCTGGCTTCCTCAGCCTTTGGCAGCACCAGCGTCAGCACGCCGTGATCGAAGGTCGCCTCGGCACCCTGAATATCTACGGGCAGGTTGATCGCCAGACGGCGCTCGAACTTGCCATGGAAGCGCTCGCGCAGCAGGTACTTGACATCTTCCTGCACGCCGTTGACCTCACCGCGAATGATGAGCGTATCGCCATCAAGCGTGATGTCCATATCTTCAGGACGCAGCCCCGGCACCGAAGCGGTCAGCACAATGCTGTCGTCGGTTTCGTAAGCGTCTACGGGCAGGCGGTAGACCCGCTCGGTGTGGTTGTGCTGCTCGGCACGACGACGATTGACATAAACAGGCTCGCGTACAATCAACATCTCAATTCCTCTCCATCCAGAATATGCATAACGATTTTCAGGTTATGCCCTGATGTTAGCCCGCTGGCATAAGAAGAATATCGGTATCTCGTAAAAGATATGTAGGTGTTGACAGAGCGTTTTCAGAGCCATAAATATGCTATAATTTCGTGACTGATGTTGAGGAAATTTCTATGGCAGTTGCAGAGCTTGGCCCCATCTTTCAGGAGCTGCTTGATTTTCTTGTCGAGAAAGCAAGCCCGCAGGAGTTACTCACCTTTAACGTCTCAGAGGACGCTCAGAAACGGGCTGACGAACTGACCGAGAAAAATAAAGCAGGCTCTTTAACCACACAGGAACAGGCGGAACTGGAGCAAATGCTGGAGTTTGATCTGTTCGTAACAGCGCTCAAAGCGCGGGCAATAAAGGCGCTTAAACTCCGGTGAAAAGAATCTCGCCATCAATCCGCGAAGCAGTACGCCAACGAGCGGATGGCCGCTGTGAATACTGTCGCTTACCAGAAAAGATAACGCCTTTCAGCCATCAGGTTGACCATATCATCCCCCCACGACACGGCGGCACAGACGAAGTGGATAATCTGG